>NZ_JARLUZ010000002.1:0-870586 GCF_037162545.1 Pseudoalteromonas sp. B131b | reverse complement strand
CCATAGCTAAGTTCCTATTTTGTTTGTAATAATGTTCACCAAGAGCAAAATGTATTTTTACCTTATTTTAATTATTCTTATTGGCTACTGGTTAAATAACCTTTCGCATTTTATTTAATAACTCGTAGCATGCTTTATACAACAGTATTTCCATGTCTTCGTTATGATACAAAGGACCCCAACGAAAAAAGCCTCTTAAGCTAAATTTTTTAGCTATGAATTCGCGCCACGTAACAGATTTAGAAACGCTGAACGTTTTAATCGTCTTATTGTGTTTAATGTTATACAAGCGCGATACTAACTTAACTTTTGGTCGCCAAAATAGCGGAATAATAGCTGTATCAAAATCTATAGTGAATGCATCACCACCATGCAAAGTAACTATAACAACATCTAAACCAATATCTGACTTTTTAGGCTCTTTAATAGACGAAATGCTGTGAAGACAAAAAATATCTTCAAGCTTCTTGTGCATATGATCTTGTAGTGAATCGCCCGTTATATAAAAAAACGACTCTACCTTAGAAAAATGGCTGTTATTAGCTACAGCTAACGATCCCAAATAAACATTTGGCTTTTCAGAGCTAAACCAATCGAATAGCAAATTTAAATTCCTTTTTTACTTATGCCGAATAAATAGGCCGTAAGGTTGTTATCTAAGATTAGGGTGAAAAAGCAAAAACCGGCTGTTTTTGTTTTGCTTTACGATTTGTTTATTTATGCTCAACTCTTTTAAGACGTAATTGAATACCAAGTAATGTCCCTAATAAAACAGCAATAACATGCAGCAAAGCTGAAATTAAATATATCAAAAGCTCCATTGGTATTTTTAACAAAATGTATAGTAAGGCACCGACACTTAGATCAATAAACCAATAAACCGCCGCAACTAAAAAGGCTTGTTTATAGGGACTCACTGTTTGCTTATAGCCTAAGTAACAATACACGATTAAAGAGGTTACAAATCCGAGGACGTAATGAGTAAAAATGTATGATGTACTTTGAGTCATCTCATCAAAGCCAACAATCTTTGTTGCTATTGTTGATAAAGCAATTAGCAATAAATACAAGCCTACTGAAAAGAGTACAATCCTAGAATATTTCACGATAATCCTTTAGCAATACAACGAGGCTGTAGAATAGCTCTAACAGCCAGATTCAATTAATTAGTTTCTTTAATTAACTCTAAGCATTTTAAAGTAATGTGTAATAAATGTATTACCCATTAAACAGGCTGTTTTCATAAAAAGAGTAATTCTACAATCTCAACGCCTCAATTAAACAGCGTAAAATAGCTGGTTACAATAAGCTAGGTACGAACAAAAAAACTAACTATTAGAAGTCCGTTTAAGCAACTATTAGAGTTCAGTAGCTTGTACATATTTACAGCACTCTCTTAACAAGGTCTCTGCGGCCTTTTTGTTAGATGGATCATGTTTACTCGAACCTAGTTCAACACCCATTGCCGTATAAACACTGCTATTTAATTGTAAATATTGAGTTTGATTAGGTGCAATTATTAGCTGTTTTGTATTACTCCACACTCCTGTGAGTGGGCTCCAGCTAATTTTTAAATCGTAATTACCCGCAGGTAATTTTATGTAAGAGAAAGTATTGTTTGGTAGTGCTACAATTTTTTTATCATTTATACTTACACGCATATCTGATGCCGCTGGTGGGGTAAACAACCTATGGAATACTAAAACACTTTGCTCTTCATTTGGTTGAGGTAGCTGTACCTGGTCAAAAGTTAAAGCATCTCTTGGGGCTGAAGCACAACCACTTAAAAATAATAGTAAGAAAAAATATATATAACGCATAAACACCTATCAGATTTAAATTATAACGAGCCTGTAGATTAACTCGTTTTTTATTTTTTTGATAAACAAACCATAGCTGAGTTCCTATTTTGGTTCAATCGTTACTGTATTTCACGTGGAATATAAAAAGAGGACTAGGTGTTGTTTTAATTGACGTTTTGGAAGGTATTACTGAAAAATTTAGTGTGGGTACCTTTTTTACTCTTTCTAGAATGAGCAGGATTATCTGAGCGTTATTTATTTGGGGCTAAAGCATCGTTACTTGGCCATGATAGTTGGCAACAAGAAGTCAAAGGAAAACCTCATAATACCATCATCAGATCATTGGCATTTAAGTGGATAAAAATCCTATTTAGGTGCTGGAAAACACATACGCCCTACGATGAATCAACTTACTTAACTGCATTAAAAAGTAAGGGATCACCCTATTAAAATTTGCGGTGGAAAGTGAGCTTTAGCGCTTGCTGTCCACCTCAGGGCGTGTTGTTAGTTGCGTTTAAAACATTGAATTTTGAATAGCTATATTTCTGTCTTGGCTATTGTAGTGAGCCTGACAAAAATTCAAAAAACTATCTGGATTCTCTAATGCTTTGTCCAAAAAATCATGATTTCTTAAGCTTATGTAAAGAGCAACTGCATGTGCTTGGCAGTTTATCGACTTTTTAGGATTAAACTCAATATCACTAAAACAATTAAATTTCATAACGGCTTCAGATAACTCTGAATTCTGTACTAAAGCATTTATATAAAGCCAATCATAGAAATATGTTCTTGGGATTAGTGGAAATGAATGTGAATAAAAACTAAATCCAATTAAACTTCCTGATTCCCGTAACCTAATATCTTTTTTAGCAGCTCGAGAATCCATTCCGAATAAATCTCTATAAGGTCCGCCAGATTTGAATACCTTACTACCTTGAAATGCAGTTTCAACAGTGAAGCTGTTGTTATGCTTTTTAGTTGTGATCAATAAGTTAAAAGCACTCAACTTAATACCCAAATCTAATTCAGACTTGCTGGAAATTTCAAGAATATTATTCAGACCATTTTCTTTTGCAACATTATGTAGTTCAATAACTGATTTTTTCTTTTGTGTGGCAGACATCCCTGGATGCCACTTAAAATCCAGCATTTTTTCGGTTACACCGACGGAGCTTGTTTCAGGTATAAATACAGGACGAACTGCCATTATTGCCATTTCCTTCTATACAAACGGGTAGCGTACAAGCCTTTATTTGGAGAGTGAATTGCACTTTTTTTATCCCCCAAAATATTTTTATGCTCTTTCTTTACTTGCCTGTTTGAAAATACGACACCTTCAATGTACTTCGGAGCTATTTTGTCGAAAACCAATATTTCTGCTTGTTTATCTGTTGGATCAAATTTTTTAAGACATTGATCACTTCTTGACTCTACATCATCAAGTTCGTCAAACATAGATACTAGTGAATCAGGAGTCGATAAGTGCTCATCTGATAAGTTACTCATACGCGCATCAGCTGCATTGTATTTACAAAACAAACTATCTTTTTTCCACAAAACACTTACATCTACAATTATTAAGCACCAATCTGCATCTACGTCTCGATATTTATAGAACATTAAATCATTTGGATGCGCAATTGAAAGTGATATTGTATTCGTTCTATTATCATGCCGAGATTCGTCATTTGTTCTTACTGAAGGTTCTAATTTATCAACAGAATCCCTTGAAAGTAGCCCATCTTCAAGAATCCCCTCTAAATTAGATATATGCGTAAAATGAACTAAGTACGGGAGCTCCATTTCTGTTGAAATGTCTTTTATTCTTTTTTTAGGCATTATGCAGCCCCTCATATGAATATTTGATTGCAACTAACGCCGTTTTAAGCGGCAAATTGCTGCTGGCTAAAATAAGTGAGGCACGAACAAATAGCCAACTGTAATTTGTCCGTCTTGAAAACCCTTGTTAGGCTTCTTTACTCTCAAATATGCTATCAAAAGCTACATTCATTCTTTGAATATTATCATTTAACGCATCAACAAATGTTTGAGAATTTAGATCATTTTCCAGCTCGCCACGAAGAGCAATTGTCATTGGCGGTAGTAATGATAAAAGCCGACTATGCTCACTCAGGCATTTTTTTGCAAAAGTCATATGTAAAGGCTGTAATATAGATTTTTGTTCTTCTAAGCTCACGGTACTTCGATTAATAATACCTTCTTGGATTTCGTAGCTTTTATTTAAGTAGTCAAAAGTTGCTTGATTATTGTGTACTTGATGATTTAACTCTTTCATCATTGAAATGATTCTATCTTTTTCTTTTTTAGCTGAATCTATAGTTGCTTGATATATTTCAATAGCTTTTTTGTGATCTAAAGCTATTGCTCTTTCGTGCATTAATTTAATAAAAACTTCAGCCGTTTCAGCTGAATAATTCAAAATAACCGCAACTGATTCTTCTTTTGCAGCAAGGTAGGATTTGGCAACAATTCCACTATGATCTGACATTTGAATTTCTATTTCTTTTTGTGTGAAATCTAAATTCATTAATTTAGGAATTATTCCTAATACATCAGCAAATGACCTAGCTACGTTTAAAAATACTTCTTTCTTTAAGGCTAACTTTTGCTCTGATTGATACTTTTGCTTTTCGTGTTCAAGTAACGCAGTTTGTCGTTTTTCATTACCTTTATTTGTCCATAAAACACCTAGAAACGTAAGTAAGGACGCAATGACTGCACTCCAAATCACATTAGGCACTTTTGAAATTAACTCGATAAAAGATTCCATGCATTGCATCCTTGAGAAGCCTAACAGCTTATTGAACACCACTTTGGGGGTTTATAACACCCCAAAACGGCGTATATTACATTGCTCAATAATTCCACTAAATAACTTCAATGTAAACAAGTAATTAGGCATGTAATGAAAAGCCTTTGTTATTTTGCACCAAAACGACTTTTAATAATGTTATTGGACAAACTAAAATAGCTGTTTATATAAACAGCTCGCTTTGAAGGTTTACTTACTACTTGTTAGGGGCTTTATACGCTTTAATAGTTGGCGTTTAGCCTTATTCGGTAGACAAACTCGTGTAAAGAACAAAAGAAGTAATAGAAAAATTTTGGCTTTATGTATTTAGCGCGTAATTAGCTAAAGCATTGGTGAGATAAGCGAGCCTTAACATATTAATGATACAGGCTCGCTGGGGTGTTTATAATAAAACGAATGAGTGAGGTGTTTACTTTACATCAAAATTCACGTGGTCAAAGTATGGGTTTTTCTCACGCGCTTTAAGTACGCTGATTGTAGTGAGCACAATGAGTTGCAGCTCGCTATTTACGTTAACAACTATGCATTCGTCTCTATTAGCATTGCGTTTTGTGTCAGTTGCTACGCCACATACACCATCACCATTTTTTAATATAAGCTCAATGCTTAAATGGTGCATACAAGCAATTTCGATGTAGTCGTATTGGTTGCAACTGATCATAATGTCCTCTTTATATGTTATTTAGCCGGTTTAAAAATCATTAAAAAAGCAATAACAACAAGGTTGGCTATATACCACAAATCTTTAATTACAAATTGCCCTAAACGCTCCAATAAAGTAGAAGAACTAAATGCACCGGTGGCGGTAATTAAGAATGTTTGGGTCATCATAAATACGCTTAAACATGCTAAGCCACTTACAATAATTAGCTTTTTATTATTTAAAAATAGCCCTAAGCCCAATAACACAGCAAATAATACATCAAACCCGCCAATCACGTTAGACGCGCCTTGTACGCTAAATACCGTGTATAACCACGACATAAACGGTGAGGTTTCTACTAAACTTACAATGCCTTTTGCTTCAAACTCGTAAAACTTCATGCCGCCGATCCACAATAAAACCATAGCAACCGGTATAAAGTTTAAAAGTACGTGTTGTTTGTCGGTAAGTTTGTCTTTATAAAACAAAAATAAATACAAAGGCACTACAGCAAAGTATTTAATTATGCCCTGCCCGCTACCAATGATTGGAAAGCCACCAAGTTGAGCCATCCAACGGTTACTGGCAAACAAGGTAAATAAAGCAACCAAACTTATAACTGCTGCAAGTAAAAGTGCTGGCGTAGGTTTCATTAATTTAAGGCGAGCGAGCACAGTGGCAAACGCTAAGGCAATCATAAATGAGCCACTAATCAAACCTAATGCAGATACAGACATTAGCGAATCAACGTTATAAAAACTAAACGTAGCCGTTAACGTATTAGAATTTGCTCCTAACGCAAACGACAAGCCAAGTAGCAAAAAGCTACTCGCTAATAAAAAAGTAATCACGTTGTTGGTTAGTTTTAAGTTCATTGTATTTCCAAGTATTCGTTGAGGCTTATAAAGACCTTACGAGCCGATAAAACAATTCAAGCTAACTCTTAAAAATATAAGAGTTGATTAAGCACAACGTAAGCTCTCATCGGGTAACTTAATTATTCATTTTAGTTTATGGTTTATTACCTCTTTAATATGAAAATTAAATAAGTTTAATTTTCATATGATGTGCGTCATTTTTTTATTATTAAATGAAGTAGAATAACGTTGCCTTTTCAATACACAGAATGCATGCATTTCTAAAACTTAGGGACATTTTTAATGAAGGGTACTGATATTCGAGTTACCTCTGGACTGATTTCTATAGCCATTGTTTTACTACTTTGGTTTGCTGTACCGCCTCCGCAAGGTGTAACTGAAAACGCATGGCATTTGCTCGCTTTATTTATTGGTACTGTAGTTGCCATTATTGGTAAAGCAATGCCAATCGGCGCCATTGCTATTTTAGCTATTACCTCTGTTGCATTAACCGGCGTAACTAATGACAGCCCATCTGGCGCTATTAAAGATGCATTAAGTGGCTTTTCTAATTCATTAATTTGGTTGATTGGTATTGCTATTATTATTTCTCGGGGTTTAGCTAAAACAGGTTTGGGAAATCGTATTGGCTATAATTTTATTTCTCTTTTTGGTAAAAAAACAGTTGGTATTGGCTATGCACTCGCACTTTCTGAACTTGTTATAGCGCCTGTAACGCCAAGCAATACCGCGCGAGGCGGCGCTATTATTCACCCAATAATGAAGTCTATAGCAACAAGCTTTGGCTCATCCCCTGAGGAAGGCACATCTCGTAAAATTGGGCACTACCTTGCTTTAGTGAGCTACCATATAAACCCTATTACATCAGCTATGTTTATTACAGCGACTGCGCCAAACCCGCTAATTGTAAAACTTATTGCAGATGCTACTGGTGCAAATATCAGTATTACTTGGAGTACGTGGGCGCTCGCAGCGCTTGTTCCTGGTTTGCTATGTATTGCCCTTGTGCCTTTGGTTGTTTATGCCATTTACCCACCTGAAGTTAAAAGTACGCCCGACGCTAAAACCTACGCAGAATCTAAATTAACTGAAATGGGCCCAATGAGTTACGGCGAAAAAATAATGGTGGGTGTTTTTGCCATGCTGCTTATTTTATGGGCCGGCGTGCCTGCAATGATTTTAGGGGCTGACTACGCAGTTAACACAACCGCAGTGGCTTTTTTGGGTTTGTCGGTATTATTAGTGACTGGTGTATTAAGCTGGGACGATGTACTTAAAGAAAAGTCTGCGTGGGATACCGTTGTTTGGTTTTCAGCATTAGTAATGATGGCCACTTTTTTAAATAAACTAGGTTTGGTAACGTGGTTTTCAACACTTGTTGAGAGCAATATTGCGCAACTGGGCTTTGACTGGATTGTATCGGCTATTATATTGGTAGCTGTGTATTTTTACGCTCATTACTTTTTTGCCAGTACCACAGCACATATTACTGCTATGTTTGCCGCATTTTACGCCGCAGGTTTAGCGCTTGGCGCTCCGCCTTTATTTTTAGGTTTACTGTTAGCTGGCGCTTCATCACTCATGATGTCGTTAACGCATTACGCAACAGGCACATCACCCATAGTGTTTGGCTCAGGCTATGTATCGTTAAAAGACTGGTGGGTAATGGGCCTTATAATGAGCGTTATTAATTTAAGTGTATGGGGAATTATTGGCGGGCTTTGGTGGAAAGCACTTGGGTATTGGTAATATTGCCTTGTTAGTTTGGCTTGCACATTTAATACTGCGCACTTATTTTAGTTCGTTCTACAAATATAAACATTGAGGCTGTTGCAAGGGAGCACTATGGTTTTTAAATTTATAAAGGCAGCATATTCAGACCGAGACTACTTATTAAGCCTCAGAAAACTAACTATGATTGAACACTTAGAAAATGCCGGGTTATTTTTAACAGATCAACAGCATGTTTTAAGGCTTGATGATCAATATGACTGCTCCCATCTTATAGTTATAAATGAGGTACCAATTGGTACTTTAAAATACCAAACGCACGCTCAACACGTTGAAATAATGCAATTACAAATACATCCATTGCACCAAAACAAAGGGTATGGGAAAGCGGTTATTGAACAAGTTATTACAAATGCGCAGTCAAAACCCATTAAACTCACAGTGCTTAAAAACAACCCAGCATTAGGACTTTATAAGCGGCTGGGTTTTACTATAACGGATGAGGATAATTACGAGTACCACATGCAAACGCGGGCTATTCGTAGCTAAAATTAGTCGCTTTGATCTCTGAAGTCTTTTTTCTGAAAATAGTTAAATGCCAACCCCAATGCAAAGAGCCTAATCTTAAAAAGATAGTCGTGAAAAATGAGCCTAAAATACACCAAATGTAATCTACATTAAGGCTAAATAAAGCAGCATAAACTGCGCCACCCGCTAAACACGCAGAGGCGTAAGGTTCGCTGCGCATAACAGTTGGTACTTCACGGCAAATTACGTCACGTATTAAACCACCAAATATACCTGTAGTGATACCCATGGTAATTGCGACCACCATGCCAGAGCCATTAATGAGTGCTTTTTCTATCCCCATAATATTAAATAGCGCCATACCCACAGCGTCTACCAACAAAAAGTAGTAATTATTAACGCGCGGTAAATATCGAATAAATGCAATTGTTGCTATAACGGCCCCATAGGTTGAATATAAATACTGTGGGGTAGCAATCCAAAATACCGGTTTGTTTAAAAGTATATCTCTGAGGGTACCGCCCCCTAATGCTGTAACAGTTGCAACCACTACGACGCCAAAGCCACTAATGTTTTTTTCATACCCAAGCAATGCCCCTGCAACAGCAAAAAATGCAACACCGAGTAACCCTAGTACCATAAAGTATTCAGCAGTCATGGTAATTCCTTTTTAAAGTTTATTAGGAGTTGTATCAACTTACGTGCCAAAAAACTGAGTAAATATAAATAAACTCACAATTTAAGTGACTGAAATTTATAAGCTTAGTTCATTTATTAAAAAACGTTAGCTATGTGATATTTAGTGAAGGATTAACAAGAGTAATTATTTTAATTATGGGTAGTTTTTACACGTTAAAGTACAGAGGGATTTTGTTACAGAGTTGCAGTCGAGCACTTTTAAATTTTAAGCAAAAATTAAATGAACAATAAAGCTATTACCAATATTACAAAAATAATAGGCAATATTGCATGTTGCCAGTTTTGTTCTTTATTTTGATTATAGAGTGTTTGCATTGAGCTTTTATCATTATTGGTAAAACTATGCTGGCACTGCATACAGTTTTGGGCTTTTATGCTCACCCAAGTACCACATTTAATACATGCGTAACACCTCGACAGTTTATCAAACTCGTTTGTTTTCCTAAATATTCTCATTTATCACCTCATTGCTTTTCGCCGCAGTAAGAAACCCAATGAATAATATATATGTTGAGTAACAAATTAAAGAAGCCGCTAGTGCTAAAATTAGCTGTGTGTTGTTTTTCATAATCATCCTTGGTTACTAGTCAAAAAACAATCGGTAAGGTTTATTAATTATATTACCAATTTAGTGAAATACGCCATTTTGTAACTTTTGCTAATCAAACTTAAATCCGGGCAAAGTTGTCCTAATTAATATCTTGATTAATCTACATAACTCACTTTTGTTCCCGCTAAATGATCATGTAAACATCGTTTATCTTTTCCAAATATAAATAATGGATTAACAAAACCAGCTATAAACTGACCTACCGAAGGGACAAGTGATAATAGTTGCATACAAAGCATGCGTTTAAAGTAAATTGTAGTAAAGCTTGCTTGTGTACCATCTAAATTTTCAATACGGATAGACAGTAAAGATTTACCAATTGTTTGTCCGCGTTGGTACATAAGGTAACCATGAAGCACTAACGTGCTTAATATGCCATAACCTAGCAAACCTGCAGATAAAGTAAGTGTTGGTTGGCTTAAATTATCAAACCCTACGAGCATGAATACAGGTACAAAACAAACAACACCTAAAACGCCATCAACAATAGCAGCCACTAACCTATCTGAGCGCGTTGCTTTTTCTCCTGCTACTTTTGATACAACATTTACAGATGGGCTCTGCGCTTCTCGCGTTTTAATTAAGTTGTCTATTTCTTTTGCTCGATCTGGGTAGGCTTCGCGATCTATAGCTTTCGCTGATGAGTAAAGCTCATCTAAAGTGTAGGTAGAAAAATCAATTTGAGAGTCCATTTAAATCAAGTCCGCATTTTCATTTAATCGTAATTTAACACAATTAATTTAGGTTATTCAAATGTTTATGTGATTTTAATAACATACCATAACGTGTTGACGTTGTTATAACTCGAACCGCAAGCGTGCTGCTAAATCGCGCGTATCAGCAAGTTCTTTTATATTCATTATAAAAAACATGTCCCCTTGGTCAGGTTTAATCACACCATAAAGCATTTTCATTAATGTGTTTTTACCAGCACCATTTTCACCTTTGGACCCACATATTAAAAGCATCCACTTTACCTAGCTTTATTTTTAAGGCTACGCCGTTATTACCTACACCTCGACAATTTTGCCGCTTCGAATCACCAACTGACCAAGCGGTCAACAATGGCATAGTAACTGCAATAAGCTAACTAAAGATGAAAAAGTATTTTTGTTACCCGTGCGCAAACAACAAGAAAAAACATACGCCAAGCCTTTATGTATCAGGGCTTTATAAAAATTAAGGGGGTCTGTGTGATTCAATTTTTATTAAATAACACGCCAATTGAAATACAAGAATGTTCGCCAAGTCTCACCATTTTGGACTGGCTTCGCACCAAAAAAGGGAAAATGGGCACCAAAGAAGGCTGTGCAACTGGCGACTGTGGCGCGTGCACTATTTTAGTGGGTGAAGAGCGTATAAATGCAAACGGGCAAGCTAGCTGGCAATACAAAACAATGAACAGTTGCTTACTGTTATTAGGTAATGCGCATGCAAAACATATAGTAACAGTAGAAGCTGTGACTACTGGTTTATACCCAAATTTAACCGATTTACACCCTGTGCAGCGCGCGCTGGTAGAGTGCCATGGTTCGCAATGTGGTTTTTGTACGCCTGGTATAATAATGAGTTTGTTGGCTCTTTATATTAATGAGCCTACGTACCCCGGTAAAAAAGCGGTTATTCATGCACTTGGCGGTAACTTATGCCGTTGTACAGGCTATAGCCCAATATTACTTGCAGCCGAAAAAGCCTATAGCTATGAGCGTAAAGCTGAACCGTACTCAACAATGGCCGCAAAATTTAAAGCGTCACTTAATACGCAATATGATTACGATGTTCCATTTTTAAAAAATGGCCCTCGCAAATTCTATTTACCACAAACTGCCCAACAACTTGTTGAGCTAAAAGCGCTTTATCCTTATGCACATTTAGTTGCTGGTGGCACCGACTTTGCCATTGAGCTTAGCCAAAACATGCTTTTACCGGATGTAATTATCTCCCTTAGCCAAGTAAAGGAACTTTGTACCTTGGCAGATAATAACGGTGAGTTACACATTGGTGCAGCACTACCTTATAGCCAATTTGTTGAGGCATTTTATAACCATTACCCTGAGTCAAAAGAGCTATTTGAACGCTTAGGATCAAGCCAAGTACGTAACAGCGGCACACTGGGTGGCAGCATAGGGAATGCCTCACCAATTGGCGATCCAGCTCCCTTTTAATTGCTCTTAATGCATCAATGGATTTATTGAGCAGCGCAGGCACGCGCACTATTAAAGTTGCCGACTACTTTATTGATTACAAAAAAACGGTTCTTAAAAGCGATGAAGTAATTAGTAAGTTCACCATCCCAAAGCGAGCAGAGTCACTAAAACTGGCATGTCATAAAATATCAAAACGATTTGAAGACGATATATCTACCGTTTGCTTGGTGCTTGCTATAGAGCATTCACAAAACATGATCACTCAAGCTCGCTGCGCTATGGGTGGGATGGCGGCTATTCCTAAACGCGCGCAGCATATTGAGAAAAAGCTGATATCTCAATCATTACAAGTGAGCACTTTCATAGATGCAGCTACCGCTGTAAACGATGACTTTGCACCCATGAGCGATGTACGCAGCAGCGCACATTACCGCAGTACGGTAAGCAAAAATTTGCTACAGCGTATTGGAATTGAGTTTTGCGATGCACAGCCAAGTAGCAGTAAAAACAATAACAACATTGCCATTACGAGGATCTCACATGCGTCACTTTGAAATGGATAAACTAAAAGCCCAAGGTGGTAGCGTTGGACAATCTAAATATCACGAAAGCGCTATTAAACAAGTTTGTGGCAGTGCAAATTTTGCCGACGATAACCCTGAGCCTTACGGTTGCCTACATGCCTACCCTGTACTTGCGCCTGTTACAAGCGGCTTTATTAAATCAATAGATACTAGTCACGCACTGGCAGTTGAAGGCGTTAAACGCATTTTATCGGCCGAAGATGTACCGGGTAAATTAGATATTGGCCCGGTATTTCCTGGTGACGTATTACTCACTAACCATGAAATTCAATACCACGGACAACCTGTATTAATTGTCGTTGCCGACAGCTACACCATAGCACGTCGCGCGGCACGTTTAGTGGTTATAGAGTGCGAGCAAACCACACCCATACTCGATATTAAAGAAGCTATTAGCAAAGAGCATTGGGTAAGGCCGCCCCATTCACTTAACCGTGGTAACAGCGAAAACGCCATTAATAACGCAGCCCACCAGCTTAAAGGCGAAATAAACATAGGCGGGCAAGAACACTTTTACCTTGAGGGGCAAATAGCGCTGGCGCAACCTGATAACGACGGGGGCATCCATGTTCAGTGTTCTACGCAACACCCTACTGAGGTTCAACACTTAGTTGCTAAAATTTTAAAAAAGCCATTTAGCTTTGTAAACGTAGAAACCCGCCGGATGGGCGGTGCTTTTGGCGGCAAAGAAACCCAAGGCGCACCATGGGCATGCCTTGCAGCCCTTGCGGTTTACCACCTTGGTTGCGCAGTAAAAATGCGCCTAGCCCGTAGCGACGATTTTAAATTAACCGGTAAGCGCCACCCTTTTTATAATCAATACCATGTTGGTTTTGACGAAAATGGTTTAATAGAAGGTGCCGACATTACCGTAAATGGGTTTTGTGGCTACTCGCCAGATTTATCTGATGCAATTATAGACCGTGCCATGTTTCATGCCGATAACGCCTACTACTACCCAGCCGCCACAATCAAGGGTAATCGCTGTAAAGTAAATACCGTAAGCCATACCGCATTTAGAGGATTTGGTGGCCCGCAAGGAATGATTATGGGCGAGCTAATAATGGACGATATAGCCGCCAAATTAGGTAAAGATCCGCTTGAGATCCGAAAACTCAATTTATATAAAAAAGGCCGCGATACCACGCCGTACCATCAAACCGTAGAGCAACATATTTTAATAGATATGATAAACCAGCTTGAGGAGTCGGGTGACTACTGGGCACGTAAAGAGGCTATTAAAGCATTTAACGTATCGTCACCTATTATCAAAAAAGGCTTTGCGATGACGCCGGTTAAATACGGTATTTCGTTTACCGTACAACATTTAAACCAAGCTGGTGCATTAGTACATGTATATAGCGATGGCTCTATACATTTAAACCACGGCGGCACCGAAATGGGCCAAGGGCTAAACACCAAAATTGCGCAAATTGTAGCCCATGGTTTTGGGGTCGATTTTAACGCGGTAAGTATTAGCGCTACGCGTACCGACAAGGTGCCAAACACTTCACCAACAGCGGCCTCAAGTGGTACCGACTTAAACGGTATGGCGGCGCTAAATGCAGTAAACACAATAAAAGGGCGCTTAATTGATTTTATTACCGAGCACTTTGAAGTAGACAGCCAAAGTATTACATTTAAAGATAACCTCATTACTTTTAGTAAAGGTGAAATTAGCTTTAGCGAACTTGCAAACCTTGCTTACATGAATCGTATATCGCTTTCATCTACCGGTTATTACGCCACACCAAAAATTCATTACGATAGAGCCAAAGGCGAAGGCCGCCCATTTTTTTACTACGCTCACGGCGTAGCACTCAGTGAAGTAGAAGTAGATACCCTAACCGGCGAAAACACGGTAACCCGCGTTGACATACTGCACGATGTAGGCAGTTCAATTAATCCAGCACTTGATATAGGGCAAATTGAAGGCGCCTTTGTACAAGGTATGGGCTGGCTAACAACCGAAGACTTACAATGGAATGACAAAGGCCAACTTGCAAGCTTTGGCCCTGCCAACTACAAAATACCAGCCATTGGCGATACCCCTGCCGAATTTAACGTCAATCTTTATAACTCAGCAAATCCAGAAACCACCGTGTTTAGATCAAAAGCCGTAGGCGAGCCGCCATTTATGCTGGCCTTTAGTGTATGGAGCGCTATTCGTAATGCCATAAGCAGTGTGGCTGATTACAAATACACAGCCCCACTGGATACACCCGCAACCCCAGAGCGAGTATTAAATGCAATTGAGCAAACCGCTAGCTGGTTTAAGGAGAATCAACATGACTAATTTAAATGAGTCGTTTCAGGGTTTTCATACGCAAAACTGGGCGCAGGCTATAAACGAGCACGAACAAAGCGGCACTAATTATGTAATTGCCACGGTACTTGGCACTAATGGCTCAACCCCACGTGGCACAGGCTCAAAAATGGTAATAAGCGGCGAGCATATTTACGACACCCTTGGCGGCGGCCATCTTGAGTACGTAGTAATAGAAAAAGCCCGCGAACTACTTGCCAAAGGCGAAGCCGCCCAAGTAATTGAGCAATTTAACCTAGGTGCAAATTTAGGCCAGTGCTGCGGCGGGGCTGCCACCGTTATGCTTGAATGCATGCAATGCGAGCGCTTTACCTTAGACATTTATGGCGCAGGCCACGTAGCACAGGCGCTTATTGGTATATTGGCACAACTACCTATGCGCATACGCTGGATAGATAGCCGCGCCGATGTATTCCCACAAGCTATTCCAAATAACGTAGTAAAAGTGGTTGATGAAGAACCAACAGAGCAAGTAAAACGCGCACCAAAAGCTAACAATTACTTAATATTAACCCATAACCACCAGCTCGACTTTGCACTCACCCAAGCCATTATTAAACGCGCTGATGCCAATTGGCTGGGCGTCATTGGCTCTGACACTAAAGCCAAACGTTTTAAGCAACGCCTAGCCCATCGCGATTTTACAGCCGACCAAATACAGCAAATGACCTGCCCTGTTGGGCTTAATAACATTACGGGCAAATTACCAATGGAAGTGGCTATTTCGATTAGTGGACAGCTAATTGGCCTTTATCAGGCTATGCAAACCCAAGAGCCAAAACGCCAAGGCTTGCAATGGCGCACACTAAAAAATGCCTTAATTAGCACCACGCAAGAGGAAGTAAACGCATGAGTAGTTTACAAATAAATACGCTAAATGATGCACAAGTAAAACAAGCACTTGAGCATTGCTGCGCGGCCCCTAACTGGGTGGCGGGCATGGTAAAAGCAATGCCATTTAAAAGTGCTCAGCAGCTGTTTGAATGCGCACAAAGCATATGGGATAGCCTTGGCGAAAGCGACTATTTAGCTGCCTTTGAAGGCCACCCGCAAATAGGCGACTTATCAACCCTTAGCAAAAAATACGCTGCTACCGCACAAAAAGCGGGGCATGAGCAATCGGGTATGAGCAAAGCAAACGAAGCCGTACTTACCAAAATGATTGCCCTCAATAAAGAGTACCTGAACAAGTTTGGCTTTATTTTTATTGTGTGCGCCACCGGTAAAACGGCCGAACAAATGCTCGAACTCATAGAGCAGCGCATACACAACACCCGCAGTACAGAGCTAAATATAGCCGCGGGCGAACAAGCCAAAATAACAAAAATAAGATTGGAGTCACTGCTATGAGCAAAAGCCCTATAACCACCCATATACTCAATACCAGCACCGGAAAACCAGCAGCAAACGTTGCTGTTAAGCTATTTAAACTTACAAATAACGAATGGGTACAACTAACCCAAAGCAAAACCGATTCCGATGGGCGTATTACCGACTGGCTAAATACAGAAGTAGAATTTGCAACCTATAAGCTAGTATTTGATTTAGATAGTTATTACCAAAACCAACCTACCCCTGCGTTTTACCCAGAGGCGCAAATAACGTTTAGATTACAAGATACTAAACATCACCATATTCCGTTGTTGCTTAGCCCGTTTGGCTACTCTACATACAGAGGTAGCTAATAATGAGCACGCAAAACAATAATAACTTAACAGTAGTTTGTGCCGATATACTCGACTTTGTTGACGACCCTGCCATTGCTGGCGAAAACGCCCATCGTTTTTTTGAAAAAGGCGCATTAGTTATCAAGCACGGCAAAGTAGTTAAGCTTGGCTACGAGCACGACATACTGCCAACAATTGATAAATCAGCGCGTGTTATCCGCCACGATGGCAAACTCGTTATGCCTGGTATGATTGACACCCACATACACTTACCACAAACCGAAATGGTGGGTGCGTACGGCGAGCAACTGCTAAGTTGGTTAACCGAGTATGCGTTTCCGACAGAGAAAAAGTTCACGTGTAAGCATTATTCAAAAGAGATATCTAACCGCTTTTTAGACGAGCTGCTGCGTAATGGCACAACCACTGCCCTTGTATTTGGCACAGTGCATCCGCAATCGGTTGATGCGTTTTTTAAAGAATCACAAAAACGCAATTTACGCATGATTGCCGGTAAAGTAATGATGGATCGTAACTGCCCTGACGACTTATCTGATTGCGCGCAAACAAGTTATGACGAATCTAAAGCCCTCATCGAAAAATGGCACAATATTGATAGGTTAAGCTACGCAGTTACGCCGCGTTTTGCCCCCACATCAACCCCAGAACAATTACAAAAATGCACTCAGTTACTTGAAGAATACCCAGACACCTACCTGCACACTCATCTATCTGAAAACAAAGACGAGTGCGAATGGGTAAAAGAGTTATTCCCAGAGTTTGATGATTACTTAGGCGTGTACGAGCAAGCAAAAATGGTACGTAAACGCTCAGTATTTGCCCATAGTATTCATTTATCTGAGCGCGAGCTTTGCTGCCTTGCAGATAACAATGCGGCAATATCGCACTGCCCTACCTCAAACCTATTTTTAGGATCAGGACTTTTAAATTTAAAAGCCTGTGAAGAGCATGGCATAAACGTAGGCATGGGTACCGATGTAGGCGCAGGAACAAGCTTTTCTATGTTACAAACAGGTAACGAAGCGTACAAAATTCAGCAATTACAAGGCCAACGTTTTTCAGCATTTAAAGGCCTGTATTTAGCAACTCTCGGCGGTGCCAGAGCACTTGATTTAGAAGGGACAATTGGTAATTTTGAAGCCGGTTGTGAGGCCGATTTTATTGTGATGGATTGTTCAGCAACTTCATTTTTAAAATTTAGAATACAACATGCCAAAACCCTGCATGAAAAACTATTTGCAATGATGATGTTAGGCGACGACCGCTGCGTTGAGCAAACCTACATTATGGGTAAAAGTGTGTATAAGCGCGATGATAACAATCAATTTTCAGACACCCGCTCACCGGTATTAGAAGAGGCTTAACCGTTATGGAAAACTATTTATTTGAGCTTGCTCATTTAGTACTGCGTTATTTTCATGTTATTGCTGGTATAGCATGGATTGGCGCTTCATTTTATTTTGCATGGCTTGATAACAACCTACAAACACCACCGCAGTGGAAAATAGATAAAGGCATAAAAGGCGATTTATGGGCCGTGCATGGTGGTGGCTTTTACGAAGTGGCTAAGTATCAAAATGGCCCTGAACAAATGCCTCACACCCTGCATTGGTTTAAGTGGGAAGCCTACACAACGTGGATCACCGGTATATTGTTATTTAGCTTACTTTATTATGTTGGCGCCGATGTTTACTTAATTGATAACAGTAAAAGTGAGCTAAGTAAATTTGCAGCTATTGGCGCATCACTTGGTTTTATTGGCTTAGGCTATGGTGTTTATCGTTTATTGTGTAAAACCCCTCTGGTCGAAAACGGCAAAGTGTTTATTGCTGTAGTTATTGGTTTATTAGCTCTATGGACTTTTGGGGTTGATCAATTATTTAGCGACCGCGCTGTTTATATTCATGTAGGTGCACTTATTGGCACGTGTATGGTGGGTAATGTGTATCACATTATTATGCCAGGCCAGCGCTATATGGTGAGTGAAGTAGAAGAGGGTAGAATCCCTGATTCAGCGCCAGGTTTAAAGGCAAAGCTGTGTTCTATACATAATAACTACGCCACGTTACCTGTGGTATTTATTATGCTTAGCAATCACTTTCCTTACACGTATAGCCACAACTTTGGCTGGCTTATTTTAATTGCGCTGTTTGGTATTGGTATGTGGATACGCCATTACTTTAACTTAAAACATCAAGGCGTTAATAAACCCTCAGTACTTGTAAGCGGTATTGCAGCATTTTTTGCTCTTATGCTCGCCATAGCCCCTTGGCCCAGTACACCAACTAATGCAGGCAAAAGCGCCCCTTTACAAGCAAGTATTACCGACGCACAAACGTGGGATATAATTAGTAAGCACTGTACACAGTGCCACAGCGAAACACCCACCTCTGCGCTTTTTCAAACAGCGCCGCTAGGCTTTAAGCTCAACTCTATTAGTGATGTAAAAAAGC
Source organism: Pseudoalteromonas sp. B131b (assembly GCF_037162545.1). Taxonomy (NCBI): domain Bacteria; kingdom Pseudomonadati; phylum Pseudomonadota; class Gammaproteobacteria; order Alteromonadales; family Pseudoalteromonadaceae; genus Pseudoalteromonas; species Pseudoalteromonas sp. B131b. The sequence continues at coordinate 851,664 of NZ_JARLUZ010000002.1, read as the reverse complement.
CAGCACGCTTATTCATACCCGCGCGGTTATAACCAAAGACATGCCACTGGCTAATATGACCCAAATGACTGACACAGAGCGCGAAACGCTCGGGTCTTGGCTCACAGCACTTAAAAAGGAGCAATAAAATGAGTGAGCAATTTAAAAACTACCCGCGCGATTTAATTGGTTATGGCCCTGATGTACCCCATGCAAATTGGCCCAATAAAGCACGTATTGCCGTCCAAGTGGTATTAAATTACGAAGAAGGCGGCGAAAACTGCGTGCTGCATGGTGATGCTGCGGCTGAAACGTTTTTATCAGAAATAGTCACTGCCCCGCATGTTGAAGACCGCCATATAAGCATGGAGTCTATTTACGAATATGGCTCACGCGCTGGCGCGTGGAGGCTACTGCGTTTATTTAAAAAATACGATATACCGGTCACCATTTTTGCAGTGGCGATGGCCCTTGAGCGCCACCCCGATATAGCTAAAGCATTTGTTGAAGCGGGTCACGAAATTGCAAGCCATGGCCTGCGCTGGATTAATTATCAAAATATAGATAAGCAAACCGAGCGCGAGCACATGCAACAAGCCATTGAGATCATTCAAACGCTTACCGGTAAAAAGCCCAAAGGCTGGTATACCGGCCGAACTAGCCCAAATACCGCAGCACTTGTAGTTGAAAATGGTAATTTTTTATATGATGCCGACGATTACAGCGACGACCTACCTTTTTACAGTATTAAAGAAGGTAAACCACAGTTAATAGTGCCCTACACGCTTGATGTAAACGACATGCGCTTTGCTGCCGTGCAGGGCTTTAATGCCGGGGATCAATTTTATAATTATTTAAAAGATGCCTTTGATACGCTTTATGAAGAAGGCGACCCACAAGGTGAAAACGCCCCAAAAATGATGTCGATAGGTTTGCATTGTCGCTTAATTGGCAGACCAGGAAGAATAAAAGCATTAGCACGGTTTTTAGAATATGCCCGATCGCATGAGCAAGTTTGGTTTGCCACGCGTGAACAAATAGCCGAGCACTGGCTTAAAACCCACCCGTATAAAAAAGCATAGCTGTAATCCATTAAAAATAAATTCTAATTACTTATTACCCTCATCGTAAACATAAAAAAGCCCAGCTTTGCTGGGCTTAAATTACTTTAGATGTAATAAAGTTTATTCAAAAGAAACGGTGATGATATTTGAACACACATTTTCTGTTACACATAATTGGTAATCGTACGATGGTAACGTAGCTCCACGCACGTAATCACGGTAACGACCGTTATCTGAAACGGTATCAACTAACTCGCCATTACGGTAAACGCTTAATGACTCTGCACCCACTTCTTCCCAGCTAAGTTCTACACGCATTGTACCTAAACGTGTTTTGTTAGCGCGTTTTAAGTTCAGCTCAAGGGTCACGTCACTTACAACAACCGTTTGAGTAAATGAATCAGTATTACCTTCACTATCTGTAACCGTTAACTCTACATCGTAACTACCTGATTGGGCATAGGCATGTACTGGTCTTGAGTCAGTTGATGTTGCACCATCACCAAAGTTCCAGCTCCACTGTGTTATATCATTATTAGCATCACTGCTTGTGTCTACAAATGCAGCGGTTAACCCTTGTGTATCAACAGTGAAACTAGCAAGAGGTGGTTGTGCACCTACTTCACCAATAGCACTGAACGTAAGTGACCAACTATTAATATTACCTGTATCTATACCTGCCGTATCGACAACATTTAATGTCCAATCACCGGTTCCTACTTCGCCATTAAATACACTTGATGTAAACGTTTTAACAATATCGTCTTCGCTACCACCTTGATTACTTTGTAGAGTGACTTCAGAGCCTTGCGGTGAAATAAGTGTAAGTACTAAATCGCCAGACCACGTATGTGTGATATTTACATCTGCTGAAGTACCAAAAATAGTTAAATCATCAGCAACTGTGATAACCGAATTAACGCCTAATGGATCGTTATCAGGGATCGGTAGATTTTCTTCATTACTATACGTAAAGTCATTTAAACCAGCAGGTTGTAACATTAAACTTACTGTTTTTTCTTTAACAATATCATCTGATGTTGCTGTAACAGTAAACTCATAATCACCCCATGGCGTATTTTCATCGGTCTCAACACTAAGCTGTACTGTTTCGCCTGGACGTGCTGTTAATGCAGATAAATATGCACCACCAAGACTAGATGTTAGATCAAGTGTTACTTCACCATCCCACTGTGCAATAGAACCTATTTCAAATGTATACGATGCAGTTTCGCCTACTGTTTTTTGCTGTGATACAGGTGTCACAGACATTATAAAACTCGGGGTTGGGTCTGCATCAAGTAATGCTTGGTTTGCATTGAGTCGAGTGCCAGCAACCGTTTTACCTTGTAATGCAGTATTTACATCACCACTGCTCATCAATAACTGTTTAAGTTCTGTGGTTGTTAAATCTGGGTTGATTGACAACACAAGTGCAGCAACACCTGCAACATGAGGTGTTGCCATTGAAGTCCCTGAGTAAGTAGCATAACCGTTACCCGGGACTGTTGATAAAATAGCACTACCAGGTGCCCCCATATCAACACTGGTTAAACCCCATTGTGAGAAGTCAGATAAATTATCGCTGCTATCAGTACTCGCAATAGAAAAAACACTCTCGTGTTCATAGCTTGATGGGTAATGCGGGTTTGCATCATTATCAACTGCATCATTACCGGCAGCGGCAACAAATAAAATGTCAGCTTGCTCACTTACTGTAATTGCATCAGCTAAAGCTTGGCTAAAACCACCACCACCCCAACTATTGTTTAGAACACGTAAATTAACACCTGAATTTTTAAGGTTAACCATATAGTCAATACACTTAATTGCATCTGATGTTGAGCCATTACCAGCCGCATCTAAAAACTTACAACCAACAATAGATACTTCTTGGTTTACACCTACAATACCCGTTGAATTGTTACCGCTTGCACCGATTGTGCCTGACACATGAGAACCATGTCCTTGGTCATCCATTGGGTCGCCAGCATCTGTAATCGCGTTAATACCATGAATGTCATCAATATAACCATTGCCGTCATTATCAATACCATCACCAGCAATTTCGCCCGTATTAACCCATGCGTTATCAACTAAATCTGGATGACTATAATCAACACCTGTATCAATAACACCCACTACAACATCGCGGCTACCGATAGAAATGTCCCACGCTTCAGGTGCATCAATATCGGCATCTGTAACACCACCTGTTTGGCCCTCATTATTTAAACCCCATAGTTCATCAAAACGAGGATCATTAGGAGAGCTTGTAGCAATACTCACTCGGTAATCTGGCTCTACATATTCAATAGCTTGATTTGACTTCAAACGCTCAATAGCTTCTTTGGTACTCATACCAGAGACTTTAAACTTAGCTAAACGGCCCGAAAATAATGACGTAAAGTTATCATCAACCTCATCATTATTTAAATCCGATATTTTAGCTTTAACCATAGCGCGTACTTGTTTACGCATTTGTGGCGTTGTATTTTTTTATATTTAACAATTATAGAGTCACTACTTGCAGTAACTTGTTGCAGTGCACCTGCATCAGGTAACTTTGCAGAAGCTAAACAAGGTAGTAGCGCGAGCGTAATAATAGATAATTTTGTTTTCATTGTTCTATCCATAGTAGGGAAGGCTTAGAAACACTAAGCAAGTTTTTCACTACTTCAAGTACAAGGGATCACATGGCAAGATATAAGCAAACAACCAAACACCAAATTAAACAAGTAATAAAGATTAAAAATAACAAAAAACCATTATTTTTAACTAGAATTGGCAAAAAAACACCTAATACAGTCATTATAATGAATTTATTACACTTATCTCTACCCAATATAGGGTCATGTTTTTTTACTGCTTTTTTCGAATAAAATCTAAAAAAGCAAGGTTATAAGCTTAACCATTTGAAATATAAAATAAAAAAATTGGTAAAAAATGATGATTTAAGAAATTCATATTGAGGAATACAGTTAGTACTTGATTATGAATTTAAGCTTAAACTTTGTCAGTGTTAGCTTTATGACAAGACTCGTTCTTACTCAATAATCATATATTTCGCTTCACTCACTTACATAAGTAACTAAAGCGGATCACAAAACATTATATCGGCACGGCATGCTGAGACAGCAAATACCTTATTAAAACCTATAACATTTAAGGTGTTTGATTTTATCATTTCAAGGAGAAAAATAATGAAGTTGAACAAATCAATTCTAAGCTGCGCGGTTGCAATTGCAATGAGTACTAGCTTTGCCTCATATGCTGAAACAGGTAATAAATCAGTATCTAGCTCTGAACTTAACACCAAGGTATCTATTGCAAGTACAGCTAATTCAATGACACTTGCTCAAACATTGAATAATAATACGGCATTGTTAATACAAAATGGCGATAGCAATACCATGCTTGTCACAACAACAGGCAATAATAACGATACAGAAGTAACCCAAGCACAGTTTGGTAACTATGCTGAAGTAACTACAATTGGTGATAGCAACTCACAAGCATACGCTCAAGATGGTACTGCGAATGGATTAATAACCGAAGTTACTGGTAATAATAACCTCTTACTTGTAACACAGGTTGGCCAAGGTGTTTTGGTCAATAACGAAGCTATAAATACAGTAACTGGTGATGACAACTTGATTGAAGTAGAACAAGGCACTGGCGGTCATTGGTTCTACAACATGGATATGCAAGGTAATGGCAACGAAATAACTTCGCTGCAAACGGGTGAATGGCATGAAGCTGAAATAACAATGCTCACTGGCGATCAAAATACACTCGATTTAGAGCAAGCAGGTTACTGGAACACCTTTAAAGTCAGTTCTTTACAAGGTAACGACAACGAGCTTGATATTGAGCAAGATGGCGATCGTAATGCGGTAACACTCAGTGCTATTTCTGGCGACGCTAACGAGTTTTCCATTGAACAAGATGGCAATACAAATGCTGTAACATTTGCAGCGGTTGTGGGTAATGATAACGAAATAGACATTGACCAAGAAGGCAGTAACAACACCGCAGACTCAGCGTTATTTGAAGGTCAAAACAATGAAGTAACCATTACTCAAGTAGATACATACAACACTGCTACCGCTGAACTTATTGGTGATAATAATGAGCTAACAAGTAATCAAAATGGTTTGTTCAATGACGCTTACATGGGCGTGTTAGGTTCTGATAATGAATTTACGATTGATCAGGTAGGTGAATTTAACTCAGCACATTTAGTTAACTTCAATGGCTCTGATAACGACATAAATCTAACACAAACAGGCCAAGATAATACCGCTGTTGTGGAGTCGTCTTACCCAGACACTTCACTTACTTCAAACGATAACGATATTGATATTGTTCAAGATGGTTCTCTAAATGAAACAATGCTAACACTTGCTGGCATTTTAGACAGTAACGGTAGTCAAATTGATATTGCTCAAACTGGCGAAATGAATGTTATTGATTTAATGGTTGAAGGCAATGACCACAGCATTGATATTTCACAACAAGGTGAAAATAACTGGGTTGGCGGAACAGAGCAATCAGCCTTTTTAGTTGGCGGTGAAAACGTATCATTTAGCGTAACTCAGCTGGGTAACGATAATATTGTTGAAGGCGCTGTCATTGGCTTTAACAGTACAGTATCTGTTACTCAAATGGGTGATGGTAATACGGCAACAATTACACAAATGTAATTGCAAAGGTTGGGGAGAGTAACTCTCCCTTTTAATTATGAACAATAAAAAAAATAGCTTCGCTGGTTTCTTATTCGTAATTTCATTATCTTTTAGCACTGCAGGTTATGCAGCTGATGAGTTGGAAATAGACGGTTTATTACTCGATAGAAGCATTAGTCGCTTTGGTCATCAATTTTATTACGAGTTCTCAAATTACTGGCGAGACTTACCCTCAACTGCAGGGTTTAATATTGAAATTAAAGAAACAGTAATCCCAAAAGCAGGCACTAAACTTTCTTTAATAATGAACAATAGACTGGTGTATGCAACATACTTAGGCCGAAGGTTGGAGCCATTAGATGAACGTGTTGAACAAGCCGTGTATACCGTAATTGATGCAATGGCTCGTGAAAATATGGCAGTGTCGTCTCCCGATATGGCCATAAATGGATGGTAAAATGAGAATAATAATATTTATAATAACAACATTAAGCTTTTCAGCCGCCGCGACTGAAATAATTTATACCCCAATTAACCCAAGCTTTGGCGGTAATCCTCTCAATGCGAATATGCTACTTAGCAAAGCACAAGCTCAAAATAAACATAAAGCGCCAGTAATAGAAAAAAGTTACACCGAGCAATTTCAAGATTCTTTAGAACGCACTTACTTAAATCGAATGGTAAGAGAAATAACAGATATGGCGTTTGGTGAAAACATAGACGACAGTATTTTCAATCAAGATTCCATATTTATGAGTGGCGATTACCAAATAGAAGTTATAACCAGTACCACAGATAGCATTACCGTAAGAATAACAAATATAATTGATGACACCGTGGTGATCATTGAAGTACCGAGGTTTGGATAATGTATAAACTACTTATAACAATTGTAGTTCTTAGCGTAACGGGCTGCGCAAGTTTGGGAAATTTAATACCACCACAGCAGCAGCAAGCAATGAGCTTAGAACCAACAGAAATTTTTTCTGATTTAAAAAACCTACCCAAACCCATGGGTAGTATTCCTGTTTCAGTTTATTCATTTAGAGATCAAACAGGCCAATATAAACCGCAAACAAATGTGAGTTCATTTTCTACCGCTGTAACTCAGGGGGCTAATTCAATACTAATACAAGCCTTACATGAGTCGGATTGGTTTACACCGGTTGAACGTGAGGGTCTGCAAAATATACTAACAGAGCGAAAAATCATTCGGGCGGCTCAATCAGATAATCCAAATCAACCAGATTTACCCCCATTAACAACCGCCAAAATAATTTTAGAAGGCGGTATTATTAGCTACGACACCAATGTAAAAACAGGTGGTTTAGGTATGGAATACTTTGGAATAGGCGCATCAGAGCTTTACCGTGAAGATGCTATTTCAATATACTTACGTGCTGTTGATGTACGAACAGGGCAAGTATTACTATCGGTAGCAACCAGCAAAAAAGTACTGAGCCAAGAAATGCGTGCCGGATTTTTAGGTACGTAAGTTACAAACGATTAGCTGAAGCAGAAGCTGGCTTTAGTGATAACGAACCTATGAGTATTTGTGTTACCCAAGCAATAGAAAAAGCACTTACAGACCTAATAACAAAGGGCATTGATAAAGGGTTATGGGCCAAAAAAGTAAGTTAATAATTAAGATAAATAAGGCTACTTTTAAGTCGCCTTATTTATACAAAAATTTGATCCTGAAAAGGTTATACCAATCTGCTTATATATGAAGTCTATTTAACGTTAAGAAAATTACGCTAGAACTAGGCAAAAATTTTTGTATCTAGTTGTTCTAAATAAAAAATTTTTAACGACGTTATAGTGCAATTTAATTCATTAAATTGTTCAAGTATTTATGCAAGTTGGTATTATTTAGCCATTGGCAGTAAAACAGAAATATAACGTTGTGCCCAATTAGCTAGCTCTACTCGATTACGCGAACTAGTTTTTTTAAACGCACTGTATAAATGGGTTTTTACTGTGTGGTCACTTATATTAAGTTTATCGGCAATAGCATTATTACTGGCACCTTGCGCTATGAGATAAATAACCGATTTTTCTCGTTTAGTTAAATGATCATAATCATCTTTTTTTATTTCTATACCATCGTACAAACTGTTAAATGATGATGCTACAGCCAAAATATCATTGAATGCGATTGAAATAATTTTTCGTGCAAACCAGAGTTCACCAGCATTTATTTTAACTAATCCTTTAAAAATAACTTCTGGAGGATCCGATTTATAAAATACGCCATTGAAATGATTGAGAAGTAAGTTCTTTTCACATACCGTTTCTCGCTCAACATTAAAGACAACAACGTTACAGTGCTTCGCTAAGCAAATTAAATCGGTGGGAATAAGGTCTTGCCAATTATTTTTAGTGCCATCAATCAAAAACAAATCATAGTGCGATCGTTCTTCTAGCTGAGGTACTGTGTCATCCATTTTTATATCGGTAAACAGCGCTTGTAGTGTTCTTAATATAGCGGTGTAACTATGAGAGTGGAAAGATGACTGAAAAGTTGTTCTTACAAATACGTGATTTTTATGTGACATAAATTTCATCCATGAAACGTTTATGCAACATTACCCAAGTTATAGGTAACATACAATCCGATAATGGTATTAAAAAATTATAAGTAACCCAATTATTTAAAACTCTGGATTATTTAATAACGTATAAAATCTTGCCGTTACACCATTAGTCCAACCAAAACCCTGCTGTACTTGATATTCACCACCACCGGCTAAAACCGCTGGTGTGCACACATTGTATTTTTCGAGTAAACACTTATTTGCTGCAAAGTTTTGCTCAACCATATTTACCCAATTTTGCATTATATGTGTACTCAATTGTGTTATACCGTAGTTATTAAGCCCTTTTACCGCAAACCATTGTAGTGGAGCCCAACCATTTGGACTATCCCACTGCTGAGCCGTTTGAGTAATAGTTGTAACAATGCCACCCTCTTTTAAAAATTCATTGGCTAATCTTGTAGCTACCTTAGTTGCTTGCTCATTACTGGCTAAATTAACAAATAAAGCAGTAGTTGCCGCTGCACTAAGTATTGGAGATTGAGTCGTTGTACGGCAGTTATAATCAACAAAAAAACCGGTTGCTTCATTCCAAAGGTAAGCATTAATAAGCGCCTTGCGATTGCTAGCAAGTAATTGGTAATGCTCTGCTTGTTCACTATTGCCGAGCAATTGAAAGAATTTGCTTAACTGATTCTCTAAGTTATACATAAGGCAGTTTAAATCTATAGGAACAATATCAGTTGTTTGAATAGAGCTTAGTAAATTAGATTCACCAAGCCAACGAGAACTAAAGTCCCAACCCGACTCACATGCGGCGCGAATATTACGATAAAAATCAGATTTTTTCTCCTTCGCCAACCCTTCCGCTAGCGCTAAATCTTCACGCAGTGACTCTGCCCTTGGCTCACTTACATCGTCCCAATAACGATTTAAAATACCACCACAAGGCATTCTTACTACCCGCTTTGAGCTCAATACATTAGTCGAAAGCAACTGAGCGCCTTGCATCCAAAATATATATTCTTTTTCAAGTGCTGCAACACACATGGCAAGCCATTGCGTATTGAGTGATTTACTATGCGTATGTTCCCATAATAATTCGACCATGAGTGCTAAAACCGGTGGCTGCGAGCGTGATAAATAATAGCGACGGTTACCATTTGGAATACAACCATAATCGTTAATTAAATCGACAAAGTTAAGTAGCATATCTTCAACTACATCACCTTTATCTGCATCGATTAAACCCAATGCTGTAAAATAACTATCCCAATAGTAAATCTCTTGAAAGCGCCCGCCAGGCACAATATAGCTGTGCTTTAGTGCTAGTAATGAATCTTGCTTTGGGGTATCCGCCTCTCTTCTAAGGCCACTCCACAACGAGTTTATATAATGTTTAACCGATGTCGTATCAGCCTCAGTGCCCATTGCTAGCACTGGGGAAGTAATAAAGTGTGCGTTTACAAACTCACTAAGCTGCGTATTAGTTAAAGGCGCTAATTGCTCATAACTTTTACATGCACTTTGCCAATTAACACGCGCAATTGCATCTGCGAATGTTTTACAGTCGCTAAATACATGCTGCATTTGAACATCTTTAAATAATTGGCTGTCAAAAAAACTCATAACTTTCCTTACTGTTAAGCTGTCGTTGCGTGTTGTGAGATAGCGTCGGTTCGCTTTTTGAAAAAATCACGCTAATAAAAATCAAACTAATGGGAACCAAAGAAAGGTAAAACGCATGCTGGCCACTAAAGTGCTCAAACACATAACCAGTTATTATTGAGCCTGTTGTGCCACCAAGTGCTGAAAAAACTACAATTAAACCAGTCATAGCTGCATGGCGATGTTTTTCAAGAGCGCTGAGCATAACTGAGTTAAGTACCGGATAAATAGGCGCCATGAAAAAACCAATTAACGGTAAAATAAATGCAGCAAGTGGTGCATCAAATAAACTAATTACTGTATTTTCAGTAACATTCTCAGTAAGCGGTAGGGTAATAAGTATGAGGCCAGCCATCGCAATTAAACAACTGCTCAATACAACAAACCAGTGAATGTGTTTAAGTACTTGCCCTGCCACTAAGCGCCCAAATGCAAGTGCCGCAGCAAAAATACTGGCCAGCTGGATACTAATAGCCACAGGGAGTTTTAAAACTTCATTATTGAATGTGGGTAGCCAAGTACCTACGCCCTGCTCAATTAATACGTATAAAAAAGCGCTAATTATAAATATGAGTACCAACGGTTGATATGTTAGCTTAAGCATGGCGATAAAATCGAACCAACCGGAGCGTTTAGTTTTACTTATAATGGCGGGCTTTATAGGCGCAGCAATTACGCTCGCTATAACAATTAGGGTTAGCGCTGCCAGTAAGTAATAAACGTTGAGCCACGCGGTTGAATCGTTTGGATCTATAAAAGCAGTAAAAATCCAATAGCCACTTAACACACCAACCATGAAAATGCCTTCAATGGTGTTTAACAATGAAGAGTGGCTATTTGCATCATCTGTCACTTGGCCTATAATAGAGTAAACCGACACTTTAACCACAGCAAAGCCACAACCAATGGCGGCAAATAAAATTTTAAACGCATAAAAGTCACTAATTAAAGCCGTACTTACACAAGCAAGGGCAACAACAGTAAGTGCCCCAAGCATGGCCAGTTTATAGCCTAGGCGAGGAATAAACGAAGCCACTACAAATGACATTATCGCAATGGATAAATCTTTAAACCCCTCAAGCACTGAAGCTTCTGTTTTACTTACCCCAAGGGTATTTATTGCCTGCAAAATAACGGTGCCCACGCTATTTAACAAAATAGCGAAAATAAAGTAACTTGCTGCAATTGCCAGTGTGACTTTTGTTTTACTCATAATTACCCTCGCTTTAAAGCGTTATTTAAACGCTATAACGACCTTTATTGTATGCCCATAACAAGTGCATACACAGTGTGTGTTTATATCAGTGAGGTTTGAGTTTAGTTTAGAATAGCTATCAATGCAATCGTTTGCATTTTAAATTTAACATTAACTCAACATGATTTATAAACTATCGTTTACTTGATTGGCGGGTAATCAGTTCAATATCAATTACTTGTGATTCAACTTTTTCACCAGCTAGTTGCTGCATCAACTTTTGAACTAATAGCGTGGCTGCGTACTGTGTGTTTTGTCGGATAGTTGATAATGAAGGGTGGCTAATGTCGGCCATAGCAATATCATCAAAACCTACTAGAGCGACATCATTAGGAATGCTTACATAACGCTCTTTTAAGGCTTTCATGGCACCTAAGGCAACCATATCACTACATGCAACTATAGCATCAAAATAAAGGCCTTTTTCACGCAGTAATTGGTTGATTGATTGATACGCTGAGCTACTTGTTATATCAATAGATACAACATGTTGCTCTAATTTATGAGATGCTAATGCGGCAGAGTACCCTCTATGACGCTCACTAATTTCACCATGTTCTGGATCGCCTAAAAATACGATGTTTTTAGCTCCGTGCTCTATTAAATGCGTTGTTGCTTGCAAGCCTCCCAAGTAATTGTCACTTCCTACAATGGGGTAGTTGCTAGGTGTTTTAGGATCTCCCCATACCACCAGCGGAATACCTGCGTTAGCTGCATTTTCTATATTGGTTTGGTTTTTACCTTGACCTACAACAATAATATCGTCTGCACGGCGGCTATTAATAAAATAATTAGCCCAATCGTCTTGCGCCATGATTGAATTAGATAGTAAAAGCTCTAACCCTTGCTGATTAAGTGCAAGATTAATTTCGCTCACTACTTTAAGTAAAAACGGATCGCTAATCGACTGCTCTGTTTGTTCGTCAAGGTTAATTATAACCGCAACTACATTGGTTTTTTGTGTCCGCAACCGACTTGCAGCCGTATTAAGACTAAAATTATGCTCTTTAGCTAAGCGCTGAAGTTTATCGCGCGTTTCTTGTTTAATTAGCGGGTTATCATTAAGCGCACGCGAAACTGTAGAGGTAGACACGCCTGCTAGTTTCGCTAAATCAGTTAATTTAATTTTTTTGTTATTCATGATCTTCCTAAATAGTCGCTTACCACTGATCAATACAATTATCTAACTCGCTGACAATATAGCATTATTATTTTTTGCTGGCGCGAACAACGACCTAAAAAGTGTTTAACATATAAATAAGCTCAATAAATAAACTATATAAATTCATAAATAATTTACAAATAAATATTGCAAACGTTTGCATTTATCTCTAAGGTTTCAATATACACAGCCTATTTACAATGATTTTTAGTAAAAAGACTGCTGAAATACACTGTTTAATACACTAAAAACGGGATCACACACATGAAAATCAGTAAAGCAAAAAGTACACTAGCGTGTGCCATTACTTTAGCGCTTAGCACTCAATGCGCATTTGCTGCAGAGCAAACACAAGAAAAACAAAAAGTTGAGCGTATTGTAGTATCAGGAACACCCACAGGTGTTGGAATAAGAAAAATAGATGCCAGCTATGCGGTAACTAATATCGATAGTGAACAAATTATTAAATTGTCTCCAAAAAGCACCGCTGACTTATTTAAAGCAATACCTGGAGTTTGGGTAGAAAGCTCAGGTGGTGAGTCAGGTGCGAATGTATTTGTTCGTGGTTTTCCTGGCGGTGGAGATGCCCCATTTTTAACGCTAAGTATTGAAGGTTCACCAATTTACCCAGCGTCAACCTTATCGTTTTTAGAAAATTCATCAATGTTTCGTGTTGATGAAACCATTGAAACTGTAGAAGCACTACGTGGTGGGCCAAACCCTGTTTTATCTAACGGACAACCTGGGCTAACAACCAACTTTAGGTTAAAACGTGGTGGCGAAGAAACAGAAGGCTTATTTAAATACACAACTTCTGATTACGACTTACAGCGCATTGATGCTGTAATGAGTGGTGAAATTACTGACGATTTATACTTTATGGTTGGCGGGTATGTAAAAAGTTCACCAGGTATTCGTGATGCGGGCTTTACGTCAGAAAAAGGCAGCCAATTTACAATTAACATCACTAAAAACTTAGATAACGGCGAGCTTAACTTTTATACCCGCCAAACTGACGACCACGGCGCGTGGTACTTACCAACGCCACTCAATGTTGATGGTATTGACGCACAATACACACAACTAGGCACGCTAAATCGCCAAGCAACAATATTTACAGGGCCTGATTCACAAGCACACGATATTGACTTAGGTGATGGCCGAGGCTGGGACGGTCATGTTTCAGGCGGTAGTATTAAGCTCAAACTTAAAAATGGTTGGCACTTTTCAGACCGTTTTAACATTACTAAAGGCGATGCAAACACCTACGGTTTAGTACCAAGTGGCTCAGCAACAACCATTGGCGCAGTCGCTGATAACGGTCAAACGGCGTTTGGGTCAGTAACAAATACTGAATATGCAAGCGATACACCTGTTCAACAGCTTGGACGATGGGTGGTGCTTAAAGAAATTAGCTCATTTACTAATGATTTAGCTTTTTCTAAAAAGTTTGGTGATTTATCAACAACATTTGGTTACTACACCGCAAGCACTTCGGCAAAAGATTGGTGGAGCTTAGGTAACACTGCATACCATGTACTTGAATCAGGTGGCGAAGCATTAACCGGTATTGAATGTAACCAAAGCACCGATGGCTGTGATTTTAACTACGATATTAGCTCAACAGGTGATGCCCGAACTCACGCGCTTTATGTTACTGGTGAATACAAATTTGCTGATGCATTCACACTGGATGTTGGCGTACGTCAAGAAAACCACGAAGTACATTACAGTGTAGATGAAGGCCTTGACGGCATTATTACTAAAGCCGTTAGCTACGATGAAAGTAAAACCTCTTGGACTACAGGTTTAAACTACTCAATTAACAATGATATGGGTGTGTTTGCCCGTGTTAACCGTGGTTATAAAATGCCGTATTTTGATGATTTTAGAGATAATTTTGATGCTTACCAAGGTGGCGAAAAGCTTATTAAAGAAATTACTCAAGGTGAACTAGGTTATAAATTAATTACTGAATCAACCGACTTTTATGCAACCGTATTTGTAAACGAAGTAAAAGGCGACACCTTTGTACGTCGCCCAGGTGTACCAGCAGAAATTTTAACAAATGAAGCGTACGGTATAGAGCTCGATTATAACTTTAACCATGAGTCTGGTTTTTCTGTTAATTTAAACACCACATTACAAGATGCTGAAATTACTCAAAGTCCAACAAACGATGGCAACCAATCCCAGCGCCAACCAAAATGGCAAGTACGTGTAACGCCAAGTTACGACTTTGAGCTACAAGGTATGTATGCAACTTTATACGGTACGCTTTCAGCGGTTGATGATCGCTTTGGCAATAACGAAAACACTGTAACACTCGATGGCTACGAAAAAGTTGATTTAGGTTTAATACTAGAACCAATGGAAGGCATTAAGCTTCAAGTAGCAATAGATAACTTAACGGATGAGCAAGGCATTACAGAAGGTGATCCACGTAATGCTGATGCACCAAATGGTCGTTACATTATGCCTCGTACAACGCGCTTTAGTGTAAGTTACGCGTTTTAAATAAAATACAATATAAAGGGAGCATTAGCTCCCTTTCACTTTAATTAACCTAAGCAAATAAATTTAAAGGCTAAAGTGAATTACTCAATACTCGCTTTTAATTTATTTAACGCATCAACCGAAAAACCTCGGTCATAAAAATATAAAATTTCGCCGCTGCTATTTATAAGTACCACACGTGAGTTATTTGGGCTTTGATTACCTGTAAACTTTTGTACCGCTTCACCATCTTTATAGATAGTAATTACCCCACCCCATAATTCTTTAGGTATGCCTTTGCGCATACCGCTGTCTATAAATGTGCTAAACATACGTGGTGCCATACCTGCAATGGTTGGTAGTTCGTAAGTTGGAAGCGTTACACCCGCCATATCTAAACCAATTAACCAACGGTCTATATCAAACTGGCTGTCTTGCTTGTAACCAATAAGCAGCAGTGTTTTATCTGCGTTAAAGTCGCGGGGTATAGTCACTATGTTTTGCTCTAAGCTTTCACCGCTAATATTGGGAAACTGCTTACCTGTAACTTGCTGATTTGGGTACTGCGATGTACATGCGCTCAGTAATACAAAAGCAAAAATACTTAGTATTGATTTCATTATGATTAAGTTCCTAACATTTTAGTTTTATAATAACGTTTGTTTATATGTTTTAAAAATTACAAATATCTAAATTCAAACACTCTGTTTTGCCATATATTCATGAAACTTATTAACCTTCATTGGTCGGCCGTACTTCCAACCTTGCCCGTAATGCACTCCCGCAGTTTTTAAAATAGCTTCTTGCTCATTAGTTTCGATGCCCTCAGCAACACAGGTATAATTAAACTTTGTCACAAGCTCCATAATGTTCGGGATCATAGAAGCCTTTAGACCCTCAGTTGCTATATCTTGCACAAATGTACGGTCTATTTTTAACTGATGAAAGCTCAAATTTTGTAAATTTTTTAAATTAGAATAACCCGTACCAAAATCGTCTAACGACAAGTTAAAACCCGATTTAACCAATGTTCTAAAATGCGCATGAGCAATACTGGTATCAAGGTATTCATCTTCGGTAATTTCAAGGCAAATAATAAATCGAGAATTAGTAAGTTCAGAAACTTGCGTTAAAGATGATACATTTCCTTGCTCTACATCATATGGAAATATATTAAGCGATACTTTAAAACCCTCAGGTAAAATATCAATAGCTGTAAGTTCCTTAAGCACCTTTGCAATCATTGCTTCAGTGAATTTCCAAGTTAAATTATTTTTTCTGAGTAACGGAATAAACTGATCTGGGTAGAGTGTTCCATATTTATCTTTAAAACGAGCAAGTACTTCACAACCTATTACTGTGCCTGTTTGCAAACAAATAATAGGTTGGTAGGTCCAATAAAAAGAGTTTTTATTTAAACCTAAACGAATACGATTAAATGTAGAACGACGATCGGCAATCAGATTATCAACAAGTAATGCACTCGATACTCCAGCCAAGCAGGTTAAAATGAGGGATATAATTAGTAAAAAGTGATTTTTAGCAAAAAATTTATTCCAAGGCATATGAAGTGCAACGCAGTAATTGCTATTTTGTTCACTGCATACCAGCTGCCTTTCATAAGGAAGATAAACATTATTGACTAACGTATCGTAAACACCACTTTGCCCTGCCAAATGATTAATAGAACGCTTATGTTTATAAACAACTTCCCACATGGGTGAGCTAATTACGTCATCATTGAATACTTTAGTATCTATTATTAGGTTGTAGTCACCTTGACGCACTATAATAACTTCCATAGGGCGGTCACTAAACAACAATAAATACAATTGAGGTTCAAAGCGTACTCGAATATTTTCATCTACAATAATATAATCTGGGCTTTTATCATTAATAACTTTATCTAACAACCCAGCTCCTGTAGTACATACAAGCTGGTCGTTCTTAAAAAACCTATATCTATTACATATTTTGCATCAAATAAAGCACGACGCATCTCAAGCAACGTTGCTTGGTCACATTGTTTAAAACCGAGGTTATTTAATGGAGTAAGAATTCTGCGCCGTTCTTGTACTGCGGTATCGATATGCTTAACTAGGTGTGTAGCGTCTTCACTTATTGTAGCTGCTAGCTTTTGGCCTGCAAAATAAAGTAGTATCAAGCTCCCTGTCACAAAAACCGAGATGCCAGTTAGCAGTGCTATTATTGATTTCTTATGGCCTTTTTTCATCGTATCCTTACTAATATAGTGTGTGCTTTAAATACACATTTTATAAATACATAATGACTTAAAAAATAAATAAATGGCTTAACCAAGTTTACTTTTTCACAACATCGTAAAGCGCTTTGGCTATTACTTGATGCTGATTTTCACAAATATGAATTCCATCTTCTATTGATACGTGCACTAAAGATTGAAGATCAATAAATATAATTTTTTTATTTTGTGCAATATTTTTGAATTGCTCTTTTAGCGCAACGTTTTTGCACTCCGCACCTTCATAAATGTGCTTGTAAGGGCCTCTACAACGTACATAGGCCGGGCTCAAAATAATTATTTTTGGCTTTTCATCATGTTGATTATTTAAACTATAAAAATCACAAATATCATTAATTAAATTATTTAGCCCCAGAGCAATGCATTCTGGAGCTAAATTAAAACGCTTTTTCAGATCGTTTGTCCCAAGTGCAATAATAATTACATCGAGCGCATACTCTTCCAAATAAGGTTTTAAATAACTAACACCCGAAAGTGAACCGTTATACGGCGGATGGTTTACTAAGGTACGATTGGGTTGCCCTGCTTCAATAATATTAAAGCCTGACCCTAATTTTGTGGCTAATTGTGATGTCCAACGAATACTTTCGTCAAAACGCCCTCCTGTAACGGGGTTTAAACCCCAAGTATTAGAGTCGCCAAAGCATAAAATGTTTTTTATCATTAAAATGGATTCAACGTATAGCCTTGCTGTTGTAGTTGGGCATGAGCAGTCATCGCAGAAAGTGACATTTTAACGCCAGGAATAAGCTGTTCAGGAGTAACTTTAAAATGTGTAGCTGACTGACCACACACAAAAACCTGTGTATTATTTACGAGTAATTGTTCAATTAAGTACCGGTTTTTATTATCAATATTAAACCGTTTTTTATATTCGCTATTAGCTAACACGTCAACACTTGCGCTACCGTGCACAACTAAAGCGAGTTGTATATTTTCAGGCTTTACACCATGCGCTACATGCATGTTAATAAAACGCGCTAACGAGTTTATTGAATTATTTTGCGCGCCTTCTTTAGCGCCATCAGCAACATCAAAAGCTATTCTAAACGAGGTAGAAGCACTAATTGGCTCGTGTTTTGGTATATTATAGAAGCTGCCAAACCCTTTGATCGGGAGGTCATTAGCTTGTGAAAGCGGACTAATAAGTAAAAGTAATAGTAAGTATTTCATAAATCCTGTGTTTTTAAGTAATCAAGCCTATTTAATATACTACCAAAAGCAGGGCGTGTTGATCTTTTTGGATAAAGTTCGTTCAAATTAAAGACTGTTTAATTACAATGCAAAACTTGTAATCAATAAATGAAAGAAGTGCAACACCTTCGCTCTGCTCGAACAGCGTTTATGGGATGTTATTTCTATAAAGGAGTAATAACACGCAGCTGCTATATTGCCTGCGTGTTAACATCTAAAAATAAACACCCCGTCGAGGAATAGGTTGTTTATTATGCTGCCGATTGCGTGTTTTTATGGCTATGACTTACAAAGCGCATACCTAAATAACCAAAGGTTTGCTTAAACATCTGTACAAAGGCATCAGGGGCTTCAAAAGAAGAGGCATTTGATAGCAACGAGAACTCTTTTGTACGTAACGCGCGTAACTTAGGCTTTAAGTTTTCGTCGTCCATGTAATCTGTGATCCGATCGATAAACGATTTCATTTGTACCGTGGTGTTATACCAATACACGGGGGATACAAAAATCCAATGTTCATAATCGAGTAACGACTCAAAAACAGTATAAAAATCATCATTTTTATAGTTCTTACTATAGCAGTATGGCGGTATTTTATAGTCATCAAGACAAATAACGCGAATATCATTTTGCTCTGCATAACTATTAGCATGTGCTGATGTATTTCCTTCTCTACGTGCACTTGAATAAATTATTACTGAATTTTTTTAATTTTATATTGCATTTAACTCGCTCCTTTTTTATGTTGGGAGCAGCTTAAAACCTCAACCATTATTGAGGTCAATATATGGATTTAAAATGAGCACAGAACAAAAAAATTAACAGAAGCTAACCTAACCGTCGGCTATGTGGCAAAAAGAAGTGGTGTAAAAGTATCAACCCTACATTTTTACGAAACTAAGTATTTAATAAGAAGCTGGCGAAATAGTGGTAATCAGCGTAGATATAAACCCGATGTACTTCGCCGTGTAGCGGTTATAAAAGCAGCGCAAACAATGGGAATTACGCTAGAGGAGATTAAAAACACGCTAGCCACACTGCCAGACAACAGAACCCCGACCAAGCAAGACTGGTCAGCGCTTTCTAAGCATTGGCAAGCACAGCTCGACGATCGCATTGCTTATATGCAGCGTTTACGTGACAAAGTAGATGGCTGTATTGGTTGTGGCTGTTTATCACTTAAAAACTGCCCTATTTACAATAAGGATGACTATTTAGGAGAGCAACAAAGTGGTGCTGTATTGTTAGATAAAGTTGATTATACCAATTCTCCTAATTAAGTGATCTATTTTGAAGTAAGAAAATCGTGTCGATAACAAGACAGAAATTTTTAACGCCGTTAGCGTCAGATTTAATCCCTCAAATTGATTAAGTATTTTTGCGGGTTGGTATAGCAAAAGTAAGAACGTTTGAAATTATTTGTCAGTGCTTTAAACCTCTAGGGCTATTTAATCGCACCGCGAGGCTTGTAACCGAGTGAGCTCGGTAACTGCTCATGCGTTACTTATTCTTACATCGATGGAAGAATAAGTAAAAATAGAGCAAAGTTTCCGCATCCTGTTCACGCCCTTGCCTGCATTTATGTAAGCAAATACCCCTAGGACGAACCCAAAGGGAAACACATGCTTGGCATTTATATTACTTTATCACCTATTTGTGGGAAATAACCACATTGCATAGGCTCTACCTTGTCTAAAAATAAAACATACTGGTGTAAATTGAACTCCAAAAGATAAACAAGCCTAGAGAGTAGTAACTAACCTGAACTCTGGATAATAAATCAATCTCGAGCAGCTATTTTCAGCGTTAACTAAATTATCTCTTTTAACCTAAACCATTTAAGCCATCTCTAGCAGCTCGGTATAAAGCACCTAACGTAGAATCAAACACCCATTTAATAAAGCTGTAAGTAAGCTCTACAGCTTTATTAATAACTTTACCGGCAAACACTAACATATGCCCTAATAAGCCTAGCGTTTGTACTGCAAATGATGCAGACGCCTTTGCTATTTTATCGATAGTACGAGCAAGCATATCGTAAAACGTTAATCCGGTTCCAATAGCTGCTTGTGCAGCGACAGCGCTGTAATAGCCCGCATCTTTTAACAAGGTGATTAATGCCGCACTTAATTTATCAGACCAATGCGCATTAAATGAAGCTTGGTTTCTATCTTCAAACTTTAAACGCACTGGTGTGCTTAGAAAATGATTAGCTTTTACGGTTAAGTTATTCCAATCACTGCTGTTTGCCGTATTAATATAACCAGGCGTTCCGTCCAACTTATGAGCAGCACCTTTAAGACCTTGCCCATTATCTAAACGGATTTCTTGCCCATTATACGGTGCATGTGAAAATGGCCATAAAGGGACTTTAGCAACTGGATCAGCGCCATGGGTACAACGGTAAATTTTATCAATTCTCGATGTCGCTGCCCTTGAAAAACCTTCAAGCCCTACTCGCGGTGAGCCAAATGTATACAGCTTTACTGGTAATGAATATTCCGCTTTGATCCAATCAGCGGATAACGTAGCTAAAGCACCACCTAAACTATGGCCAACAACATGAACACCACCCGTCATTTTATTCTTAATATTAGCAGTGACAAACTCTTGTAGCTTAGGCTTCATAGTATAAAATGTTTTATTAAACCCCGCATGCACCATACTACCGTTTGAACCACCGCTTAAACCAAAATGAGCATCAGTTATGCCATCACGTATTGTATCGGTCCCTCTAATAGCAATTACAGACTCCCTTTAAAAGCCCCCGTTCCGTGACCAACTAGGCCAAAACCAGAACTTAATCCAAATAGGTGCGAAATAAAGCCGCCTGACACACCTTGTACTGAACTAGGACTTACAGAAAAGTCGAACTTTCCACGTAAAGCCGGAGATAAAGAGTTATTAATTAGATCCGTACTTTTGATGTCTTTGGCATCATAAGCAAGTAACGCGAGTTGTACCGCTTGTGCAGGTGTTAATGTATTCATGCTAAATCCTTTTAAATTGTTTATAAACTAAATTTTACAGGCTGTATAAACTGTAAAAACGTGTTCTTTATCTTCAACAACCGGTATATCGTAAGTTTGAGGCTCTTTTGCAATGTCGCACACTAGATTATTTAAATACTCATTCAAAGTTTTACTCTGCTTATGTAAACCAATTCTGGCAAACCATAAAACAATATCTTTCGAGTTATCTTTTTTTATGTAGATGTGCTGAATTAGAGACCCATTATCGAACATATTCGCTGGCTTCGAGGTTTTAATAACTCGCTCAGGAAAAGAAAAATTACCATTTTCGTCTGACGTCGTTTCATCTAAATACTCATCACCAAAAGTGAATGACTTAAATATGGTAATATTCGCAAGTGGTTTACCATCATTTAGCAGTTGACCACTAATCGGAACTGATAAAGTAAAATCCTGCTTTTTTGAAAAGCCAAACATATCTGCAAAAGCCTGTGTTGTAGTAAAAAAATAACGGTAATAGACACTACTACCAGTAAAGAAATCTTTAAACGTGATAATAACAAAGCAAACTATCTCCCAAGTTTTAGCTATACATTACGTAATATATATTTCTATTTAATTACACTCTTTAAGTGCTTTTTATTTTAAATAACAAGCGATAATCAAACTTATTAAAACTAAAAACTCTAATAAAATACAATTATACTGCATGCATTTGGAACAAAAAACAACCAGTTTATTTTTTATCCGTACTGCGCTATACATCAGAGCAAAATCGTAGATTTAACTCTGATTTAAAAGTATGTTTTTATACTGTTTAATGAATGAATATACCGACCTATAACAACCATTGATTTAAGTGCTCAACGTTAAAAAATAAGTCGTTAACGGTTTATTTTTTGAAAGTAAGTTTTAAGTTTTAATAACCCAGATTCAAGTTCAAACTTTTGTATTTTAGGGTTTTTAAACTTTAAGCCGTTTGAAATATGGGTATTAATCATCGTCGCCATACCCTCAAACCCATCTGGCGCTGTAGCCACTAAATCAATAAGTAAAGGCTGAATAAGCGGTCGATGCTCTTCTATTAAAGTGGGGGTCTCGTATATATCGTAAACGAGGTTGCTTAGTGTGTTCTGTTTTTTTGTTCCATGTAATTTCTATAGCGCTTTAAATTAAAGCGTTAATAGCTCCTTTATATTTCAGTTTTTATTTAATGATTCATTTTCAGCTAATGATGCTTTGGCTTGCTTTTGTATATATTGAGCGCGATGCTCCCAATCGGTCCTATTTGCATAATTTATTACATAATCTGTATGAGAAATCACTTTATTCCACATACCAAGCTTTTGGTAAATAGTTGATAGTTCAAAATGTGCCGAAACAGTTTGAAAATTCATTTCATTATCATGGAGTAAATATAATTCATATAATCGTGCAGATTCTTTTAAATTCTTTTTTACGAAGTGGCCACTTCGGTATATCCAAGCAAGTTTTTTAAAGCACTATACTCGTTATTTGCAATACGAGAATTAATTTCCTCTAAATAACGAGACCCATCTCCAGTGTGCACGCCTATGTAATACAAAGCCTCCCAATCACCAAGACTATATGCTTTTTCACACCATGCTTCTAATTGATCAGGTGCATGCATTAAGCTCTTTTCGCATTGCTTAGCGGCTTTCTCTACAGTTAGGTTAGGGGAGTTAATATCTATACTAGGAAAAAGTGATGCTCTCAAAACCGAAGGAAATACAAAACACCAAGTAAAGATAATTATTGATATTATTTTTACCATTGTAGTGAACCATCACTATTCACACGCTTTTCAGGTATATGCACTTGAAAAGATTTAACAGATGATTCGTACGGGTAGCCTTCTCGATAAAAATAGCGTTCTTTTAAGAATTCATCCTGATTAGAGTCACCTGAGCAGCGTCTATCACTTATGCAACTTAACCCTCCGATAAAGTCGATAAAGCGTACATTGTAAATATTGTGATCTTTAAGAAATACATCAACACCAGGCTGGTCTGCTGCATTTAGTACAGCATGAAAGCGATGCATAAAAGCAACAACCCTATTCTGACTTGAACGGTTTAATATAGTAGCTAAATTAACTGCCCAAAGTGCGTTTCTATAAGTATGAGTATCAAAGCAATCGCCTCCTATACCCTTCTCTGAAGAGCATACACTATCCATTATATCCATTGTTTCAACTAACACGTCCAGCGCGACTATTTTCATTCCAATATCGCGCGCAGCCTTAACAAGTTCACCATAAGCATGAGGTGTTAAATAGCCATGGGTCCAATACTTATTAAAATACTGCTGTATAACATTAAAGCCTTTACCTGTGCGCTGATAAAAGTCTATTTTTTCCTGCATAGCTCTTGGTAGCATTTCGATTGCAAAATGCGTGAAACCAGCAGCTTTTAGCTGTTTGATTGCCTTTATTGCTTCATACTTATAACCAGCAGTGCTATGACTCGATTCACCAAGCATCACTAAGCGTGCATTACCTGCCATTGTTTTATAATTTACATCCGTGTTTATTTTATTCACTGTATTTCCTTATGTTTAATATTCTTAATGTTATTCAAAAAACCAAGTTAGTCACACCAAGCTGCAGGCGTGCGTGTAAGCTTAAGCGAATCTCTATTTTCATTTACCCAAGCATCAATAACAGGTGTAGGTTTAAACTCTGAACCCATACCAGGCCAATAGTAAGACCCGCTTAAACTCTTACAAAGTGCTAAGTAAATAGGCGCCGAGTTAAACATTACATCTTCACCTTTCTCAACAAACATCTCATAAGAAATTTGTTTATGAGTTATCCCTTTATAGGTTGTAATTACACCTGCAATAAAAATATGCCTTTGGAAACCATCGGCCTCTTGAAAAGAGTCTACTTTAATAATTTTTACTTTAGCTAAATAGTCAGCACGACTAACCGCTTTTCTAAAGCCATCAAGCTCTAATAAATCAGTATGTTGAGCATTAGCACAAAAATTAAGACTTAATAAAATAGTGTGCGCGATGAGCGCTTTTAATTGGCTAAAAATCTTCAATAGAAGCTAATTTACTAATAGCAGTACTGTCACAAACCCAATATTTCTTTATTTCATTTTTTTGTAGTGTGACTGTTTTTTCCTTTGTTACTGTATCAAGCTCTTCGCTATGGTAATCACTTACTATAACTTCACTTTTCCCCTCATTAAAAGTCAAACTGTGTTCAGTAACTAAAAAGCGATGATAGCTTGATTTTTCTACAGCTTTAAAGTCTGCTGAATCAATAACTGTGGCTGCATTTATAGTGAATTTAGCTAAGTGAAATTTATTACCTACTTTGCTAATAATCAGCTCAATAGGTGTTGGCACATCCGCATTACATTTAAATATAACTTGCGAGGTACCTTGAGCTGCATTACATGACGCAATGAAAAACAAAGGAGTAGTCAGAACAAGCTTACCAAGGTTACTTTTTATCATGCTTTTTAAATACCCTTGGTAGTTCAATATTCTAGTTATTTAGTAAATACATTACTTAATGCTTAACTGATACACCTGATAAATCAAAGTTGTAAAGTGTAACTGAATCAATGGAGTGCTCTTCAACTAGCTTAGTATTCTTTACGCTAATAACCCCTTCATCAATACTAATATTGCTTACATTACTACTTAAAGTAAAATTAGGGAGTGCGTATAGCTCTGAGTCAATAAGCTGAAATCCTTTTAATACTTGCAAGTTATTACCTGCATAATACTTTATTAATGCATAATAATTTTCGCCTTTTTCGAGCAATGTTATTTCTGGCGTGTGACCTTTTAATCGAGTGGCAATAAAAGGGATCCCTTCACTAAAAGACAAAATGTAGGTATCCCTTGTAGGCAAGCAAATACCTGACTTATCTTTGTGGAGTAATTTAACTTGCTCAAACTTCAATGACTGCAATAGCCCTGTTTTGTCATCAATTTTTATAGGCTTAGTTACTTTTATATTAAAGCATTCTGACACTAAAGCGGTATGACTTATCGCAAGTAATAAAACACAAATTAAAGCTTGTGTAAGCGAGGTAAGCCTTAGTGATTTATTTAGCACGGTTTGTACCGCTTCTACATCAGTTAAACTATTAAAGCCGTCCAACCTAACCGGTTGTACTATTCTTATTGTTGACATCAAAAAGTCCATTTTTTAACGTTATCTCTTTTAGATGCAATTTGTCAGCGATAAGTGAACACCCATCATTTAAGGTGGATGTCTTTATTATTTTATTTTTAATACATGCAAGTAAAATTAATTTCTTCGTCATTTTGTACTTAGAAATAAGCATTACATTAAGTAGTATATCTCTTTTAGGTCAACTCAATAACCGCTTTATAAAGTAACATACCTTGTAAAAACTAAACCACATACCCAACTTAACCAAACAAAAATTAAGATGGGTGATGAGATGGACGCTCCCCAAAACGGCGTCAATGCGCCAAACTGGTAATTGAACTCACTCAGTTAAAAGGGAACGTCCGTCATGAAAATTAGCACATTATCAATTGATTTGGCAAAAAATGTATTCCAAGTCGCTGGCTTCAATTCTAACCATAAAAGAGAATGCAATAAACGTTTAAACAGAGCTAAACTCAACGCCTTCATGGCGAATACCCCTCCGTGCCGCGTAGTGATGGAAGCCTGCTATTCTTCCCACTATTGGGGAGAGTATTTACGTCTTACGGTCATACCGTTGACCTTATTCCTGCACAACACGTTACCCCCTTTGTTCGCGGTAATAAAAACGACAGTAACGATGCATTTGCTATCTATGAAGCAAGCTTACGCCCTCATATTAAATTCGTTCCTATTAAAACCGAAGCTCAGCAAGAAATACTCATGTTCCATAAGATACGTGAGCTACTTCTGCAAAACAGGATTGCTGCAACCAACCAGTTACGCGGTTTATTGGTCGATTTTGGGTATGTATTTCCTGTCGGTATGAAGGTATTTGAGCAAGGCCTCATTGCGTTAGAAAGTGATTCTGAGCTTCGCCCAATACTGCGCACAATGGTGAGTGATATTTACACTGAGTACAAAACCCTTGTTAAACGCATTAAAGCCATTGAAGCGATGCTTACTGCACACGTTGAACGGGATACAAACGCTAAAATACTTCACTCCATTCCTGGCGTGGGTGTACTCAATGCCTCAGCCTATGCGGCATCAATCGGGAACGGTCAGGCATTTAAGAATGCAAAAGAACTCGGGGTGTGGCTAGGATTAACACCTAAACAATACGCGTCAGGCGATAAAAGTAAAATGTCAGGCATTACTAAGCGCGGTAACAGTTACTTACGAAAACAACTTATTCACGGTGCTCGCGCCATTATCGCCAGAAGTCACCATAAGACAGATGCGCTAAGCCAATGGGTAAATCAATTACGCGAGAAAAAACACTTTAATTGTGTGGTGGTTGCCACCGCGCACAGATTGGCGCGACTGATGTGGGTATTGCTGACCAAGCAAACCCTCTATTCACCTCAGTATGTGCAAAATACACGCAAGGATGCTTAATTATGCGTATTTTACACGCCAATCACACCCGAGTTTACGACTTAAGACAGCCTGATTATGACATAGGTTTTAAAACCTGAGTGGGTGTTTGGGCACTTAAGTCGTAACATACGCTTATCCTGTATGTACTTCACTTATAATGAAATAAAAAGCGCACGCTAACCAAGGTTAACCAGATAAAGACACGAGATTCAATCTCGTTTGGGTGAATATTTTTTAGGTCCCTTGGTACGAAGCTCATTAGGAGCATGGCGCATGATAATCATGACACCATAGCTCGAATATATGTCAGTACCTTTGCTTTTTAGCAAGCTTGTGACGCATCATTACTGCGAAATGGAATACATGATAATGAATAAAAGCACCAACTTAGATGTTTATACATCGGCTCGTCTTGACTTCAAGGGAGCGTCCATATATGTCATTGTTATATTTTTAAGTGATTAAAACTGCTTGATTAACGTATATGGTGCATCGGCGGCTAGTCGTGTCACAATATAACTATAAGAAGAAGAATAACTACCACGTTCGACTGCATTTGCCATATGCAGAACTATGTCCTCAATACCATCATGGTTATAGTCACCCTTGGCCATTATCGTTAACCTTTGAATACCACCACTGTTGTCGTAATAAATAGCTTGGTCATCATTTACAGGTTCCACTTTTTTAATGTGGCTCATTTCGTCCCAGCTACTCGCTTTTGCTAAACGGCGCTCGTCATCGTTCGAGATAATTAAAGACAACTCAGGCGGCATCTGTTTAGGCAATGCTAAACTGTGCTTAAATGAACTTAAAAAGCTTTCTTTTGAAGGCTTCAATTTCCCCATATCAACCCATGTGGAACAAATTTTATTAGTAGCAATTAACGCGACATGCTCTTTATAATCTGCTGATTTATAGCCCTCTTGCAATGCTTTAGATAAAACTTTGCAACTATCAACTTTAATAGCTGGCTTACTACCTAAAACAACCTCATAGGAATAAAACCAGTTTTTACTAAATAAAGCATTAACCTGCTCCGGCGTTTCCAACACTTCCGGTTCCATAAAATACCCATTAGTTTTATTCTCTAAACTATATGTTGGAGCTATTTTATTTTCTTTTATATTTGCACATGCTGTACTAGAGATACTAATACATATAAGTAAAGTCGTTTTTTTATCATTTGGCACTCTTGAATAGGTTGCGGACATAAGTATTACGCTCAGCTGATACATCTTTTCTATTTGATTCAATGGCTGCTTGTTTGAAATCACATACTTTCATATGTTTATTAAAATTTGGAAACTCGTCTTTAAGCTCAGGCATACCTAAATTAAAAATCATATCAAATAGCGCTAATTTTACATCGTTAGGGTAACTTGAAAATTCTGACGCACCGTAAATAATTTTAAGCTCACTTTCAAATGTTTTTATATGCTGTTCAACTTGAGCTTCCCTTACGGCCTCTGTAATGACCAATTTAGTGAAAGGCTTATAAAAAGGAGCCGCTTGACTCCCAAAAGGCTTTGATTTAATTAGTTTAAATTCATCTTCAATTTGTTTTACCGAGGCAATGGCACCCGTATCACGAAAGGTAAAAGGTACTTTTTTTGCCGCTTCAACATCTTTTAATAAATGACCAACGCCAACTGTTACTTTGCCCTTTGTGTCTAAATACATATGAGGAATATTACCTTCATATTTCTTCATATTTTGTTTTAATGTTACTTTTAAATTGCCAGATATTGGAACAATCGCAGCTGTTACAGCACTCGCCAGCTTTTCATTGATTTTTCTATGGGTGCGGCCATTTGGATCTATTTTTCCATCAGGGCGTACCATATTTACCACTTTACTTTGAAAGAGCTTTATAGCCGCTACTGTTTTAGAGTTTTCAGGGCGTGAGCCTAAACGACCGTCTACAGTAAGTTTTCTAGTAGGCGCTATGAGGGAAAGAAGTGAATTTAAAGCGTTTTGCACTGCCTTGATATCGTCTGGCTTATTTGCGCCGCCCATCCCTACAGATTGGATTAATTTCATTGCTGGCATCGAAGTGTCCTTTTCTTTTGTGTTATGTTTTTTAAGTACAACGTGTTAGTAGTAAATTAACACCCACTATATAAAGTGGGTGTATTTGTTATTTTCTTTGTTTTTCTAAATTCAACATAATGAAAGTAAATGTATGAAGTCAAGATTTGACCCTATTTACTTTTGACCCTATTTACTTCTCACGGCGTACACAGCGTGAAATACAGTGGTAGTACTTTGTATCAACCAAACTTACTTGACGCTTTCTTGCGATTG
Organism: Pseudoalteromonas sp. B131b; assembly: GCF_037162545.1. NCBI lineage: Bacteria > Pseudomonadati > Pseudomonadota > Gammaproteobacteria > Alteromonadales > Pseudoalteromonadaceae > Pseudoalteromonas > Pseudoalteromonas sp. B131b. The sequence continues at coordinate 822,519 of NZ_JARLUZ010000002.1, read as the reverse complement.
CCATAAGGCACCTGCTCACTTTTTATACTAATAAAAGCTTAGTACTTAGTTCGCCAAACTGAAAAAAAATAGAGTGGCTGTCTAGTTTATTTATGTAATATAGATTTACAATGAGTGCCTATGTTATTTTATAGTTGTACAATTTTAGCCTTATTCCAAATATCACATGGTATATCAGCTTTTCTAGTGAAAGGGAATGAAGGCCCTCCTAACAGATCAAAGAGCATATAGGATAAAACCATATCTCCTTTTTTAGTCTCTAAAATAACAAGCCTTTGTAGTGAGTCATTAAAGTATTTCTTTTCACCTTGGTCGATAACTAATACTGTTACCGAAATAATTTTCTCATTTATCATATGAGACCAATTATTGATAGAAGAATACTCAGAATCAGCACTATCCATATAAGAATACCAATCCCTATCATAATAGTTAGTATCATCCTCTTGACCATTATAAGTATCAAACCAAGAGACAACTGAGCACTTGAGTGTATCACCAGCAAAACCAACAACATCACCATTATCTAAATGGAATAGTAAAGCTCCAGATAAGTAATTAAATATCTCATCTACTGGAACCTTATGTTCTTCCAACCATAGATCTAGAACCCCTGGACTATACGCTTGAACGATTTTTACTATATTATGTTTTTTTAAAGCATCAACCACTCTTTTATTTTCTGTAAGTCCATCACGATATTCTTCATCTCTCATCGGTATAATCCTTAACTTTTACCTAGTAGGTTTTTAACCATATCTATATTTTGTCTGATAGCTGTTTTTGTACTTTTAAGTCCTTTCTCTGTTGCATATTTACCAGCATAGGCATCCAATGGATCCGCAATAACTGGTCGACCATCTCGACCATACATTATTTGTAAATCTTGAATCACGAGATCATCTTTATTAATAATATCCTGAATCCTTTCTAATTCTTTTAAAGTATCAGGTGTAATTGAATTTCTGACATCATCCATTGTTAAACCTTGAGGGTTATTCCCTTTCCTAATACTTTGAACATCTTTACCATTAAATAGTTTTCTTTCTGCAACCAACCCCTTTACATCACTTCCATCGGCATGCTTTAGGGATTTCTCACCATATATTTTTAACACCGGTATATTATGCTGTTTCTCAAGATAATCTAATAAAAAAGCTTCCTGCCTTAAATCATCCATTGAGTGAGGTTTATTATGATGAACTTGTTTTATTGGTGTTAAGAAGACGGTATCATTATCAATAATATAAGCTTCTTTAAATGCTCCTTTACCTAATAAATTCTCCTTATTTAGCACTGAAGGTGATATCACGACCGATTTAAGCATTTCATCAACAGTATTGTTATTAATATGTCCAATCATTTCATCTGCGGTATAACCTGAATTTTTTAATTTAGTAAGTGCTATTATTTTTTCTTTTAATTCTAATGGAATAGCTGAATTAGCATCAAGGGCTGCTTTTACTTTTGCTTGCCCTTCTTTACACAACAACCCAAACGGATCCACCCAATTAACCGGGTTCGGCGCATATTGATAGTGGTTTATGCCACCCACCAACCCTATCGGGTCTTGGTTTATAAAACGTTGCTGTTTAGGACTATAATAGCGGTAGCGGTTATAGTGTAGGCCACTTTCCTCGTCTAAATACTGCCCCTGAAAACGGATTGGCTGAGTGAAGCTGCTTTCTTTATTAAAGTCAGGCTCGGCTTCTGGCTCCTCATAACCATACACATCGGCTTGGTTTTCCCACACGACTTCTGTTTTGTTGTTTGTTACAAAACGCGGGGTATTCAGTTGGTCTAGGTGGTAATAGTAAACCTCGCCTTTTTTAATCAGTGCTACTGGGTGAAATTGATTTGGCAGGTTGATATACCAGGTATATTCACCATTTTGGCATTCGCCGATTAACTGATCGTTATCCCAAATGTAGTCAATTTTACCGTGTTCGGTGTGCTTGGCGATACGGCGCCCGAGAGGGTCGTAGTCGTATTGCGTAAGCGTGCCGTTGTTGTTAAAACAGCTTAACTGGTTAAACGCGTTGTATTCGCGGCGGGTTTTTATGCCTTTGCCGGTTTCGCGTATTTGGTTACCAAATTCGTCGTAGTAAAAGTCGCTGTCGCCAAAGTGTGTTAGGCGGTCGGCGTCGGTAGCACTGTTTATTATCGTGTTGTTAGTGCTTTCATTGTTTACTACAGAGTCAGCATTACTACTATTTTCATTACTATTTGGCGCTAAATCGCTGTATTCGTTATGGGTGGAGCGCGTTAAATCAATAGAAGAGCTGGCTGTATGCTCATTACTGGCTGCATCAAGTTTTGTACTTTGCTCGCCGTTAGCTGTATCACTAGCTTCTGTACCGCTAGTGTCTGCATCGTTTGTGTTTGATTGAACAGTTTGGCTTTGCGGGTTACCAAAGCTATCCCACTGGTAGTGTGTGGTTGTATCAGCACGTGAGCTTGCCAGTGTTTGTTGTATTAACTGCCCCAAGCTGTTGTATTCAAAATTAATGTTTTGGTTGCTTACACCTTCATTTTTACGGGCAATCAGCTGGTTTACGCTGTCGTAATTGTACGTACAGGTATCAAATAATGCTTGCGCTGGGTGTGTAAGCTGTTGCTGCTTTAAGCGGTTAAATACATCAAACTGTTGAGTAAGGGTTATGCTGTTACCAAACTGCTGGGTTTTAATATTACCTTGGCTGTCGTAACTTAAGGTTACAAGCGGCTGTGCGAGCTCAACCTCTTTGCTATTGGTTTGCAGTAAGTTAATACCACTTAGCTGGCCAAACTGGTTGTAGCTGTATTTAAGCGTGGTTGAATCTGGCAGTGTCAGGGTTTGCCTTCTGCCGTATTCGTCGTAGCTGTACTTTAGGGTATGTGCTTGTTGCTGGTTATTAACTTGCTCAGCGCGCAGTAATCGCCCGCCTCTATCAAAGCGTTGCTTAAGTGTTGATTGCGCATTATGCGCACGGGTAATTTTACCTTGCAGGTTATAGCTGTAGTAATTGGCGTTATTAACGATGTGAGTATCGGTTGCCAAACTTGCATGCTGCGCACTCACGCGGCCTAATTTATCGCGATCTATTTTTACGTGGCGTTTGTTGCTTTGCGTTACTGAGGTTAAGCGGTTACAGGCATCGTATTTATATTGCTGTAGCGTGCCATCAAACCCGGTTATTTGTGTTGGGTTTTCGTTCGCGTCGTAACTTATGCGGTATACGTGGCCGTCGCTTCGCTCGATGGCTGTTAAGTTTCGCTCTTTGTCGTACGTTAAATGCAGTGCGCTGCCATCGGGCTGAATAACACAATGCGGTTGGCTTAGCCCTTCAAAGTGTTGCTCTGTGGTGTCGCCTTTGCTGTTTTGCGAGCTAATTAACCGCCCTGCTTCGTCGTAACTAAAATATTGATGCTGTTTATTTTCAGGCTCTTTTTCATCAAAGGCAATGGTTTGTGTAAGCTGGCCGTGCTCATTGTACTTATATTGAGTGAGTAAACCTGCGTTATTAAGTGTGGCATTTACGCGACCTAAATTGTCGTAACTGTAACGTATTAGCTCATCGTTAAGGTGTTTTGCTAATAGCTCGCCTTGTTCGTTCCAAATAAACTTGGTGATTTGGCCATTTTTATTTATATGCTGGGTTAACTGGCCGAGCTTATCGTAGCTGTATAACGTGGTGCGGCCATCGCCAAAGGTTTCGCTTTGTAATAAGCCTGCCACACTGTATTTACGCGTAATGGTTTGCCCATCAGGTAGGGTAGTTAATACACGTTGCCCAAGTTGGTTGTAGGCAAAGTGCGTTTGGCTACCATCTGGCTGCGTTAGTGTTTCTAATTGGCCGAAAGGTGTGTAGCTATAGCGCGTTGTGCTGCTATCGGGCTTTATTTCACTGAGCTTTTGGCCTTGTGCATTGTATGTATATTGCCAAACATTGCCGTTAGGATCGGTGTGTTTTACCAGTTTACCTTGTGCGTTATGTACAAAGTACTCTTTGTGGCCGCGAGAATCTATACAGGTTGTTTCACCAGCCTCTAAGTTATATTCAAACTGGTAAGTATAGGTATTATTATCGCCCCACTGTTTTATACATTTAGCGCTGGGTGAGTAGCTATCCCACTCAAAATGGTGGCTAAAGCCACTGGCTCGGGTGCGCTTTGTTAATAAATTAGCGGCGTTGTAGGCGTAGCGCTCAGTTTCGTTTTGCTGATTAGTTGCTTGAATAAGGTTGTTGTTTTCGTCATATTCATAGCTTGCAAGTACAGGGTATATAAGCTGCTGTTTATTATTTTTATCTGTGTGGTAAGCCGCAATTTTACTTAGTAAACCCTGTTGGTTGTAACTAATAATACAGCCACGTGCTTTATTTACTTCTATACGATTTATGCGCTCTTTAGCATCGTAATAAAAACCAATACTTTGACCTTTTTCATTGATTATTTTTTCAAGCAGCCATGAATTTTCACCGGCTTTAAAGGTCAAGTGTTGATCGTCTGGCGTAACGAGGACTTGCTTACCATTAGTTTGATAATGCAGTGCAAGGTTACTGCTTAACTGATAGCTCGATTGCCCAGGCTTTACTTTTTCAAAGCGGTGTTTAGCGCCGTGCTCATCTTGGTACTCTAACCAGTAAGTCCCTTTTTGCTTAGGGCCTACTTTTGGTGGCGGCAGGTAATGCTCAGTAAGGCTTGCCATAAAATCGTGGCGCCAACCATTTCCCATAACACTGCACACATCGGCATGGGATGAGCGGTACAAACGTCGCCATATTAATTGGCGACTGCCTGCTAAAGTAAAATCAATTAGCGGCAGTATTTCTTCACCCGATAACATTGAAACCGGATCTGAACGGCATTCTTGCTCAGTAATGGGTGTTTCACTTGGCGTCGAATCGCTTGCCCCCCGTATTTGTTACCGGTGCTTGCGCGGCACTTTTTCCTGACGCGGGTGACTCGCCCTTTTTAGCTGATTTTTTACCTGCTGAGCCAGCATTTGTATTATCGCTGACTTGAATAGCCGACTTTGCTTTTTGGTGATAGCAACTCACAGTACCTGCAACTAACGCTTGCGAAAGTACACTGGCAGTTTCACGTGCTGTGGCACTACGAGGACATTTCACACCGGCAGTGTTGAGCAAGTTAATTACGTCGAGACGTTTAGTTGCATCGCTTGTTAATGTACTGCCAACTTGAGCAATTTGCTTTTTAGCACTTTCAGGCGTGTTAGCTACTACAGGAGCATAACCAGATGGCGTTTGACCTTTACCAGCAACGAGGCAAATAGGGTAACTTTTTCCTTGTAAAACAACTGTATTACTTTGCATTAGTTGTGTGCTTCCTCACTTATCCATAAGTATGATGCTACTGCTTGGTGCTTTGCTTGTTCTTGCGAAATCATAAGAGCGTGTTTGCAATGATTTTCAATAACGGGACTCGTTGCTAATTGATATAAATTAACAACGCCTTCCAGCGCACCAATTTGGCCTAACTTATAATTAGGCAGCTCATAATGTGTCTGCTCATTAATTAACGCACTGAGCAGCTGTAAATCGTTTAACCACACTTCACTGTCGTGGTTAATGCCATTTCCTGGCGCAAAAATAATATCAATAGACTGCTGAGCTTGCTCAGCCACTCGAGTAAACATACCGTTTAATTGATTATGTTTAACAAAATCAATTGAGGGTGTTATTTCGTAGTTTACTTGCGACCACCCAGTTTTTTTGCCTCAAGTGTTGCAAATACTCCGCCAACACCTTGGTAGCTGTATTGCCCTGATGCATCAGCTTTAAAAGTTGCATCAAGCGCAATTATATTTACTTTTTTCCAATGATTTTTTTAGTTAAAGCAACTGCGACATGTGCACTCGTTACACCATAAAATAATAAGTGTTCAACATGATCTGGGTATAACTGCTTTAAACTGCTTTCAAGTAATTGCTTAAGCTCACTTTGATAAGATAATGCAGGCAAAAGCCAAACAAGCGGCGTATTAAAGTCTTCTACTTTATTAATTAGCTCTTTCGATTTTACGATGCAATCGTAAATACATACATCCCACGACTGCCATTTTTTCCCTTCTAGGGCGGCAGTCACATCACCATATAGTAATTCATCTACACTTGTCGTCGCAGGCATTGATAAATAATCTATTGATATACTAAAAGCACTCATAACAATGTTCCTGAGTTTTCTTTTCTAGCGGCAACAGACTGATAATAAGTATATAGATTAAATACCGCTTGGCTTTGACAATCCATTGCTGACATCTCTATCGCATTTAATGGCTCATTTAATGTTCTGCCTGCAAGTAACCTCAGCGAAGACATCTGGCTTTCATAGCTTGGCCAGTTAGCCTGTAACTGCCGCTGAAAATCTAAACAGGCTTGTTCATTACCATTTCTCGCTTGCATTTGTGTTTCAAAGTTTACGAGTACATCTAATTTTTCACCAAGGATACGTTTAATCAAGGCAACTATTTGCTCTGGCTTTTTTACTTGATGCAGTACCGTATTAGCAAGCGGGATAAGCTTTACAAACCCACTTTGTAGTAATACTTGCAAAGTATGATCAACAGATACAATGTTGCTTGCATAGTTACTAACAGTATTAACTTGTTCAAGACTTAGCGATAGTAAAAAAGAGACATTAACGGTGAGTTAACAAGTCCATTTTTGGTTAAATTATCAAAAATATTTATTAGTTCTTTGGTATTCGATTTACTTGTGACGAATAAAATCTCTTCAATTGCGCTCAAAGCTTGGTCTGAAATTTTATCCTCAGTGCTATAAGCTAAAAACAAAGTGCTTATATCAATTAAAGGCACAAGGTTGAGGCTGTGTTGCTGTAATAAAACTTTACGTATAATTAACTTTGCAACCGCGTGTAACTCAGGCTCGTTAAGCACACAGTTGATAAACTTAATATTTACGGTTTGAGGAAGGTTTGCCATTATTTCTATACAAGCTTGAGAAATAGAATTATGGGTCTGTCCACTTTCCTGAAATGCAATTAGCTGCTCTAAATTTGGCTTAACAAATACTTGGCTTAAGTTATTACGTTTAGCATTTAACCAACATAACTCTAGTAGCCTTTTTTTGAGTGTTTTAACATGCCCTACAGAAGTAAACGGGCAAAGCTGCGCATTACTAATTACCAGCAATTGAGCTTCATAGTTACTTAAGTAATTAGATAGCAACGTTAGCCACCTATTAATACAGTCGGATTACCAACAACAATTTTTCCACCATGGGAGCTATCATCACCCATTCTTGCGGCTGGTTTTCCATTAATTTTAACTGAGCCAGATCCTGACTTAATGCTATCGGGTGGACCAATACATACCATCATGTCGCCTTTGCGAGCTGCGGGCATACTTCCAATTAATACATTGCTAGAGCCTAGAACAACAGGACCACCAACATGCGGAACTGTGCCGGTAGTTTTAGGACACACATGCATATGACCAATTGTAGCTGCTGGCTTACCCATTTAGACTCCTTGTCTTATTACTGATTTTTAAGTAATTCTATTATTCGTATAAAGGAATAATTAATAATTTATTATGTGCAACTAAGCGAGATAATTCATCAATTAGTTCACTTTTAGTATAATCCGAAAGCGCCACAGGGCTTTGCATTACATACTGATATAACCCTGATACAACATCCTCACTATTTAACGAGGTATGTAAGTATACAAAAAACTGTTGTGCATAGTAGCCATCCATTGCCTTTAAATGACTTAATGCAGGATTTAGCAATGGATCATCAGGCCTATTAACTGGTAAACAAATCAAATGAGGCAACCCATAACGACAATATACAACATGCCCATTGTTATTAATGCCATTTCTCAAACCTGTTTGAAAACTATTTATTATTTCCATAATTGCATTAATTTAATTTAATTAAACCGGCAGATAAAGTAATGGCACTGCCATCCACTTTTATATTACTACCTTTAATATTTATATTAGTGCCTTCAATAGTTATATTACCACTGCTACTCATTTTAATCTGAGCAGATCCTGTTTTAATAATAATTTCATCACCGGCTTCGATATTTAATTTTTTTCCTACTTTTAAAGTATCATTCTCACCTATATCAGCAATATGGTTTTTAGCTACTTTTAAGCTGTCATTGTTAGCTATATCTACTTTTCGATCGTTACCAATTTCAACATTATGGTCGTTATCGGTTTTATCATTTTGATCGTTTTTAACATATAGTTGTTTATCTTTTTCAGCTTGTATGTATAAAAGCTCACTGCCTTTTTTATCTTCAAAACGCAGCTCATTGAAGTTATCAGCGCCACCTTCTTTTGTTGATCGTGTTTTAATCCCACTTTGTGTTTTTTCAGCGGGTAATGCATACGGAGGCATTAAATCAGCGTTATAAATTGCGCCGCTAATAATAGGTTGATCTGGGTCACCATTTATAAAATCAACAAGTACTTCTTGCCCTACACGAGGAAAGAAAAAGGCGCCCCACTTTTTACCAGCCCAATTTTGAGCAACACGTATCCAACATGAACTTTTCGAATCTTTTTTGCCTTCTCGGTCCCAGTCAAACTGCACTTTAACGCGACCAAATTGATCAATCATTATTTCGTCAGCACTGTCGCCAGTCACTATTGCCGTTTGCACACCATTGATTACAGGCTTCTTTTTATTAATTTGTGCTCTGTATGGTATTTCTTTTGGTACACATTCAAAGTGATTTGAGTAAACCTCGTCTGCCGCGCTTTGCTGACCACCTGATTGATTAGGCACCGTTATTGACGTCATCATTGACGTTATAACAAAGGTTTTACCTTCTAATCTAGGATCTTCATGTTTTTTAAAACCAAATAATTTACCCACGGTAAAAGAACGACAATCACTTTTACCGCTTGATAATTTCATGTCTCTTTGCAATGACTCTAACTGTACCGATGCCATACTTGCTGCACGAGGGTGACATTCAGACTCACCTGTATATTCGAATATTTCTGATACCGACTGTGTTGGCAACTCAGGATTTGCTTGCTCTCCATCAGGGTATCTTGAGGGTTGCTTAAAATCGTACCCAACACGTTTAAAGCTACCAGGGGCAATGCTTAAACCACCTTGCCAGCGTGATACATGCGACTCGCTAAGGTGTCCGGTTGAATAAACTACCTTTGCCTCTCCACACACTTCGTAGGCTGTAACATCGTCAGCTAATACAAGTGTATGATTGCTGTTAGAGTGTTCAAAGAAGTAAAAAATGCCCTCGTGTTGAAGTAAGCGTTGTATAAAATCAAAATCTGATTCTTGATATTGAACACAATATTCGTATTTAGGGTAGGTTTTGCTTGTTTTGTCTGAAAAGGCAACACCGTGTTGGCCAAACAAATCTGCAAAAATATCTTTAATTGTTTTCTTTTGAAAAATACGACTATTTTTACGGTTGCGCATTGACGCCGCAAAAGGAACTATTGTCGCTTGATAGTCAATATAATTTTTTTGTTCATCGACATCCGCTGTACGACTGCCATTTGAAACAAGATGACTGACTATGCCATGGTAATAACGTTCGCCGCCACCCTCAGCATTTTTTACTTTTATAGAAACAGGCTTACCAACTAAGTCTTCATGTGCTATTTGCTTGCCAATCGTATACATATTAGCTGACATAACAAATAAGTCAGACATTGCCTCTTGGGCGACAAAACGAGTTAAATAGAGGGCGTCTTTACCAGCAGGGGTGCTAATTTGAATTACGTTTTTATCTTGTGTTGCTTTTTGCATTCCTTGCTTTTCCCATCCTAGAGATCAAAAAAAGCTCTGAGCAAAGCCCAGAGCCATTATTAGACAACAAATATTACATTTGTTGACCTTTAACACCGCTGTAACCATATACAAGTGGCGCAGTAATGTTATTTTTGTCGTCTGTAGGTGTAACAGTCATCATCATTTCAGTGTAGCTGATAGTGATTGTTTCAATTGGACGATCGTTCTGTACTGATACTGAATAGCTAGAAATCATTGCATCTGTTAGTTCGATTTTCATGATTTCTTCAACTTTATCACCTTGTTTAGTGATATGGAAAATAGCTGGTAAACCTTTACCAATAGTTGCTTCTTTGAAAAGGTCAGGAGACGCTTTATCTTGAAGTTTAGTAATTGTTACATCGCCTAAACGAGTAGAGCTAGATTCACGATCCATCGCTGTACCAGTGGCTGAGCTAATTTCACGGCTTACGTTCCAATCAAGTGATAAAACTGTAATTAAATCTTTGAAAGACTCAGCAGTAGTTTCGCCTTTGATTGAACCGTATTTTAAATATGTATTTGCTTGCATTTGATAATGCTCCTTTTAATTAAACAATGTTATCCATTAATACTGGATTATTTACTTTGGTTTCCCAAAATTCCTTTGAAATCATTATCTTTATAACAGCAATGAAAAGGTCTTCAGAATTCCTTTCCCTAGATGAAGACAATGTCTCAAAAATTCCATGTAGTTACCTAAGACACCAAAATTATAATGCCCTAAAACTAAAGAAACAACCTTATTAATCAGTTATATTAAAAATAAATTTAATTTAATTCAATTTCAAATTCATTATCTTTAATTAACAACAATATACTACTAACTTTGTTGCCATCTACCATGCTAGATAATAAAACTTCAGATAATAAAGGTAATACTTTATTTTGCAAAATCGTATGTATATTCCTTGCACCCGACCCTGCATTTTGACAATTAGAAATAATATACTCAACAACATCACTTTTATAAGTGAGTTTTGCGTCATAATTCTTTTTAACTCTTTTAATTATTTTATCTATTTGAATCCCTGCGATTTCAGTCAGTATATTATCACTCAATGGAATATAAGGAATTACGTTAATCCGTCCTAAAAATGCAGGTTTAAATGAGCCTAATAAATCGTCTTGTAATGCTTTTAATAAACCTTTTATACTTGGTTTACTCTCTTCATCTTCAAATAAGCTCATTGTGGTATCTGTGCCCACATTTGAAGTCATAATAATAATTGTATTTTTAAAATCGATGTCACGCCCTTCACCATCTTTAATTGTACCTTTATCAAACACTTGATAAAAAATATCTTGAACACCTGGGTGCGCTTTTTCCATTTCATCTAACAGCACAACACTGTAGGGCTTCCTTCTTACTGCTTCGGTTAAAATACCGCCTTCGCCATATCCGACATAACCAGGAGGTGAGCCGAGCAATAAAGACACCTTATGCTCTTCTTTAAATTCAGACATATTAATAATGGTGACATTTTCTTCGCTGCCATACACTTCTTGGGCAAGTGATAAGGCTGTTTCTGTTTTACCAACACCACTTGGGCCAGCGAGCATGAAAATACCATTTGGTCGACTTTCATCGGCTAGTTGAGCACGAGACGTTTGTACAACCTTAGCGATTAAATCAAGTGCATGATCTTGTCCTACTACACGCTCTTTCATTTGACTTGCTAGGTTTAAAATGCCATGAATTTCATCTTCATGCATTTTCCCTACAGGTATTCCCGTCCAATCAGAGATAACCTGTGCAATCAACTCTTCATCCACTTGCCAATGCACCATGTTATGCTCGTATGAGGCAAGTTTATGTTTACTTTCTTTTAACCTTTCAAGCATCTGTGCTGAAGATTCATCCTCTTCGGAGTTTATTGATTCGAGTGCTTTGTTGAGATCTGTAACAATCTCTTTTTCTAATTTAAATTGCTCATTTAATGGCTCAAGTTGCTTTTCAATATCAACTAACTCAGCTTTTAGCGTATCTAATTGTTCTGAGTGATCTAACCCCGTTTTTTGTTCGCGGTTTAGCATCTGTACTTGCGTTTCAATCTCACTTAATCTATTGACAAGTTGCTCTATATTACTGGGGGTCGATGCTTGGCTCATGGCAACACGCGCACAAGCAGTGTCGAGCAATGCAACCGCTTTATCTGGCAATTGTCTTGCTGTTATATAGCGATGAGATAAGTGAACAGCGCTCTCTAATGCTTGCTCAGAAATAAATACTTTGTGATGGCGTTCCATTACAGGCACTAATCCGCGTAACATAGCCACTGCTTTTTCTGGTGTTGGCTCTTCAACTTTAACAACCTGAAAACGACGAGTTAATGCGGCATCTTTTTCAAAAACTTTTTATACTCAGCCCATGTTGTCGCAGCGATTGTACGTAATTCACCTCGAGCGAGTGCTGGTTTTAATAAATTTGCAGCATCATTTTGACCAGCGGTACCACCACTCCCTATCATAGTGTGCGCTTCATCAATAAAAAGAATTACTGGATTAATCGCATTTTTCACTTCATTAATTAAAGATTTTAAGCGATTTTCAAATTCACCTTTCATACCAGCCCCAGCTTGAAGCAAAGCTAAGTCTAAGCTATGAATTTTCACATTCTGTAACACTGCGGGTACATCTTTTTGTGCGATTCTAAGTGCAAGTCCCTCTACAACAGCCGTTTTACCAACACCGGCCTCACCGGTAAGAATAGGGTTATTCTGTCTACGCCTTGTTAAAATATCGACCATTTGACGAATTTCAAAATCTCTTCCTAAAATAGGATCAATTTTTCCTTCCAGTGCTTGCGCCGTTAAATCAACAGTAAACTGGTCAAGGCTAGGGGTTTTAGAACTTAAGTTTGTTTGTGCAGTTGCACTTTGTACCGAATGGTTTCGCTCTTCTGATTGGGCAACTATTTCTGGCCAGGCATGCAAGAGTTGCCCAGGTTCAATTTTATTAAATAACTTACTGCAACGAGTCACTAAGCTCGAAAGTGTATCGTCTTTAGTGAGTGTATAAAGAACATAAGCACTGCGAATTTGGTTATCTGTAAATTCTATACTTGTGCTTAACCACGATTGCTTTAATAAGCTAGTCACATGAACGGATAAACTAGGTGAAGACTCACTACCTGTTTTTAATGATTCAAGCGACTGATTTAAGTCTTGTTGAACTCTATCAATATCAATATCGAATGAGCCAAATATAAGCCTAACGTCATCTAATTTTTGTTCAATCATAGCAAGTAACCAATGCTCTAATTCAACAGTAAAATGACTACGGCTATTACAAATTGCAACAGCAGCTTCTAGGCTCTTTCTACAGTCGGGACTCAATTTTTCAACGAGCTTATTCAGTGTCATCGAAGACATACACTATTCCTTTTAATTTTAATTATCCTTTAAACGATAACTTAGTAGGTTTATTTTTAAATGTGTTTTTACCGGCGCCTAAAAAACTATTAGCGCCTAGTTGACAATTATTTTTAGAAAGCGATACCGCCTCTAACTCATGAAAATCAGATTCAATAATTAACCGAAATTGAACTGAATTTCCGACATAATCTTTTATAATTTTATTGCTAAGCTCAAACAAAGACCCTTTAGGTAATAACGATTTAGCTTTCGAGGGGTCATCTGAAGAAATATGAATTTCAATGCTTGATGAAACATCCCATATTTGCTTACCAATCACAGTGTCAACACCTAAGCGTGCATGTTGCCCTTCAAAGAGTGCCTGACTAGCTAGGCGTGTTTGCTCTTGAGGCTTAAGATCATGCCACTGGCCAATCATTTGTTTAATCGCAACATCACACCCTAAATAAGAAGTAAGAATGCTTTTTAGATCCGATGCATTTCTTATCTTTCGGCTATATAAACCAGAAAAATGAAGTTGATGTTCGTTGTAACCTCCACTTAACAAACCTAAAATTTGTGTGTATGGGTCTTTATTCTTATCTTTATTTATATGATTCAGTGATGGTTTATATTTTTTCCAAGCTCTGTAATACAAAGAAATTAGGCGATGATTAAACATGTCGTAAAAATCACGCATAGTGGTGTCTTTATATCTCAGGCGTTGCATAACCAATTCACTGTAAAATTGTGGTAGCGCACCTGAGCAACCTGTTAAGCCCATAAAAGATACCTGCATATTTACTTTATGGAGGCCATCTTCAAAACTTGTTTCCTCTAATTTTGTAATCGCGTTACCTGGGTAACCAAACTTTTGAGTTGCCGTAAATTTAATAAGCTCGTGCTTTGGGTTACTATCGTAGCCTACGTGACGGTGCTCTAAGCCATCCTTTTTAAGCTGGTTTTCTATTATGAAAACGGCTTTATAAAAGTCTATTTGCGATGCTTGAGAAATAATATGCTTAATCATAAAAGAGGACTATCACCCACTCTAGCTGGCCACTGATAATATATTTGTTCTTGCTCTTTTAATCTGAGGCTAACACGCGTAAAGCTGTTAATTGCAGCAAATTGTGCAAAAAAATGGTCTAAAATAGAGGCAAAGAAAAACATGCCGCTGCCAGAAAAGTCATCATTAGCAAAGGTAATTTCAATATCACTACCCGTTGCAAAACTCACCCTACCACTTTGTACTACTCGTGCAGTTGAAGAGGTAACTAATACTCTGTAGATATTGTCAATCATGCCTTTTGTCTGCGGTGAAGCTCTAAAATCATAAAGACGAAGGACTTCTTTTAATTTGACACATGCATCATCACCACTAAAAGCATCTAGTGTTAAATGATTAACTAATTGCCACCTTGTTGCGTCAGCTAAAATTGGCCTAACTGCATGCGTAAAAGGGATTAAACAGCGGATTTTTTTAATTACATCACCACGTTCAGGCATAAGTAGCCCAAGCTCATCATCGCCAAAAGGCATACTTGCAGGTAAATTTCGGTTACTGCAATTTGCACGAACAGTTAATACAGTATTTCCCTCACCGTATTCCATTGCACTGTTTTCAAACGTCGCATCTACAAGTGATAAAAATGTCTCAGTTCCTGATTCAACATAACCACCGGCCCAAGATGCAGTTTCTCTTCGTATGTGCCAGAACAAGTCTTCATGCCCCTGGTATTTAGGGTGCGTTTGTCCGTAAAAAGGGGATACAATCTGCTTATTCCCTTTATGATCAAAAGCAATTACTTCACAAAGGCCAATCACCTCAGATATTTCTGAGTCCATATAGCGGGGTGTTAATTTATACTCGTATTCACTTATTTCTGGTCGTATTGGCTCTAGCTCTTGCTCAAATAGATTAATAATTGGCGTACAACCAAGTAAAAACATATTTTTATCAACTTGTTTTTCAAGCTCAGCTGATTCTGTATCTAAGTAAAAATACAAAGTACATTGATTAGACTTTTTAGGCAGTGACGACTTAATTCCTTGTAACTCAAAAAATCTAAACTTCTCTGGGAAAGTAAAATTTTCAACTAATAAACGATAACCGGAAGAAGAGCGCTGTGAATAAGGAACAACGGCTTCGTTTGCGTCGAAACCAACAGCTTTAAGTTGATCTTTTGATACGTACTTAATCCCTTCTTCGCCATTATCAATCGCAACTCCAATACAATGCTTAAAAAGTAATTCATACACTTTTAACGTATGGTGCCATTGACCATTGATGAATATACGTAGTTTCTCAAGTCCTGTTTCTGCCAGCGACACACCTTTGTATTCACCAGTTAACTCAAGTTTAAATATTGATTTTGCTTTTTCATGCCACCTCGGTTTAGGCGCAACAAATGGGCTGTTGTCAAACTGAGCGCTTGTTATTTCTATAGGCCATAAGTAAGTTTCATAGCAGGTTTGAAACTTACATTGCTTCATAGATTCAACATTTGTTTCTACTTCACTCGCTCTAGGGATCACAATACCCGTGGTAGATAGGTTTTCGGCTTCTAACTTAACTATCGACATTGATGGTATTGGTGCTTGATAGTCTGGCAGCATCTGACCCAGTAAGGCATCCGTTAGTTCAGGGAAACTATCGTCTAACTTTTGTCTAATATTGGCGGTTAAAAAAGCAAAGGATTCTATTAGTCTCGATACATGAGGGTCTTCAATATGATCTTCACTAAGCTTTAATCGCCCCGCAACCTTAGGATATTTATCAGCAAAGTCTTTACCTAAATGGCGCACAAATGCTAATTCACGATTATAATACTTTAATAATTCATCGTTCATAAAGATGCCTCAATAATTTTCATGCCTAAGTTAACTGGCTCAACTTCAGAATCAAAACTGATGAATTCAGGCTCGGGATCAGCATACAAAAGCGCATTTATTCGCAAATTAAGTACTCTATTAATTGGCACTTCTTCATCAGTAAACACCTCAACCTCAAGAAATCGTGGTTCAAATTTTAAAATCGTATCTCTGACCGTCTCACACAATAATGTTCGTCCTTCATGAGAGCTTACTGACATACTCGAAAAGTCAGGAAGCCCATATGATAAGCAAGATGTTGCTAATTCATCATATTGTGATGGCCATGTATGCCATTGAATTCGCGCATTAAGCAACGCTTCTATGTCTCTTCGCACATTTTTTCTGAGTTCACTAATCGTTATCCCTTCGGTGCGAGAAGGTGCATCTTGAAAGTCGGGCTCATCATCGATAAGTTTATCGATAATTGATGCTTGAAGCTGTTGCTTATGTTCAATCATGATTATTCAAATATAAATTAGGCAGTTTCGAGTGCGTTTATTTTTAAGTTAGGAATAGTGATTGCCTCGTCATTAACAAATAGCATTTTCATTCCTTTACCGATAATAAACTCGTCTTTAAGTTCTTCCCAATCAGACACTTGCCCTAACTTTTCAATGTCGCTGTTTGAATTTGCATAAACAAGCGGTAAATGAGCTGTACCTGATGGGCCATCTTTAATTGTTATTTCCACTCGTAACCAAATACTTTCAAGTAATGATTCATTAGGCTGTACTCTTAATGTTTCTATTTCATTAAAATTGGCTAAATAAAACTCGCCATTTGTACCTAACACTTCTAAATATGGGCCCAAGGTATCATCAAGATCTCGAATTCCAGTTGAATCATCTTGTGATATTGTAGCTCTAAGCGCTTCCATTTTTAGGGCTAACTCAGCGGCTTCATTAACTTCATTTTCGAGTAAAGCAACATGCATTTTTAAAAATAAAGTGTCGAGTTCATCTGCATCATGAAACAGTTTAGGAATTCCATTGCCTTGATAAAAATCAACTCTCGACTGCTGCGCACGAATTAAGTGACGAAGGTTGACCGCACCAACGGCAAATTCTGGGTTCTTTTGAACCATAAAATCTAATTGTTTATCTGCTTTTTCAAGTTCACCATTAATACAAAGTAGCTCTGCGTAAATACTTCTAATATCAAAGTTTAAAGGTTCATCTTGCAATTCTGTTGCGCAGCATGACAATGCATCAGTGAGTTTCCCCTCACGAATTAAGCTATGTATTTTTTTCATTACTATTCCTTTATTTTATGGTGAGGACTAAGCTCAGTTATTAATTTAATGCTAGAAACCATTTGATCTAATTGAAAGTGTGGTTGTAACTGCAAAACAGAAAAGTAATGCCCTGGATTAGCCTTATTTTCACTAACTTTTATCTTTGCATTACTTAATGGGTATTTGCTTCTGATTTGCTCAGAAGCTGAATCTGATGCTGTGGTATAGTTATTTACCCAAGCCTGTAAATCTCTTTCACATGCTTGCGCAGTACTGTATGAGCCTACGCGATCACGTGCTAATAATTTTAAATAGTGCGCAAAACGAGAAACACACAATATATACTGCAGCATTGAAGATAAACGCGCATTTATATTTGCAGCACTTGAGTCATAATTTTTTGCTTTTTGAACAGACGCATTACTATAAAAAACAATATGTTCTGTATTTGTAACCGATGAAGCAGGAATAAAACCAAGCTCAGAAAACTGTTTCTCAAACTTACTTGTTACCAATAAATTCAAAGGCGGTTTAGCCTCTTTTTGATATGTATCATTAGCAAAATTGTCTCGTGCTAGCCCTGTCACTAACCCTTTTGAAACTTTCCCTGGTTCAATGCCACGAATATGACCAAACCAGCCACTCTCACAGTAAGCTCTTATTATTGTTGATACGAACTGGAAAGAAGCATTTCCCCAAAGCATATCTGTTTCAGGGTCAACAATTTGCTCTTTAAAATAAAAATCTTGATGGCGTTTTCCGTCATTACTATAAGGTGGCCTAACGAGGACATGCGGTAATGTAAAGCCGATAAATCGCGACTCTTCCATCTTTCTAAAGCTCTGCCACTTTGCATATTCAGGCTGTTCAAAATGATTAAAAAGATCGGAGTAATAACCTAAGTCAGAAAAACTATCAGCGCCAAATAAATTGGGTGAAGCACAACAGATGAAAGGAGAAAAAGCGGCAGCCGCCGTTCTTGATATCTCTTTTATTGTATCAATATCGTTGTAAGTCGTTCCTTCAGAAAAGGTATTTGTTATTTCGTAATCGCCAATAACAACCCCAAAAGGTTCTCCCCCGGCACTATCAAACTCGCTTTGATATAATAATTGGAAAAACATGCTTTGATCAAAATCAATCGCTTTATTTACATCCTTAGATAAGGTCATCCAATTACAGTTTAATACTTTTACTTTTACTTTATTTTCTTTATCGTATTGCTCGCTCTGCAATAAAAGCCACCACATATTACGCCAGCTAGCTTCTAATTTTTGAAAGCGTTTGTCATGAATAATTATATTTAGTTGTTTAGATATCAGCTGATCAAGCTCAACTATAATACGTTGTAGATAGGGACCTAAAGACTCCTTATTCCATGAAATAGGTGAATCAGAAGAGCCTTCAAGCCATAATAATAATGCTTTATCTAGGTTTTTTTCGTTTAAAAACCTATCAAGCAAAGCTTCATTATCACTTATTCGAGACTGCGACTTTTGTTGAAAAGTGAAGTCTTGATTTATAAATGAAAACTCTTCATGATTCATTCTAATGCATTATCCTTAACGCTAGAGAGAGGTTAGTTAACCAATCTCAGGAATTTTAGCTACAAGGCGTAAAGAAGAAGTAAGCTCTTCCATTTGTAACCAAGGTTTTAACCAGGCAACAGCATTGTAAGCACCAGGTTGACCTGGAATTTCTTTAACCGATACTTTTGCATCAGCTAAAGGGTAACGTGCTCTAATATCTTGACCACCGCCCTCTGTCGCATTAACGTAAGATAGTATCCAACGATTTAACCAAGATTCAACGTCTTCTGCTTCCATAAAGCTACCAATTTTGTCACGAGCCATCACTTTTAAGTAATGCGCAAAACGAGACGTCGCCATTAAGTATGGTAATCGAGCTGAAATTGCAGCATTAGCAGTCGCATCTGGTGTAGAGTAAATTTGTGGTTTTTGACAACTTTGGCCACCAAAAAACACAGCGTAATCAGTATTTTTATAATGACAAAGTGGTAAAAATCCTAATTTGCTTAGCTCTGCTTCGCGACGATCTGTTATACCAATTTCAGTCGGACATTTTAGATCTGGGTCGCCGTCATCACTAGTGAAAATATGTGTTGGTAGGCCTTCTACTTTACCGCCACCTTCAGCACCACGAATAGCAGTACAAAAGCCGTATTGAGCAAAAGCTTTTGTCATATTTGTTGCCATAGCGTACGCTGCGTTGCTCCAGCAATAGTCTTTATTTTCAGTACTGACCGAACGACCATCTTTAGGCTCAACTTCAAACTCTTCGTAGTTAAACTCTTCCACTGGCTTCGAAGCAGCACCGTACGGCAGACGAGATAAGAAACGAGGCATTGTTAAAGATACAAAACGTGAATCGTCACTGTCTCTAAATGAGCGCCATTTTGTATACTCTAATGATTCAAAGACTTTTTCTAAATCGCGAGGTTTTGTCAATTCTTCCCAGTTATCGAAACCAAATAATGATGGCGACGATGCCGCAATAAATGGACAGAAGCCTGCAGCTGCAACATTAGACATTAAACTAAGTGCTTCAACATCTTCAGGATGATTAGTAAATTCGAAATCGCCAACGATTGTGCCGTAAGGTTCACCACCTGGTGTGCCAAATTCAGCTTCGTATATTTTCTTAAACGTCTGGCTTTGATCAAATTCAACCGCTTTACTTAAATCTTTATGAAGCTCTTTTTTCTTCATATTTAAAACACGGATTTTAAGTGTGCCACTTGTTTCTGAGTTCATCACTAGGTGATGTAATCCACGCCATGAACCTTCAAGCTTTTGAAATTCATCACTGTGCATAACAACACTTAGCTGCTTTGATATTTTTTGATCGATTAATTGAATTGCTTCATTAAACGTCACAGTCATGTTTTTATTCCACTGGACTGTCCCTTTCAAGGCTTCTTCAGTCAGTGTTTTAAGTAACTCTTCTGCGCGACTCGCATCTGTTTGCTTAGTTGCACCAATAGCTTGTTCAAGTAAAGATGAACTCACTTCAGTCGTTGACTCTAATTCTGTACTTAGTTGCTCTGTACTCATTTTTCAGTCTCCTCTAATTTAAGCTCTTTAGCGATAGAGTCTAAACTTGCGGTATTACTAAGTACTTCTTCTAATACATTTTCAAGTTCTTCTGAGCGGTCAATTTTAGTCATTAGGTCGCGTAGTTTATTACGTGTTTCCATTAATTTACGTAATGGTTCAACCTGATTTACAACAGCTGCTGGCTCAAAGTCATCAATCGATTTAAAGTTAAGCTTAACTTCAAACTGAGAACCTTCATCATTTAATGTATTGTCGACTAATAAATTCAGAGAAGGACTCATACGCTTTAAAACATCATTAAAGTTGTCGCGATCTATTTGTATAAATCGTCTGTCTTTAAGTGGCTTTAAGGCATCAGCATTATCTCCTGAAAAGTCCCCCATCACACCAACAACAAATGGTAATTCTTTTTTAACCGCTGCGCCTTCAGTTTCCACATCATAAGTGATATGTACTCTAGGCTTACGAACTCGTTTTAATTTATCATGGATACTCATTGAGAACTCCTTTTACTTATGTTTCAGTTTCGCTGATTTTAATGCCAGACAACTTAAAGTACCCAGTCCTAGCATCACTATCTGTAATTAGTTCATTTAATAACTCAGGTAGCGATAATTCGCTCCATCGAATTACTTGTTCTATCGTGTACGACATCGGCGAGTGAGGCTCTGTTTTTCTAAAGAATGTGGCTATTTCTTTTAGTTTACTTATTGCATTTTCTCTAGAGTTAATCTCATTGCTATTCGTTTTTTCAACTACGCCTTCGACTCCCGCATCGTTCTCAGTTTCTAGCTCAACATTTTCACTAGCATTCTTTTGAGCTAGTGCTTGTTCTGCCGCTTCAAGCTTATCTGCAGCAACGTGTTTTAGTGCCGCCAAACTCACTTCAAGTGCCTGTTTTATATTAGAAGTCGGCTGTGGTTGACCTGTCACTCTGTCCATGACTTCACTAAGCGTGGAAAATTGCTCAATCGCTTCTTCAATATCTAACTTTAGAGAGACAAAAAAATCAGTACTGGTTTCTGCCGCACTTTTTTCTATTAATTCGAAGTCAACTGCACCTTGAGTAATTTTTTCTCTCTTTTATCATCACTCAAACGAGAAACATCATATCCTTGTTGATATTCCCAAAAAGAATAAGAATTCATACTTACACTATCAGTTAAGTAAATACTCTTTATTGGTATGATCAACGTACCTTCACCCGCAGAGCCATTTAACCCTACTAGTGCTGATACTTTATCCCAAATTTCATCATCTGAGTCGAGTGTAGGGTATAAATCGTCAAAGTGATTTTCAATTAGGTTGTGAGCAACTTTAAAGCCAAACGCCAAGCCTTTAAAGCCGTAAATACGACACATTGCTTCAATTAGCCATGCCAAATATTCAATATCTTTGCTTTCGGTTTTTATTGCTTTGCTACATTGCTCAAGGAGAGGTAACCAGTCTCGCGACAAAGAGGAGATACCTTGCTCATCAACCAATGCATTTCTTTCAGCCGCTCTGAGCTGATTTCTCAAATCTTTTAAAGCATAATATGTAGACGTAGGAGAGACATCTGAGCGGGGATCAATACCTGCAATCTCAGTGTCTGAAATAGGGGAGATATATTCATCTAATAAAAACATTCCATTGTCCTAATAATTATCCATAAAACTCCAATAAAGCGGAGCGGATTTTATATTACATTCTTTATATTAAAATACAAGCTTAGTTACAATTGTGTTTAAAAATTCATTATTGCCAATATATAAACAATCAATTTTTAGTATACTTTCAAATAACATCATTTAAATAATTTAAAACAATCTTATTTAAAATAATCAATATGTTATTTAGTAAATAAAGGAATCGTCGCCTCATCCATATTATTAATAGCATTAATATCTTGATTATCTTTTGTTTCATCATATTTAATTAAAATACATGTCACATTATCTCTTGCACCTCGAACTAAAGAAGAGTGCATTAGTGCCATACCCGAATCAATAATACTATTTGGTTCTAAAGACATGCATATATCGTCATCAGATAATTCTCCAGTTAGCCCATCAGAACAAAGTAAAAATATATCACCGGTTCTTATTTTATCTTTAATAACATCCACTTTTACATTTTCCATAACACCAACTGCGCGTGTTATTACATTAGATAGAGGATGATTTTTCGCTTCTTCAACAGAAATAACCCCTTCATCAATCAAGTCATTTACTTGGCTATGATCTCTTGATATCTGCTGAAGCTCACCATCACGTAATAAGTAGGCTCGGCTATCACCAGCCCATAAAATATGGTAGTTCCCATCTTTTAAAAATAACGCAGTAACCGTACTACCCGCCGTTTTATTATCTAGATAAGAAGCACTGTATTCACTGAGCTGTCTATTTGCTTCTTCAATCGCCCCCACAATATGAGAAATACTTAAAACATCTAATTCAAGCTCTTGAACTTTTGTCCTAATAACATCAACAACTAACTGGCTTGCGACTTCACCGGCTTCATGGCCTCCCATGCCATCAGCAACAACCCACAGGTTATGACTATTAATTTCTACATGGGCATCTTCATTTAGTTGCCTAACAACACCTCGGTGGGTAATGGCATAACTTGTACAAAATTTACTAATCACTATTTTTTACCTGCGTATAATTCCATTCCCAATGTTTCCACCTACCATCTAACATGGCTGCAACTTGATTTACAGGAGGTAGTGCAGATGTAATAAGCACCATTGGTTTGATGTTAAATGAACCATGTGTCCACCAAACGCTATAATCACCATGTTTCTTATGTAATATGGCATGCATTGCATCTTCTAAAACATTATCTGACAGCTCAGTACCTGAAAATTCAAACGCCTCACCCGCTTTGTTTTTATCGGGTGAATGAGAATAGCTGACCTGCTTTTTTCAGCCGTCATTATATTAAGCGTTTGGGTGACCTCTTTTCTCCACGAAAAAAGATCAACCGAGCCCTCTAATACTTTTAAAACCACATCTTCATACTCTAAAGAAAACACACCTGAGTTTAATATAGCAATAGGGTCACTTTGCGTCTCACTCAATAGAGTAAAAGGATAATGCCTTCCAACCGCATCCATACTCGGTATTATGGTTCCCATAACCCCGTTGTCGCCAACTATATTAGGGCTCAAGGCAAAGTGCCAGACAGGCGCTACCAAGTAATTATCCTGCCATGCTTCTCCTAGCTGCTCCTTACTAACAGCAATGGCTGCTTGTAACCATTGCTCCCAATGCTCAGAAAATGCCTTAGAAACGTTATCTTGAACAAAGTCCCCTAAAGAGGGCACTTTACCAAGATAACCTATATTTATAATCGTGTCGGACATGAAAACTTCTCTACGCTTGTATTCCAAAATGGATGTCTGATTGATTTAGGCAACAATTCGACTTTTGCATTATTTCCCATAATTGAAAAGTGCAGCTCTAGATCGTTACGAGTTTGGCTTCTTTTTTCGCTAAGCTCATCAAGCATTCTATAAAGTGACCATTCACCCTGGTAAGTTGTGTTAATTGAGCGGCCACCATTTGGAGGCGTAAACACCACTCTTGTTTTACTTTGACCAGATGCTCCAGGCCAAATGAAATTTGTTACTTTTAATGGACCATGTCGGTAAGTCATTGACTGTCCATCAATTTCTATCATAAGGCTAGACACTGTTTTATCCAGTTTAAATGTTCGTAAACCAAACTCTATTCGAGGGGTATTACTTCCACCATCAAAAAAAGCGGTTTGGATTTGATAAGCATGTTCAAACATTTTTAATGTTTCACTGCTAATACCAATGTCTTTTTCAAACTTCCATGGACTTGAGCTTATATCAACGCTAGGCGCAACATAGCTATTGAAAAAGCTATCAATGGTTCCACCTGGTCCAAAAAAGCGAGCAAAGTCTTTCATATTTACTTCTTTATCTGCCTGTGGAGAGAAAGGGTACCTTCCCACAATCGCAGCATTGTATTCTCTTAAAACTTTGCTTTTCCAAATTTCGTTCAGGTGCCTGTTTGCACTATTTTTGGTGATATTACTAGTGTCTCTGCTTATATCTAATAACCAGCTATTAAATGGATAAGGTAAATCTCGACTTTGAAACTCTAATTGACGTATAAAGCTTGGTTTACTCTTACCACTAATTTGATCTTTTATTGAATACTTAAGCTGATCGCCTCGATCGAGCTTGGTTAAATAAATATTAAGCTCTCGCAGATTTTTCTGAATATTATCGAGCTGTTGAGAATCAATGTTTATCACATCTTCAAATGCTTCTTCGACTTGGTAACCTGGCAACTTTATGTCGAACTTAGGCGCTTCGTCAGGTAAAAATCGCTTGATCCTATTTGCTTTCGCTTGTATTGCAATTTCAGCAGCATTAGCAGCCAGTTTACCTGCTGCTTTTTGATTTTCCGATACCGGTAGTTTTGTCAGCTGAACATTCTTTTGAACTGCAGTAATAATATTTTTAATTGGCGCTTCTGAACCCGCTAATACATCCGTAATATTAACGCCCTCTGCCGGTGAGCTATATTGATTAAGACTTAAGTCATCTAAGAACGACTGCCAATAATGAATATAGTCTTGAAAATAACGCTGCTCTAATTTCTTTTCTATTTCATCTTTTGAAATATCGTAAGTGCCTGATGCTTCTTCACCATACACCCAACTACTGGCCATTAAATTACCTAACATTTTACTTTTTTCAACGTTAAAAATACCGTGAAATCCATTAAATGTGTACAACCCAGGGATATTTCTAGTTAGCTCACCATTATTACGAAACGTAAATTTTTGCGCGCTTTCAAAACTAATAATATCGGTTAATCTAAACGGCGGAATACTACTATTAAGAAAGTCAGCTTGCAGACGTTGATAAGCTCTTTCTGCTATAGGCAACTTAGTTAATTCAGCGCGTGCAGTTCGTACAGCTTGGTTATCAACATCAGTTTGATTAATACCTTTGTTCAACAAAGCTGAAATATGACCCATTAATTCATCTCTAATTTGAATACTCTTATCACCCGGAAGGCTTCTTTCTAAGTAAGCATCAAACCATGCTGTAATGTCTTCACTTTCAAAATACTCTGGTTGAAATAGCATTAAATAACACTTCAAAGTCTCATATAAATAACTAAGGTGCTCTGGATGGGCTGCCATTTCTTTTATAAGGGTATTGCTGATAAATGGTTCTAAATAAGTTTGTAAAGAGCGATCGTAAGCATTAACAGAAGATGCTTTAATTTCATTTAATTTATTAAAACCAAATGATGGTGACTCTTCCGAGTCCATTAAAAATGGCGCACTTGCTGGTAAATTTCTCAGCGCGTTTAACCTATCATTTAAAACCACTAAGTTATTTCGATCAAATGACGCTGAATCAAGCTCTTGATATGTCGAAATAGCCTCTTCAGTTTCTGCAATTAGATTACTATTCCATGCAAAACTAAAGTACCAAGAAATTGAAAAGCCAAATAGCGCAATAACAGCTAATGAGATACTAGCAACGCGTAGCCATTTATTTTGTTTGTCGTGATGTTTATTTGTACTTGCTAAATTTTGCTCTGGAAAAATCACGCTTTCTAAAACATTTTTTATAAAAAGCTTTTTGATTGATTTATATAATCTGTTTTACCTGAGTTAACATCATTCAAAAAGCTAGAAGGCGTTCCTTCTTGAGTTGCGCTCGTTAAGTAAACGCCCCTAAACATGGGCAGCTCTTCATATGCATTAGGTGTAAATATTTCTTTTAAAAAGCCATCAGCGACACCTTGAAGTACTCTTAGCTGCCTAGGGAATTCGAATATTTTAGCTCTAATCGCTTCGTTTCTTTCATTTATCAATCTGCGATTAAGCATTTCTGTTAATTTAGAAATTAAAGTATGAAATTCTTTATTAAACGCTTCTACCTGGGTGTCTTTAGCAAGATCAAGCTCAAAGGTAACTCCCCATACTTGTTCACATTCTTCTTCCGTTAATTCGCCAAAAAACTCTCTGAATCCTTCAATTAAATCAACCTTAGAAAAAATAACATAGACAGGAAATGTCATCCCAAGCTGATTTTGAAGCTCTTGTAGCCGTTGCTTTATTGCACGTGCATGCAAGTTACGCTCAGTTTTAGTCTGACTCATCAACTCAGATATACCCATGCTGATCATCACACCATTAATTGGCCTAAGTGGACGATACTTTCGCAATAGACCTAAAAACCCTTCCCATGCTCGTGAGTCATGTTTTGCATGACTATTTTGAGTTGTATACCTACCGGCGGTATCGATCAATACCGCTTTATTAGTAAACCACCAATCACAATTTCGTGTACCACCGATGCCATGAACTAAATCAACGCCCAGTTTATCTTTTAATGGATAATCCAATCCTGAATTATTAATAACGGTTGTTTTACCCGCGCCAGGAGGGCCGATCATTATGTACCACGGCAACTGGTAAATATTTTTACCTTTGAACAACTTAACATCTTTTAACAAGTCGATAGCTTCATTCATTCTTGTTTTTAGAGTCGTGATTTCTTCGTTTACTTCACTGCCGCCTGAGTCATCGCTATCGATTAACTCATCAGCCATTTTTTCATCTCTTTTATTTTGCTGCACAAGACGATAAATTTTTGTCACAGAAAAGAGCAACAATATAAGTAATATTGTTAGCAACCTTGCAGCAATACTTGCTAAAGGGACGTAATCTGCCACTGCAATTAAAGGACCACCAAACCAAATCAATAATGATAAAGCTAGGAAACCTATAATTAGCATCGCGGTACGAGATGTAAGAGCGTATGTCATTTTTTTAAATTTTTGCGAGAAACTCATATCAGCCTCATTAAAATAATAGATCGATTTCAATTCGTCGGTTCAATGACCTAGAAGCTGAATCTGAATTGCTGGCGATTGGCTCTGCGGCCCCTTTACCTTCAGGCCATAAACGGCCACTAAGGTTAGTACTTTTAGCCATAGAATTAGCAACTTGTGTTGCTCTAGCTAAAGAAAGGTGCCAATTTGAGGGGTATCTGTCGGTACTAATAGGCGTGTCGTCTGTGTGACCCGTAATTAATATTCTGCCTTTTGTTCCCTCTAAACTAAGTGCAAGTTTTTCAAGAATAGGCTGAAAAGAAGGCAGTAGCTGTGAATTACCTTGATTAAACAAACTTTCACTTTTAATGGAAATTCTGATCCGATCATTACTTTTTTAACAACCACAATGCCCCTCTGTATTTCGGTTTGTAGTAGCTGCTCTAAAACTAATAATTGCTGGTCTTTTTTATCGATAGTTTGCTCATTTGCGAGTGGATGAATAACGGCAAGTTTTTCATTAATAGCAAAAACATCATCATTGAGTTTCATATTGATAAATAAATAAACGGCAAGTAACACGAGCCCTAAAACAGAAAAAATCACCCAAAGCGGTACTTGATTTCTAAGTTCAACACCTGCAGCAACTCGCTCCTTCCAATTAGGTGATAACTTGTTATTGATTGGCCCATCTAATTGATTTAAAAGGTGGTACATCTGAGAACGGTATTCTTCAACTTTATTATCACCAACAGTATCTAATCTATATTTGCCCTTAAAACCAAGGTTTAAACAATGATACTGTAACTCTAAAAATTGCTTGTTTTTTTCAGGTTGTAACAGC
Organism: Pseudoalteromonas sp. B131b; assembly: GCF_037162545.1. NCBI lineage: Bacteria > Pseudomonadati > Pseudomonadota > Gammaproteobacteria > Alteromonadales > Pseudoalteromonadaceae > Pseudoalteromonas > Pseudoalteromonas sp. B131b. The sequence goes on along the minus strand of NZ_JARLUZ010000002.1, from coordinate 794,526 downwards.
GCGTCATCGAGTAATGTATAAAAATATTCACCACCAAATGTTTCTTTATGAAATGTAGATAATAAGCTTTCATCGGCCCATTCCATTGAGCTCCATTTTGAATTTAATACCGATTCATCGAGAATAGCACATAGGCAGTAGCGCGCATTGTTGATGATATCTTTAGATAAATTTTGGTTGCGAACTTCAACTTCAAACCGCTTTATGGCCTCAACACAACGATGTTTTAAAGCTGCTAAATTTGTCATTTCGGCTGATTGACTAATAGATATGACTATTGAAAAACAGTCAGTTGCAGCTTCTAAAAGAGGGTTTTTAAAGATAGACACTTTGACGCTACTTGGTAGCTTTGTCGATGGCGATTCGACAGACATCACCGTTTTATCAGCATCACTGTCAGTATTTGCTTTACTAGAGGTATCACGTCCTAATCTACCAGGGCGTGGTTTGATAATGGTTTCGTCCATTGAAACTCTTCCTTTAAAATTAAGTTCTAATTGCCCAAAGGCTTAATTGTAGTTCTGGGTAGCTACCTGATAAATGAATGGCAATTCCGCCACTAGAGCGCAACTTATCCCAATGCTCTCCCTGTTTATTTAATTCAAAATAATGGAAACCTGCATGATATGGGATTTGTCTTGGGGCTGTAGGTAAACTACTGATTGTTATTCCTGGTATTTGGTTATTAACAAGATCACGTATAGTTTCTACACTGCCTATTTTTATCTGTGATGGCAGTATTTTACGTAACTCTTCATGCGGGACACTTGCTTTTATTGCTAGAATAAATTGAGCTGAATTTAGCACCGACTTATCGTTTAATGCACCAAATGAAATTCCAAATTTGCTTTGTTCTAACTTTATTTCAGTTGCTGTTTGCTCAATAACATGACTCAACGACTGATATAGAAAGTTAACGACTTCGCTAAACACTTGACCCAAGTTTTTATGATCGTATTTAGGGAGCTTAGGAACTCGTTTATTAACAGTACTAAACGTCGACAGCTCTCCGGCAAGCTCAATCAACCTAATATACAAGATATTTGGATGGATATTATTGACTGATAATAAGTTGTCAAATACTGCATCATACTTATTTAATGTTTGCAGCATAATAAAGTCGGCAACTGATGTACTTCCTGCATATCCTTGACACAATCTAACGGCGATGCTTTCTGAGCGCTGTTTGATCATTGAACCAATTTCGCGAACAAGACCCAAAAGAGGCTTGCATTGCCCTACTTTTAAAGATGCCGGTATATACTTATTATCTAGCTTTATTTGCCCTTCACTACTAACGTCCAGAATTCTTGCTAAAGGCAGCAATATATAACCAGAGTGATCATCAGAGGAAAGTACTAACTTACTATATATTTTAGCGACTTGAATAACTTCTTGAGATTGCGCCCCCACTAAATCATCACTCACTGATAAATCATTCAATTTATAACGAGTTACAATATTTTCTTCTGGGGCAGATAAGTTTATGCCGCTATTTTTCAATGCCGGTATTGCAAGATAAACTATCTCGTCATATATATCTTTGCCGACCACTAATGGCTCAGGCAAAGAAGTTGACTGAGGCATATCTATCGGTAGTAAATCTGGGGTAATTGCCGACAGTGATTCAATCGCAAATTGACCCGATTTTAGCAGTTCAGTATCAATTGCTACCTCAAGTATTCCCCAAGGATCTGCAAGGTTACCACTGCACACTTGTTGGATTACATTCGCAATATGTTTATCTGATTGCTGGAAGTGTTGCGGCCTTAAAAACATCCCTTCAGTCCAAGCAACACGAGTGTTATCACCCATTTTACAAATCCTTTTTTTATTTCTCTCTCATGTATGTAGCAATAGCTTCTACATTGACATTTATATCATCATAACCGGTAGGATCAACTTCAATTACAGCTCTCCATCTTGCCTGATCAATGTTTCTATAAGCAACCACAACCCCCACATAGCGAGTGTTTCGATTGAGACTCATTTTATATTTTTGTACTGTATTTGGCTGTAATTCAAGCTCGTCTTTTTTTAACAGATCAGGCCCTAATAATTTTTCAGGCGTATCGTAAAGGCTAAAAAATCTTGTGTATCAAAAATAGTTCGAGAACTAAGTTCAAATATTTTCATAACTACAGGTGAAGGTCTATCCGACGTATCAGGATTAACATTCTTAGATACATTAATAATCAGATCTGTTGAAGGCGGAACAAGTTTATTAACGGTAGAACATCCTAGTACTAAAAATAGTAAACTAAAACTCATTAAGTAGAGCTTAATTTTATACATTGTTTAATTTCCTTTCTAAAGCGTTTCTTTAAGTCTATCGTTGTATGCCTTTAAAAAATCATCTGACAAAGCCATTGCCCCTTTGGAACTAACGTCTTGTGACAAATCATCATGTAAACTCTGATATAACTTCCAGCATTTAGATTCAATTTGCCCAGGGATAATTTTTAATACGTTAGAATTATCATTTGCTTGCTGACTTATCTGTTGGGGAGAAACTTGCTCTAACATCCCTTTAAGTACACCATCTGCACCGGCTAATAACGCATGTTCGTGCCTGCGAGAGTCAATAAAGCTTTCATTTATCGACTCCTTAGACGAAAGGAAGCTTGCACTATTCCTTATGAATAAATTCTGAATAACGTCATCTATATTAGCAGAAAATTTTAAAGGGTTGTTTTGTTCAGTTTGAAACATTGTATGATTTAACCTCAATTGACTTTTTACATGCGCTCTTTGACGTAAAGAGTCCATAAGGCCATTGAGTAATAAATTAAGGCCTTGCCCCATTTCAAACCAATGCTTTTCTGTATTTAACGAATTTTGTACTTCAGGCTTTATATTTAAACCTTTTAAAAATGCATCAGATAACGCAGTACTGTTTTTTGCAGCTATTTTTGGTGATGCAGTCTCGACAGTTTGTTCTTTAGGGGCTATTTTTCGACTTTCCGATTGTACTAATGGAGAATTCGTTTTTAACTCTTGAACATTCGCAGAGTCATGTTTTGATGCATCGGAGTGTTCTGGGTTCATCAGGCGTGATAAATCATCCCAATCTTCTGGGATCTGGTTACCTGAGTTCAAAAAGGGCTCTTGCACCATAGAAACTCCAGGCATTGATTCATCTAAAATAGATTCGTCTAAAAACTGATGCGATTGTGAAAATGAATCTTTACTATCCGCACGGTAATTATTATCACTGTTTTGACTGGCCGAAAAATCGGTATTACTCACTGGTGAAACGCGATCATCAACCAACTTAACATCAATTTGAAAGTCGCCAATAGTTAATACGTCACTGTCAGCAAGAACCTGCCTATTTCCTTGACCAAGTGGGGTTACAGCAAAGTTTATAAAGGTGCCATTCGTTGAATTATCGTAAATATAAAAAGAATCACCTTCTTTTACGATTTGTCCGTGTTTACTTGATATTATTTTTTCAGGATCGGGCAGGTGCCAATCACAAGCCTCAGAGCGACCAAAGATAAGTTTATCTACTACAGTCTTAGATGCTTCAATTTCAGGTGAGAGTCTATGATAACTAGTTATGTTTAGTATCAGTTCCATTTGATAAGTCAGTCCCTTAAATCTTTATTGTCGGTAGGATAAAGTAGAAGAGAAACTATTGTCAACATTGAAATTAATATATAAATATAGACTGACTTTTGTTGAGCCATAAAATACTGTAAAAATAAATATTAACTTAATCGAAATACTGAACAATTGTGGCCGTTAATATTTTTACATTTCGGCCAAAATCCGTTCTCTATAAAATGAAAAAGTAAAACCTCAATTGATTTATCTTGATTACTTAATCTCATTCATTGACGCCCTAAACTCTCTTTTTTACTTAAGTATGTGCTCAAAAGTGGGTTTATTTTTTATATTTTTATAAAGTTACATTTGTTAAATATTCCCGATAGCGTATAAATTAGCTGTTTCAAAATTTAGATATAAATATTCAATAATTGAAACATTGCTATAGTCGAGATTTTTTGTAAAAATGTACGACAATATCAGAGGGAAATTGATAATAAGTATAAAGCTTACCTTTGTAATTATTTAAATAAACACAATAAAAGGATTTATAATGAGCGGTATTAACAACCCGAGTGACAAAACTCAAATTGCATCACTTGATTCTAATCAAAAAAGAACCTCTGCTAAAAATAAGATTAACCTCATCGGAAAAAAGATTTCCGATCGCTACCTGGTTGAAGAACTAATTGGACAAGGCGGCATGTGCTACATTTACAGAGCGCGTGATACCTTCTTAGAAAATGTAAATCGTGCTGAAGCATTTGTTGCTTTAAAAGTGTTGCAAGAAGAGTTTTCATACTCAGAAGAAGCAATTACTCTTCTAAAAGACGAAACAGCAAAAACACAACAGCTCTCCCACCCTAACATCGTTAAAGTGTTTTCAGCAGATTCCGATGGCGATTTATATTACGTCACAATGGAACTTGTTGAGGGAGAAACTTTAGAACAAATAATTAAACGCAACAAGCCCTCAGGCATGGCATTTAAAAAAGCGAAAGTGATTTTAGAACAGCTTGCTGATGCTCTTATATATGCACATTCAAGAGGGGTGATTCATAATGACCTCAAACCATCCAATATCATATTTGACAGTAATGGGGACTTAAAAGTACTCGACTTTGGTATCGCAAAGCATAAAAACATTGAAGATGCGTATGCCGTTAGAAGTAATGTTGAGTTGGGCGATATTGGCGGTTATACACCGACCTACGCAAGTCCTGAACAACTAAATGGTGCCAGTGCTACCGTTAAAGATGACGTGTTTTCATACGCATGTATTGCGTTTGAACTATTAAGTAGTAAACATCCATTTAATCGAGTTGCAGCCGATAAACTACCAAAGAGTACCACTGCTAAACGTCCAAGCAATTGTCCACTTTGGTTATGGCAAAGTATAAATAATGCACTATCGTTAGAAACGTCACAACGACAAAGTTCTTTATTACCTATTTCTAAAAAACTTAAGTCTAATTTAAAGCCAGCGATCGGTTTAGTCGCAGCATCCGTTATTTTAGTTATTGTAGCTATTCAATATCAATTAGCTAACACTGTGCAAGTAAAGCAACTAGAGGCAAAACTTGATAATGCGAACGCAATTAATCAACAAGTAGAAACCTGGATGTCTTGGAATGGGCCTCATATTTTAGATAAGTTAGCTGAAATTCCTCCGCAGTACGAAGTATTAAAGCAGGGCCTATTAAGAGTAAATCAAACGAGCATATTAGGCAGTTTTGATAAAAGAGCTAATAACTTTAATAATAATAATTCAAATAAATTTAAAGATTTTGATAAAACAATTTCAATCTACTCTAAAGCTCTCGACTACTACCCTGACTCAGAAAAACTTTCAGTGCAGTTAGAGAGCATCCTAAGAGAGCGTCAGTCAATAATTTTTGATATCACATCGAGAATTAATTTATTGTTAGAACAGTCTCGTTATAACGAAAGTGACAATAATAATATCCCGCAGCTAATTCAAGACTTAAAAGAAGTTGATAATACCTACGTGTACGAGCCCTCTTCCTTACATTTTGATAATTTTAAAATAGCGTTAGACAAAGCAGTAGAAGAAGATGACGTAATTGCGCAAAAAGCACTCTTAAATGTTGGTAAAGCGATATTTACCAGCAATCAAAAAGCTGAACTCCTTTTCGCAAATTTACTCAAAAGAGAATCTGCAATTGATGCACTGACCTTTTATCAGAAAAAATTAGCGATAGGTGAGCAAATTACCTACCCACTCTCGGATGCTATTGTTTTTTATCAACCAAGATTTCAACGTTACTCTGAACAATTGGAAGGTATTGAGGATTACAAGCAGCTACTAGAGTTTGAAGAACTTATTAATTTAGAGTCTGCTGATCTACCAACTGATTTTCCTCTTCTAGTGACATTAAAACAAGATTTGTCAAAGCGATATATTACTATGGCTAATACTCTAATGAAGCGAAAAATGTACCGAACTGCGGAGCAATTAGTCGAAAGAAGTGAGGCCATTACGCAGTCGTTAGACAGTATGCTGTAAATAAAATAGTTAGGCTACTAACTCAGAGTTTGTTTAGATGATGAGCGTAGCAATAAGAAAATAACTATAATTGAATATATGGTGGATACATATTAGACTATCCACCGCTTTTTAAACGAGAGTCAAGGACGACGAGTTGAGCTTTTAAGACACTCCTCCAAGATTTTTCGTAACCTTCAACATTTTTAAATTACTTAATGGAGTATCGATGAAAAACTTAAGCGCACTTGCAGCCATCCTATTACTAAGCGGTTGTTCAACCACCTCAACAGTTGATAAAGTCGTCACTGAGGTTGTTACCGAAGCCAAAGTAGATGTTGAAGAAGTTGTAGCACCAATTTCATTAACCGTTATTACGACTCCCGCAGATGCTCGCGTTCGTATTATGAACATAAACCCGGTCTATCAAGATGCCATTGAGCTAAAAGAAGGCAAATACGATATTGAAGTCAGCAGAGCTGGATACCAAACCTACAGAAAATGGGTCGTTGTTGACAAAAAAACTATTTTAACTGTTGGATTAGATGAAGCACTAACAAGTCAATCTGAACAGTAAGCCATTTATACTGTTAAGTAACCTGAACTCTGAGTAATATATTATTTACCAAAGTTCAGGTTAAGTTAGCTCAGCAAACCTTCTATTTAGTCAAACGAGTAAATACCCCCTATTCAACCAAAAATACACGATCCCACCTAAATTAACTGCAATGCATACCCACAGCACAAGTATAAAACGACGTTTTTTAGATTTATGACGTAGTAATTGTTGTGCAAATAATGCACCTGGCCAACCACCACACAGAGCAAGTAATTGCAACGTGCGCTCAGGCGTACGGTTTACTTTTTTATGTGCCGATTGTATTGCTTTGCGCTTATCCCAAGCATACATTAAAAATGTTAACATACTCAAAATACTGAGATAAATTGGTATATAAAGAGCAATATAGCTAAGCATGTAAGCTAGCCAAGTTAAAGCAATAAAAAGACTCGATATTGTTATTAAGGCTTTTTTTATCAATTAATTATCACCTATACTGAACGCACAGAATTTAAAAATAAGAGTTAAATTATGACACATTTTAAAGCGTTATTCTTAGCGTTGCTCCTCTGTTCATTTACTTTTAGTTACGCGGACGAAAACAACTTAACCCTCGATAAAGAGCTAGCAATATTTCAGCCTTACTTAGGCACTTGGCAAACCGACTTTAAGGTAGTCTCAGGCGCAAAGCCAGTTCAGGATGTCGGCAGGTGGGAACGTACGCTAAACGGTAAAGCTATTCGTACTATGCACTCTATTAATGAGGGTGAGTATGGCGGCGAATCGACGATTTTTTATGATAGCAAAAAAAGTCACTCGTCTTTTATTACTTCACAACAGCAGGTTTTTATACAAAAGGCACTATAACAGTATTAAGCCCGACTCAGTTTGTAGCCTACGAAGAAGTAACAGGCAGTAAAGAGGGAGTGACTAAGGTTAAGTCTACAAGTGATTTAAAAGACGATAAATTCATTGTATCAATCTCTTATTTAAAAAAGGGGAGTGGACAAAGCCCGAACAACGTATTTATACACGCAGTACAAAAGCCGTTAAGTTTAAATAATCGCAATTTATAAACACAAAAAAGGCAGCCTAAGCTGCCTATTGTCATTTATAAAACCGTATTTATTTTACGTATTTTTTAAATGCATCATCTACTGGTGTATCAGCAAGGTGATTAGTGTAGTTGCTCATTACTTTTTGAGACAAGCCTACAATAATTTCAAGTAGTTGTTGCTTAGCGTAACCTGCGGCAAAGAATTTTTCGATTTGCTCATCGCTGATCACGCCACGTTCACGTGTCATTGCAAGTGTAGTCTCACGAAGAGTTTCTAGCTTAGGGTTTTCAAGTGGTGTTTTGTTAACAAGTGCGTCAACAATACCTTGATCAACTTTCATTGCCGCTGCAATACCACTGTGAGCAGGAACACAGTAATGACAGTCGTGCTCTACGTTAATTGATTGCCATACTACTGTTAGCTCTTCTGCATTAAATGACGTTTTTTGAAACAAGTCATGCAGTACTTGGTAACCTTTAAGTAATGTTGGTGCTTCAGCCATTACTGCATGTAAGTTAGGAAGCATACCAAATGCTGCTACTGAATCAGCTAAAAGTGGTTTTGCTTCTTCTGGTGCATTTTCTGCCGTGTATAAAGTAAATTCTGCCATGTTTCGCTCCAAAAATAATTAGGTTTATGTAACTTCGAAACACATACTATTTGATTTTGAGCGACTGTTCAAGTTAAAATTGAGCAACTGTTCAAATTAATTGAGAATGAAATGGTTAATAAGGTTAAATTTGAACGCGAAAATGTTGTTCGTGTTGCCAGCCAATTATTTTGGGAAAAAGGCTTTCATGCAACCTCAACGCGAGACTTACAAGAAGCCGTTAATATGCGACCAGGCAGTATTTATTCTGCATTTGGTTCAAAAGAGGGGCTATATAGTGAGTCACTAAAAGACTATACGGTGCAAATGAAAAGCCAAATTGACGGTTTTTTATCTTCGTCAGACACAACCTTAGGTGGCTTACGTGCATTTGTAGAAAATGTGGTAATTAAAAACAAAGATTGTAGCCCGAGTGCAATCTGTATGTTAGTAAAAGCTAACAATGAGTTTGCCGATAAAAACAGTAGTTTATATGAATTGAGTTTAGATTTAGCGGCTAAGTTTGAAGGTTATCTCACTGTACTTTTCGAGCAAGCAATAGCAAAAAATGAGTTGAGCGATAAATTAACAGCTATTGAGTACGCACGTTTTTTTCAGATTCAGTTTACAGGGTTACGTGGTTATTTTAATCGACCAGGCGTTGAACTACTGGCCCAACCTATGATCAATCAAATGTTTGCGCTCATGAAAAACCTATAAACCGCTTGTTTTAATTAAAAAAGGCAGTAATTTAATTGCTGCCTTTTTATTTTTTTACGTTCAATATTACGTTTTTAACTTATTAAGCTCTGAATCTTGTTGCGTTACAAGCTTGTTGAGTACTTCACTGCTATCGCCTGCTTGTGCCGATAAATCGGATAGCTGCGAAGCTGCATCTGATATAAGTGTTAAATTACGATTTATTTCTTCAGTTACTAAACTTTGCTCTTCAGCTGCCGTGGCAATATGTGTAATTTGATTAGTTATTTCATCAACTTTAACCACTACACTGTGAAGAGCATCAAATGCAATTGAGGTTTCATCAACAGCACTTTGTGCGCGCACTACGCCTTTTTCTATTACAGTTGAGGCATTGCCAACTTCGTGTAACAAACTATCGATCAATTTACTGATATCGTCAGTCGATGAACGCGTTTTAGACGCAAGCGCTCTTACCTCATCAGCAACTACCGCAAAGCCTCGGCCATGTTCACCAGCACGCGCAGCTTCAATTGCCGCATTAAGTGCCAATAAGTTAGTTTGTTCTGAAATGGTACGGATCACATCCAAAATTTGCGTAATATCTTTACTACGCGATGCTACTTTTTCAACCGCTTGGTTAGCTTCTTTAATTTCTTCAGACATAGTTTTAACTTGGCTCATCGCTGACGACAAACTCGACTCACTACTAACCACTAAGCCATTAATTTCATCTGCCTGCTGCGCTGACTGTTCTGATGCTCTGGCAACTTCGAGTGCTGTTGCGCTCATTTCGTTCATAGCTGTTACCACACTTTCAATTTCTTGAAATTGCGATTGCACATTTTGCTTTGTATCTATGGCAATGTGTTGCGCTATCTCGCCTTGCTGTTTGGTTTGTTCAGACACCGCTTTTAGTTCAGAAATTAAATCACGTAGTTTTGCTAAAAATCGATTAAACCCACCAGCTAATGCAATAAGTTCAGCGTGGCTATCAACATGCAATGTATGCGTTAAATCACCCTCAGAGCTTGCAAGGTTATCAACACGTTGTTGAATTTGTCGAAGCGGTGCAACGATGCCGCCAACCACTAATTTCATTATAACAAATGCAATTGCAGCTATAGCTAAACCGGTTACTAAAATAATAGACCCTAACGATGCTGCAGTTTCTTGCATGTTTTCAGCCAACGCTTCAGGACCTGCGAGCGCAAGCTCTGTTGGTACTTCAATAATTAAAGACCACTGCTTATTGGCAAGTTTAATATTGATAGGGTAATTAACAAGGTACTCGTTATTAACCTTAAAAATACCGCTTTGTCCTTTTGACTTTTCAATATCGTTGTACAACGACGAGCTAATCGCTTCTTTTAGTGGACGCCCTAGTTTAGTTTTATAATGGCTACTGCCAACAATTAAGCCTATGTCACTCAATAATGTTACTTTTGCTTTACCGTTATAGAGTTGTTTAGAAAGCTGTTCAGTCATCACTTGAAAAGTAGGCAGTGTTAAGTCTACACCAGCTAAACCAATAAACTGCCCAGATTTTAAAATTGGCACTGTTAATGACGTTAACATTACCGAATCACCAGACGGAATTTCGTAAAGGTAAGGCTCCATAATACATGGTGTGAGCGTATCCTTTGCACATAAGTACCATTCAGCTTCGCGAAGTCCAAATTCGTTCAAATTTGTTATATATTTGTCAGCTGCATTAGCCACTTTTTGCTGTTCTACCGTACCATTCTCGTCCCGAGTAATATAGACTTCGAGCGTGCCATCACCATCAACAGAATGCTTAAAGCCCCGCTGGAATTGAGCATCTTGTCCATCAAAAGCATTAGCTTCGAACTGAGAATAAATAGAAGATAAAAGTGTATTATTTTCTAAAATAGAGCGGTTTATGCTTACAACTGTATCTCTACTTAGCGTATTTTGTTTTGCAGCATCACCAAGTAATGCGGCTAATGAATACGGAACTCGGTAAGCCTCGTTAACAAAGCCAGCAATTCGTTCACCATATACTGCAGCATTAGCATTAAGTTTTTCTTCAACCTCAGCAACGATATACTCTTCAGATTTGCTCGCTAACTGCTCATTGCTTGATGATAATTCCCACCATAAAACACTAGAAAGTACCAATACTGTAATAAATATACTCCCGACGGTAAGCCAGAGTAACTTTTTTGCTAACGATATTTCCCGCATTCCATACACCTTTTGATTAAATCTACAGCTATAGTTTAGTAGTTTTAAAAAATGAAGCTATGAATATCATCAAACAATTTGAATTTAATACAATTAATTGGGTTTTTACTGCTTTTTCAGGTATGCCGTCGTAATTGTCGCCATTATTAACAAACAAACACTTACCCATAAACACGCACTAAGCCCATATACTTGAAAAACCCAACCAGAAAGCACCGTACCAAGCAAACGCCCTATCGCATTGGCCATATAATAAAAGCCTACGTCGAGTGACACCCCATCATTTTTAGCAAAACTTACTATTAAGTAACTGTGCAGCGATGAATTTACAGCAAATACTCCACCAAAAATAAGTAAGCCGATTACAAGCGTAAAATGTACCGCTATATCCAATTGCATCAACAACGCTAAAATGCCAGTTACACCACTTAATAAAACGACCCACCAATACGCTTTTTTGACCGAATGTGAAGTTGAATCACCTTGCCCAGTTATTCGCGGTGCTTGCGATTGCACCAGCCCATAAGCAATTACCCACAAAGCCATAAAGCCGCTGACCCACCAATGATCCCAGTTAAACTGAGCGGCTAAGTAAACAGGTAGTGCAACTACAAACCATACATCGCGCGCCGCAAACAAGCATAAACGCGCTGCGCTAAGTAAGTTAATTGCCCGCGATTTAGAAAATAATTCTTTAAACTTAGGTTTGTTTTTAGCTTTACCAATATCGCCTTTTAAAAAAATTAAACTAATAACCCACGCAACACTAAGTAAAATAATTAGACTTATTAATGCTCCCACAAACCCAAATAACGTAAGTAGTAAGCCGCCTAAAAAAAGCCCACTCCTTTTAACGCATTTTTAGAGCCGGTAAGTATGGCAATCCATTTATATAATTGGCTTTGCCCTGCATCGTCTTGTGGTACTAAATACTTAATGGCGCTCTTTGCGCTCATTTTATTTAAGTCTTTTGCTATGCCACTCAGTGCTTGCGCTGCCATAACATAGGCAACGGTTAGCCAATCCCCTGGCACGCAAAGCATGGCTAAGGCGACAAGTTGTAGCCCAAGCCCTACATTCATGGTTTTGTTCAACCCTAAATGCGCGCCAAGCCAACCACCTACTAAATTGGTGATCACCCCAAATATTTCATAAAACAAAAACAACATGGCTATCGCAAATGCACCATAACCCAACTGATGAAAATACAGCACCACCAACATGCGTAGCGCACCATCAGTTAAAGTAAATGCCCAATAGTTACCAGTAATTATTAAATATTGCTTTATAGAACTTGGTAAATTAGCTAACTGCGCAAGCATAGCGTTAAACCTTTTTAAACGAGATTAAGCAAAATCACTTTGTGCAACTTTAAGCATTAGCTCAGCAGTACGGTTTGCATAACCCCACTCGTTATCGTACCAAGCGTATAGTTTAAGTTGAGTGTTGTTAATTACCATGGTTGAAAGCGCATCTATGGTGCAGCTGCGCGGATCTGTTTTGTAATCTATAGATACAAGCGGTCTTTCTTCGTAGCCTAAAATACCTTGTAACTCGTTATTTGCAGCGTCTTTAAACCAAGTGTTTACTTCATCTTGTGTAACACCTCGCTCTAGCTCAAAAACACAATCGGTAATTGACGCGTTAGTAAGAGGTACACGCACAGCATGACCGTTTAATTTACCTTTAAGCTCGGGGAAAATATGCGTAATAGCCGTTGCACTACCGGTTGTAGTAGGGATTAAACTAGTACCGCACGAGCGCGCACGGCGTAAGTCTTTATGAGGTGCATCAATAATTGTTTGAGTATTAGTAATGTCGTGAATAGTAGTCATTGAGCCGTGCTTAATGCCCACTTTTTCTTGCAGTACTTTTACTATTGGCGCTAAACAGTTAGTTGTGCAAGAAGCAGCCGTAACAATTTTATGCTCACTTGGGTTATAAAGATCATCGTTTACACCCATTACTACATTTAATATACCGTTTTCTTTTACAGGCGCGGTTACCACAACACGCTTAACACCTTTCGCTAAATATTGATTTAACAGTTCAGTGGTTTTCATTTTACCGCTGGCTTCTATAACTACATCGCAATCTGACCAATCAGTTTCGTTTATGGTTTTGTTGTTGGTAACTGCAATCGTGTGTTTACCCACACTAAAGCTATTATCGTCACTAGAAACCAGTTGTGCTAAGCGCCCATGTACTGAGTCAAACTCAATTAAATGTGCGTGGGTTTTAGCATCGCCCGCTACATCATTTACTTTAATAAACTCTATTTCTGGCCAATCAACTGCTGCACGCAGAGTTAAACGCCCCATACGGCCAAAACCGTTAATACCTACTTTAATAGTCATAATTAAATACCTTTAATAAGTTAATTTATTAGTTAGTTACAGCAGCTAGTAATACGTTCAGGGCGATTACCCATAACATTTAAGCGCGTTAAATCGTTTTCATAAAATGAAGGGTTAGCAGTAAGCGTTTGCGTTAATACATTTTTAGCCCACTCTGGCAGGGCTTTATTAATACTGTAATAAACCCATTGATTTTGTTTACGGTCGCTCAATAATCCGCATTGTCTTAACTGTGCTAAATGGCGAGACACTTTAGGTTGGCTTAGCTCAAGTGCAGCAACCAGTTCGCATACACATAGCTCTTCTTGGTCGCTAATAAGCAACATTGCTTTTAAACGCGTATCGTCCGCTAGGCATTTATAAAATTGAAGTGGGTTGAATTGTTCCATACTGTCCTCACTGTGCTTATGCATACACAATAAAACAAAATAACAATATATGGAATAGTGAATATACGATTTATCGTATATTTAATTTTTATGCCTTAAACGCAAAAAAGCACACAACGACTAATTCTCGTTGTGTGCTTTTATAACTTTTCTTTATTTAGTTATTAAATAACTGAAAGCTCTACTTCAATATTGCCACGTGTTGCGTTTGAATATGGGCATACTTGGTGTGCTTTATCTACAAGCGTTTGCGCTGCAGCTTTATCCATATCACCTAGTGACACAGCAAGTTTTACTGCAATACCAAAACCGCCTTCAATAGCACCAATAGACACTTGTGAATTAATATGTGTGTCGCTTGGTAAATCTATTTTTTCACTACCTGCTACAAATTTAAGTGCACCAATAAAACATGCTGCATAACCTGCGGCAAATAATTGCTCTGGGTTAGTGCCTTGTCCGTCGTCTCCGCCTAAACCTTTAGGTGTTGATAAATTTACATCTAAACGACCATCATCAGATTTAGCTACGCCTTCACGGCCGCCAGTTGCAGTTGCTTTTGCAGTGTAAGCTACGTTTTGTAATACATTCATAATGAACTCCAAAGTTTAGTAATTAATTTAGTTTGTGTGCAAAATAATAGAACAAGTAATTAGAGATTGCAAATACTTTGCATGCAAATTAAAATAGCATGTATCGAAATAAAGGATAACGTTATGCCGTTTGAGCAATTAAAGTTAAAAAATCAGTTATGCCATCGGTTATACATGGCATCTAACAGCATTGCGCGTGCGTATCGCGAGCCTTTAAACGAGCTAAATTTAACTTACCCGCAATACGTAGTAATGATGGCGCTGTGGGAGCAAGACGAAATAACAATTGCAGAGCTAATAGATAAAACCGCGATAGACGGCGGTGCTATGACCCAAATACTCAAAAAAATGAGCGACAAATCATTACTGGCTGTTATTAAAGATGAGCACGACAAACGCAAACGCCTAGTGCAGCTAACCCAGCATGGCCAATCGCTCAAGTTAAAAGCAGCCGATATTCCTAAAAATATTTTATGTAAATTTGATAGTGTAGATGCAGCGCAAGCGAAGCAGTTGATGCAGCTGCTCGATTTAGTAGTAAACGACTTAGCCGATTAGGCTCTTAATTTTTAAACAATAAACGTGTTTTAAAAGGTTTTAAAAATGACTCATATTAAAAAATTACTATTAGCAGCGGCGTGTAGCACGGCACTTTTAGGTAGCAACGCTGTAACTGCTAACACCGCTGGCCAAAATGCTGATTTAAAAACAGTAGCCACATTTGATGCGCAGCACCCACCGGGCAACATTGCTATTACCCCATCAGGCAGAAAATTTTTATCTGTGCATGGCTTTTTTGGCCAAAAGCAAAAAATTATGGAACTTTTAAGCGATGGTACAACTAAGCCCTACCCTAATGAAGAATGGGCATACGCGTACAATAACGGTAAAGGTTTTTACGACGTACTTGGCATAAACGTATCAAGCGATGGCGTGTTATGGATGCTCGACACTTCAGGGCCCGATCACGCTGGGCGCTTAGTAGGTTGGGATACAAACAAAGAGCAACTGCACAAAATTATTTATCTGGCTAAACCGACCATTACCGACACCTCATTTTTAAACGATTTAGTCATCGATAATAAGCATAGCGTTGTATACATTGCCGACACAGCCCAAGGCAGCCAAGCCGCTATTATTACGGTAAACCTTAAAACAGGTGTCGCACGTAGAGTGTTGCAAAATAGCCATTACACCACCGCCGAAAATATCGATATGGTTATTGATGGGCGCACAATGAGCCTTGGCGGCCAACCTGCCCGCTTAGGTGTTAACCCTATTACGCTTGACCCTAACGAAGACTGGCTTTACTTTGGCTCAATGTCGGGCACGTCGGTTTACCGCATTGCCACCAGCGATATAAATAACGAGAGCCTTTGGGCTAAAGCGCTTGAAGACAAAGTTACGCGTTACGGCACTAAGCCAATTTCAGACGGTATTATTGTTGATGGCGGCGGTAACATATATGTAACCGACATAACCAATGGCGCAATTGGCGTAGTTAAACCCACTGGCGACTACGAAGTATTATTTAAAGACGAACGTTTGAGCTGGCCTGATGGCTTTAGTTACGGAGCCGATCATAAAATATACTTTACCGTTGACGATTTACATAATTCGCCTGTACTTAATAATGGCAAAAATCAAAGCCACGGTAAGTTTAAAGTAATGTCGTTCGAGCCTTTAGTAAAAGGAAAAGTAGGCCGCTAATTTACTTTTCAAGTGACTACATTTTTAAAAAAGCCTTGCACATTTAAGTGACCTAATAGTTGCAGGGCTTTTTGTTAAAAACACACCACACTGGTGCATATTTTAAAAATACTTCACCGCTTTGGTGCTAATCCTTTAGTACGTATTTACACTTAAATACTAAATACCTGATTTCTATTCATAAAATATTCAAGTTAATGTTGGCATACTTCTTCCTATAAACTGATGTGTTCAGTGAAAATACCAAGGAAAAACCATGTTCAACTTATACCATACCCTTTACCTTTTATGGCGTTTAGACATTAGCGTTTGGCAAGTTAATGATCCAACAAATACCCATACCACCGCTGACAAAGAGCGCGTCTATGTTAAGTAACATCGTATTGTGTAAAGGCTTGGCATAAAGCTTAAATGTAAAAACCTACTTTAGGCTAAGCTTTTGCACACTATGAAATTTATGTGTACATTTTAATTAAACTTCAAATTAATCGTTCAATATAAAAACAACCCCCTTGTAATAAACTCCACATTTAAAAACGTCGAAAAAATTAGTAAAAACACTGCGTTTATAACTTTGCAAGCAGCCCTATTGCGTTGTATTGTTGCATCCTATTGAAAATTTTTAGTTGGAACGTGTATGCACGCTTTGGAAGTTAATTTTGATGGCTTAGTTGGCCCTACTCACAACTACGCTGGTTTATCGTATGGTAATGTTGCCTCGTTAAATAACGCAGCAAGCTTTTCAAATCCTCAAGAGGCAGTGCTTCAAGGCCTTGAAAAAATGAAAGCGATGCACGACAAAGGCCTAACTCAAGGTGTATTTGCCCCTCATGCGCGCCCCGACTTAAACGTACTGCGCCGCTTAGGCTTTACCGGTAATGATGCACAAGTAATTCATAAAGCATTTAAAGCTGATCCTATTTTATTACGCGCGTGTTATTCAGCGTCAGCAATGTGGACAGCCAATGCCGCTACGGTATCGCCATCTCCTGATACAACCGACGGCAAAGTACATTTTACTTCAGCTAATTTAAATAATAAGTTTCATCGTTCATTAGAGCCTGCAACCACTACACGCTTATTAAAAGCGATGTTTAACAACGACAAATACTTTGCGCACCATACCCATTTACCCGACCAAGGCTTTTTTGGCGACGAAGGTGCAGCAAACCATACTCGTTTTTGTGACAGCCACGGCGAGCAAGGCCTTGAAATGTTTGTATTTGGTGCCAGCGCGTTTAACAGCCAATTACCAAAACCAGCTAAATTTCCTGCAAGGCAAACACTCGAAGCCTCAGAAGCAATTTGCCGTTTACATAACTTAAAAGATTCAAGCCAAATTTTACTACAGCAAAATCCAGACGTAATAGACCAAGGTGTGTTTCATAACGATGTAATTGCAGTAGGTAACGCCAACGTATTACTGTGCCACCAGCAAGCATTTTTAAACCAAGCTTTGGCACTGCAAGATATTCGCGAAGCGTATGTGGGCAATAAAGAATTTTACATTATTGAAGTACCTACCGATAAAGTAAGTATTACCGACGCTGTAAGTAGCTATTTATTTAACAGCCAGCTAGTGAGCCTTGAAGATGGTTCAATGCTGTTAGTGGCACCACAAGAGTGTAAACGCAACAGCGCAGTTAACGCCTACATTGAAGAAATGATCATGGCTGATAACCCAGTAAACCAAGTACAGTTTTTTGATTTACGCCAAAGTATGCAAAATGGTGGCGGCCCAGCTTGCTTGCGTTTACGTGTAGCCCTTAACGAGCAAGAACTTGCTGCAATAAACCCAGAGGTTATTTTAACTGATACTAAATATACACAACTGTGTGACTGGGCAAAACGTAACTACCGCGACAAATTAGGTGCAAGTGACTTTGCAGACTCAGCTCTACTCACCGAGAGCTACCAAGCACTTGATGAGCTAACGCAGCTACTTAATTTAGGTTCAGTGTACGACTTTCAATTAGAAGGTTAATACCTCAGCCTACACAAAGGCTAATACAAAAATAGCGAGCCAAGGCTCGCTATTTTTATTTGTGTTTATGTTAATACATATTTAGGTATCTTTGTTAACAATTACTGCCGATGCCATAGACTCAGATATATGCAGTGTACGCTGCGGAAACGGAATACTCAGCCCTGCGCCTTCAATAGCTTCTTTAACACGTTTATTTAAATCCCACACAGTTTGCCAATAATCACCATTAACAGCCCACGCACGTAATTGAATGTTTACTGCGCTTTCGCCTATTGATGTCACCATTACTTTAGGTGCAGGCTCTGCGAGTAATCGGCTCTCTGATGCGGCTAATTCTTTAAGTACATTTAAGCCAACGTCAATTGAGTCGGCATACGAAATACCCACCACTATGTCCATTCGTCTTTTGCCATTACGGGTAAAGTTTTTAATATTGCCACCCCACACTTTGCCGTTAGGCGATGCGATATAAAGACCGTCGGTGGTTTTAAAAATAGTGGTAAACAAGTTTATTTCACTCACAGTACCAAGCGTGCCACTGGCATCAACAAAGTCGCCTATTTTAAAAGGTCTGAGTATTAGCAGCATAATACCCGCAGCAATATTGCTCAGCGTATTTTTAAGGGCTAAACCAATCGCTAAACCAGCAGCACCCATTAGCGCAATTAAGCTTGCCGTATTAACGCCAAAAATATCTAAAATAAATAGCCCACCAATTATATAAACTAAATAACCAGCAATACTCGATAAAAGCGGGAGTAGCGTACTATCTACTCTTTTTAATGGCGATTTAGAGTTTTTAATCGCTTTTTTAACCGAGCGTGCAATTAAGGCACTCGCAACTAAAATCACCAACGCTAAAATCACTTTGTACCCTAAAGTGATGATTGTTTCTGAATGGCTTTGCCAAAACGCTAAGAGTTTATCTTTCATGTTTGTTCCGATAAATGTTGCTGACACTCAGCAAAATAATGGTTAAATCTAATAAAAACCGACTTCAAAAGAAGTGGCGCGAGTATATAGAATAAAAAATTTAAACCTATCTTTTTTAATCACTTATTTCAATTTTAATAACGGCTTAAAAACCATGATGATTGAAGTACAAAACACACCTATTTATCGCTAATTTATAGCGACTATTCAATGTAGGTTAATCGTTTATTGGTATGGTGACTTTAAGTTTTTAACGTTCATTAAAGAGGTTATCTATGGCAAAAGAAAAAATAGTACTCATAACCGGCGCTTCAAGTGGCATTGGTGAAGCAACCGCAAAAACCCTTGTAAATAATGGTCATAAAGTAATACTTACCGCTAGACGCGAAGATAAGTTAACTGAGTTAGTAAAGTCGTTAGGCTCAAATAATGCGCTGGGCGTAGCCGCAGATGCAACCGACTTTACCGCGCTTGAAAACGTAGTTACCAAAGGCATTGAAAAGTTTGGCCGATTAGATGTGGCCTTTGCTAACGCAGGCATGGGCGTTTCAACCGCAGGCACCGAAAAAGGTGACCCAGATGAATGGTCAGCGATGATCGACATAAACATTAAAGCGCTGCTGTGGACTGCAAAATTAACACTGCCGCATTTACGCCAAAACAAAGGTCACTTTATATTAACCAGCTCAGCTGCTGGTCGTAAGCCACTAGGAGGCTCTATTTATGGGGCAACTAAATGGTTTGCTTATGGCTTTGGACAAAACTTAGCTGAGGAAATGAGCGAGTGGAACGGCCGCTGCACAACCATAGCCCCAGGCATGGTAAACACCCCATTTTTTGATGACGCTAAACCCGACAAACTCGACCCGCAAGATGTAGCCGACGCCGTACTGTTTGCTATTGAAGCAAACCAGCGAAACAGTGTGCGCGAGATTTATTTAATGCCAACTAATTAAACATTCTTTAGTTTGGGCTGTTAGGTTTAATACTAATGGTGTTAAGCCTGATGGTTGTAGTGCTTAGTTTGGGTTAGATGTTAGTAGGTAAGAATGAATTAAAGGTATTGAACATTTAGAGGCTTTGTTAATTGCCAATGCTGCCCTTAAACCATATGTAAGCAAAATATAGAACAACGGCAATATATCCAAAAGAAATAACTAGGTTTACTTTCCAAAGGTTTAGCCAAAAATTGCCTCTGAAATAAGTGCGTTCTCTTACTTTATGATTGAACAATGCTACTGAAGAGGGCACTAATATTAACGCAGACCAACCAAGAATAGGTAACACCATAAACATAACGCCTATGCCTGCACCTCCTGCTGAAGCGTCGGATGCTTCACCATCAATTGAGGCTAGCATCACGTAGCCTAAAATAAACCCTGCAATCGCAAGTATAAAACCTAAAAGCTGAAGTGTTCTCATTATTATCCTAGGGTCTGTTGATCTTTACGGATTAAAATTTGTTCAAATTAGGGGCTATTTAATCGCGGCGCGAGGTTTGTAACCTAGTGGGCTAAGTAAGAACCGAGCAACAAGGAGTAAATAGCCCCTAGGAAGAACCCTTTGGGCTGACGAATCCCCAAAACGTGACAGGCACAGCAATTTATGATCTTATGTAAATCACCACAACCCACATAAGTCACAACTGCTATGCCTGACACATCAGTTTGCCATAAGTACTTTAAACATGCATTAGCGCCATTCAATAATGCCAGAGTAAAAACATTACTAAGCTGCAGTAATGCATTAATTTCGGGCAATAAACTTACCTTAACTGAAATCGGCAGAAATTTGTCTGGCGCTGTGGATGTAAAACATAAAATAAAACGCGTTGATCGCTTCTTAAAAAATACTCACCTCTACAATGAAAGGGTCGCTATCTATAAAGCATTAGCTCATCCTATTATCGACTCTTTACCAATGCTTGCAATTGCCGTTGACTGGAGCGGTGCCTGTGGTCACGACTATCACTTACTGCGAGCAAGCTTACTTGTGGATGGGCGCTCTATCGTGATTTATAACATGATTGTTGAGCAGAAGAATTTTGATAGCCCAGCAACCAACAGCCTGTTTTTAGATGAACTTTATGAAGTGCTTGGACGACATCCTAGTGTCTATATTGTAACAGACGGCGGCTTTCTTACGCCTTGGTATAGTAAAGTACGCGAACTTGGTTGGCATATGATAGGTCGATTAAGAGGCTCAATGAAGTGTAAACTAGCCATGCAATCACAATGGCATACATTAAAACAACTTAGGGCTGGTGCCAGCGATATACCAAAGGCGTTAGGTCAAGCAAGACTAACTCAGTCCAGCCCGACAGCATGCGATGCATTTTTACACGTATATCATGGAAAAAATAAAGGAAGAAAAGGAAAAAGCAGATTTACGAAAGATACAAAAATGTATCAAAACTTAGCGAAAGAGCCATGGTTACTCGCGACATCAGACAATACAATGACGAGTAAGCGAGTAGTTGGTTTATATAGTAAAAGAATGCAAATAGAGCAAAATTTCCGCGATGACAAAAGTTTGAGATATGGTTTTTCGTGGCGTTTTAGTAAAAGCACCGGCATAAATAGAATAGGAATATTATGCTTGATAGCCACAATAGCGAGCACTGCGTTATAGTTTATAGGGTGTGAAGCAGAAAAAAGAAAGTGGCATATAAAATTTCAAGCAAATAGTGTTAAGAATCGCCGAGTTCTTTCATTTTTAACCTTAGCCAAGAAGTCATAAAGCTATGTAAGAGACGTATTACACAAAGCTATATAGAAAAAAGTTTAAAAAACTTTATTTCTAATTATCAAAAAGAGGCCGCTGGATAAAGTGGGGATCCCTCAGCCCTTTGGGCAGCGCCTGTTTGGCATTAAT
Source organism: Pseudoalteromonas sp. B131b (assembly GCF_037162545.1). Classification (NCBI taxonomy): domain Bacteria; kingdom Pseudomonadati; phylum Pseudomonadota; class Gammaproteobacteria; order Alteromonadales; family Pseudoalteromonadaceae; genus Pseudoalteromonas; species Pseudoalteromonas sp. B131b. The sequence goes on along the minus strand of NZ_JARLUZ010000002.1, from coordinate 772,512 downwards.
GCTGCGTTATCGCCCATTTATGGGGAATAGCCACACTACATAGGCTCTGCCTTGCCTAAATACCAAACAGACTGCTGCAAATTTAACCTTGAAAGTTCAACAGACCCTAGGCTCATAACGAGACTGTAAAATAACTCCAACAGCCAAATTCAATTAAAAACGAGATCCTGTAATTAACTCTAAGCGCTATTAAAGCATTAGGTATTATTTGGAACCCATAAACAGGCTGTTTTTCTTAAAAAAGAGTAATTCCACAGCCTTAACGTCCACATGATCGGACAAAAATAGTTGGTTAAAATATGAAGATGCACGGAACTTAACCAACTGTTTTTTTATTGCTTTTGAAGTGCTTGCTAGGCACGTTTATCTACTCGCCATGGTGGATTAAGCCTGTTTTCTCCCGCCCAATACAGTTTGATTTTATTACCTGATGGATCGTGCAATATTGCTTCACGCCACAGATAACTTTGATCTGTTGGCTCTTGATAAAACTCGATGCCAATAGATTTTAAATCAGATACCCACTGATCAAGTTTTTCATGCTCAAAATAGATTACTACGCCATTTAAAAAACTACCAGTTTCTAATAAAAGTGAAAAGGTTGAGTTTCCGTCAGGACATTCGAAACGGGCATAATGGGGAGTATCGACAATTTGGGTAAAACCTAGTTTTAAATAAAACTCAGTCGCTTTATCCATGTGTTTAACTGGCAATGTAACTTGATTAAGATTCACGAAACCTCCATGTGTGCCTAACGAGACTGTAGATTAACTCGTTTTTTATTTGTTTTTATTGATAAACAAACCATAGCTGAGTTCCTATTTCGGTTCAATCAATTACTGTACTTTTACGCAGCATATAAAGAAATTTTTGATATCGTTTTAATTAGCATTTTAGAAGGGATTACGGGTGTTTAAGTGGCTTTTATTTAGGTTAAAAGGGCTTTCCCTTCTCAATGCATCGTGTACACAGCCCTTCTATATAATAAACAAAGCAGTACAATTGCCATCGACCTACTGACTTTCTCTTTTTACTTTCATCTTGCTAATGTCGCTCAGTTTTTACGTGATTCATTATTTATAAAACTCACTTGCCATCATGATCTAATTGACAATTTCCGTAACAGTTAGGATGGGTGTCAACGCTATTTTGTAATTGACAATTTCCGTAACAGTTAGGATGGGTGTCAACGCTATTTTGGTTAAACTTACATCAAATTTACATTCGACTTTTTCTCGGTCAATTGTTGACGTTCCTCATCACTTAAATCATCTCTGCGCAACAAAATGTTTAAATGTTTTAACGCTTCTTGTTTTTTACCAAGTTTTACAAAGGCGTCAACGATATGAAGCCTAGAGCTATATGCAGATGGCTCCTGACTGATGTTGTAGCTAAAATACTTAATTGCTTCAGCAGGATTTTCTAAGTAGGTGAGTTGTCCTATGCCTTCATCATACATTTGCCAGGATTTTGGTTCAATTTGATACCCATATAGGGTTGATAGCTTTTTGAAGTGCGCTAGGACACTTTCGTAGCCTTCAACTGATGTTTCATATGGAATAGACCACTGAGGGTACAAACCTCTGAGTGCCCCAATTGTCCCGTAAATCGGTGTATTTTGATGAGGCTCTTCTCGAAAGTATTCAAATTTGTAACGCAGGTTCGGTGTATTTAAATTCGCAAGTTCTCTCTCTATCTTTTGAATCCCTGAGAGCATCTGAACACCTTCTGGGGAATCTGATTCTGGGTTACCTTCATTCCCTATATTCATGTATAGAAAATTTTTGTGCATGGGATTCGTTTTTACGAACTTAATGAGATCGCTAACGGTTTTTCCGCTCTCCCAGAACACAGAGGGACTATTGGCAAAGTGCGCTTGGAACAAGTTTGGCCTTTTATGAAAACTATGTGACACAAGCAGCCCGCCGTATGAATGCCCAGAGAGTATTCTAAATTTTTCTGTCCGATAGTGTTTCTCGATGTATGGAATAACGTCTTGTTCAATAAACGTTAAATACTTATCAGCCCCGCCGCTATGCTCTTCGTAATTTGGATCAGATGTTGGTGTAAAATCTCTGCCTCTATTGGAAGTAGAGATCCCAACGATGATCATTTGAGGGGCGCTATTGTAGCCATTCAGCGGGGCAAGAACGCCTGATACAAGAGGCAACCCTACAGGTGCATCTAAAGTGTAAAGAACAGGATAACGATAGTTTTGATTGAATTCACTTTCATACTTGAAAGGCAATTGAACATAGATATCAACGGTTTCATTTAACACAGAAGATGAAATTGGTATTTTTTGAAAAGGTAAATGCCGCTCAACAGCATTTTCTTTAAATGAATCCGCATACGCACTAAAGGAAGCCGTGACAATAAAAAAAATCGTGCAGAAATACTTGGTCATTCAATGTCCTTATTTAAATGCTTGTTTAGTAAAAGAAACTCAAGAATAAGGGATTGCTTAGATGGAGTCTAGTCACATGGAAACAATCAAGGTGTTGAAAAAAATTAGCAGCTCCGAATTCTGACACGGACGCTTGTTGCGCTCTTGATACAAATTCCTAAATCATACGAACGAGTGCTTTAGCAGTGGTAGATACCTTCGAATAAGACAATTATTGATCTGTGTTTCGTTTTTTTGTTTCGATCAGATTGCCCAAATAGGTATTACTTGCTAAGGTCACTACGGCAAAGTCGCTCGGTAATTAGACCGACAGAATCCCTTGGTAATCACACTAATACACAGCGTTAACTTCAGCGATGTTAGATAGAATTTTACACCACTTACATATTGTTCAAATTAAGTGGGAAAGTTATAGGCTCAAAGAAAAGAAACAAGCCTGATTAATGGCGAGCTTCATTATTCAAATGGTGGAGTAAATCACTTTTTGGTTGTTGTTGACAATTATCAAGAAGCAGAAAAAGGTATTAGCAATTATTTGATGAAATATTATAACTAGCATAGACCACGTAACCATAATCAAATGGTTAGCGCTGTTGTAGCAGAAGAAAAATTTAATTCACTATCCTGAATTAGTTGACCCAAACATTTATATTAATTAAAATATTTTAAATAGTCTTGGCTCTATTTTTTAGCTATAAACCCCTGCTCAATAAGCACTGTTCAAGCAAAGCTTAGCAAAAATATAAATAGACCTGTACTTCCCCCTTATAATAATCACATCGTTAAGCGAAAAAACAGGCTTATAAGCAGATTAACCAACTTTAGCGCCTAATGAATTTGAGCTTAGACATCAATAATCTAGAACTGTGATCAAAGTTAGTTGACCATTACATTACTTAATTGGTCGAATTTTAAATCAATCTAAAGAGAAAATAAAAATGGAATATATAGTTGGTGAGATGTATTTCTGTCTAAAGTACTATGATGACTTTTTGTGCCTTCCTTCAATTGAACCTTTACTTTACTTAGGAAAAAACCTCCAAGGTTTTCATGAAGGTAAAATTGAAGATGAGTTGTACTTCCAACGACTGGAAGATGTCCATAATAATGGCTGTATTCTAGCTGGAAAAGGAAAGCGCATTGACTCCTTTGATCTAGATTGTGAGATATTAGTGATGTCGTTGGAACGTCTAAACGAGCAGTTATTATTGTGCATCGAAAGGCAGCGTAAGTATCTAATGTTTAGTTCAAATAGATAGTGTTATTAGAGATCGTTGAAATGAACGATCTCAAAAAAGAAAGTGAGGTTAAAACACTGGGCAAGTACCTGAATCAAAATCATCTTCATCCCAACAAGTACATAGCATTCCTAGGTCAATCGTTTTATAGCACATAAAGATTACCCCTCCACTATCCCTACATTCTACAAGACGGTTAACCCAAGAGGTTTTGCATATATTAACCCCTCCCTTCTTACGGCATTTTTGTGTGCACTCAAGTAACGGTTCAACTTTACATGATGTTGTAAAATATGTTGGTGGATTTGGAGCGGATAAAATATGCCCTAACCCTTTATTAGAAAGTGAGTTCGGATGTTGATTATTGGGTAAGCTTAATATTTTCTTACTTACTTCTTTAGATTCAGGTAATATCTTAAAGCAAACCCTGTTTTATCCCAGTAAACGAGCTTGAGTTTATCTTTCGCTTTATTGCAGAATAAGAATAATGCGCCAGTATAAGCATCACGCTCAAGTTCGCCTTCAACGATTGCGATTAGACCATCAATGGATTTTCGAAAATCCACGGCCTCGCGGTGTAAGTAAATACTTTTTGGTTCGACAAACATTTTCATCAGGTAAGCTCGCGTAACAGTTGACTCAGATAAGTGGCAGGCATTGTGGGTGGCAAGCTGACGTTTACTTTGCCGATAGTGAGGGTGATTGACTGTTGCTGTTCGATAACGTCAACGTGTTTAGTCACTTTAGCGCGAACAAAGCTGCCTGATGAGGCATTAAGCTTACTTCGTGCGGCATAAAAAGTTGTTTTTGATAAAGCATTTTGCTGGCAATAGTCAGTGATAGTTAAATTACTGACTTGTTGTTCTTCGATAATACAGCGCCACTGTTCAAGGCTGCGTGTTTTTCTCATGACTATCTCCTCATTGAAATTCGGAAATAGCTTACTAGTTTTGATGAGTTACTGGCAGGTGCACTTTGCTAGACGCTTACGAAATTTAATACGTTTTGCAAAGTGGATAGGAATGAATTTATTTTGGCAGGATAAGTCAGGCTTGTAGTTAGCCATAACAGTTTACCGTGGGTGAATAATATCTATTAGATCACAGCGAATGAATGGATTTAAGGTTGAAAAAAATCAATTAGAAATAGTAGAATACGTTCCTAAAAAGAGTAATTCTACAGTCACAACGACCAAATAAGGGGCTAATTATTGCTGGCAAAATAACGAACGAAGTGAGGCGGCCAGCTGTAATTAGTCCCACTTGATTTGCTTATAGTTACTCCGTTCCATTAATTAATGTATTTACCTATCTCATTAATACATGGAATATGCTTCTGTTGATCACGAATATTTGAGCGGAAACAATCAATGTTTGTAACAAGACTTTCGGATCAACAGGAGTTATTTGTTTCAATACGCATACTCAGGGATTGTCGTAATGCCGACTATCTATAAGACCTGCGAGAAACACTATTAGTCTCTATTTATTCTTTCACTTTACCTCTAGGAGGCCCAAAATGGAAGCCTTTAACGTCTCAGATTTTGCTGCCCTTATCGGGATCGATTGGGCTGACCGTAAACACGATATTTGTGAAATAAATCGTGACACAAATACACAACATTTAAGTGTGATTTCCTCTGAACCTAAGTCAATTAATGCATGGGCGCTTGAGTTAAAACAACGCTACAACGGCAGATCTGTTGCTGTCGCGTGTGAGCTAAAAAAAGGCCCTCTTATATATGCACTCAGTAAATTTAAGCACATTGTATTATTTGTGATTAACCCATCAAGTGTTGCTAAATACCGTGCTGCATTTACGCACAGCGGGGCTAAAGATGGTCCTACTGATGCAATTATTCAAGTTAAAATCTTACAACTTCACATGGATAAATTAACGGTTATTAGGCCGGATTCAGAGGACGTTAGGTGTCTTGCGCTGCTTGTCGAATACAGACGTAAACTAGTACAAGATCGTGTTAATTTAACCAATAAAATAGCCACAACGCTAAAAAATTATTATCCCCACGTGATTGATTGGTTTAAAGAAAAAGACACTCAAATATTCTGTGACTTCTTACTGCGCTGGCCCTCTCTTGCTCACGCTAAAAAAGCGAGGAAACAAACACTACTCGACTTCTTTAATCAACATAATTCCCGCTACCCACTCGTTAATGAAAAGCGGATAAAAGAAATCAAAGATGCAGAAATACTCACCGAAGATATGGCGGTGATCACGCCAAACTTATTGCTTATTGAATGCCTCGTTCCGCAACTTAAACAGCTGATGTTGGCAATAACACGATTTGATGACGAAATTAAAACACTTTATAAGCAACATACAGATCGCGCTATCTTTGATAGTTTACCTGGGGCGGGGCCACAATTAGCACCTCGATTATTAGCCGCTTTGGGGTCAAATCGTGACCGTTATAAATGCGCTGCTGACATACAAAAATACGCAGGCATTGCTCCAGTAACCGAACGCAGTGGCAAAAAGGAATGGATACACTGGCGATACTCGTGCACTAAATTTTTAAGGCAAACATTTGTGGAATGGGCTGGATTATCTGTGCGTTATTCATTTTGGGCTAAAGCCTATTATCGGCAGCAAGAAGCCAAAGGAAAACCCCATAATACCATCATCAGATCATTGGCATTTAAGTGGATACGAATTCTATTTAGGTGCTGGAAAACACATACGCCCTACGATGAATCAACTTACTTAACCGCATTGAAAAGTAAGGGATCACCGCTGTTCAAATTTGCGGTGGAAAGTGAGCTTTAGCGCTTGCTGTCCACCTCAGGGCGTGTTGTTATGTGAATTTACTATTTGATATTATTTAACTTTTTGTACTTTCTTACTTTTCCACGCATATTAACCATTGGTGAAGATGTATTAAATTGAATCATTTTACCTAATGTGTATTTTTCATACCAATTTTCACCATAGAGTTTTTGATTGTCTAAAGACTCTACTAATATCAAAATATTAGAAGTAGTAACAGTAAATTTAGCAATAAGGTCCTCATAAGACCAATCATTGTATTGCAAGTGAAAATGTTGAGCCAATTTACCTAACTCATTCCATTTATATCCAGTTTCGGGAAAGCAAACAGATTTGTTATTAGATTTCAATTCGTACCATTTTAAAACTAACTCTCCCCAGCCTATGAGATAAGCGACGGTATCACTAACACTAATCTCAGTACCTTTTATATTACCGACTACACCTACTTTTCGAGAAACTTCAGAAGGAATTGACAAATAGTCTGTTAATATCTTATCAAAAGCTGTCGTAATCGATTTTTGTAGCTCTTCTTTGTTTTTAGGTGCAGATGACAACTATCACTCCATTCACATAACAATTTAGTCTACGACATTTGTCGTTTTACAAACCAATAAATGTCTTTATATTACAATAATTTTATCCTAGCTATAAAATAAACAACTGTAAACAGTTAGTTAGATGCGCCTTACCTTTTCTAAATGTAGCAAAACCCCAAAATGGTGGAGGTCAGTAATATCAGGCAAATTGCTGATTAATTATACCCGTTGATTATTAGTTAACAGGTTATATTTTAAATATCAGTATTTAAACTAATAACGCGTTCACCCTTAAACTTGTAACTCGTTATTGCTTATAAAATTAGTTAAAAATCACAATCTACTTCTATTGAATCCTTATTAATTTTACTTCATATTAAATATTCTTATTTTTTACTTATTATACTGTTATGTCATTTTTAAAATTTAGCCATGCACTTATTTTTACCCTTGCGAGTACCCTGTCGCTTACAAGCCATGCGGCGCTTGATAAAAATGAGCGTGAAATAGTAAAACAGGTCGATAAAAACATTCCCCAAGCACTTAAAGAAATAGAGCAAGCCGTAAATATTAATAGCGGTTCGCTTAATATTGAAGGTGTAAAAAAAGTAGGCGCGCTGACAAGCGAGCAGCTCAAAGCCATTGGTTTTAAAGTTGAATGGCTTGATGGCAGTGCGTTTAATCGCGCAGGGCATGTACTGGCAACACATGAAAGTAAAAGCCCCGATGCAATAAAAATACTGATGATCGGCCATCTAGATACGGTATTTGCCAAAAACGATAACTTTACTACCTACAAACAGCTTGATACCGATACAGCCAGTGGCCCAGGCGTTGCCGATATGAAAGGCGGTAACACGATAATAATTACCGCACTTAAAAGCTTACAAGCCCTTAATTTACTCAAAAATGTAAGCATAAAAGTATTATTGACTGGCGATGAAGAAAGCAGCGGTCGCCCGCTTAGCTTATCTAAACAAGCTATTGTTGATGCAGCAATTTGGGCTGACGTAGCGCTTGGCTATGAAAATGGCGACAACAATATTAAAACTGCCATGGCGGCGCGCCGTGGTTATACGGGCTGGACGCTAAACGTAACGGCAAATGCAGCGCATTCGTCACAAATATTTAGCGAAAGCGTTGGATATGGCGCTATTTACGAAACATCACGCATTTTAAATGATTTTAGAGAGCAACTTGCCACGCAACCTAATTTAACATTTAACCCAGGGCTTATTGTGGGCGGTACCAATGCCGACTACGACAGTGCTAATTCGTCAGCAACGGCATTTGGTAAAAGTAATGTAATAGCACAAACCGTGCATGTTGCAGGTGATTTACGCGCACTTTCGCCAAAGCAGGTAGAAAGCGCTAAAAAGGTTATGCTAAAAATTGTGGCTAAAAACTTAGATGGCAGTAAAGCAGAGCTTATTTTTGAAGACGGTTACCCGCCAATGGCATTAACTGATGGCAATAAAAAACTATTAGAATTATACAGCGACGCAAGCCACGACTTAGGCTTCAACAAAGTAGTAGCCGCCAATCCACGTAATGCAGGTGCGGCTGATATTTCGTTTGCGGCAAATCATGTTGATATGGCACTTGATGGTTTAGGCTTGATGGGCAGCGGTGCGCACACTAAAAACGAAACAGCCGATTTAACCAGCCTTGATAAAAACATTAAAAAAACGGCATTACTCATTTATAGATTAGGGAAGTTATAAACACCTTTAAATTGGTTCTAATCGGTTAGCCGCAACTTGCATTGCAAACTTACGCAGTGCTTTAAGTTGCGGGCTTTCACTTTGCCAATAATGCCAGTACAAGGGCGTATCAATATAATACTCTGGAAATAAGTCAACTAACTCCCCTTTTTGCAGGGAATCACCAAGCTGCAAAGTCGGCAATAAACCATACCCAAGGCCTGCTATCATGGCTTGTTTAAATCCTTCTGATGAGGGATATATATGTATATACTCTGGCGTTGAGCCGTTAATATCGGCTAAAAACTGGTGCTGTAGCTTGTCATATTCACTAAAAACTAAACAAGGTACCTGCGCCAATTGCGTAAGCGAAGTGAGGTTATGCTGTTTAATAAAGTCAGGACTCGCAATTGCCTTGTAACGTATAGCGCCTAATGGGCTCGCTAACCCGCCATTTACAGGCTCAGAAGATGAGCTAATACATACCATTACCTCGCCGTCTTTCATTCTTTTATGGGCGATAGATTGATCCTCTGAGATCACTTCAAATCTAAATTTACAATCAGATTCTGTATCTAGTATGGCAAGGGCTTCTGGCAACCATGTGGCTAGTGAATCAGCATTGGCAGCCAACTTTACACTAAGAGGTGTGTTTAAGCTGGAGTGCTCGTTAAGTGCATCTACGTTTAAAGCAACTTCTAACTGCAGGACTTGTTGTAAATGATTAAGTAAACGCTTGCCAAGAGCGGTTGGGCGCGGTGGCTGCGTCCTAATTATTACAGGCTCTCCAAGTTTGGCTTCGAGTTGATGAATACGCCGACTTACTGCCGATTGCGTAATAAATAGCTTTTTAGAGGCTTTTTCAAACCCGCCTTCACTAATAACCGCCGACAGTGCATTGAGTAGTTGATAATCAATCATGAGTTTTACGCATATAACCCTAAATATATTCATTGGATTTGTAACAGAATTACCAATACCCTGCAAGGCATTGAATAGTTGAGTAGATTTATAGTATGTCGTTTTTATCGGGTGTGATGCTGGGGCTAAGTTTAATTATTGCCATTGGCGCGCAAAATATTTGGATTTTAAGCCAATGCATGGCTGGCGCTAATCGATTGGTTTTAGCCACGGTATGCATTATTTGCGACGCGACTCTTATTTTAATAGGTGTATTTGCAGCAAATGAATTACAGCAGTTATTACCAGGATTACTGCCTTGGTTAACATGGGGCGGTATTGCGATGCTATTGTACTTAGCGTATGGATCTGCAATGCGAGCGATTAAAGGGACTTCGGGTTTAAAAATAAGCCAAGTAGAAAAAGTAAGCTGGTGGAGTACTGCCCTTTCGGCCTTTGCAATCAGTTTGCTAAATCCACATGTGTATTTAGATACCGTGTTATTACTTGGCAATATTGGCGCTTTACAACCAAACCCAATGCATTTTGCACTTGGCGCTTGTGTTGGGTCACTAATTTGGTTCAGCACTTTAGTGCTTTTTGCTCCTAAACTTAAAAGCATATTAAGCTCATCATTAAGATGGCGAATATTTGATACCACAATTGCAGTTATATTATGTTTTGTGGCGTTTAGTCTTTATAACGTACCTAGCCAATAATAAAAAAGCAGCGACTTTTAACAAGCGCTGCTTTAATTTTATCTGCTCAGGCTAATACATTTTTACTGCTAGCCTTAAGTTTATAAGTTAAGACATTATTTTAAACAATAAATCTCTAACTGTTGCAGGCTCAAATGGTTTATCACAAATGGCATCAACGCCAGCTTGAGCAATATTGGCTAAGTGAGTGTCGTTTGCTTCTGAACTCACCATTAAAATAGGGATATGTGAGTAGGTGTTTGACCCTCTGACGGTTTCGGTTAGCTCTTTGCCATCCATTTCAGGCATATTATAATCCGTAACAATCAAATCGAATGACTGTGTATTTAATTGTTCGATGGCTTGTTTGCCATCTTCAGCTTCTACTGGTGCTGGGATCCCCATCCCCGCAAGTACGCGAATAATGTGTTTACGCGCAAAGCGACTGTCATCAACTACAAGTACACGTAATAAAGTAATATCAAAGTGTTCAAGCTCAACTTCTTCTTCACTAATAATATCTAAAGTAGCTTTAAGTGCGCGCGTTATAGCTTCAGCACTAAATGGTTTAGGCAAAATAGCTAATACACCCGACTGCCTTAACTGCTCTAAGTACTTTTTGTTACGCTCACTTGACACCAACATAAATGCTTGGTTTTCTGTTAATGGATTTGATCTGATTTTTTGTAGTAAGGAGTCAGCGGTACCGTCTGAAAAGTACATACTACTAATAACTAAATCAGGCTGGTAACTATTAAGCATTGTTAGCGCTTGTTCTTGCGATGTTGCTTTTTCAACCTGCTTTACACCACACTGAGTCAGTGATTTTATAATAAGCTTTTGTTGAACATCTGAAGGCTCTACTAATAATATTGATAAATTTGCTATTGCTGTTAAATCACTCATTTACATCTCTTCAGTGTTGTTATGTTTACAGTATGACGATTAATGTATAAGTTAAGATTATAGATCAACAATGTACAAGCGAAGGAGAAATACTTTATAAAATTGTAAAATAAATATAAATAGCGTATTTATCACACATAATCACCAACTTAATTTAGCTATTTTGAATATACTCAAGCGCAGTCATTTTTTTATAACTCACATTGGGGTGTAAAATATGAGCTGGTTCGGGGTCTACAACTTCAATGGGAATGTTGTAATCACGCGCTATTTCTATCGCCATTTGCGTAATATTAACGCTAAACGAAGTCCCCATAAATACAATTTTACCGGCATTACTCATGCGTTTTTGCGCTTCGCTAATTCTATAAAGCTCGGTGTAATACTCATCAAACAATAAAACAAAGGGTTTAAAAGAATAATTAAGCTCAGGTGATCGGTTTTTAATATTAAACACTTCAAATAAGGAGTCGTGCAGGCAGCTTTCATCTACCTTTTCCCACGGAGCGGCAAACGGGGTTACATCATCGCCTTGATGGTGAAATAGCGTCATTTGATCGAGCCTGCCATGAATAGCAATGTAATTTTTATTGCCTGCTTTGCCATCAAGCCCATCTATATTTTGAGTAATTAGGTTTTTATCACTCAGCCAATGGTGTACGTCGTTTGGACCATGGTTGCGATACGTTGCAAAGCGATGGTAATACCACGCTAAAAACTCTTTCGGTGCGTTTTTATACATTGCGCGCGTTGCCATTTCCATAGGCGTATAATTTTTACTGCCGATGGTCCAATAACCATCCTCCCCTCTAAAGGTTGGAATACCGCTGGCTGCGCTTACTCCTGCTCCTGTGATGTAAAGAGTGTTCACTTTTCAGCCTCGTAACCCAGTACGTTAGTACTTACTTGCTGTTTATTGTCAATACCGCCAATTCGATATAAAACCCCATTGTGTTCAAGTAAACCACGGTGATCCATACTCTTTACCTCAACCGGTGATAAAACCTGCCATCCATTTTTTTCGATATTAAAGCGCCAAACATGATCACTTGCTGGTGCAGGTTTACCGTCGTAGCCTATTGCGCTGTAATTATATGGATTGTTAGAACCTGCCAGCATATAAATATTGCCATTATAGCTGGTGGCTGCCATTCGATAGTGGGCGGAACCTGTTGGATGTGGCAATGTGCGCCAATCTATTTTTTGTGGATTAGTTGAATCTATTGTACCTTTTAAGCACTGTGCTACGCCTGCAAACGAGCGACGCGAATCAGGATTGGCTTGTGTTTTAACGCCATCACACACAACAATTGTATTGCCGCTAATTGCTGCCGCTTGACCAAATACGGGATCACCTAAAAATGGTGAGGCTTGCTCCCATGTATTATTTTGCGTGTCGTATACTTGTACTAAATTTACGTTGCCGTCGTTATGCCAACCGCTAATTAAGTAAATGTAACGCGCTTTGTAGCTCAGCGCTACGCTATCATCTACAGGCACTGGCATATTGGCTAAAGGAGTATAGGTATCTTTTATTACGTCGTACCTATATACGTCGGGGCTTGAAACTTCAGTATGATCCTCTGCAACTGTATAGCCGCCAAACACATAGGCGTATTCACCTAAACCAACTGCGGTACTTGCTAAGCGCCCTTTTAATGGCAAGCTTGAAGGCACACCAGTTTTAGATTGCCACTGTGAATCGCCAACTTTAAGCGCCCACACTTTGTTATGCACTGACGAGTACTGTTTATCGCGGCCTAATCCCATAAAACTTAAAAAATAAGGCTGATTTTTAATAATAACTTTAGCCACAGCATTATTTGCAACAGGCTCAGGTAAAGCAGGAAGACTTGCTAACGCAAGCGAAAAAAGAAGGCTCATAAGACAAATAATTTAATAAGGATTAATACTCTCAGATTAAATTATTTTGCCCTTAGGAGCCAGCGCTTAGCATCTAAATAATCAAATGCTTTAAACTTAATATAAGTTAATAAGCAACACTGATACGTTGGTTTAAGTGTGCAGCTTTTTGTGCTTCGTCAACTAATGCTATTGCATAATCAGTGACTGATACTTTGCTTTCACCAGCTTCATTTGTAAAAAACTGATCTCCGCCAATACGATAAGGACCTTCACTTTCACCAGGATAAATTACTGCAGCAGGGCTTACAAAAGTCCACGAAGCAGAACTAGTGGTCGTTTTAAATACATTTAATGCTTCACCTTGTGCGAGTGCTTCATCTTTGTAATCTGCAGGGAATTCAGGTGTTGATACAAGTGTTACCCCAGGTGCAACCTCTAAGCTACCCGCACCACCTACCCAAATCAAACGCGTGCTTGTTCCATTTAATGCTGTTAATAAACGCTCTGCGGTTTGTGCAACTAATTCATGATTACCTACTGCACGTCCGCCCACTGAAGCAATAAGTACATCTATACCTTTAAGTACTGAAGCAATATTATCTTGGCTTTGTAAATCAAATACGCGAACGGCAGTTGTATTATCTGTTATTTTCGCTGCGTCACGTACAATGCTGACCACTTCTAAACCGCGCTTAGTTGCTTGTTGTACGATTGTGCTGCCAATCCAGCCTGTTGCGCCTAAAACTGCTACTTTCATTATCTGTATCCTATTATTGAGTTAATGAAGTTAGTTTACTTGCACACTTTTAAGTGATAAACACACTGTTACGATACATATTAGTTCATAATAAGTTACTAATGGATAAAATTACTGCAATTACAAGCTTTGTAGAAGTTGCCCGCTGTGGCAGCTTTACTAAATCTGCTGAGCACTTAAATCTAAGCCGCTTACAAGTTACTCGTCACGTACAAGAAATAGAACAGTGGTTATCGTTGAGATTATTTCATCGCACAACACGTAAAGTAAGTTTAACTATTCAAGGTGAAGAAGCATTAATTTACTGCCAACAAATACTCAGTACAGTCTCTGATTTAAAAAGTCGTGCTCATAGCCATAATAATGAACTAGTTGGTACAATCAGAATTGCATCGCCTATTGGGCTGGGTCAAAATTTATTATTTGAAAGAGTGGAGCAATTTTTACAACTACACCCCAAAACAAATGTTCAGCTCGTACTTTCGGATAACTTATCACAGTTGGTAGACGAACGTGTTGATGTAGCACTGCGCTATATTGAACAACCTGATGATCAACATATTGCCCGTAAACTAATGCATATTGATGGTGTGTTATGTGCCTCGGCAAACTACTTAGCTGAGTCGCCCCCTTAATTAAACCTCAGGACTTACTAAATCATAATTGCCTAGTGCACAGTAGTGCGACAAAATGGCGAATAATATCGGCAACAAATGATCAAAAAGTTGCAATTAAGGGGAATTTGCAATCAAACGAAATGGGCATTTTAGTTAAAGCGGCAATTAGGGGGATGGGAATTGCTAATATTCCTTGCGATTTAGCAAATAAACACTTAAAAAATGGCGAGCTAGTAGAAGTCTTGCCGCATTATTATTCACCTGGCCATAGCCTATGGGCGGTGTACCTATCACGAAGTTATCAGCAAACGTTAGTACGTACATTTATTGATTTTTTAGCACTCAATTGGCAACAAGATATTAAAAAAGTAGTTCAGCATAGACATTAAATTAATAAAAATGACTACATAACTTTAGCAACATTTGCGCCTTTAATTTTGTACATAGCTTGATCGGCATACTTAATGAGTTGATGATCAGTTTGTCCATCATTAGGGTAATTGGCAATACCAATACTAGGATAGATATTGAGACTTAATTCATCCAATTGAAATTCAGCCTTAAATTGAGCTAAAATTTTACGCCTAATAACAACACTTTCGGTTGGTGACTTTAAATTATCTAAAATAATTAAAAACTCATCCCCACCTAAACGCCCTACAGTGTCATATTCCCTCATTACATTCGACAGCCTCTGTGCAATGCTATGCAACAACTTATCACCAACGTTATGACCATAAGTATCATTTACAGCTTTAAAGCCATTTATATCAATAAACAGTAGTGAAAAAAATAAATTATCTCGGTGAGCTTTTACAATTACTTTTTGCAATCGATCCATTAATAACGAACGGTTTGGTAAACCCGTTAATGCATCATGCCCTGCCATGTAATAAAGCTGCTCTTCCATCTCTTTTCGCTCGGTAATATCGTGAGCCACTGCAATTCTTACTTGATGTTCTTCAGACCAGCGAACAGACCATAGTATGTGGACTAATTGTCCATTTTTTCTGAGCCAACGATTTTCAAAACGAGGGTTTATTAACTCTCCTGATAAAAGCGAAGCAATTGCATCGTGCGTTTTTTGATGATCTCCAGAATAGACATAATTAATCATTTTTTTACCAACAACTTCATTGGCTGAATAACCAAAAATTCGCTCAAACGCGGCGCTAACAAAAACAAATGTACCTTGCTTATCTACAACACAAACAGCATCAAGCATTAAATCAAGTACTTCTTGTAAATCCACTAACCCACTTTTTATCATACCTGCTTGCCTCTAGGTTTAATGAAGCTAAATCCAGTATTCGACACCCCTACAACAAAAGCAAAAAATAGCTTTAAAGAAACGATATATTCACTCTCATTTTAATAATGTGCCATCTATATAAATAGCGAGTAATAATTAAGCCTATAACGCATTGCTAAACCATGACAGCTCAAAACTACTTATACTTGATGATTACCTATGAAACAGAGTTAAAATATAGGATCTGTATTTTGCTTTTTCCAATTTAGTAACCAGATAAAATAGCCCCGAGATAGAATGAATTTTAATTCTGAAAGGTCAACTGGCCCAAGACGTTTATTATTTTGAGCGAACTAAACAAATTCCAAAATCAATTTTATTAATAATATAAAGTGCTTTCACATCATTAATTTATGTTAATATCATGTGATAACAGATGCTTTACAAAAACAACGATTGTTTTTGAATTTGGATTGTGTAGGAGACACCTCATTGAAAATATCACAACGCTTTTTATGGCCATTAACCTTTATTTCTCCCTTACTAATGGCTGAGCAATTTGATTACGAAAACCTTGACCTTGATGCCCTAATGGGAATGGATGTTCAAGTCACTTCAGCAATGAAAAGAACTCAATCAGCATTTGATACAGCCTCCTCTATTTATGTTTTAAGTAAAGAGCAAATTACTAACTCTGGTGCTATGTCTGTACCTGAAGCACTAAAAATGGTTCCTGGGCTTATTGTTAGACAACTCGATAATAACCAGTGGGCTATCTCTTCGAGAGGCGTTGCTTCTCGCTTTTCTAGCAAGTTATTAGTCATGATCGATGGCCAAAGTTTATATACACCAAAATTTGCGGCTGTTTATTGGGAAACACTCAATGTTCCTTTGTACGATATTGAACGCATAGAAGTCATTCGAGGGCAAGGTGGGCTTTTATGGGGAAGTAACGCAAATAATGGTGTTATCAATATTATTACTAAAAATAGTATTGATACTCGTGACACATTAGCAACAGCAACCACCGGCAATCAAATAAATGTCGATACAAATTTTCGTTATGGAAACGATATTGGTAATAAAGGCAGTTATCGAATTTATGGCCATGCAAAACATGCAAATGCATCTAAAAAAGGAGCTAGACTCAAACCAAATGATACTACGAAACAATATTCTTTTGGTATACGTGCTGACTATACACCTAATGATGAATTGTCGGGTTTATTTCAAGGCGATGTTACGCATTCAAAATTAGGCCAAAACTACCGAGGTGTAGTTGATGCTACAAATGAAAACATTGCATTTTCTGATGATTTAAAACGTATCGACTCACGTATGATGGCCCGTTTAGAACACAGAATATCAGGCAATGCCAATCAGATGTTACAGGTATCATGGCTCAAACAAAATGGATCTCAAGCCTACATAAAAGAGCATTTCGAATCGATAGATATTGACTACCAAATGAATTTTATTTACCAGTCACTACAGTTTGATTGGGGATTAAACTACCGCTATAACACCATTTCATTTGCACAAAGTGTCTTTTTAGATAGCGATAAAGATTTGGATAACCTTCAGCAGTATGGTGGGCTTATTCAGGCTCAATATAACTTTACCCCTGATACTCTCGATTTTATAATTGGCACTAAATTAGATCATAATGATCTAACAGGGTGGGAAAACCAACCTTCAGCAAGGTTAGTTTACAAACCAATCGAGAATCATCTTGTTTGGAGCGCTATATCCAGAAGTGTACGAATCCCCACGCTTATTGAGTTTAACGATAACTTTAAACTTAATGGAACCAGAGTTCTTGATGTACTTGGCACTAGTACAGGGCTGGTAGCTATAGATGAATATCGAATCGCCACTTTTTTAAATGGTAACGATAAAGTGAAATCTGAGAATTATATCTCTCACGAACTAGGTTACCGATTTTCCGATAACGATTGGTCAATGGACTTTTCCGCTTATAACACGCACGGTAAAAACGTAGCGGTTATTAACTTAAATACCCATTTTGAACAATTCTTGCCTGCTCTCGCTCTGTTTCGATCGGGAGAGATCCCACAAGCAGCTCAAGCGCTTACAACAACTCAAATCAACCTTGATTTAATCTCTGTTGGAAAAACAACAACAAAAGGTTTTGATGTCGTTTTATCGTGGCAACCTATGGATACTCTCAGCGCAGAACTTGGGTACAGTTATACAGACTTTAAATATAGCTTACCTTATGACACAAGCCCTGTGGTTGGGTTTGATTCAACAAATAGGCAGCTATTTGCAAAAGCAAATTACACTCTATTTAACGGCCATTCTCTGTTTTCTACATTACGAGTAGAAAATTCTAATGCGTATAACACAGATAACTACGCAGCATTAGATTTGACTTGGAATTGGCAGATAAATCAACAGTGGTCAACAGCGCTTTCAGGTAAAAATTTATTAGCTAGTTCTCACATCGAATATGGTAATACACACGAAACCTATACTATACCCAATTATATTGATGAATCTTTTACATTCACAATTATGACTACGTTTTAAGTTTATAACATGCTCAAGTCAAAAAGTTTAATCCATCGTACCTTAATTATATTTGTATTTTTATTTAGTGCGAATTGTAATGCAATGGAAAAGGAATACATGCTTAAAGCGGGCTTCTTATATAATTTTGCCAGATTTTCTCAATGGCACTCGCTTCCTCAAAAAGACAATTTTTTTACTCTATGCAGCCCTGATAAACACTTTATTGAGTTAGCAAACATTGTTTTAAAAGAACGAATAGTAAAAGGATTACCTTTAAAGAATAAACATATTGCTCTCAACGATATATCAAACGTATCGTGTGATATGCTTTTTATAACCGTCAATACAATCGCTAATTGGGAAAACCTAAAGTTTTTTCCTTATGACAATATTATGGTTATAGGTGAAACTGAAGGTTTTATTAAAAATGGCGGACACATTAGGTTTTTTCTTTCAAGTGGTAAAATTCGTTTCGAAATAGCGCCTAAAAAGCTTAAAGAAGTAGGTATTACGATGAGTTCAAAAGTATTACGCCTTGCTCGCGTTGTTGATAGGTAATGCAATGAAAAAACTATTTTTATTAAACACAATGAGCAAAAAACTTTTAGTCATTTTAATGTGTGTCGCCCTCGTATCAACCGCAACTGTCACAACCGTATTTAGTGCCTATGAAATAAGTAGCGCGAAAGAAGAGCAAGTAAAAAGTTTAGTATCTCTTTCTAAAATGTTGTCCCCTAATATAACGACAGCGCTTATGTTTGACGATGCAGAAGCAATACAAGAACTTATTAACCCACTGCTTATTCGCTCAGATATAGTATCTGTGATTGTGAGTAATTCAGATGGTAAACCACTTGCTATCGCCAATTCTCTTTCTAAAACAGCACAACATAGTATAGAAATAAGTACCGTTTTAGAGCTAGATTCTCATTGCTATGGTGAGCTCAAAATTAGGGCTAATGATAGCTACATTAATGATAGAGTGGCATTTTATAGTAAGTTTCTTATTATTTTGGTGATATTTACATTTATTGTGAGCTTACTATTATCCTTATTACTCAGACGTCGGTTTTTAAACCCTATATTATATTTGGCACAAACAGCTAACCAAATAACAAAATCGAATGACTATAGCTTACGTGCAAAACAGCTCTCGCAAGATGAGGTAGGCGAACTTACTTCCTGTTTCAACGATATGTTACACACGATTGAACAGCGAGAAAGTTCACTTGAAAATCAAGTTCGGCTTCGTACTAAAGAACTTGAAAATGCAAATTTACAATTACACCAATATGCATATGAAGATGGCCTTACAGACCTACCTAACAGACGTTACTTTTACGAAAAACTACAAAGTTTAATTAGCAAAAAAATATAACTTTTGCCCTTATTTTTATTGATTTAGATGGCTTCAAAGAAATAAACGACAGTCTCGGACATGACTATGGCGATTTACTGTTACATCAAGTCGCAGTTAGGTTACAAAACTGCATAACAGCTAACGATACTGTAGCAAGACTAGGCGGTGATGAATTTACTCTTATTCTAGAAGGAGTAGACAATCAAGCGAGCGCAAGTAAGGTTGCAAATGCAGTAAAAAGTAGCTTAATGCAGTGTATTCATCTAAAAAAGAAAAGGTGTATGTGACTGCAAGTTTAGGTTTAACTTTTTATCCAACGGATGGGGTAACAGTAGAAGACTTAGTAAAGCGAGCTGATCAAGCAATGTATTTATCTAAACATAAAGGTAGAAACCGCTACGAATTTTTCACTTATGCTATGGAAGAACAAGCAATCGAAAAGCGCCGTTTAATAGAACAAATACATACTGCCCTTAAAAAAATCAATTTGAGCTTTATTATCAACCCATTTTTTCTATTAATGGTACATCAGTACCCAAAGCCGAAGCGTTAATACGCTGGAATCACCCTGAGCGAGGTCTAATTAGCCCAAATGAATTTATACCAATCGCTGAAAAGAATGGCTTAATAAGCGATATTGGCCAGTGGGTAAAACTACAAGCAATTAAAGATACTGTTCAATTTAATCTACTTTGCGAAACACCTATACAAATTAGCGTAAATACGTCACCACTTGAGATTGATCGTGCTGGTAATTGGGTAAATGAATGGCTAGAAGCAAGTGAGCAATACAAACTCCCCGCCCATACTATTCTCATAGAAGTTACAGAGAACACGCTAATGGATCCTGATTCTTTAATACAGAGTCAATTAAAGCGACTTAACGCAAAAAATATTGATATAGCAATAGATGATTTTGGTGTCGGTTATTCATCACTTGCCTATCTTCAACGCTTAGATATCGATATCCTAAAAATTGATCACTCTTTTATTAGAGATATAGAAACCAATGAAAACAGCATAGCGCTTATAAAGGCAATAATAACAATGGCACATAATTTAGGTGTAAAAGTTGTCGCTGAAGGGGTAGAAACCCAACATCAGTACTTACTATTAAAACAGTTAGCATGTGATTATATTCAAGGTTATGTATTTTCAAAACCAATCACTAAACAAAGCTTTATTGAAAAGTACGTAAAATCTAAAGTATTACTTTAAAATTAAATACCAGCTCGTATGTGGGTAGTGTCTTTATTACAACCAGCGAGGTACGCGTTTTTTATAATACTGATACTGCTCTGAAAAAGATTGCGATAGATGCTCTTCTTCTACTAAAGTTTGTCTATATAAAGCGCTCACCCCTACAATCAAACATACCAGACTAAATACACACGGCAATGCTAAAAAGAAACCAATTTGAGCCGCTGCAACACCTAAATACATAGGGTTGCGAGAATAGTCATAGAGTCCAGTGGTTTTTAGCTCCTTTGGCCCTTTAGGATCTATTCCTGAGCGCCAAAGTGATGCCATATCAAAATGTACAAACATACTTAATATAAACCCAGCACTCAGTAATACATTGCCAAACATGACCCCAGGCCAACCGTTTAAAGGTTCAAATAATACTAAGTAATTATCTAATTCAGGAATAAAAACTCTCACAACACACACAAACCAAATAGCAGCCCTGAAAAATTTAAACGCCATATGGTTCCACCAACTAGAGCAATACTGCTGACCAGGAAAAATAACGCCAGAGGGTGTGGTTCGATTTTTATAAATAATTCTATAAGTATAAAATCCCGCCACAAATGTATAGAAAATAGCGAGGTAAATACGTGTAAACTCTATTAAGGATACTGAGTCATCTATAAAGGGTTGATAGTTCATTGAGGGAGCTCACACACATTATTTTTTAGCTAATACTATAAATTAACTTTAGTGTTCATACTGTTAATTAACAAGCAAAGTCAGCTAAATGGGCATAAAAGATTAGAGTAAGTTTACCAATGATACCATGTATTATCCATCCACTTTTCTGCAGAAGTAAAAAAGCCCGAATCGTTAAATTCGGGCTTTCTACAATGTTAAGTCGGTGCGCTACGCAGTAGAATGTCATGGTACCCACAGCGGTGGAGAGTCACAGTGAAATGCTACACTATCTTTGTGTCAGGGCGGCCCTCAGTGGGTCTCGCCTTCGAGCTGTTTTGTTTCACTACTGAGTTCGGCATGGGCTCTTGCTACCGCTTTTATTTTCACTTTTCTGCAGACGTAAAAAAGCCCGACTATTTCTAGTCGGGCTCTCTACAATTTGAAGCCTGGTAATGTCTTAGTGCCCACAGCGGTAGAAAGTCACATAACAAATGCTACACTATCATCGGTCGAAGCTTTGACTTCACTACTGAGTTCGGCATGGACTCTTGGCTATTTACTAAATCCCAGATAGCAAAAAACCCGTCACATTGCTGCAACGGGTTTCTTTAATTTGAAGCCTGGTAATGTCCTACTTTCACATAGCAAATGCTACACTATCATCGGCGCTGTTTCGTTTCACTACTGAGTTCGGCATGGAGTCAGGTGGGTCCAAAACGCTATTGTCACCAAGCAAATATGGTGCAAAGAATTAATGACAAGCACGTAGTGCTACCATTTTCTTTGCGCAAGGTGCCTCAACTTTAACGCTACGCGCTAAGAGTCACCTCTTGAATTTGGAAAATATCTGATAATATTTTTTAAGTCTTTCTAAGTAATATCTACTTTAGTCATATTAACTTCTTCGCGTGTTTCACTATCACATAAAACGCGTTTGGCGTTGTATGGTTAAGCCTCACGGGTAATTAGTACAAGTTAGCTTAATGGCTCACACCACTTCCACATCTTGCCTATCAACGTTGTAGTCTTCAACGGCCCTTCAGAGACTTTAAAAGTCTAGTGAGAACTCATCTCGAGGCCTGCTTCGCGCTTAGATGCTTTCAGCGCTTATCAGTTCCGAACGTAGCTACCGGGCAATGCCATTGGCATGACAACCCGAACACCAGCGGTTCGTTCACTCCGGTCCTCTCGTACTAGGAGCAACCCCTCTCAATTCTCAAACGCCCACGGCAGATAGGGACCGAACTGTCTCACGACGTTCTAAACCCAGCTCGCGTACCACTTTAAATGGCGAACAGCCATACCCTTGGGACCGACTTCAGCCCCAGGATGTGATGAGCCGACATCGAGGTGCCAAACACCGCCGTCGATATGAACTCTTGGGCGGTATCAGCCTGTTATCCCCGGAGTACCTTTTATCCGTTGAGCGATGGCCCTTCCATTCAGAACCACCGGATCACTATGACCTACTTTCGTACCTGCTCGACGTGTCTGTCTCGCAGTTAAGCTGGCTTCTACCATTACACTAACCGTACGATGTCCGACCGTACTTAGCCAACCTTCGTGCTCCTCCGTTACTCTTTAGGAGGAGACCGCCCCAGTCAAACTACCCACCAGGCACTGTCCGTAACCCCGATTCAGGGGCCAACGTTAGAACATCAAAACTACAAGGGTGGTATTTCAAGGTTGACTCCACAACAACTAGCGTCGCTGCTTCAAAGTCTCCCACCTATCCTACACATGTAGGTTCAATGTTCAGTGCCAAGCTGTAGTAAAGGTTCACGGGGTCTTTCCGTCTAGCCGCGGGTACACAGCATCTTCACTGCGATTTCAATTTCACTGAGTCTCGGGTGGAGACAGCGTGGCCATGGTTACACCATTCGTGCAGGTCGGAACTTACCCGACAAGGAATTTCGCTACCTTAGGACCGTTATAGTTACGGCCGCCGTTTACCGGGGCTTCGATCAAGAGCTTCTCCCTAAGGATAACCCCATCAATTAACCTTCCGGCACCGGGCAGGTGTCACACCGTATACGTCATCTTGCGATTTTGCACAGTGCTGTGTTTTTAATAAACAGTCCCAGCCACCTGGTCACTGCGGCTCCCGTCCGCTTAGAGAGCAAGTCTCATCACAGATAGGAGCGTACCTTCTCCCGAAGTTACGGTACGATTTTGCCTAGTTCCTTCACCCGAGTTCTCTCAAGCGCCTTAGTATTCTCTACCTGACCACCTGTGTCGGTTTGGGGTACGATTCCATATAATCTGAAGCTTAGAGGCTTTTCCTGGAAGTATGGCATCAGCAACTTCATCACCGTAGTGACTCGTCTCGTGTCTCAGGTTTAATGTTCGTCCGGATTTACCTAAACAAACGCCCTACTCACTTTCACATAGACTACCAACGCTATGCTTGCTTAGCCTGCTCCGTCCCCCCATCGCAATTATATCGAGTACAGAAATATTAATCTGTTTCCCATCGACTACGCCTTTCGGCCTCGCCTTAGGGGTCGACTTACCCTACCCTGATTAACATGGGATAGGAACCCTTGGTCTTCCGGCGTGGGAGTTTTTCACTCCCATTATCGTTACTCATGTCAGCATTCGCACTTCTGATACGTCCAGCATACCTCCCGGTACACCTTCAACCGCTTACAGAACGCTCCCCTACCACTCAGAATAAATTCTGAATCCGCAGCTTCGGTGCATAGTTTAGCCCCGTTACATCTTCCGCGCAGACCGACTCGACCAGTGAGCTATTACGCTTTCTTTAAAGGATGGCTGCTTCTAAGCCAACCTCCTGGCTGTCTGGGCCTTTCCACATCGTTTCCCACTTAACTATGACTTTGGGACCTTAGCTGGCGGTCTGGGTTGTTTCCCTCTTCACGACGGACGTTAGCACCCGCCGTGTGTCTCCCGGATATTACTTTACGGTATTCGGAGTTTGCAAAGGGTTGGTAAGTCGGGATGACCCCCTAGCCTTAACAGTGCTCTACCCCCGTAAGTATTCGTCCGAGGCTCTACCTAAATAGATTTCGGGGAGAACCAGCTATCTCCCGGTTTGATTAGCCTTTCACTCCTAGCCACAGGTCATCCCCTAACTTTTCAACGTTAGTGGGTTCGGTCCTCCAGTTGATGTTACTCAACCTTCAACCTGCCCATGGCTAGATCACCGGGTTTCGGGTCTATACCTTGCAACTAGTCGCCCAGTTAAGACTCGGTTTCCCTACGGCTACCCTATTCGGTTAACCTCGCTACAAAATATAAGTCGCTGACCCATTATACAAAAGGTACGCAGTCACCCAACAAGTGGGCTCCTACTGCTTGTACGTACACGGTTTCAGGTTCTATTTCACTCCCCTCACAGGGGTTCTTTTCGCCTTTCCCTCACGGTACTGGTTCACTATCGGTCAGTTGGGAGTATTTAGCCTTAGATGATGGTCCACCTATATTCAGTCAAAGTTTCACGTGCTCCGACCTACTCGATTTCACTTAAAATGTCTTTTCATGTACGGGACTATCACCCTGTATCGTGGCGCTTTCCAGCAGCCTTCCATTAACACATAATAAGCTTAAGGGCTGTTCCGATTTCGCTCGCCGCTACTTTCGGAATCTCGGTTGATTTCTTTTCCTACGGGTACTTAGATGTTTCAGTTCTCCGCGTTCGCCTCGTTAACCTATGTATTCAGTTAACGATACCTGCAAGCAGGTGGGTTTCCCCATTCGGAAATCCTAGTCTCAAGCGCTTTTTACTAGCTTGACTAGGCTTATCGCAAGTTAATACGTCCTTCATCGCCTCCAACTGCCAAGGCATCCACCGTGTACGCTTAGTCACTTAACCATACAACCCAAACGGGTCTTTGTTTTGTGACAGTTTAACTTCGCCAGAAGTCAATATTGAATACTAAAGTAGATACCAATCAATCAACTCATAAGAGTTAACTAAATGGCACTCAATGGTACTGCTACCATTGTTTTTTTACTTTTGAAAACTCTTGATAAATACAATGTATTCATCAGAATTTTATTATCAGCTTTTCCAAATTTTTAAAGAGCATATTAATTAGTTATCCCAAAGGGACAAGCACTAATTAACAATCATCTGTGTGGACACTACGAACAAATAAGTTCTAAATCGTATAAGGAGGTGATCCAGCCCCAGGTTCCCCTAGGGCTACCTTGTTACGACTTCACCCCAGTCATGAATCACTCCGTGGTAAACGTCCTCCCGAGGGTTAGACTATCTACTTCTGGAGCAACCCACTCCCATGGTGTGACGGGCGGTGTGTACAAGGCCCGGGAACGTATTCACCGCGTCATTCTGATACGCGATTACTAGCGATTCCGACTTCATGGAGTCGAGTTGCAGACTCCAATCCGGACTACGACGCACTTTAAGTGATTCGCTTACCTTCGCAGGTTCGCAGCACTCTGTATGCGCCATTGTAGCACGTGTGTAGCCCTACACGTAAGGGCCATGATGACTTGACGTCGTCCCCACCTTCCTCCGGTTTATCACCGGCAGTCTCCTTAGAGTTCTCAGCATTACCTGCTAGCAACTAAGGATAGGGGTTGCGCTCGTTGCGGGACTTAACCCAACATCTCACAACACGAGCTGACGACAGCCATGCAGCACCTGTATCAGAGTTCCCGAAGGCACCAAACCATCTCTGGTAAGTTCTCTGTATGTCAAGTGTAGGTAAGGTTCTTCGCGTTGCATCGAATTAAACCACATGCTCCACCGCTTGTGCGGGCCCCCGTCAATTCATTTGAGTTTTAACCTTGCGGCCGTACTCCCCAGGCGGTCTACTTAATGCGTTAGCTTTGAAAAACAGAACCGAGGCTCCGAGCTTCTAGTAGACATCGTTTACGGCGTGGACTACCGGGGTATCTAATCCCGTTTGCTCCCCACGCTTTCGTACATGAGCGTCAGTGTTGACCCAGGTGGCTGCCTTCGCCATCGGTATTCCTTCAGATCTCTACGCATTTCACCGCTACACCTGAAATTCTACCACCCTCTATCACACTCTAGTTTGCCAGTTCGAAATGCAGTTCCCAGGTTGAGCCCGGGGCTTTCACATCTCGCTTAACAAACCGCCTGCGTACGCTTTACGCCCAGTAATTCCGATTAACGCTCGCACCCTCCGTATTACCGCGGCTGCTGGCACGGAGTTAGCCGGTGCTTCTTCTGTCAGTAACGTCACAGCTAACGGGTATTAACCGTTAACCTTTCCTCCTGACTGAAAGTGCTTTACAACCCGAAGGCCTTCTTCACACACGCGGCATGGCTGCATCAGGCTTGCGCCCATTGTGCAATATTCCCCACTGCTGCCTCCCGTAGGAGTCTGGGCCGTGTCTCAGTCCCAGTGTGGCTGATCATCCTCTCAAACCAGCTAGGGATCGTCGCCTTGGTGAGCCATTACCTCACCAACTAGCTAATCCCACTTGGGCCAATCTAAAGGCGAGAGCCGAAGCCCCCTTTGGTCCGTAGACATTATGCGGTATTAGCAGTCGTTTCCAACTGTTGTCCCCCACCTCAAGGCATGTTCCCAAGCATTACTCACCCGTCCGCCGCTCGTCAGCAAAGTAGCAAGCTACTCTCTGTTACCGCTCGACTTGCATGTGTTAGGCCTGCCGCCAGCGTTCAATCTGAGCCATGATCAAACTCTTCAATTAAAAAGTTTTATGTCTTTCGACAGCTCAATGAATTCTGAATTTTTGTTTTTGTTGCCAAAAACGAATTGACTGTGCGTTATTATTTTCACTTTTAAAAAAGTGAAATCAAAACAGCTCAAGGCTGAATCTTTTAATAACATATGGTCACTCAGCTTCAATTGAGACTCTAATTTTTTTGCCTCGCTAATTACCCATAAAGAGTAAGTAGTTTGGCTGTTAGAACTCAATCTGTACGAGTGCCCACACAGATGATTGCTTTATATTGTTAAAGAACGTTTTGAGCCACCTTAGCGCCTCAAGGGATGCGAATAATACACCCTTTATTTTTTGAGTCAATACTTTGTTTTAAACTTTCTTTTGGAAGATTTAAAACCGAAGTTTTATTTAACTCTCTGAGTAGTTCCTGCCTCGCTATGCCTCTGCGTTTCCCGTCTCAGTGGGGTCGCATTATAGGGAGATTCGGGCAAGGGTCAATGTTTTATTTCAGCTTTTTGACAATTAAATGAATTTAGTACAAAAGCTATACAAACAAAGGGCTGCATCGCCTTTTTTGCCCATTAAACAACCAATTTGTACACAAATCCCAGGGGGACTTAAAAACACCTCTATAAATAACACTGCAGAGCTATGTTAACTGTGCGGTTATCACTACTGCATTAAATAAGTGTTTTACTATAGCGCCACTAAAATAGCGCAATAACAAAGCTGACATTATAATGTATTGATCATTGAGCTTAAGCTAATTAAGTAGCTTAAACTGTATCTATGAAATTCAATTGAATTTTCTTTTCACAAATTTACTGAACAGATACCAACTTTAAACACTACCAATTATTCGCTTAGCTATTGAACATCGTCCGCTTTATGTTTTACTTCTCTTTATTCGCTTTTACATTTTGTGCTTGCTCAAATATTTCTTTGTACACTTCGTCGTGGCTAATTGGCGGATACTTAAATTTAGCCAGTATTAAAATAAGCTCTACTCTTAGTGATGATTTAATATCTTCGCGGTGGTTCCAATCAACAAATTTAACTTTGTCGTCCACTATTACTTTTACCGCTTGGGCGAGCTCAATCAACTTATCTTCGGGGTAATCAAAGTCGTATTTAACCGCGAGCATTTTTAATGCGTCGTAAAAGCCTTTTTCTTCAATATCAATACCTAGCTCGTCGCCGGCGTTCATTTCGTCGCGTACGCTGTAAATCATATTAACCATAGTGTCTGAAAACTCATCAAGTACGTTACTTACCAATATGTCATCATCTTTTCGCTCGTTATAGCGCTGTACCAGCGATTCAAAGCGTTTAGTAAAGTCGATACCTTGGGTTT
The DNA here is from genome assembly GCF_037162545.1 of Pseudoalteromonas sp. B131b. Classification (NCBI taxonomy): domain Bacteria; kingdom Pseudomonadati; phylum Pseudomonadota; class Gammaproteobacteria; order Alteromonadales; family Pseudoalteromonadaceae; genus Pseudoalteromonas; species Pseudoalteromonas sp. B131b. The sequence goes on along the minus strand of NZ_JARLUZ010000002.1, from coordinate 744,075 downwards.
GGTTTACTTTTTTAAGCTCGCCTATGGCTTTAGCTAACATTTGTTGCAGTATTTTTATTTTGGTATTGGGGAGCTTTATTTTTTCTATTTTAGCGATGTAGTCATCATTAAAAATGTCAATTTCGCCGCCGTCTTCATTACCGAGTTTAAATACCTCTTCTACGCCGTCACTTTGCAGGGCTTCGCTTATCATTTCACGTACTTTGGCGTTCATTTGTGCGGTATCTGGCGCTTCGCCTTTGGTTAGCTTGTAAATAATAGAGCGAATAGCAAGGTAAAAGTGAATGTGGTTTCGCTCATTCTCGTTAATTTTTTCACTGCCACAACATACATCGTAAGCGGCTTTTAAACGTTTAACTAGATCCATAAAGCGTTTTCGGCGCTTTTCGGTAATTAGCGCAAACTCGGCGGCGTGGTTTAAACAATTAAGCTGTGCAACGGCTTCGCCGGTAAAGTACGCGCTGCTGTCAAACTTATGAAATAACTGAGCAAGTAACGCTAAGTGGTTTTTTACTTCGATAACCGAGGCGGTAATGTCTTCAAAATTGGTTTCGTCTGTTTTTGAATACTGCGCTAACGCTTTATTCATTTCAGATTTAATACCAATGTAATCGACTACCAAGCCTTTGTTCTTACCTTCAAACTGGCGATTAACCCGCGAAATAGTTTGTATTAAGCTGTGCTTTTGCAGTGGCTTATCAATGTACATGGTGTCTAAAAATGGCACGTCAAAACCGGTTAGCCACATATCTACCACTATGGCTATTTTAAAGTTTGAATGTTTGTTTTTAAATTGCTTATCAAGCTCTTTACGTTCGTCTTTACTGCCCAGTAAATTATATAAGCGTGCGACGTCGTCTTTACCACGGGTCATCACCATTTTTACTTTTTCAGAAGGGGCTGCAATACGGCCTTCGCTAATAGCACGCTTTCGCTCGGTATCCGATAAGTTTTGCGCGTTGTCCTGCTCGTTTAAAGAGTCGACTACAGCAAACCAATCTGGACGTAATTCTTCTAATTCTTGATACAGCTGATAAGCAATACCGCGTGAGCTACACACAAACATTGCCTTGCCGGCAACCGTTGAGCATTCTTCAACACGTTTTTCGTAGTGCTGTACAAAATCTTTTGCTAACACTTTAATACGATCAGGGTCGCCTAAAATGCTATTCATGTTCGCAGTGGCTTTTTTACTGTCTTCTATTTGCAGCTCGTTACTGCCTGCATCGGCGCATTCTTTGTAATAAGCTTCAATTTCTGCCAGCTTGCTGTTGTTTAAACACACCTTGGCGGCGCGCCCTTCATAAACAATGCGTACGGTTATTTCATCTTTGACTGATTCGGTCATAGTGTACGAGTCAACTACTTCACCAAACACATCTAAAGTCGCGTCTACTGGCGTACCAGTAAAACCAACATAGGTGGCGTTTGGCAATGAGTCATGCAGGTATTTTGCAAAACCAAAGGTTTTTCTCACTCCGGCATTTGGGCCTTTGTCGGTAATAGTAATTTTTTGATCGAGATTAACTTGGCTACGATGCGCCTCATCAGAGATACAAATAACGTTAGTGCGCTCAGTTAATAACTGGGTGTCTTCGGTGAACTTATGAATGGTAGTTAAAAATACACCGCCGCTGTTACGGCCTTTTAATAGCTCACGCAAGTGAGTACGGCTGGTGACTGTTTTTACCGTGTCATCGCCAATGTAGGTTTTAGCATTACCAAACTGCTGCGAGAGTTGATCGTCTAAATCGGTTCGGTCGGTAATTAAAATAATGGTCGGGCTTTTAAGTTCAACACTTTTCATCAGCAAGCGTGTTAAAAATTGCATGGTGTAACTTTTACCGCAACCCGTTGCGCCAAAGTACGTACCGCCTTTACCATCGCCTTTTGGCTTTAAATGCAGCTTTATATTTTCGAACAGCTTATTAGCGGCATAATATTGCGGGTAACGCGGCACAATTTTTTCTCTTTTTTGCACGCACTTTTATTATCAGAATCAGGGAAGAATACAAAGTTGCGCATTACATCGCGCAAACGCGCTTTATCAAACAAGCCATGCAATAAAGTATGTAATGAATTTATGCCCTCTTGTGCGGTTAGCTCTTGCCCCGTTACTTTTCCCCACGAGTAAAAAAACTGATATGGCGCAAATAAGTTACCCATTTTATTATTCACGCCATCGCTTATAACGCACAAGGTATTAAACACAAATAATTGAGGAATAGCACGTTTGTAGCGCACCGTTAGTTGCTCAAACGCTTCAAAAATAGGGGCTTGCTCGCGTATCGCGCTTTTAAATTCAAACACCACCAGCGGCAAACCATTCACATATAAAATGCCATCGGGAATACGCAGTTCAATATTGTCGTAGCTTGTGGGGCTTTCTATTTCTAACTGGGTAACAAAGCGGTAAATGTTATTGTCTTGCAGGTAAGTAACGCTGGCTTCATTTACATTATCGAAAGCCATATTATCCAAAGCAGCAATAGCACTGCCTGCTATTAGGCTACTTTTAATGCCTTGCTCAACGTTGTCGTAATCGAGTAGTTGAATATATAAATCTTTTTGAGACTGGCTCTTCGCCGCATCACTACTTTGACCACTTAACATGTCTCTTTTATGTAAAAACCCATCACTTAGCCAATTACAAAAGGTTTTATTGCTCTCATATAAATCACTGGCTGGGAGTTTTTCAAGCTTTGCAATAATAGAGTCTACTTCGCCGGTAGTAATATTATTTTTAGCGTAACGCTTGGTTAAAAAAGCACGTAAGTCTTCTTTAATTAATACGTCGCTATTATTGCGGGTGAGCTGCCCGCCCAATAAATGCGGGTAGCCTTGTTCGGCTAATAACTCAACCACCGCTTGTTCTAATTTGGCTTCAGTAAATTTCATCAAACATCCTTATTCTTTTTATTTTAAATGGTTAAGTGCTTAGCCTATGTATTAATCTACTGTTTCATCGTTAGTGGCTACATCAGGTATTTGTAGTTCGCCAGAGATGAGTTTGGGTAACAGAGTGTCACGGAGTTTTGTTAGCACTGATATTTCGCTTAGCAGTTTCTCCTGTCTGATGGAGTATGCTTTTGCATTTTTATTAAAAATATCAATTAGATTATCACAAGGTAGTAAGACCTGCATCCTTGCAACAATCTTAGTTGTAAGACTACCACGTACACTATGAGAATCTGATAATGCTCTCATTTCTTCATATCTAGAGTGTAGGTTTTCAAAAAGCCAATTACTTAATTTTACATCCTTAACTCTTATACAAACTACAGACTGATTGAAGTAAGTATGGATTCTATTAAGAGATGTTTGCCCTCTGGTATGCCCTTGACCTGCGCCAGCAATTAATATATCGCCAGGAATAGACAATTTAGTCGACGAATTTTTAACTCCTTCCTCAGTTATTCTTTTTTCTGTATCTAGTACTAAATTAGATCTAGTTTCACCAGAAGAAAACCAATGAAGCTCTCCGTTCCAGTATTCTGAAGTTCTCGTATTTGGAGTCCCTCCACTAAATACTTTCGCAGATATTCCTTCTACATTAGAAACGCTCCACCCCTTTGGAATCCAGCCTAGTTGTTCGTTGTGCTCGAACTCATTAGGGAAGTGGGCGTGGGTGTTTGCGTGTTGCGCTAATATTGTAGGGTTGGCGTTAAAGTTTGCTTTAACGGGTGTCTCAGTGCCTTTCTCTGCTGCTTGTGTTGCTTCTTTTGTTGGTAGCTGTGCTTGTAACTCGTGAGCGAGCGCACTGAGTGATGCTTTGCATTGTGTCGCATTGTGTAAGCTGTTCAGTGCCGTTAAGCGGCGCTGTGCTTTTTGTATTAACTCGTCAGGCAGACTAGTTTCAAGGTTTTCTAATTTAAAATCAGCGCTGGCAAGTAGGTTGTCGAACACCGGATCAAAATCAACAAACCAGCTTTTAAACAACGCCTGCGCCATTTTTTCTAGGGTTTGGTTGGTTTGTTTGTTGAGCTGTATTTTTTTGTCTAAATCAAATAGTTTAAGCGCCAAGTTTCTTTGATGTAAAGGGTCAACAGGCACTTTTACTTTTGCTCTATGTATATGATTTCTATTTATTCCAGGTACAGCTCCTTTATCTGTGTAGTCGGAATACCTGATTGTCTTTAGAAAGTAATAAACATATAAAGGATCATTCCCTTTAAAATCTTTAACGTACAATGTTGTATTTAATGGCCAAAAATCATCTTCAATATAAAATACTTCACCAATAGTTCCATATCGTCCAGTAACGACACCCGGAGCTTTAACTTTTATTTCGTTATGCTCACCAGAAGATCCAGATGAAGACACAACGGGAACACCACCATTCACTCTCTTTGTTTTAGGTAAGTCATAGCCACGCTTCAACTCGATTAAATCACCAAGCTCGCAATCAATCCAATCACTCCCCATAACCCAGTGCCTCCAAATTTTTACGAATCGCTTTATCAAGCTCATCGCTTTGGTTCACTTCGCTATAAAAACGTTGGCTAAGTGCGAGTTGTTTATATTTATTATTTTTCATTGTTTAACACCTGCCAATATCCGTCTTTGTTTGCGCCGATCCGCTTGATTACGTTATGGTCTTTTAACCACTTAATATGACGCTCAACCGTTGCAGTGCCTAAATTAAGCTGCTTAGCAAATACTTTTGTAGACAATGAAGGCGAGTGCTTAATGCACGTTAACAATGGCTGAATATTTTTGGGAATAATAGTTTGATGGTTTATTCCATCACTTATTCCATCATTTATTCCATCATTTATTCCATCATTTATTCCATCATTTATTCCATCATTTATTCCATCATTTATTCCATCATTTATTCCATCATTTATTCCATCATTTATTCCATCATTTATTCCATCATTTATTCCATCATTTATTCCATCATTTATTCCATCATTTATTCCATCATTTATTCCATCATTTATTCCACCATTTATTCCGTCATTTATTCCATCAGTCGTTACTACTGCTTCATTACTGTGGCGTATTTTTCTTGGAAACTCCCAATCGGTAAAATCACCTGACTCAGAGAATACAGGTAAACCGATGTTTGCCTTGATGCAATACTCTTTAATTCTTTGTATACCGCTGCCCCATTGCTCAACTAAGTCCAACTCCTTAAACACTCTTGCAATGACTGTATTACGGATTTCAGAACGCCCTTTTAACGCATCATGAATAGTTAGCCCATGTGGTAAACCGCCTGGCGATACAATATTAAGAATATCATCGTAAATACCTATTTTTATATCTCGTCCAAAATTGCTGTAATCTCGATGCATTACTGCATTGAGTAATGCCTCTCGAATTGCTGGAAAGGGGATCTCAAAGGTATCAGTACGCTGCAGCCCCAGTACCTCTGCGCGTAAATGAAGATGATTTTTTATAAATAGTTCTGCGTTTTCTATTTGCTGAAATAGATCACCCGTGTACTCTTTTTTATCTAAAAAGATAGACATGGTAGTGCCTTTAAATCGGCTACATTTTATTTCTACATGCTCATAAAAGCCCAGTAAAATTAGCAAGCCATGTGTGGGGTAAAGCATATTATTATCGTTTTTGACCAGCTTTAAACTTAATAATTTTTCTGGCGTTAATGGTTTACCATGTGCTGCAAAACGTTGTTGAAGTGGCGTTAAATCAAGGGTTGATAAATCCACTTCATAGTTAATAAGTGAGTCAAAGCTAATATGGTTACGTTGACGTTCAAGCTCTATCACTTGCGCCTGACTGACTATGCGATTAGTCGCACCAATACGTTGATAACAACCCAGCTCTTTGCCTTTACTCTTTAAATAATAAGGGAGTAATGCTCCGCGCTGCACTTCTATTACTAATAACTCAACCCCGTTAATATTCTCTATGTAAATATTAGGTAATAGCGTAGGCGCAACTAGTTCATGCATTGTTGAACTAATTTTATCCATTAATTCAAATAGATCAAAATGTTGCAAACCTATTAGAGTTCTATTGTCAGAAACGCCTATAACCAGCTTTCCACCCGCAGAGTTGGCAAAAGAGATAATGCTTTTAACCCACTCTTTACTGGTTGGTAATTGCACTTTAAATTCTAAATTTTTGCTTTCACCTTTTTCTATATCAAGCAATAAAGGGTGTTTATTTTCCATTACATCGCTCTCTATAATTATGCGTTTCCACGATTCTGAGGGTCGCTTTACCAAGCCCTAATAAAAACTGTTGTAGGTTATTTATAATACCTTGCTCAACGGGTTGTTTATTTTTACTTGAGAGTAAACGCTCGTAGTAAAGCGTACCAATTTGGCGATCTAACGCGCGCGCTGACCAATTTTGTAAAATGGCTTCATCGCGATACCCGTTGCGTGCAGTTGAACTATCAACCCGTAATAGGGCGCGATAATGCGTCCAGCTTAATTCGAGACGCACTGCGTCTCGTTTTTCAAAGGCGAGATAAAAACGGCGCATATTACGCAGGTTGGTTATGTCAAACCCCTTACCATAGTTTGTGGTGAGTTGCTGCGATAACCGTTTTAATGTTGCTTTACCATAGGCTGCGCGTGTTTCACCGCCTTGCTCATCTTCTACAATTAAGCGCCCTATTTGCCAATACGCTTGTAACATGGCGGTATTTACGGTTTGTTTAACTTGCCCACGGGCTTGCTCAACAATGCGCTTAATATCAACTAATAAGTGCTCGTTTTGAGTAGATGGGTGTTCTTTACTGCTAGTCATTACGTTCTTCACTATCACGCTTTTCACCAAAACGCTCTTCACCATAGCCTAAAGCCTGCAAGTTTTTACGAATAGCGTTATCAAGCTCATCGGCTTGACTCATTTGGCTATAAAGCGTTTGGCTAAGCTCGCTCATTTTGGTTTCGAATGGGATGCCGTCGTCGATAATATCGGCCGCGCCTACATAGCGCCCAGGGGTGAGTACGTAGTCGTTCGCTTTTATATCCCCAAGGGTGGCTGATTTACAGTAACCGGCGATATCTTGGTATTCTTGCTCTTGCTCTTTATTTGCGCTTTGCTCTTTATTTGCACTTTGCTCTTTATTTGCGCTTTCTCGCTCGGTGCTTTCAGTGACAAGCTCTTCGCCGCGCCAAATATGGTAGGTTTGTGTTATTTTAGCTATGTCGTCGTTGGTGAGTTCTTTTAAGGTGCGGTTAACCATAGAGCCCATTTCGCGGGCATCTATAAATAGGGTTTCGCCTTGGCGGTCGCGGCGTTTTAGTAGGCCTTTTTCGTTATTACCGCGTTTATCTTTACTTATAAACCATAAACACACCGGAATTTGCGTGGTGTAAAACAGCTGCCCTGGTAGGGCTATCATACAATCGACTAAATCGTTTTCGATTATTTTTTGGCGAATATCGCCCTCGCCACTGGTGTTAGAACTCATTGAGCCATTGGCCAGTACAAAGCCTGCGGTGCCATGCTCGCTCAATTTTGAGATCATATGCATGATCCACGCATAGTTAGCATTACCAGTAGGCGGTGTTGGGTAACCGGCCCAACGGGCATCGTCGACTAATTCGTTATCGGCGCGCCACTGTTTTTGGTTAAACGGCGGGTTTGCCATAATGTAATCGGCTTTTAGGTCGGGGTGTTGGTCTTTAAAAAAGTGTCGCCGGCTACATCGCCTAAATTGCCCGATATACCGCGCACGGCGAGGTTCATTTTAGCCAGTTTATAGGTGGTGTTGGTGTACTCTTGCCCATAAATAGACACATTTTTTTGATTGCCGTTATGGCTATTAATAAATTTTAGCGATTGCACAAACATACCGCCCGAGCCACAACATGGGTCGTAAATTTTGCCTTGAAATGGTTCGATCATATCGGCTATTAGGGTAACAATTGATTTTGGCGTATAGAACTCGCCCCCGCCTTTACCTTCAGATGCAGCAAATTTCCCTAAAAAGTATTCGTACACACGGCCAACTAAATCTTCTTCTGTTTTTTCGTTTTGGTTGGCGATGGTGTCGATATTATTAATGGTATCGATTAACGCTGAGAGCTTACTGGCATCGAGCCCTAAGCGTGAAAAGTAGTTATCGGGCAATGCGCCCGCGAGTGATTTATTGTTTTTTTCAACGCCGTGCAGGGCGGTATCTATTTTAACAGCAATATCGCCTTGCTTTGCGTTGGTTTGAATGTATGACCAGCGGGCGTCTTCTGGAAGATAAAACACGTTATACATCGCGTAAAAGTCGACCATGTCGATGTATTCATCGCCGTGCTCAGCAATAATGGCTTTTTGACGTACTTCAAACTTGTCACTGATAAATTTAAGAAAGATTAAGCTTAAAACAATGTGCTTATATTCGGCTGATTCAACACTGCCTCGCAGTTTATTGGCGGCATCCCAAAGCGATTCTTCAAACCCGACTTGTGCTTGTTTTGTGGTTTTTTTAGCAACTTTTTTAGTAGCGGGCTTTGTGGCGGTTTTTTTAGGTGCGGTTTCCATAACTATCTCAGACCAGAATATCAATACAAATTATTGAGTTATCATACCGTAAAGAGCGCGAATTATTGAGACTTAATTAAAAATATATGAGGGGATATTTATTAGGGCGTGTTGATCTTTGTGGATTGAAATTTGTTCAATCTAGGGGCGATTAAATCGCGGCGCGAGGTTTGTAACCTAGTGGGCTAAGTAAAAACCGAGCAACAAAGAGTTTATCGTCCCTAGAAAGAACCCAAAGGGCAGCGCATGTTTGGTATTTATGCTGCGTTATCGCCTATTTATGGGGAATAACCACACTACATAGGCTCTGCCTTGCCTAAAAACCAAACATACAGCTGCAAACTCACCCACCAAAGATCAACACGCCCTAGTCATAATACGCAATATGCGAGCAGTTTGGTTGTTGCGACAGTGTCGCCACTTTCGCTTCGTAACCCATTACACATAAAAGCCAATTAACAAACTAACTCGTTAGCCTGACATATTTTTCAGCCAGTTCGTCTATATTTTCTCGATGATTAGGATCGGGCTTTATGCAGTCAATTGGGCATACGCTGACACAGGTTGGTTTGTCGTAATGGCCTACGCATTCAGTGCATTTTGCGGGGGCTATTTGGTAAATTTTAGCGCCCATGTAAATGGCTTCGTTAGGGCATTCTGGATCGCACATGTCGCAGTTAATACATTTGCTGTTAATTAGTAAAGCCATTCTCTAACCTCTAGTACTTCTAGCATAAATTTGCAGCCGTAAATTATGCATTTTATTCTGCGTTTTCTTGTTGATCTCAATCAATAAAAATTACATTGTGTAACTCGCATTCAATCATTAACTTTATAACTAAAAATGGACACTATAATATCCATTACGCTCATAAAAAAGCAATTTTGGACACAGTAATGCCCAATCAAGTTCGCGAGGTTCTGTTATTAATTATTAAGCGAAGGTGATGTGCAGCTGGCTTTTGCTGAGCACCTAAAAGAACGTCGCAAAAAAGCACAGTACCGGCTTCTACAATAAAAAAGTTTGAGGTTACAGGGCTTATTTCGTTTAGGCAGCTATTGCTTTTGTGGCAAACACTCGACGATTTAACTCGTTTATATGACTTAACAAAAGCGCCAACTCAAGGCAAGAATGCGCCAACGCCTATTGATCAGGTATTAAACAATGGCCTTTATTAAACCCATAGAAAAGCTAGAAGTACAACGTACACTGTCAGACTCAACAGAGTTAATGGTGGGTGTACTTGCTCAAAATAGGCAAGGTGTTTACTTTCAGTTCGACCAAAGTTATTTAGACACATATGGTAATCTTTCGCCATTCTCACTCGCCTTCAATAGAGATGTTCAGTTAGCTTCAATAGAGATGTTCAGTTAGCACCCAAAAGCCCACATAATGGATTGCATGGGGTCTTTTCTGATTGTTTACCTGATGAGTGGGGGTTATACCAATTCCAATAAATAGCTGATCTATTTTACTTGCTAAAACAACCCATTTCTTTGTTGTAAATTTCGCAAATGGAACAACCAATTACATCAATTTACGCCTAGAACTGAATTGTTTTTTCGGCGTAAAATTTAGATCTCATACTTAATGGAATTGGTATTACTACTACAGGATCGTGTATTCAGAAAAAATAATATAATGCCTAACTTTGTGACCCAAATGGACCGCTATCTTTTGTTGGCCGTTTAGCTATGGGGGCATTATCGTTTACACCTGAAACTCATTATGATGGCACAAATGACGATGACGCTGGTCTTGCTACATTGGGTCAACAAGCCCAAACAATATTTGACGGGCAGACAGAAAAAGTACTTTCTGCGTTAGTGGCTGCTGGCAGCTCCGGCGGTGCACGCCCTAAAGCTAAAATTTATTTTCCTGACAATAATATACAAGAATGTAGGACAAAACCTAAAACAGGCGATGATGCTTGGTTAATCAAATTCACATCCAAAAACCTCGCTTTAGGACATGAGAAAGGGTTATGTGAAGCTGTGTATTTGGATTTAGCTGAACAAGCGGGATTAAACCCACCTCAACGATTACTGGTACCCGCCCCAGAAGGGACCGGTGCAAAGCAATGGCTTGCCTTAAAGCGATTCGATAGGTTTAAATTAACGGGTGATAAAATGGGCTGCAAACATATGCATAGTGCATGTGGCTTGCTAGATGCTGATTTTCGTACACTTACATTAGATTATGAGGATTTAATTAAAGCGAGCCGTGTTTTATGCAAATCACCTGCTGCGGGGCAATTACAATTTCGTCGGGCTATGTTTAATTTATTTAGCTGTAACCAAGACGACCACAGTAAAAAATGGGCTTTTTTACAAGAAGATTCTGGTGAGTGGGATTTAGCGCCTTTTTATGATGTCACTTTTAGTCCTCACCCTTTTAACGAGCATGCTACTTCGTTTGCTGGATTTGGAAAAAACCCGCCACTAAAAGCGATTCAAAAGCTGGCCTCTGCAGCAGGTTATGCAAACTGGAAACAAGTACAAGTTATAATATCTGAAATAGCGGAGATTATTTTAAACTTTAAAGACACCGCTAAAACACTCGACGTAAATAAAAAACGATTAGCTTAATAGAGCAACAGCTTAATAATACGTACGCCATGAATAAGCATTTAACGGGTAGTTAAAATAGATTATGAAGTAACACCAAAATACCGATTTTTGGTGTTACTTATACCCCTTAAACTGCTTGTTTAAACGGATTGCGGGTATCTTGGTTTTCATCTAGGTTACGCATTAAAATAGCGTGCGCTAAGTTAACGCCCTCATCTAGCGGTATTTTTACAGTGTGACCAGAGCCTTTAGCATCGCTAATACTTTCGCCTTTTTTGTTTTCCATGTATTCAAGCACAAAACTAATATTTCCCTTTGGCGTCATTAGCTCTAAAGAGTGGCCTGTGCAAAATTTATTTTTAACGTCTATTTCAACTAAGCCATTTTCGCAGCGCCCAAGTACTTCACCCACAAATTGCTGCTTAGTTGATACAGAGTGACCATACTCGTAATTTTGGTAATCTTGATGGGCGTGACGTTTTAAAAAGCCTTCGGTGTAACCACGGTGCGCAAGGTTTTCGAGTGTTTTAAATAAGTTAGTATCAAATGGTTTACCCGAAGCCGCATCGTCTATTGCTTTGCGATAAACTTGTGCTGTGCGCGCCACATAATAAAATGACTTAGTACGCCCTTCTATTTTTAAACTATGTACACCCATTTTTGTGAGCTGCTCTACGTATTGCACAGCGCGTAAATCTTTTGAGTTCATAATATACGTGCCGTGTTCATCCTCAAACGCAGGCATGTATTCGCCAGGGCGGCCTTGCTCTTCTAACATGAATACATCGTTACTCGGCGTCCCTTCTCCCAATGTAGGAATCACCTGTTTTGGGTCAATTTTATGCACCATTTCACCGGTTTCATTTTCAACACCTGGCTTAACATCATAATCCCATCTGCATGCATTGGTACATGTACCTTGGTTTGGATCGCGTTTGTTTATATAACCAGAGAGCAAACAACGCCCTGAATACGCCATACACAATGCGCCATGTACAAATACTTCAAGTTCGGTTTCTGGGCAGAGTGTGCGTATTTCGGTTATTTCTTCGAGCGACAGCTCGCGAGATAAAATAACCCGCTCAATGCCCTGCTTCGCCCAAAACTGCACACTTGCAAAGTTAACGGCGTTTGCTTGCACCGATAAGTGAATAGGCATCGCCGGCCACTTTTCACGAACCAGCATGATCAAACCAGGATCTGACATAATCAGCGCATCGGGTTTCATTGCTATAACTGGCTCTATATCACGTAAATACGATTTTACTTTCGCGTTATGCGGCGCAATATTAGACACCACATAAAACTTTTTATTTTGCGCATGTGCTTCACTAATACCAATTTGCAGCGTGTCTAGGTCAAACTCATTATTGCGCACACGCAAACTATAGCGGGGTTGCCCCGCATAAACCGCATCTGCGCCATAAGCAAACGCGTAGCGCATGTTTTTTAAAGTGCCTGCAGGGCATAATAGTTCAGGAGTAAAAGGCGTTGAAGAAATAATGGGTGACATGTGCGCTCCATACATCGAACCGAGTATAAGTCGGTTGCATGATTAATTAATTTACGAGCGCGGCATTATAAATCCGCCAAGCATTGTGCTTTTGATCAAGATCACAAAACTGCAATCAAACTGGTTTTTAATAAAATTAGGATTTTTCACTTAAAACGCGTATAATTCGCGCCCGTTAATATTCACACTTTTACTTAAAATTATTGGAGCATAAAGATGGCTTTAGAGCGTACTTTCTCAATCGTAAAACCTGATGCAGTTGCTAAAAACCACATTGGCGCTATCTACAACCGTTTCGAATCTGCTGGCCTTAAAATCGTTGCAGCTAAAATGGTTCACCTTTCACAAGAGAAAGCTGAAGGTTTCTACGCAGAACATAGCGAACGTCCTTTCTTCGGTGCTTTAGTATCTTTCATGACATCTGGTCCAGTAATGGTTACCGTTCTTGAAGGCGAAAACGCTGTTCTTAAAAACCGTGAAATCATGGGTGCTACTAACCCTGCTGAAGCACTAGCTGGTACTTTACGTGCAGACTACGCTGATAGCATCGACGAAAATGCTGTTCACGGTTCTGATGCTGTTGAATCTGCTGCTCGCGAAATCGCGTACTTCTTCGCTGACGAAGAGCTTTGTTCACGTACTCGTTAATTCGAATTCGTTAACATATTGAAAAGGGCTTTCGGGCCCTTTTTTAGTCATTACGTAAAGTATTAATCAGTAAACTAATAATGTTTTACTTAATGATTAAAGTGAGTGAATTGTGTACAATTCGTCCTCGTAAATTTTATCTCCACCGTCACCGATTGAGGTTGTTTCATGACCGAGCAAAAAAAGATTAACTTATTAGATTTAAACCGAGATGCAATGCGCGAGCTATTTGCATCGTTCGGTGAAAAACCGTTTCGTAGTGACCAGGTGATGAAATGGATTTATCATTTTGGCGTAGATAACTTCGACGAAATGACCAACGTAAACAAAAAGCTTAAAGAAAAACTTAAAGCTGAATGTGAAATTGTTGCGCCAGAAATCACCGTTCGCCAACAAGCAAGCGACGGTACAATTAAGTACGCGCTTATTCTTGAAGGCGGCCAAGAAGTAGAAGCCGTTTGGATCCCTGAAAAAGAACGCGCTACTTTATGTGTATCATCACAAGTTGGTTGTGCGCTTGAATGTACTTTTTGTTCTACTGCTCAACAAGGCTTTAACCGTAACTTAAAAGTATCTGAAATCATTGGCCAAGTTTGGCGTGTAGCTAAAGATATAGGCCTTGATGGCCATAGCGAAAAGCGCCCAGTAACTAACGTTGTGATGATGGGTATGGGTGAGCCTTTACTTAATCTTAAAAACGTAGTGCCAGCAATGGAACTAATGATGGACGATTGGGGCTTTGGTTTATCTAAGCGACGCGTAACATTAAGTACGTCAGGCGTTGTACCTGCACTTGATTTACTAAAAGAGAAAATTGACGTAGCACTGGCTATTTCATTGCATGCACCAGATAACGCACTGCGTGACATTTTAGTGCCCGTTAATAAAAAGTACCCTATTGAAGAATTTTTAGCCGCGTGTCGTCGTTATATCGACGGTTCAAAAGCTAATAAAGACGTAACCGTTGAATACGTTATGCTTAACGGTATTAACGACAGCACCGATCAGGCGCATGCACTCGTGCAAACGTTAAAAGGCACACCATCTAAAGTAAACCTTATTCCGTTTAACCCGTTCCCAGGTAATGAGTACACTCGCTCAAGTAACAGCCGTATTGATCGCTTTTCAAAGGTATTACAAGCAGCCGGCGTTACCTGTATTGTTCGTCGTACTCGAGGGGACGATATTGATGCAGCTTGTGGACAATTAGTGGGTGATGTAGTGGATCGTACTAAGCGCTTAGCTAAAAAGAAAATGCGTGATGATAATGCGATTACTGTAAACATTCATCAAGCATAACTTTTAGTAAAATACTTAAAGCCTTTATATTAATTCGTTTATTTTTAAATATATGATGCAACATAAAGGCTTTTAGGTAAGATAGAAGATATGGATTAAAATACAGAGATAAGGTAATGCGATCTTTACTTGCTTTAACTATATCGGCACTCGCTCTAAGCGGGTGTGTAACCGAAAATAGTTATAACGGCAGTGACAAACCCGTCGTCGAAAATAAAATTAATAATATAGGCGCAGCGCGAACGCGTATTGCTCTAGCATTACAATACCTAAATACAGGCAATAATTCTCAGGCTAAATATAATCTAGAGCGTGCAGCCGAATTTGCACCAAATTTACCAGAAGTTCATTACTCTCTAGCTTATTACTATCAACAAGTTGGTGAAAATACACTGGCCGATAAAGCCTACCAAAAAGCACTCGCCATAAAACCAGACGATCCAAATACTTTAAATAACTACGGTGTATTTTTATGTGGCATAAATGAATACGACCGAGCCACTGATCAATTTTTAAAAGCAATAGAAATCCCTAGCTACATTCGTGTTGCAGAAAGCTACGAAAATTTAGCTTTATGTGCCATTGAGTTTAACGATTTTGATAATGCTGAAAGTTATTTTAAACAAGCCATGAACCACAGCTCGCAAAGAACGTCTACTTTAATCAGTTTAGCTGCACTGTTTTATGCTAAGAGTGATTTACACAAAGCAAATGAGCTTTTAAAGCGTTATGACGATACAGGCAAAGTTTCATCTCGGGCTTTAATGCTTAACTATTTAATAAAAAATCGAATGGGTAAAATAGAAGATGCAGAAAAAATTGCGAGCACTATTTCACAGACCTACCCAACGAGTAATGAAGCATACGTAATTCGAGAGCAAAAAGTACGGTTAAGCGAATTTGAAATTTTAAGAGAAAAATACCGAAAAGCTAAACTTGATGAATTACAAGAAACAAGTAATGGTGGACAAATTAGTGTTAAACCAAAAATAAAAATCACCCGGAAAAAACACATTGCTAGAGATAATTCAACAAGCTTAGTTACCAACGATAACAAACGCATAAGTGTAGCACCCCAAACTCCAATGGATAATGCAACTTCAGTTATTGCAAGTACTGTTAATCCAATTAATAAAGGAAATACTTATACAAGCGCGCCCCCATCATCTATTTCAGAAAAAGAAACGACACCAACAGTAACTAGTTCAAGTACTAAAACCGATACATCGGCTATTATGCTTGCTTTAACAACTGGTCATAATTCAGCTAATACGATGCAAAAAACGGTCGCCGCTCCACAAGTACCTAAATCACAAAAACAAGCCGAGAAAACATTAACTAAACCAAATGACAGCATTAAAATAATTTCTTTTGGCGCCCCTAAAGATGCAAACTTTAATTCGCAGCAAACTCCCCTGTAATAAAGGCTCCTATAGAACAGAATGATTCTGATGTTGTTTTTTACACTGCAACGAAAGATACTAACGTGTTTGCTGAAAGTAGCCGCCAAAATAATAATGACATACAGTTTAAGAGTTATGAGGCAAGTGAACACATTGAACCACCAATGCTTAACCCTAAAGTACCAACTTTAAGCATCCCATTTCATGTAATTCAATTCGGTGAAAACCTATTTAGCATTTCGGTGCGATACAATGTTAAACTACAAAAACTTCTACAATGGAATGGTTTAAAAGAGTCGGATCGGGTAATGAATGGAAGTAAAATTTACCTAAACGATCCTAATGTTTATTACGAAATTAAAGCTGGCGACACCCTTTACGAAATAGCTACCCAGCGGCGTGTATTAATTGATCAATTAATGCGATGGAATAAATTAAGTCCTGACATAGCACTTACGCCAGGGCATAGACTTTTACTAGTGGATCCAGACTCATACACATTATGAATGAAGACAATACGCAAACACAGAGCGAACAACCAACGGTTGGTCAAATACTAAAAGCACATCGTGAGCAAGCGAATGTGAGCATTGAAGCAATTGCTAAGCCGTTAAAACTATCTGAACTACAAATAAAGCGTCTTGAAAACGATGAATTTCAATTACTCGGTCCTATTACGTTTGTAAAAGGTTATATTAAAAACTATTGCCGAGAATTAAAAGTTGATTGCACGCCTATTCTAGCTATGATGCCAGCCCCACCTGAGCCGGCTAAACCCGCGAACATGCAAAGCTTTTCACGCCGAACGGAGAAAGAAGCCAATGACAGCCGATTAATGTTCGTGAGTTATATTATTTTAGCGATCGTCATTGGTTCGTCTGCACTTTGGTTTTGGCAAAATGCCACGCCAATTGAAGAACAAACAAGTAATATTAATGTTGAGAACTCAATTATGAGTGAGCGACAAGCAGCACAATCTCCTTTTTTTGAACAAGAACAACAAGCAGATACTAATAAAACGGTACAACCGCAAAGCGAAACATTAAATGATTCAGTAGAACAACCCGTAGAAACAGTAACTACTGACCTGGATAAAACACCAGGTATAAGTACAATCGTGATGAACTTTAACGATGAAAGCTGGGTTGAAGTTTATGACGGTGAGGGTGAAAAAGTCGCTTTTGGTGTTAAAAAAGCAGGCTACCAGATGACGGTTAGCGGTACTCCTCCTTTTTCTGTTGTACTAGGTAAGCATGACGTTGTAAGTATTACCTTGGATGGTGAGCCTATCGACATTTCGGCTTTTCCTAAAAATCGTTTAGCTAAATTTAAATTACCACTAGCAGAGTAGTCGCTATGTTTTCAGAATCTCCAATTAAACGCAGAAAATCAACTCGTATCAATGTAGGTAATGTACCTATTGGTGATGGTGCACCGATTGCAGTGCAATCAATGACCAATACCGATACCATGGACGTAGATGCAACCGTGGCACAAATTCAGGCAATACAAGATGCCGGTGCCGACATTGTGCGTGTATCAGTACCAACAATGGATGCAGCAGATGCATTTAAAAGTATTAAAGAACAAGTCACTATCCCTTTAGTAGCCGATATTCACTTTGATTACCGTATAGCCTTAAAAGTGGCAAAGTACGGCGTGGATTGCCTACGAATAAATCCAGGTAATATAGGTAGCGAAGAACGTATTAGAGCCGTTGTCGATTCAGCTCGCGAGCATAACATTCCTATTCGTATTGGTGTAAATGGAGGCTCACTTGAGCGCGACTTACAAGAAAAATACGGCGAGCCTACACCTGAAGCCTTATTAGAATCAGCAATGCGCCATGTAGATATATTACGCCGCCTTGATTTTGACCAATTTAAAATATCAGTAAAAGCATCAGATGTATTTTTAGCGGTAGGTGCGTATCGTTTACTTGCTAAAGAAATAGACCAACCACTGCATTTAGGTATTACCGAAGCAGGCGGAATGCGCTCAGGCTCGGTTAAATCCGCAGTAGGTTTAGGTATGCTACTTGCTGAAGGCATTGGCGACACACTACGAGTATCACTTGCAGCCGACCCAGTACAAGAAATCAAAGTCGGCTTTGATATTTTAAAATCGCTGCGTATACGCTCACGCGGTATTAACTTTATTGCCTGCCCTAGCTGCTCACGCCAAGAGTTTGATGTAGTTAGCACCATGAACCAGCTTGAAGAGCGTTTAGAGGATATTATTGAGCCTGTATCGGTTTCGGTAATTGGTTGTGTTGTAAATGGCCCAGGTGAAGCACTCGTTAGTGATATAGGTCTTGCTGGTGCAAACCGTCGCTCTGGCTTATATATTAATGGCGAGCGTCAAAAAGCACGTATCGATAACAATAATATTGTTGAACAACTCGAAGGTTATGTACGTGACTTTATAGCCCAAAAGCAAAACCAGACACCTATCGACATAAAAATAGTCGAATAAATACCGTATTTAGCGGCAAACAACGCTGTTTGCCGTTGACCTTTATAGCAAGTGGATACCCAAACCACCTCAAAATACAGAACTCAGCGTTTCACAGGGATTTAATATCAAGGCGTTACTTTGCAAGAATGGCAATCCCTTTTAAAAAGTAACAACGATGAGAGTAAGTGCCTGTGAACCGCCCAATGGGTTGGTTTTAAAGCGATTTATACTGCGTTATTGATTTTAACAATAGAACCTCTATTATTTGCAATCAATGCCTTGCCTAAATCGCTTTTAATTCCAACGACGCTCGCATCATGGGGTAGTTTGGGTATATAATAGCGGGTCAATTTTTAGCATTCTTGTTGTGTAAGCATTTTTTATTACACATAAACAGCATTTAGGATTTATCAGTGGCAAAACAAATTCAGGCAGTTCGCGGTATGAACGATTGTCTGCCAGGCGACACACAAGTTTGGCAGAAAGTAGAAAACATTTTACGCGAGACAGTAGCATCGTTCGGTTATCAAGAAATTCGTTTTCCTATTGTAGAATCAACCGACTTATTTAAACGCTCTATTGGTGAAGTAACCGATATAGTAGAAAAAGAAATGTACACCTTTGCAGATCGCAATGGCGACTTATTAACACTGCGCCCTGAAGGCACCGCTGTATGTGTGCGCGCAGGTAACGAAAATGGATTATTATATAACCAAGAGCAGCGTCTTTGGTATATGGGACCAATGTTTCGCCATGAACGCCCGCAAAAAGGTCGTTACCGCCAGTTTCACCAATTTGGTTTAGAAACATTTGGTATTGCCACAGCCGATATAGATGCCGAAGTTATTTTATTAACAGCGCAACTATGGGAAGCATTTGGTATTACTGAGCACGTACGCTTAGAGCTTAACTCATTAGGATCTAACGAAGCGCGCGCCGATTACCGTGATGCATTAGTAGCTTACCTTGAACAACACATAGATGTGCTTGATGAAGATTCAAAACGTCGTATGTATTCAAACCCATTACGCGTACTTGATAGCAAAAACCCAGATGTACAAGCCATATTAACCGACGCACCTAAATTATCTGAGCACCTAGATGTTGAATCAAAAGAACATTTTGAAAATTTATGTGAACGTTTAGACGCTGCAGGCGTCTCATACACGGTTAATGAAAAATTAGTACGTGGTTTAGACTACTACAACCGTACCGTATTCGAATGGGTAACCGACAGTTTAGGCGCACAAGGCACTGTTTGTGCTGGCGGTCGTTACGATGGTTTAGTTGAGCAACTAGGTGGTAAAGCAACCCCAGCGGTTGGTTTTGCAATGGGCCTAGAACGTTTAGTATTATTGCTACAGGCTATTGAGTGTGTGGGTGACATTCGTCGCAATGCTGATGTATATTTAGCAGCGATGGGCGACAAAGCAAGTATTCAAGCACCTATTATTGCCTCTGAACTACGTCGTGACGTAGCCGGTTTACGTGTTATGGTACATGCTGGCGGCGGTAACTTTAAAAAACAATTAAAACGTGCTGATAAAAGCGATGCACTTGTTGCTGTTATTATCGGTGAAGATGAATTAGAAAAAGGCGTTGTGACTATAAAGTACTTACGTGAACGTAAAGAGCAAGTCACATTAGAACTAGAACAAGCTAAAACGCTATTAGCTGAGCTTATTAACGGCTAAGCTGACATTAGAGGTAAACATGGATATACATTCAACAGAAGAAGAACAAGCAGAAGCCATTAAACGTTTTTTCCGTGAAAACGGCGTTTCACTTGCACTAGGTATAGTTGTTGGCTTAGGTGGTTTGTATGGCTGGAAAGCGTATAACCAAAACCAAATCACAACAGCTGAGAAAGCATCAAACTCTTTCACTAAGCTTGTTGAAGGTGATGATGTATTATCTTCAGCAGATACGTTTATCAGCGAAAATAAAGGCACAAACTACGCAACATTAGCCGCATTTGTTGCTGCTAAAGATGCTGTAGATGCGCAAAAGTTAGATGTAGCAAGCGAAAAACTGAGTTGGATCGTATCTAATGTGCAAAATACAGAACTAAAAGCAATTGCTATTACACGCTTAGCCCGCATTCAAATTGCACAAACTAAATATGACGATGCATTAAATACATTAAATGCACCATTACCAGAAGCATTTAACGCAAACGTTGCCGAGCTTAAAGGCGATATTTACGCTCAGCAAGGTAATAAAGATCAGGCTCGCACTGCTTACCAAGCAGCTGTAGATGCAGGTGGATTAACCAGTAACCCACTATTACAAGTTAAGTTAGATGACCTAGCAGTAACTAGCCCAGCGGCTTAAGGTTTTAGGCATGAGAAAATTAACGACTGCAACCCTTGCCCTATGTATGGCAACACTGATGGGTTGTTCATCAAGTGATGATGAAGACGAACTAGTACTTCCTGAAATTGTAAACCAGTTTGAAACTGACGTTGTTTGGCAAGAATCAGTTGGTGACGGTGTAGAGCATTATTTCTCTCGTCTAACGCCTGCTATTTATAAAGATACTGTATACGTTGCTAGCCGTGAAGGCCAAGTTGAAGCACTTTCGCTTACGAATGGCGACACAAAATGGGAAACTGACGTGCGTCAGGATTTATCATTTTGGCCATGGAGTGACAACGGTACAGCAAAATTATCAGGCGGTATTTTACAAGCTTATGGTAAGATTTATATTGGCTCTGAACATGGCTTTATTATTGCCCTAGATCGCGAAACCGGTGAAGAAGTTTGGCGTAAAAATGTACCTGGTGAATCGCTATCAAAACCAACTGCTGGCGATGGCTTAGTTTTTGTTAATTTAGCGTCTGGTAAATTATTAGCGTTACACCCAGATACAGGTGAGCAGCGTTGGAGCTTTGAACAAGAAGTACCGCCGCTAACATTGCGAGGACAAAGCTCGCCAACCGTTGCTAACGGTGGTGTATTAGTTGGCCTTGAAACAGGCAAGTTAAACGTTTTGATTTCAGAAAGTGGTTACTCAGCATGGAGCGCAGAAATAGCGGTAGCTAAAGGTGCATCAGAGTTTGAACGCCTAGTTGACGTAGATACTCAACCACTTATTAGCGGCCCATACGCATATGCTATTGCTTATAATGGTAACTTAGCCGCTATTGATATTCGCTCAGGTAATATTGTCTGGAAACGTGAATACAGTAGCTACCGCGATATTGCAATGGACGCACAAAGTATTTATGTAGTAGATAGCGATGGTGTTATTTACGCATTGGATAAAGATTCAGGTATTGAACGTTGGAGCCAACCCGCTCTACGTGGTTGGTACTTAACAGGCCCTACAGTTGCGGGTAGCCATTTAGCTATAGGCGACCAAGAAGGTAACCTGCATTGGTTAAATAAAGAAACTGGCGAGCTAGTATCTCGTGAAGACTTTGACAGTTCAGGATTTTTTATTGAGCCTGTTGTTGCCGACGATAAACTGATTTTATACACCCGTGATGGTGAAGTTAGTGCGGTTAAAATACCGAACTAACTTACTACTATTAGTATAACCTGCTAATAGTTAATTATTTTTTGTAAGGCTTCGCACTGCGAAGCCTTTTGTTGTTTTTTAAAGAGGTAGTTTATGCTTCCCGTGATCGCTCTAGTTGGGCGACCCAATGTGGGCAAGTCCACATTATTTAACCGTTTAACACGTACTCGTGATGCGCTCGTAGCCGATTTCCCTGGTTTAACACGAGATAGAAAATATGGCCAAGCTAGTTATGATGGCTATGAATTTATCGTGGTAGATACGGGTGGTATTGATGGCTCAGAAGAAGGCATCGAAATCGAAATGGCAGATCAATCTCTGCTAGCCATTGAAGAAGCCGACATTGTTCTGTTTTTAGTAGATGCTCGTGTAGGTATGACCGTAGCTGACCAAGCAATTGCTAATCACTTACGCAAGCAAGATAAAAAGTGTTTTGTTGTTGCCAACAAAACCGATGGTATTGATGCAGATTCAAACTGTGCTGAATTTTACCAATTATCATTAGGTGAAATTCATCATATTGCAGCATCCCATGGTCGTGGTATTACGTTATTACTTGAGCAAACACTTCAGCCGCTTATTGCTGAATTAGCTGCACAAGACGAAGACGTAACAGGCGATGACGAAGAGCTTATTAATCTTTACGAAGAAGATGAAGACAGCGACACCGATCACCAGGCATTTGCAGACAAACCTGTAAAGCTTGCTATTATTGGTCGTCCTAATGTTGGTAAGTCTACACTTACTAACCGCATACTCGGTGAAGAACGCGTAATTGTATACGATATGCCAGGTACAACACGTGACTCTATCTACATTCCGATGACGCGAAATGAAAAAGAATATGTGTTAATTGACACAGCCGGTGTTCGCAAACGTAAAAAAGTAAGCGACGTAGTTGAGAAGTTCTCTGTAATTAAAACGCTTCAAGCAATCGAAGATTGTAACGTTGTGTTATTGATTGTTGATGCTCGCGATGGTATTTCAGATCAAGATTTAAGCTTATTAGGCTTTGCTCTTAACTCAGGTCGTTCATTGGTAATTGCAGTGAACAAATGGGATGGCTTAGACGATTACGTTAAAGATCGTATTAAATCAGAGCTCGATCGCCGTTTAGGCTTTATTGACTTTGCACGCCTACACTTTATATCTGCACTACACGGTACAGGTGTTGGTCATTTATTCGAGTCTGTTGACGAAGCGTATGAATCAGCGACTAAACGTATAAGTACTGCAATGTTGCGTCGTATTATGGACATGGCTCAAGCCGATCACCAGCCGCCACTTGTTCGTGGTCGTCGTGTTAAGCTCAAATATGCGCATGCCGGTGGTTATAACCCACCACGTATTGTTATTCACGGTAACCAAGTTAAAGATTTACCAGATAGTTATAAACGCTACCTGATGAACTACTACCGTAAAGCGCTTAAAATTATGGGCACCCCAATCAAAATTGAATTTAGAGAAGGTGAAAACCCATTTGCTGGTCGTGTTAATAAAGTAACACTGTCGCAAAAGCGTAAAATACGTGCATTTGCTAAAGAAAATCGTAATAAATAAATTCGTTAAAAATTAGTTTATTGTAATAAAAACGGCGTACTTTTTAGTACGCCGTTTTTGTTTTAATATGTTTTTAACAGTCACAAACTAAGTAAAGCTAAGCGAACCAAGTTCTCAACGGTGGTTTCATGCGCACTTTTATTTTTATTAGTTGGCGTAAACCTAGAAGTAGGTGATTTAATAGTTATAAACCCATGATTGGTTGCCATTTCATGAGCTAATAGCTTACGCTCTTTGGGTGTTAAGTGGTTTTCGTGTATTTTTGCCAGCTCGCCACTATCAAGCCATATTCCTGCACAGCCTGGGCATTCATCTATTTCAACGGCCTTTACTGGCGAAAAATACCTGCGCATCATTACAATTTTTTTGCACTTTGGGCAATTAATTCGTAGCGATACATCGTATTCACTCTCGCTATGTTCACTCAAATGCTTTAGCAACACCTGACCATGCTTTAGCTCTGGCGAGCTAAATTTAAAAATTTGGCTGTTATCAAAAAATACGCCGCCTTGCGCTGAAGTGTAAACAGTAATACCGCCAATTAATAACGGCTCAAGAGAGGCATTTGTACGTGGGCAATGCATTTAAAACTCCTTTTATTTTAATACTTAACTTATACTACTTTACTCAAGCGCTTTGTGAATAAGCCCAACAAGTGGTGCGGGTAATGTAATATTACCTGCAAGTACAAACTCATGCGCTTCATCTGACATTTTTTGCCAAGTACGACGAATTATACCAATCCACTTTTCCTCATTGTAATCTGGTTTTGCATTGGCAAATCCAAGCATATAATGTTCAATAAACACCAAACTAGCCACATTTTCAACAAGCTGGCTGTCTGGATTACGTTTAATATTCTTTTTAGCGACCGCATCGTACACTCGGTTTTGCTCAGCTTCATCGTAACCAGCTTGCTTCATGAGCGCAACAACACTGCTAGCATGAAATATATAAAGTGCACTGCGCCATTGATGATAGCCCTGCTTATTCATTTCAAAGTCACTACGTGGCGACTTCCAGCGTTGTATATGCTGCCCGCGCACTGCAATTTGCATGAGTTCATCGGCATCTGGTTTAAAACGAGTTAACATTTCGCTCATGCGCAAGGCGTATAAACTTTCTTTAGGAAAGCGTTGTCCATTGTGCTGTTCACTATTTGGGTCTTGGTTATTAGCTTCATCAATTAAGGTAATTACTTTATTAAACATGACGGTCATTTTTTATAATAAGTTTTAATCATTCTAAACGCTGATAAAACAATAAACTAGTACGCCAATCAGTTACGCAGTGAAATTTGTTCAATCAACAGTAAAACCTAGAGGTACTGGTTATAAAAGTAAGCGCATTGATTAAGTTAACTTGGTACTATATTGAGCACAAATTAAAATAAAAAAGCGCGATAAATAATAACTAACTCGCCAATAACGGATGACTATGTTTAAAAAAAGTATTCTAGCTATATGCTTAGCGGTTGTATCGCTACCAAGCTTAGCCGACAGTAACACTGATTTAAAAACCATTATTGATAACCATTGGCAAAATGCCAAAACCGAAAAAATATTTTTTCGTACCGACCCAGACGGCTGGAAACCCAGCGGTACATTGCCAAATTGGAGCGAGCAAGCCATTGCAAAGCGCCAAGCTTATAACAACAGCGTACTAAAAAGCTTAGCCAGCATTGACCCAAAAACGCTCAACAACGAGCAGCTAATGAACTACCGCTTATTTAAATATGAGCGAGAAACAGAGCAGCAAAGCTACCTTTATCAAGATAAGTATTTTCCGGTTAATTTTTTAAGTGGCTGGCATACTTATTTTGCCGAAGCACCGGCTAACATGGCATTTTTAACACCCGACGATTACAACGCATTTTTAATCAGCCTTGCCGACTACCCTCGATTTAATCAGCAAAATATTGATTTAATGAAAGAAGGTATAAAAACAGGCTTTACTCATTACTGCAAAACCTTTGAAAATTACAGCCAAAGCATTAGCGCGCATATTGTTAAGCAACCTGAAAACAGTGCCCTTTACGAGCCCTTTACACGTATACCAAACACGTTTACAGCAGAGCAAAAAGCCACATACCAAAATAAAGCAAAGGCCTTAATCAGCTCAAAAGTAGTCCCTGCTTATCAGCATTTTTACGACTTTTTTGAAAACGATTACATGCCTAACTGTAGAGCCCAGCCGGGTATTGCAAGCGTTAAAGGCGGGCTTGAGTATTACAAATATGCAGTTAATTACTACACCACAACCAATGCCACACCAAAGAAAATTCATGAGCTTGGCTTAAAAGAAGTCGCGCGTATTAAAGCGCAGATGCAAAGTATTATTTATAAAGTAGGTTTTGATGGCACATACAGCGATTTTTTAGAATTTTTAGCAACCGATGAGCAATTTTACGCAAAAGACGCGCAAGACTTGCTAGAAAAAACCGCTTTTATAACGCAAAAAATGTATGGAAAATTACCAACCTACTTTAATCATTTACCGCGTAACACCTTTACTATTAAAGGCTCAGCGAGTCGTGGTGCGTTTTATATGCCACCTGCTGATAACCGCTCCCCTGGCACTTACTTTTTGGCCTCAACACCTAAGCTACAGCCTTTGTATAATTTAGAAGCACTAAGCCTTCACGAGGCAATACCAGGGCACCATTTACAAAACGCCATTGCAATGGAGTTAAATGTACCCGAATTTAGACGCACACTTAGCCACTCAGCATTTGGCGAAGGTTGGGCACTTTACACAGAACGCTTAGGTAAAGAAGCCGGCTTTTATCAAAGCCCCTACAGCGACTTTGGTCGTTTAGGTTATGAAATGTGGCGTGCTGTGAGGCTTGTTGTTGATACCGGTATTCATGCGTTTGGTTGGAGCCGCCAAAAGGCTATTGACTACTTGGCAGATCACACTGCTTTGCCACAAAGTGCGGTGGAGGATCAAATAGATCGTTATATTTCATGGCCAGGCCAAGCGCTTTCGTACAAAATGGGCGAAATAAAAATACGCGAACTACGCGCAAAAGCTGAAAAAGAACTAGGCGCTAAATTTGATATACGCAGCTTTCACGACACCGTTATAGGTCAAGGTTCACTCCCTATGGCTGTACTTGAAGACGTAATAAACGATTGGATAGCAGAGCAAAAATCAGCTATTTAACATTAAAGGAGGCGGTATTATTTGCCGCCTCTTTTTAAAACCCTCTTAAACACCTCAAAACTAATCCCTACCCGCTTTTGCTTCGTAAAGTTAATGATTACAAAAACCTGAGCTAACCTATGAGCAAACGCATTTTATATTGGCTACAAAACGATTTACGTCTAACCGACAATGCTATTTTTAGTGACCTTGTGTCGCAGCAATGCGCACTAGATATTGTATTTGTTATAAACCCACACTGGTTTAAAAATAATAACTACCAACAAAAGCCATATGGCGTGCATAAACATCAGTTTTTAATGCAAAGCTTGTACGAACTACAACAAGCACTTATTGAGCGTGGGCAAACCCTACATTTGCTTGAAGGCGAACCCGTATCGCTTTTAAAAGCGCGTATAAATGAGCAAAATATAGATGAAGTGGTATACAGCGAGCAATTTGGCCTGTACGAGCAACGCCAAATAAACTTACTCAAAGCACATTGCCCAAATACACAATTTACAGGAACGCAACAAGACACACTCTATAAACAAAGTGACCTACCGTTTGATTTAAGCGAATTACCTAAACACTTTACCCCGTTTCGTAAAAAGGTAGAGGCCGCCACTAGCCCCATTTCACTTTCAACATTACCAAACGGTTTGCTCCCTCAGCCAATAACCTTGTGCGCTAAAAAACCTTTAGAGCGTATAGCAAATAATGGTGTAATGCATGGCGGGTTTAAAAGTGCGCAAACACACTTAGAGCAATACTTTTCAGGCTTGCTGCCAAGTACTTATAAAATAACTCGAAACGAGCTTGATGGCTTTAATAACACCACAAAATTTAGTACCTGGCTTGCTTTTGGCTGTGTAAGTGCGCGGCAAGTTTATAAAGCAGTTGAGGCGTACGAACAAAGTTATATAACAAACGAGTCTACCTACTGGATTAAATTTGAATTGCTATGGCGAGAGTATTTTAAATGGCATGCACTTAAGGCCGGTAAAAGCCTGTTTAGCTTTAAAGGCCAAAAGCAAACCAAACCCCTTACTACATTTATGCCAAGCCGATTTGCTGCATGGTGTAATGGCTCAACACCCTACCCATTAGTCAATGCCATTATGAATGAGCTTAATGCTACGGGTTATATATCAAATAGAGCAAGGCAAATTGCAGCAAGCTGCTTAGTAAACGAGCTTGGCCTTGATTGGCGATACGGCGCAGCTTATTTTGAACAGCAACTGATTGATTACGATGTAGCCGCTAATTGGGGTAATTGGCAATATATAGCAGGTGTAGGCGTAGATCCGCGTGGTGGTAGGCACTTTAATATACAAAAACAAACGTTACAGTTTGACCCGCACACTGTTTACACTAATAAATGGCAAGGCAATAGAAATACCAGCAGGCAGCTGGATACCTTAAACGAAGTTGATTGGCCAATTTAAGCCGCCAATCAACTTTTACCAAGTAACGTTTAAAACAGCTCAGCAATGCCTATATTAATAGCGTAACCACCCAATGTTAAAAACAAAAATAAACACAGCGCCAGTAACAGCGGTTTAATACCCGCTTGGCGAATTGCCCCAACATGTGTGCGTAAGCCCAAAGCCACCATCGCAATGGTTAGTAATATATTATCAAACCAAACAACTGCGCTTGTAGCCACTTGAGGAATAACTGATAGCGAATGTACACCACTTGCCACAATAAATAACACCGCAAACCAAGGGATTGTAATACCTGCTTTTTGCTCGCCGCCATGCACGTTATTGTTTGTTTTAGCATGCTTTTTACTTTGCCAAAACGATAAGCCCACTAAAAATGGCGCAAGCATCATCACCCTTAGCATTTTTTCTATAACGGCGGTATCAGCAGCATTGGCGCTTACAGCTGTGCCCGCTGCAACCACTTGTGCTACTTCATGAATGGTTGAACCAACAAAAATACCATATGCGTGCTCACTCAGCCCCATATAATCAAACATAATTGGGTAGGCAAACATGCTTAACGTGCCAAACACCACAACCGTTGCCACCGCTACCGATACTTTATGCGCCTGCGCTTTTATAGCCGGCTCAGTTGCCATAACCGCAGCGGCACCACAAATAGAACTACCCGCGCCAATTAATATGGTTGTTTGTTCATCAAGCTTAAATACGCGCTTACCTAGCTGCACTGCCAAAATAAATGTGCCTAACAGCATTACAACATCGGTTAATAAGCCTTCCCAGCCCACGCCCGCTACTTGCGCAAAAGTAATTCTAAAACCAAATAAAATAATACCCGCTTTGAGTAAAATACTTTTAGCGTAATCAACACCTACATCGGTACGCGTAGCTATACGCGAAAACACACTGTTGCCCACAATAATACCAACCACAATACCAATAGTGAGTGAGCTAAATTGCGCAGTTTGCATTATTGGTAATTTACTCAGCGCAATAGCAACACCCGCAAGTACAATAACCAGTAACATGCCAATCCACCAGCGCGTATCGCCGTATTGCTTAGTATTAATACCCAAAGGCTGAAAACTATTTTTAATAGCGCTAAGCATAATATTCCCTCACTTAAACCATGTTGATGTGTTGACTTAATTGTAAAAAAGCTCAAAATATAACTCCAATATATTAAAATCATGATTTGATAACCTAAGGTTATACAGTTTAAGGTGTTCAATGAACTTACATGCACTTAGGGTGTTTTATACAGTGGCTAAATTGGGTAGCTTTTCAGGCGCAGCCGAAGCGCTTTTTATAAGCCAGCCCGCTGTTTCTAAGGCGCTAAAAGAGCTAGAGCATCAGTTAAACATTCTACTTATTGAACGTGCATCTAAGGGTAAAAAGCTCACCTTAAGTGAAGGTGGACAAGCACTTTTTGAACATGCGCGTAGTATTTTTGCTATTGAAAAAGCAGCCATTGAAGATATTAAATCGCGCACAGGCCTTAAGCGCGGCACACTTGTTATTGGCACCAGTACCACCATTGCCAGTTATTGGTTACCGCCTTATTTAGCTAAGTTTTGCGCGCAGTACCCAGATATAAAAGTAGAAGTACAAGTTGCCAATACCGCGCAAATTGAGCTTGCCTTACTAGAATGCACTATCGATTTAGCACTGGTTGAAGGCACACCAACCGAGCCGCATATTATAAGTAAGCACTGGCAAAACGATTTAATGAGTATCGTTATACCCAGTAACTTTAAGCCCGCTAAAAACTTAAAAGCATGGTTAAACAAACAGTTTTGGTTATTACGTGAGCCGGGCTCGGGCACTTTAGAAATGTCGGTTAAGTTATTAGCCCAACATGGCGTAATAGCAGAGCGCAGTATGCAATTGGGCAGCAACGAGGCAATAGCAAGGGCTGTTGCTCAAGGTATGGGGGTCGCTTTATTGCCAAACGTAGTTACTGAGGATTTAGTGCAGCTAGGTAAATTAACACGCCTGAGCCAAAAAAATAACGAGCAACTCTCTCGGCCGCTATACCAACTGCATTATAAAGACAGACCGTCTTCACATGCCGCACAAGCATTCGAAAAAAGCCTGTTTAGTGAATAATGTTTATATCAATAAGTGTACACGCGATTTGTAAGTCGCGTATATGCAATTATTGGTAAGCTTAGCCTCTTGTTGAGTGCTTTATTGCTCGACATATTTAAATGTATTCGCACCATCAAAATATCTGATATTTACTGCTTTAATAATATCTGAGTTTACCATTCTGGCATTTATTGCAACTCTATTTGTACCATTATCTCGTTTTTGAGTGTAATGAGTGGTGCAACCACAAAACGAGCACGAGTGATACGAACGTAGTTTATTACCCCATAGATATACAGCATTATTTGATTCTTGTTTTATTACTACTTGATTCGCTGTGTAATATACCCACAAAGCTGCAATACGATAACATATGGAACAATTACAACTGGTTACTGATTTCGGTAATTTTTTTGTGGTTATTGCTATATTTCCACAATGGCAAGTTGCTTCGATCATGTAGCCTCCTTGGACAGTTAACACTTTAGTATTTACACAACACGCAGTTTATGTTGCATAATCGCTTATTGAACTAACAAAACTAGACCGCCACTAAGCAGGTTTAACTGGAGATCATCCTAATATTGTTCAGCCTCTATCTAGGGTCTTATATGGACTCCCCGTAAATGTCAAAAAGAAAAAGTTAAAATAAATTTAGATGCTAGCTTATATACGGGCTCAAATTATTTAAACAGGACAGCCACTCTAATTGAACAGACAAAAAATCTCCTAGATTCTAATTGGAAGTGCACCACCTACACATTAATGTATTAATAAACTATTTATTGCAGCTCACCATCTAACTTATAAACAGATTAGCTAAACCGACAAGCTCTAATATAAATAGCTCTATTTACAAGCCCTGCGTTAAGTCTTGCGCTAACGTACCCGTTGGCTTTTCAATTACGCGTACTAACTCTTTGCCATTTTGCTTAACAATAAACGTAGGTGTGTATTGTAAGTCGTGGGCCTGTGCAATGCCTGCATCATCGCGTTTGTTGTAGCCTACGGCCACGTAGTCAATACTGGCAAGGGTAACTTTAGATTCATCTAGCAACTTAATAAGCTTTGGCACTTCGCGCTGACTGTCGTGGCACCACGTGCCGAACAATACAATAAGCTCTTTACCTGCTAATTTTTGCATTAGCGCTATATCTTGCGCCGTTGGCGTAAACACTTTGTATTGTTCGTTAAATTTATCGTAGTCGCTTAGCAGTGCTTGCGTACTTATCTCGCCCGAAAATGGCGCCGTAGCAGCGCAGCTTACAAGCGGCATGCTTAAAGCGCACAGTAAAATTAATTGTTTAAACATAAGGTTACTCTTACTTTAGGTATTAATTTAGGTATTAATTTAGGTATTAAACGACTATACCCAATATTGAGTGTGGAGTGAACAACTCAAAACCGTTACTTTTTATCCATAAAAAAGTTAACTTGCGATAAGTTAGTTAAATATTCTCGCCTTACGTTTTTATTCTCAGCTAGCTTATCTAAGTCACCAATTAAGGTAACTAGTTTATTATGAGAATGGCTGCTTGTTTTTTTAAACTCGTCTTGCTTTTCGTCGCTCTCAACACGCTCTTTTTTATTCATGTTGTAGCTGTTTTCGCTTTCTTCAAGCCAAATATCGTCAATTAAGCGAATGTCGCTTTTAGTAACGGTTTGCTCTTGCATCGCCATTTGCAGCTCGTATTGATTTGTTTGCGGATTAAACTCAAACATTTTTGTATCAACATCAACCTCGTGAGACTGATCGAGCCCCACAAGTTCTTTATTTTTAACGGCGGTGTTTACGTTATAACTCTCTTCTTTGTCGTAATAATCAGGGCGACTATATTGATAATCAAAGTGGCTACTTACATTTTTACTTTGCGTTACACCGCTAAGATCCCCTAATTGGGCTTGTTCAGTCGCTTGGCTTAGCTCAATTGTACTTTTAGGTTGATAGTCGCCGTTATCAAGCGCATAAGAAAACGTAGCATCAAAATCAGCGAGCTTAGAAATACCCGTGCCTAATGTATTTGGCGCCTTATTACCAAGCCCTTGGTAACGGGCATCGTTTGTAATCATGTTATCAACCAAATCAGCAACCATGGCGCGCCCGTCATTCAAGTGCTGTTCTGCAAGTGACTCCAAATTGCTATAACGCTCAGCCGCTGATGACATACTCGCAAAAGCGCCTTTAAACAATGCAAAACCTTGTTGCATTGCCTCATCGCCACTTTTACCAAATGCCGATGTTTTATCATCTTCAGTACTGTTTACTCGGCTATCTTCTAGGCTTTGATCGAGCGACGCTAAATACTGCTGCATTTGCTGCGTATCTTTAGCGCCAATGGTAGACATATCGAGTGCAAAGTCGATTTCGTTTTTCCCACTCTCAGCCTTAAACACAAGCGCTTGCTGATTTTTCGTTTCATCAATGGAGTAACTTAAATCAAGCGTGTTTTCGCCTGTATCAAGCGCATCATTTTGCGTTGTTGAAAACGACACATTAAAACCGGTTAACTGCTCACTATTAAAGCCCGCTAAAAAATCTAAGCTCGTATCTGTTTGATTTGGGACTATAAGAGGGTTGAATGAATTTTCACTCACTTTAAAAAATTCATCGGCCATTTCGCCAACACCCGCCATAACCTGCGTTAAAGCGCCATGTTCAGCCTCTGATAAATTGCCATTAACTTCGTAACTTATGCCAAAACCATCTATCGCTTCACCTGTTTCTTCGTCATAACCTTGTGATGAGTTAAAGGTAATGTTTATAACATCACCCTCTTTAGTTTTTACCGAAAGCTCAAACAGGTAGTTATCGTCATCCTCATATTTTGCGCGATTGAGGCTTTCCATGTATGGATTAAGTGAGCGCTCAACACGTTGCTGGCTTGAGGCTAAAAAGTTTTTTGCTCATGCCCTAGCTGACCTAAACTCGATAAAATATCACTGGTATTAGCATACGCGCCCTGAATATTTTTAACTGACGTATTTAGTCTCTCAATTAATTGAGTGCTGTTTTCGTTTTTTAATAACCCCTCATGCTGAGAGCTTATTACGGTGCGCAGGGCAAGTTCTTCATCGGAGAGTTTATATTTAAGCGCGCTAGGTGTGCTTGAAATTGTAAATAAAGAGGTAAGTTGCTGTTGTAAAACGTCACTTACCTTTTGATTACTGGCTAGTGCTTCATCAAGAGTTTCATTATTTAACTGGCTTAATAACCCATCGGATATTTTTGGCGCGTTAGTTTGCAAATCATTAATAGCTTGAAGATCGCCGCTGGTTAGTAGCGCAGGAGTCACAGAGGTTTGGTTAGTGTTATTAACTGATTGGGCAAGCAAAGTGTTTAAATTAGCCAAACTGCCAAATACATTATTAACCATGATTATCCCTAATCGCTAAACTCTATTAAGTAATTTATCGGTCGTTTG
The DNA here is from genome assembly GCF_037162545.1 of Pseudoalteromonas sp. B131b. Lineage (NCBI taxonomy): Bacteria > Pseudomonadati > Pseudomonadota > Gammaproteobacteria > Alteromonadales > Pseudoalteromonadaceae > Pseudoalteromonas > Pseudoalteromonas sp. B131b. Next base: position 710,524 of record NZ_JARLUZ010000002.1, on the reverse strand, counting down.
GTTAAAAGCTTTAGGTTATTTGAACGCTTAAATTTGAGCTCAACAATGAGCAGATTAAATCACAAGATCATATTTTTATAATTGTTGATTAAAATTCCACTCTGAGTCGAAAATGAGCCTATTTATCCACTTTTAGACTGCATTTATAATGATTTTTAAATAGTTGTACTTGAAAATAACTATTTTCTTCCTTCAGGCTGTATAAAATTTAACTCTATGGAGAGTATTTATGAAAAATGAAATAACGTGCAATTTTTTTCTTGATGTGAAAGAAGGTAAATTAATAGAGTTCAAAGAACTCATTTATAAAATTGTGGATGTTGTAAAAAAGGAGCCTGGCACTTTAACGTACACATATAATATCAGTGAAGATGGGAAAAAAATTCACATCGTTGAGAGATATAAAAATATAGCGTCAATCATCAGTCATATTGATGAAAGTTTTGCGCCATTCGCGAAAGCTTTTTTATCCTTGGTTGATATTTATGCATTAAATGTTTACGGTGTTCCAGATAACAATTTACGTGAGAGACTGGACGTATTTGGCGCTAAATACCATGTATTAGTGGATGGGTTTTCTCGATAATAATACAAGAAAAGCACTAATATAAAATTATACACTTGTGAATATTACTCTTTTTATAAATAACCAGCTTATATATGAGGGCTATTTATCGACAAGAGAATTGCGCTAAAACTAGCAAAAACACGTATACATAATTGTTCTAAATAAAAATATTTAACCTGCCCCCTGGTTAAGAGATTTACTAACGTATTCAATCATGGTGATATTTAAATTTATTTTCTCTAGCCAGAGGTTTTCAGTGAAACAAGGCGAATTTACGCGTCAATAGCTGGCCTATTGCAAGTAAATTCAACGCCGTTAGCGTTTAAACTAGCTGCTTTTAATTTGCGACTCTATTAAAACAATTTCTGTGTATCTTCAGCATAAGCAATAATGAAAGGTATTTGTAAAAAAAGTATAGAAGAGAGCCATTGATTATAGTTCTAACTCCATCAATGGCTTATTTATATCTGTATACCTATGATGATTTTTTAGCGTTTCAGCAAAAATTTCTCCTGAAATAGCCCAATCTTCTGTTTTTACATCATTAAAAATAACGTAAACATATTGCGGATCAACATCAGCGTGTTTAGCTATTGATGCTGTCACTTCTTTTGCTATCGCTTGTTTAGCATGATCACGACCTTCAAACATTTGAATATTAACTACTGGCATTAGGTATCTCCTTTAATTAGATAGGTGTTAACTCGTCAACGATATGACGAAAACAGCATAACAAAGACGCATAAGTAGATAAATACGTAAAAAGGAGACTCTAAGTAGCATTAATTTCTACAATTAATTAAAATTACCTTCATCTGATAAGCGTACAAATTCGTCAATAATAAACCTGACACTGGGCAGGAGATGTTTTGTTTTTGGCCAAATAATATGTAACTCAGTTGAAGCAGGATTTAACTCTGGCAAAATTGGTACTAGCTTACCTTCATCTAGCCAAGGCTGAAGCAAAGACTTAGGGAACTGAATGATTCCCGCGCCAGCAATACAAGCATCGACCATAGCATCACCATCACTAATTTGATGAAAGGGCTTAGGATGAAAGCGCATATCATCACCATCGGTATTTTTAATTAACCAATGTAGTGAACTACCGCCTCGCCAAGCCACTATGCACTGATGGCTTGTTAACTCAGCAAGACTCGTTGGGGTACCTAAACGTGCTAAATAAGCAGGAGAAGCGGTTAAAATCAAATGTTGAGAAGTCAGTTTTCTAGCAACTAAATCACCACTATCTTTAATGGCACCAAATCGAATAGCTAAATCAAAGCCAGCATCGAGAGGATCAATAATTTTATCATTAAAAGTTACTGTTAGTTTTAATTGTGCATGTTGCTCAGCAAGCTTCAATAAAACAGGTAACACAAAAGAGCGACCAAACGCAGCTGGCACATCGATTCGTACTCGACCTGAAGGTTGGGATAATTTTGATTGTAACGCTAACTCTGCTGACTGAAGGGTATCTAATGCCAATTGACAGCTTGCTAAATACGCCTCTCCTTCAGTAGTTAAACTCAGTTTCCTAGTTGTGCGATGAAAAAGCTTGGTGTTTAAATGATTTTCTAATTTAGCAATGCTTTTACCTAATGCTGATTTGGAAATACCTAACTCTTCAGCTGCTGCGGTAAAGCTTTCATTTTTGGCCGCTGCGGTAAAATAGACAATGCCTCGAAAGGAATCAGATAACACTGTTGACGACATACAATAACACCTATTTATATGGTTAAAAATAAAACACTTCTTTCTAAATAATTACCTTATATTTGGCCTTAGATCATTACGACCTCGCATGGTCACTCAACATCAAAAATCGACCGTCAAGGCTACTAAAATGTTTTGATGTAGTTACTTGGAATCATAGCCAATACTTCTCAAAAGCTCTAATTATATGTAAGTTATCAGAGTATTCTAATTTCGAAACTATATCCAAATATTCTACTTTGTAAAAAACAGACTGTGTATCTAACTGAACTCTAGTTAAGAGGTTTACTAACACATTGAGACATGATTATATTTAAATTTATTTCTCTCTCACCAGAGACTTCCAGTGAAAACAAGGCGAATCTACACGTCAAATATTAACTTCATACCTTATAATTTCTGATTGAGAAATGATTTCAAAATCGAGTAAAAAAGGACCGATCCTTTTTGATCAAACCACTCAATAATTGTACTAATCAATGCAATTAGTCATAATTCTGTAACTTTGATCCGCGATAATCTTTATCCGATAAATGAATACACTCTAGAAGATTAAGTAAGATGAGTACACCTTTAGTGCAACTAACATTTGCACTGCAATCATTTGAAGATCCGATGTCTGCGGCTATGAGCCACACCATGGAATACGAAAAATTATCGCTTACAGCCAATGCTGCGCATAATATTACACTGCAATGTGTATTGCCTGATGCAGTCAATGAGGGCGATATAATTTCGCTTAGCGCAACACATCCAAGTGCGCGTGGTGCACAGTACTTTAGTGAGCACACACTCACTAATGCAGATCTTGAACGTGATTACGTAAACCTTACTTTGAGCCAAATTACACAAAGCCAATACTTTGTAATGCAAATGATGCTGCACGGTAAACACGCAACTTTAAAAAACAGCCTACAATTCGATATGCATATTAACGCATTTGAACAAGGTTACTGCGCACCCTTTGTTAATGTAGAACGGACTAAACCACAAGGTATTCGTAGCTATTTTGCGAGTATGGGATCTACGTTTTTATCGCTGTTTTAGTGCTGGCTGCACTCTTTGCAGATTTATAAGTTATTAGTCTGCAAAACTTACTTTACCCATAGTGACTCCCGCGATACCTTGTGCAGTATTACTTAGGTGTTGCTGCTCTCCTGCTAGGCATTCGTTTGCTAAAATAGCAAATAACACGGCCTCTTTTGCGTCGGGATTTATACCTAAATCGTCAGTATTTTTAAAAGCCTTAATACGTGGACAAAGCGCTGTAAGTTGCGCCATTAGTAACGGATTATGAATACCGCCACCACTTGCATACACCACACAATTTTGTGCGCGCTCTGCACACTCGTTTAATGCATTTGCTATAACGGTTGCAGTAAAGGTATTTAAGGTGGCCATTATATCTTCATAGCTTAAATGGTGAGTATTTGTAAGTTGCTGTGCGGCGTTTAAATACGCTAAGTTAAATACCTCAGGCCCTGTGGTTTTAGGCATTGGGAGTTTAAAAAACGCGTTATTACATAATGCATTCAATAATGGCGTATTTACCTTGCCTGCTTTTGCTATTTTTGCGCCATCGTCATAATGTAGTCCTATAAAATGCTGCTGTACGTAGGCATCCATAATGGTATTACCGGGGCCAATATCGGAGCTAAACACACCGTTTGCATCACCATTTTTGGGTAAAAACGTTAAGTTAGCTATGCCGCCCATATTTAGCAAAACCCGACTTTCAATAGCGCTCGAAAAATATAAATAATCGCCATACACAGCCAGTGGTGCGCCCTCGCCTCCTGCGGCTATGTGTTTTTGCCTAAAATCCCCAATGGTTGTAATACCCGTAGTAACGGCTATTTGGTCGCTATCGCCAATTTGTAAGGTGCCGTTATTAAAGCTTTTGTGATTATGTTGCGACTGCGGACAGTGGTAAATGGTTTGCCCGTGGCTCGCTATTACATCAATATTTGCTGGTTTTATTTGCCAAGTATGTAAGCACTGGTTAACCATATCGCCATGGAGTTTACCTACCCACGGGTGCAATAAAGTAACAAGCTCTAAATCGCATTCTCGCTTAGCAAATACCTGCTTTATTTTAGTTTTATAATCGTCGTTGTAGTCAACGGTGGTAAAATTTAAAACCTCAATGTGTGTATTTAAGCCTGCGCCCGTTACTTTACACAGTGCAACATCAAGCCCGTCCAACGAGGTTCCGCTCATTAAACCAATAATTAAACGGCTTGGTTTTTGGGCGCTGTTATAAAGCGCTTTAATGTGAGGGTGCATAATGGCATCTAAAATAGGTGTAATATTTTGCTTATATTAGAGGACTTTAAAACAAAGTAATAGACATAACTCTCACAACAAACACTTGAGTAAATTAAACTGATAGAAATCCAGTTTAAAATAACTAATACTTTACAAGTAACTGATTCATGGTGTAGTTTTATTATGCGAGGCGAGAGTTTAACTTTCTGCTGTTAATCTGCGGCGGTCATTGGCATGTTTCATTTATATCCGTTTCTGATGCTCTGCTCCTTGGTGTATCAATGTATAAGAGAAAACAAAGTCGCCTCGCTTTTTTATGGATGAATATTTTATGAGTTACCAATGCTGAATTTTTCTACTTCACTAATAATCAAGACACCAACATGTTTGAAAGAATGTAAATGTGTTGAAGGTTTAGCTAGGTTTCTTGGGTTTACTTCTTACAGTCAATTAGATGAACTAGTATACCCATCAATTAATCATCTTTATTATAGCTTTAAAATTCCAAAAAAAACGGTCATAAGCGCATAATAAAAGCACCGAGGAAATCTTTAAAAAGTATCCAAGAATTGATCAACATTGAATTAGGTAACTATTTTTCTCCTAGAAACTCGACTCACGGCTTCATTAAAAATCGCAGTATTGTAAGCAATGCAGCTAAACATGTAGATAAAAAATATGTATTGAATTTAGACCTTGAAAATTTTTTTGATTCAATCCATTTTGGACGAGTAAGAAATCTGTTTTGTTCTTACCCCTTAGTTTTATCGAAGCCTGTTGCGACAGTGTTATCTCATTTATGTTGTTATCAAGGAAAGTTACCCCAAGGCGCACCAACATCTCCTATTATTTCAAATATGATAGCTTACCGGTTAGATAAAGAAATTCAGTATTTAGCATCGAATAATAGGTGTACATATACACGCTATGCGGATGATTTGACGTTTTCATTCACCCAAAAAAGAAGAAAACTACCCAGATCTATAGTCAAGGTATCGAGTGATTTAGACATCACTATTGGCCATGACCTCAAGGAAATTATATCAAAAAATGGATTTACTATTAATGACTCTAAAACACGCATTTCTTCAAAATGCCAAAGGCAAGAAGTTACAGGGATCACAGTTAATGAAAGAATGAATGTTCCCAGAAGTTTTATTAAACAAACTCGATCAATGCTTTATGCTTGGAAAACTTTTGGGTTAGAGAATGCCGAATTCCACTATTTAGACAAATATCATAAGAAAACCTTATTTGAAAAGCACAAAAGAAAAATAGATAAAAAAGAGGGGGTATTTTTTCAGAAAATAGTCAAAGGGCGTATTAATTTTATAAAAATGGTACGCGGCTCAGAAGACATTATTTATAGAAAAATTGCTTATGACTATTCTGTATTAACTGGTAAACCTAATTCAGACTTAATTAAAACCCCCTTAGATAAAGTGTGTGATTCCATATTCATCATTGAAAATATGCTTGATGCTTCGCAAGGGACAGCTTTTTTATTAAAAGATATAGGGATGATAACAAACGAACATGTCGTGGAAGGTATTGATGAAGACAACCCTGAGCTTCTGGAGTTTTTAGGCATTTTGAGCAAACAAATAAGAAAAATGTTACTTTTAAAAAATCTTGTAAATCTAGAGATTTGGCAATATTAAAACCAACAAAAGATTTTAATGGTATCAAAAGGCTCGACGTTGGTGATGATAGCTCACTAGATATTGGTTCAGAAGTTACAGTGTTAGGCTTTCCTCAATACTCACCAGATGAAACCCCCTATATAAATACTGGAAAAATTATACAGTCGAAAATATTATATGACCAAAAAATATGGCTTTTGGATATTCCTATAATTCATGGGAATAGTGGCGGACCAGTATTAGATAAAGATCAAAAAGTTATTGGCATAGCATCCAGAGGATCTGCAAAACACGACCAATCAACTAAGCTACATGGCTTTATACCCATATCAACTTTGTTGAAGTATTTTAAAGAAAAATCTTAATAATTACCTATAGAGCAATTTCAATACCTCTTTTATATAAAAATCATTTGTGGACGGAATCCAATGATCACCCTCAGAGATTTTAAAGCCCAAGACGCGCCTTTTATTATTAACACCTTAAATGATGAACAGGTGACTCGTTACTTATCGTCAAAAATTCCGTTCCCGTATACTCAAGCCGATGCTGATTGGTGGATAAACCAAGGCTCAAAAAACGGTATTATTAAGGCCATTGTTGTAAATGGGGAATTTGCGGGCTGTATTGGCATAACTTCCGGCGAATTTGAATACAGCCACAGTGGCGAAATTGGTTATTGGCTAAATAAAACCTATTGGGGGCAAGGCATTATTACTCGCGCTATTGAACTTATCTGCGAAGAAGCGTTTGCGCAATCTAACCTAAATAGAATTTTTGGCGCTGTGTTTGCTGGTAATACTGGCTCTATGAAGGCACTTACTAAGAGCGGCTTTGAGCAAGAGGCTGTGCTTAAACAGGCCATTTATAAAAACGGGGTGTTTTACAACAATCATATATTTAGTAAGCTAAAATAAACCATTTAGAATAAATACTCTGCAAAGCTTGAATTACCAGTACCTCGCCCAAAGCTCATCTATTGAGGTAAAAATATATATTTACACTGCTTAGCACGCATTATTGTTTAGTTTAGGTTAGATATTAATTTAACGCATAAACATTCGCTAAGTAAATTCACTTTAATAGGAGATCTTTTATGTCTACAACTAGTCGCCAACTTACTCTTGAATCACGCCCTAATGGCGCTCCAACAGATGAAAACTTTAAATTAAAAACAGTAGAGCTTCCTGCATTAAAAGACGGCGAAGTTTTACTACGCACTATTTACCTATCACTAGACCCGTATATGCGTGGTCGTATGAGCGATGCTAAGTCGTACGCAGACCCAGTTAATATTGGCGATGTAATGGTTGGCGCAACCGTGTGCCAAGTAGAGGAGTCTAAAAACGATAAGTTTAGGATCGGCGAATGGGTACTTGCCTACACAGGTTGGCAAGACTACGCCATTACCGACGGCGAAGGCTTAATGCAGTTAGGTAAAGAACCTGCAAACCCTTCATACGCATTAGGTATTATGGGTATGCCTGGCTTTACTGCTTACATGGGTTTACTTGATATTGGCCAGCCTAAAGAAGGCGAAACCGTAGTTGTTGCAGCAGCAACAGGCCCTGTAGGCGCAACCGTTGGTCAAATAGCTAAAATTAAAGGCTGTAAAGTAGTGGGTGTTGCTGGTGGTAGCGAAAAATGTGCACACGCAGTTGAAAAACTAGGGTTTGATGCCTGTATCGATCACAAAGCTGATGACTTTGCGGAGCAGCTAGAAAAAGCCTGCGATAAAGGCATTGATGTTTACTACGAAAATGTGGGCGGAAAAGTATTCGACGCCGTACTGCCACTATTAAATACCGCAGCGCGCGTACCACTGTGTGGTTTAGTATCGCAATACAACGCTACTAGCTTGCCAGAAGGCCCAGACCGCTTAGGTATGCTAATGGGTCAATTGCTTACTAAGCGTATTAAAATGCAAGGTTTTATCATTTTTGATGATTACGGTGACCGTTACGACGAGTTTGCACAAGACATGCAAAAATGGCTACAAGACGGAAAAATTCAATACCGTGAGCACATGGTAGAAGGCATCGAAAATACAGTAGGCGCGTTCAACGATATGATTTGCGGCAAAAACTTTGGTAAAACAGTGGTTAAAATTAATAACCCACTTTAATTTTAAACGGCTTGTAAGGCCAAGCCCTTACAAGCCACAAAAGGACTGACATGATCAAACTACACCATTTAAATAAATCCCGTTCTAAACGTATAATTTGGCTTTTAGAAGAGCTAGATGTTGACTACGAAATTGTTGCTTATCAGCGCAATAAAGACACCTTCCTAGCACCTGACGAATTAAAGCATATTCATCAACTTGGTAAGTCTCCGGTAATTGAAGACGGCGGTTTAATTATTGCTGAATCAGGCGCTATTACCGACTACCTTATTTCTAAATACGGTAACGGTAAATTTGCTCCAAAAGTAGATACCGCTGAATATGTTGACTACCAGCAATGGCTTCACTTTGCAGAAAGCTCAGCAATTTTACCGCTTTTACTTAAAATGTTTGTACTAAAAGACGGCGCTAAAACACAGTTTTTAGAAGGCTATGCCGACGCTGAAACAGCTAAAGTAATTAGCTACTTTAACGACCGCCTTGAAAGTAAACGTTATTTAGTGGGCGATACCCTAACGGGCGCTGATTTTATGATGTCGTTTATTGTTGAAATAGTTAAAAACTCAGGTCAATTAGCGCACTTTAAAAACCTCGTTAAATACGACGAGCAATTACAAAGCCATGAAAAGTTTCATACAGCTAATGAACTAGAAGCAAAGTACGACTAATAAATGATTTAATACAGATAAATTCAAGAGGCCTTAGGCCTCTTTTTTAGCTTTATAGCTTAACCATAAATTTTATATACATATTTTTTACAAAAAAACTTATTATTGTGCTAAAACCAATGGTCATGGTGCATAATACATTCATTATTATAAAATTTCTTAATTGTACTGGTAAGCTTAAAAACGAGTACTTTTCATATTTGGGACAAATCATGACAATAAATATGCGCTTAGCTACTGGTTTCGGCGTGATCTTATCAATGATGCTTATTTTAACCATTATCGGAATTTCACGTGTTAGCCTCATTAACTCTAATATTACTCACATAACAGACGTAAATTCGGTAAAGCAGCGATACGCTATTAATTTTAGAGGCAGTGTACACGACAGGGCTATTGCAGTTCGCGATGTTGTGTTAATAACAAACCAGAGCGATTTAAATACAGTTTTTAATAATATAAAAGAACTCGACACATTTTATCAAACATCGAGTCGCGCTATGGCCGAGTTAACTACAGATATGTCGAGTGCAGAGCGCGCTCTTATAAATAAGATTAACCAAATAGAACGACGTACCCTCCCTTTTATACAAAATGTAATAAGTGCTAGAAATGCAGGTAATTTAAACGAGGCTTCGAATATTTTATTAAACGATGCCCGCCCTGCTTTTACCGAGTGGCTTAATACCATAAATCAATTTATAAACTTGCAAGCGCAAGCAAACCAAACCACTACTATTGATACTCTCGATATTGCCAGCTCGTTTGAAATTTGGATGATTTCGCTAACGGCACTCGCTATTATCATTGGTGCAAGCGTCGCTTATATTATTAGCCAACTGATCAGAAATTCAGTCGGTGGAGAACCGCAAGAAGCCGCTGAAGTAATTGCACTTATCGCACAAGGCGATTTAAGAGGCGATGTACACTCGTGTTGCCCCAACAGCATGATGGCATCAGTAGGAGTAATGCAAACTAAGCTAAAAGCCATTGTAGATAGTATTATTAATTCATCTGAAGAGCTCTCAACACATTCGGCAAGTGTGGCATCAGGCTCACAACAAGCACTAAGCGCAGCCGATACACAAGTGACATATACCAATTCTGCTGTCAGTAGTTTAGAAGAAATGAGTCGCAGTATTCACTCTGTTGCCGATGCAGTAAGGCAAACTGAAGACAATTCAAAAATTACGGCCCAGTTATCGCAGCAAGGCAGTACGGCAGTGCAAAAAGTAGCAGCCGAAATTGAACAAATATCGGTAACGGTAAAAGCGACGGTTACTCAAGTAAATGTACTTCAAGAACATGTAAAGCACATTGGCGATATTTTAAGTGTGATACGCGGTATTTCTGATCAAACAAACTTGCTTGCACTAAATGCTGCAATAGAAGCCGCAAGAGCAGGCGAAACAGGCCGAGGGTTTGCCGTTGTTGCTGATGAGGTAAGACAACTTGCCCAGCGTACCGGTGATGCAACAGGCGATATTGAAAAGATGATTTTGCAAGTACAAGAAAACACGCAAGCATCGGTAACAGCAATGGAAACCACTGTACCGCAAGTCGAAAACGGCTTAACGCTTACTCACGAGGCAAACGAGTTACTACACCAAATACAGCAACAAGCTAACGACTCATTAAGTAACGTACTTGAAATTGTTGAAGCAACATCAAACCAAGTAGCCACCGTGGCGCAAATTAGTACCGGCGTTGAAGAAATTGCCAGTATGTCGAAAGAAACCAGTATGTCACTTAATAGTAACGCACAAGAAGCCGTTGCATTAGCTGACCTTTCAAACACACTTAAGAAATATATTAGTTACTTTAAAGTTTAAGTGTTTAGCGTTTTACAGTAATTAAAAAAGGGGCTTTAAGCCCCTTTGTTGTAGGTAGTAATAAGTTGTATGTAGGTATAATCTAGTTAACTAACTTGGATGCTATCACTATATACCCGCTAAATCGCGCTCAGTAATACACTCACCCGACGCCATTTCAAACTCGCGGCATACCAATGGGCGGTTTTCGTAAATAGAGCACATAAGCGTATTTCTATCGAGCGCTTCGCACCAACCATCGTCTGCGCGCTTCATTACCTCGCTCCCCCATTTGTCGTATTCAATATAGTTAAAGGGCACGCCGGTATCGGTTACTATGCGCACTTCTAATTGGCAACAACAGGCTTGGCAGTTAGCACATGTAACTGGCTCTGAGATAGTAGAAATATTTTCAACGGGGATAACAATATGCGGCATAGTGGCTTAAATAAGAGAAACTCGTCAATTAGGATACACGAGCAAACAAAACGTGCTAGTAAATTTTATTGTAGTTGATAAATATAATACTAATCCGAAATAATACTTAATCAATTTGATTAGTTAATCTGATACTAAAATTTCTTATATACGACTGCATGGATGCAGAGCAATGCAGGGAGCAATTATCGATAACAACTAAATAACAAAATTTTTGTCTTGTTATAACCAATACTTTTTTATCTTAAAGTAGCTCATTTAATTAAACGAGCGGGTATGCCAATTAAAAATATTAAGCGTGCAATTACTTAGCACGCTTGTTTGGTGTTGTTTAATATTAAAAGTTTAAAACCACTTTAACATCGCCCGATACCGCAGAGGTAGAAACAAAACCAATGGTATTTGGGTTAGTTGCAACCATTTTAATGACCTCAGCGTCATTTTCGAGCGCTTTAGGTGGCGTGCCTTTGCCAGTAAAAATAAGTTTTGACCAATATGCTCTCAACTGTGAAGCGCTTTTATTGAGTAACTTGCTGTTAAACTGCTCTGTAGCGGTATTTTTTTCTTCTTGAGATACAGGAATAATTGTATTGCCATTACTAAACGACTTTTCTTTTCCGGTGTAAATTCGAGTAATAACAGACTCGTCAAAGCTGCTATCATTCGAGGGATGCACAATAATGGCAAAATCTGCAAAGGCAACATTACTAAACAAAAACAGAACACATAACACTAATTTTTTCATCTCTATCCCCTTAAAAAACAATACCAAACGTGGTTACTTTACTATTACTCATTACTGCTGATGAAAACGAGCCACTTTGTCTCTTTCTTGCAGCAGTTTTAAACACATCTAAAACAATCAATTTTGAAGTCTCGATGCTCACATCATCTATGTATGAACGAGATATCCACGTTGAGTATAGTTAAACCACGAGAAAATAAACAAAAATTTAACATTTTTATCGTTATTCTGGTTTGGTAATTATTTAAATACCTATCTAGCAAGAAGTGTTGCTTTAATTTCGCTATAACGCATCTGCTCGCACAGTGCAAAACCACTCAGCTGGCGCACTTTATTACGCGCAAATAACGGCACACTCATCCCCGCTAAAAAGCGGCATTGGGTTTCAATACCCACATTATGATTACCCTTACCTGCCATATGCGCTAAAAACTCATCTACCTTTTGATAAATAAGTTGCTCGTCAATATAGGCAGGCTCTATAGAGTATTCAAGCTTAACCGCATGGCCTCTACACACACTACAATGCCCGCATTGCTCAGGTGCATTTTGATCGTCAAAATAGCGCGCTAAGTTATAGCTTAAGCAACTTTGTAGCTCAAAAAAGCGAACCAGTGCAGCAATACGTTTAATTTCGGCCTGTTCTTTATCGCTAAAGTAGTCGTGCAGTTGCTGGGCAAGTTCAGGGTTGTTTATAACCTCTCCATGCACTTTGTATACTTGGGTAATACGTTTGGTTTCAAGCGTTATTAGGTTTTTTTCGGCTAGGTAGTCAAGAGCAGCCACTACACGTTTTCGATCAACCTGCGCGGCTTGTGTAAGGGAGTCAAAATTTAGCGTACCCCATATTTTTTTAAAATCGGTATGGCTAAATATTTGTGTTAAAAATGCTTGGCGCTGCTGGTCAAACTGGCTTAGTAGCTCGTTTTTATCAACCAAAAATTTGTATTTAAAATCGGCATAGTAGGCATATTGTGGCGTTATTGCGCCTTGCATTTCTAGTTGTACTAGCAAGGTTTTAAGGGCCAGTTGCCTAATATTGCTTTCGCTTGAAAGGCTGTACTCTTGCATTTCCCATTGCTGGTGGCTTTGGCGAATATCGTTAATTACATATTCAATACCGCTAAGCTCTGGGGTGTCGCCATATACAAAGTTTTCAACCGTATTTAGCCCATCTAAATTGGCAAGGGTGTAGCAATTTGATGGATTGCCATCGCGCCCTGCACGGCCAATTTCTTGGCTGTAGTTTTCTATCGATTTAGGTAAGTCATAGTGTATAACAAAGCGAATGTCCGACTTATCAACGCCCATACCAAAGGCAATGGTAGCCACCACTACGTTAATTTTACCCGCCATAAAGTCATCTTGAATTTGCCAGCGTAGCGTATCTTCAAGCCCTGCATGGTAAGCAACAGCGTGAATACCTTGCGCGCTTAGCACATTAGCGACTTGCTCTGCGCTTTGCTGTAGCGTTACATACACAATACCAGGGCCACTTTGCGCGCGCACAATGTTGGTAAGCTCGGTATTTTTATCGGCTGTTTTAACACTCAACACGCTTAAATCTAAATTAGCGCGGTAAAAGCCCGTTTGTACAATGCACTCAGGCGATATAGCAAATCGCTCTGCCATATCGCGCTTTACTTTTTTTGTGGCCGTTGCAGTAAGCAACAACACTAAAGGAATATTAAGCTCTTCGCGGTAACGTGGCAGTTTAAGGTAGTCGGGTCTAAAGTTATGGCCCCATTCTGATATACAGTGCGCTTCGTCTACCACTAACATCGAAAGCGCCACTTGGCTTATAAATTCTCTAAAGCGTTCGTTTTTAAATCGCTCAACCGAGACCATTAATACTCTAATTTTACCGTTTCGCACGTCGTTCATTACAGTGCTGCTTTGCATTTGATCTTGGCTCGAATCAAGGCTGGCAGCATAAATGCCTTTGCTATTTAAAAAGCTAATTTGATCTTTCATCAACGCAAGTAAAGGCGAAACCACTAAGGTTAAATTAGGTAAGTGCAAAGCAGTGAGTTGGTAACACAACGATTTACCCGAGCCGGTCGGAAATATAGCCAACGACGATTGACCATTTAAAAGCTGCTCTATAGTTTGTTGCTGCCCTGTTCTAAATTGGCTAAAACCAAAATGTTGTTCAAGTGACTGAATTAATGGCGTGGTCATAAATACCCTTTTCGTTGTTTTTCAAACAGCGATTTAACTGCACAGCTAAGCGATAAAAAAGTGAGTATAACTTATATGCCTTTAATCATCATTTTTTGCTGACATATCCTTTATTTAAGCGCAAAATAACCTCACTAAAGAGTATGTTATTACGTTTGCCAAAAATAATTTTCATAATACCCAAATAACCTCAAAACACTAAAAATAATACAGATTATTTGGGTATATTATTTTTAAGGGCAACGTTATGAGTATTACAATACCTAAAATAGTCGTTATTGGCGGTGGTGCTGGCGGGCTAGAGCTTGCAACCCAACTAGGGCATAAACTAGGGAAAAAAACCAAGCAGATATACTGTTAATAGACAAAAACCGTACCCACATATGGAAGCCGTTACTGCACGAAGTAGCGACAGGCTCTATTGACCCCGATTTAGATGGCGTTGTGTACTCAGCCCATGCCGCAAAACATCATTACCGTTTTCAACTTGGTACTTTTTGCAATATAGACCAAAGCAATAAAACAATTACTCTCTCCCCGCTCAACGACGAGTTAGGCCACACCATTTTACCTGGGCGCACGGTACGCTACGATCACCTTGTTATTGCCATTGGCAGCGTAAGTAACGACTTTAATACCCCAGGTATAAAAGAGCATTGTTACTTTTTAGACTCAAGCCAACAAGCAGAACGCTTTCAGCATTCATTACTCGACAGCTTTACGCGCCTTCATCAGGACGACAATCAACAACAATCGCTTAATATCGCCATTGTAGGCGGCGGTGCTACCGGTGTTGAGCTATCTGCCGAGCTTTACCATGTGTCTGAGCTATTAAAGCTATACGGCTTAACAAATATGTCCTCTAAACGTTTACATATACATTTAATAGAGGCAGGCCCGCGTATTCTACCTGCATTACCAGAGCGCATAGCCACCAGCGCCAAACGCGAACTATTAAAGCTTGGCGTAAACGTACGTGAGCAAACGCAAGTAAAAGAAGGCACCGCACAAGGCTTTATCACCAAAGATGAAGAACACATTGATGCCGATATTATGGTGTGGGCAGCAGGCGTAAAAGCGCCTGATTTTATAAAAGATTTAGGTGTTTTTGAGTTGACCCGCAGCAACCAAATTCAAGTAAACGAGTTTTTACAAAGCACCGTTGATGAAAGCATTTTTGTGTTAGGCGATTGCTGCGCATTTACGCAAGCAGATGGTAAGCAAGTACCACCACGCGCACAATCGGCGCACCAAATGGCGCAGTGCGTCGAAAAAAACCTTATCGCCACGCTAAAACAGCAACCACTACGCGGCTTTAAGTATAGCGACCATGGCTCACTTGTTAATTTATCAAGCTACAGTACTGTGGGTAATTTAATGGGTAACCTCACCAGTAATACCTTTTTTATTGAAGGTAAAATTGCCCGCTTTATGTATATATCGCTTTATAGAATGCATCAACGCGCTATTCACGGCAGTGCAAAAACCTTTGCATTATGGATAAGCGAAAAAGTACTGCGTGTAGTGCGCCCAAAAATGAAGTTACATTAAAGGCGATTTAAATTAAAGGCAGTGAGCGTTATCACTGTCTTTAATTTTTAACATTGTCTGTGTAGAGTATTTAAAACAACTAAGGAAATTGGGTTATGACGGGCAAAACGCTAATTTTCAACTTTGATGGCACAGGGAATGAGCCCCGTGACGCAGAGCAATTTAGCTCAGAACACTTTAAAGAAGACGCCAGTATTTCTAATATTCTAAAATTACACTTACTGCTTGGCGGTAAATTAGAAGACTCCCCATTACCCCACAGTCAAACCAACTCAGTTTTTATTATCAAGGGATAGGCACTAAAGGTAGTCGCTTAAAGCGTGTATTAAACCAAACATTTGCACCTCGTGGTGACGATGTAGCCAGTATTTTAAATCAGGCTTTAACCGATTTTAAAACTCATTACCAACTAGGCGATTCACTACTTTTAGCAGGCTTTAGTCGAGGTGCAGCACTTGCCAGGCGCTTTGCAAAATGTTTGGAGTTATTAATATGTGAGCGAGTCTACCTTTGTGTATTTGATACAGTAGCCTCAATTGGCTTATCAAAAGTAAGTAAAGCAACGCGCGGCGCTGAACATGTTATTTTTGAAAACCACACCATAGCCACAAACGTATCTCAAGCTCTGCACTGTGTATCGCTTGACGAAAAACGCCGCGCCTTTGAACCCACACTAATGAACCATCAAAATAATATTACCGAGCTGTGGTTTGCTGGCGCGCATTCAGACATTGGCGGTGGTTACTACCGCGATGGCCTAGCCGATATTAGCTTACGTTATGCACTTGAGTGGTTAATAGAGCAACCGCTTAATATTTCGTTATTAACTAGCCGCGATATAGATTACACAACACTACTACCCGATAACAACTTAGTTGCGCAAGATGATGTGACGGTTATTCCTGATCCGCTCGCATTAAGCCATCAGCAAAATTACTTTTGGTTTAACCCCTTATTTAAACTGGTAGACAGAGAATGCTATGTACTTATAGATAACGAAGCTAGCAATCTTAAACCTTTAGTGCATCACAGCGTTGCAGAGCGTATTAACAAGCTAACCAGTTACCGCCCAGAATCGCTTAAAAAACTGCATTACAAAATTAGCTATAACGACAACACCACGCTTAGCTTTATTGGTTTAAGCCAACATATAGAACTGGCTAATCAAAACATGAATGTGCTGAGCGTTAACCAAAGCCAAGATGTAATAGTATTTGCTAGTGAGCAATACAATGCAACTGGCCTTATGCTAGAGCAAGGCGCTACTTACCGTTTTACCCCATATCCAAATCAATACTGGTTTGACGATGGTATAAAGTGCACACCAATAGGTTGGCATCGCGATAATGTGAAGCTTGGCGTAAAAGAAATCCCAATGGCAGTGCTTGAGCCATTTAGACGATTGCCTCATGCACAATGGTTTTCGTTGATAGGAGCGATTAATAAAAACGACGAGCACCTATTTAAAATAGCTAACGGCGCTGATATTAAAATTACTAAATCTGGTGAGTTTTGCCCATTTGCAAACGACTTAAGCCGCTTTTATGGTGCGAACGCAGGAAAAATAAAAGTAAAAGTAACAAGACTGGAATAGCCTGTAGACGCGCAGCTTGCTGGCGTGTAAAAACGCAGTTTTTAGGGTATTAAGTAATGAGAAGCTTTGCTTCTAACGTGAGCAAGCTCGACGTCTACAAAAACCGTAACCACAGCTCAATGATCATTCATTTGTAGACGCGCAGCTTGCTGGCGTGTAAAAACGCAGTTTTTAGGATATTAAGTAATGAGAAGCTTTGCTTCTCGCGTGAGCAAGCTCTACGCCTACAAGAAATCGTAACCGCAGCTCAATAATCATTCCCTTGTAGACGCGCAGCTTGCTGGCGTAACGAGTGCAGCTCGTCATATTTAAAATGAAAAACAGACTTTAGATTAGAAGCTGCGCTTCTCGCGTGAGCAAGCTCTACGCCTACAAGAAATCGTAACCGCAGCTCAATGATCATTCCCCTGTAGACGCGCAGCTTGCTGGCGTGTAAAAACGCAGTTTTTAGGGTATTAAGTAATGAGAAGCTTTGCTTCTAACGTGAGCAAGCTCGACGTCTACACATCATATTCTGAAACTTGGGTATAAACCCTTGTAGACGCGCAGCTTGCTGGCGTGTAAAAACGCAGTTTTTAGGATATTAAGTAATGAGAAGCTTTGCTTCTCGCGTGAGTTAGTTCTGCGCTGGCGAAAGCCCTATTTGATCGGTGCTATTTAAGCGGCGATTAAATAGGACTCTTGTCCTGAAAGCTTGTTGCTACGTTTAAACGAACCTTTGCCTTTTTTAGCTTTAACTACTTGTGGTTTAAATAATTTAGAGGTGACCATCGCCGCTAGTGCATTGTGGTTTATAACGCCTCGTCCTGTGTCTACCGCGCTGGTGTTTGCGGTTTTTGCTTTAGATTTTTTAGTCATATATTTCCTATCAACTAATGGTTATTTTAAGTTAAATAATAAAGAGGCTTTTATATTGGCCTATTTAAGAGATGGCGATTGTAGGCTTAATTTTCAACCGCGCAAGTATTTTTAATGCCCAACAGGTACTTTTTAATAATAAAAAAGCATAAAAAAAGCGCAGTTAATAACTGCGCTTATAATTACTTAGTTTGCTTTACAAATTAAAAGCTAAAGCTTACTTTTGCATAATACGTTCTGCCGTCAAAACCGTATGGCAATGCGCGTACAGGGTATTTAAATGCGCCGTTGGTGATAAAATTAAGTACTTCGTCATCACCTAATTCATCTGGCGTTTCGTCAAATACGTTATCGGCACCTACCGAAAGCGCAAACATGTCGTTAATTTGGTAGCTAACATTTAAATCAACTAACACAGCAGACTCAACCGTACTTGTTGGTTTAAATGAACCCGTAGGCGAAAGCTCACCTGGTAATGAAATATGGTCGTTACCAAAGTATTTTACGTCTGTTTCGCCAAAGTAGTTAAAGCGAATGGTTGATGTGTAGGCATCGCGTTCGTAGTCAAACGTAAGCGTTGCACGTTCGCTCGGTTGTCCGTCGGTAAAAAAACTACGTTGTAAATCATCAAAAGCAACCGCTTCAGGAATACCGTCTTTTGCATTTACGCTGTCAATTTTAGTATCGTTTAGGTTACCTGCAAAGGTTACTCCTAAATTACCGCCTTCAACTTCAGTGCGGTACGATGCAATAATATCAACACCTTGCGTAGTAGAATCAACCGAGTTTGAGAAGTAGTTAGCTTGCACTGCACCCGTTGCTTGTAGCGCTGCAACCGCTTCTGAGCTAAACGATACGTCGTCAACCGAAAGTAAGCTGCCAAGTGTAATACGGTCTTCAATTTCTACACGGTAAAAATCAACCGTTAACGAAAGCTCGCTTGTTACATCGTAAACAAAACCTGCACTGTAGTTTGTTGATGTTTCAAGCTCTAAGCTATCTACGCCTAGCGCACTTGGGAAAGCGGTCCCTGTGTTTGCTGTGAACGACTGCGTTAATGTGCCGTCTGAGCCTAAGTTAGTTGTAAAGGCTGTATAACCACTTTGTTGAAGTGATGGCGCTCTAAAACCAGTAGACAGTGCACCACGTACTGCAAAGTCATCTGAAAATTCATAACGTGTTGCTAATTTACCAATTAAATCATCCCCAGCATCTGAGAAATCTTCATAGCGTAGTGCACCACTTACGTTCCATGCGTCGGTGATCATAGTTTCTACGTCTACATAAACTGCGTAGCTGTTACGGTCGCTGTCGTTAGCCGCTTCAGGGCGAAGGCCGTTATAAGCCTGAAAACCACACTGTGCAAATTGATCCGGATCGTTTACTGATGGGTACGAAGTATCCATATTTGCTAACCCACACGCGTATGATGCTTCATCGCCAGGCACTATTTCGTAGTTTTCTTTACGGTATTCGGCGCCTACTGTTACATATAAAGGCTCACTACGGCCAATATCTACAATACCGTTTACATCAAGGTTAACCGTTGTTTGATCAAATCTAAAACCACCTGAGTAACCGCCAGTAGGGCCTGAGTTTGCTGCAATATCGGCATCGCTTGCACTTGGGTTGTTAAATAAATACTCAGCCGCGTAAGAAGCATTTAATGTATTGCGTGATGTAAAATCGTATTGGTTTTCACCATAAACAGCCGATACATCGTAAGTCCAGTCTGTGTTTATATCGCCTTTAAAGCCAAGCGCGACTGAAATATCTTGTGCTTCGTTATATATGCGCGGTAAAAAACCATCACTATATACTTGGGTTACGTTTTTAGAGGCTTCGTTAAAGTTACGGTAAAAACCATTACCTAGTGCAGTGCGCTCAGAGTAGCCACCAAACGAGTAAAGCTCGCCGTCGCCCATTGGTAATGCCATGTTGTAAAATAACGACGTAAATTCACTTTCTGAGTTACCTTGGCCCCAACGTACATCTTCACTTAGCGTACCGGGTTCAACATTAAGCGAACCCCCCGTATCGCGCTCGGCGCGGTTAGTGCCGTCGGCATCACGGTACTCAAGCGATAGGTTAATAAAGCCGCCTTCGTTACCTAATTCAAAACCACGATTTAAACCTGCTGAAATAGTGTCGCCGTCACCTTCACTTGTGCCGCCGTATTGTACAAAACCCGTTGTAATACCGGTTGAGTTATTAAGAGATAAGTTAATAACACCTGCAATCGCGTCAGAGCCATACTGCGCTGCAGCGCCGTCGCGTAATACTTCAACGCCTTTAAGCGCCGTTAACGGAATGGCATTCATATCAGTACCCGCAGCGCCTGCACCTACTGTACCGTTAAGGCCAAAAATTGATTGGTTATGACGACGTTTACCATTTACTAATACAAGGGTTTGATCTGGTTGTAAGCCACGAAGTGTTGCGGGTCTAAATAAATCTGAACCGTCTGATACTTGTGTACGCGAAAAGTTAAATGAAGGCGCTGTCGCTTGAAGGCTTTGGCCTAATTCGGTAAAACCACCTTTAGTTAAATCATCCGCGTCAATTAAATCAATAGGAGAAGAAGACTCTGTAGAGGTACGGTTAGATACACGCGATCCTAATACAGATATTTGCTCTATGTTTTTAGCAGCTTGCACTGGTGCTTCTTCAGCGTTAACAATGCTTGGTGCGCTAAACGCGAAAGCAACGGCTACAGCAAGTGTATTTAAACGGTATGTTGACATAGTGACGACCCTGTTTTTTTGTGTGTTCTTATAAATTATTTAAACCACTTTATTAGCAGCCTGTGCAAACATCCTAGCAACATATACAAATAAAAAGAAACAAAAAATGGTCTAATTATGCAAATATTTTATAACATAAGAAAAAAACACTTAAAAGTGTGTTAAATACATACAAAACAGGTATTAATTTTCAAACTGCTTATTTTAACGTTTTGTTTACAATGTAAATTATAATGGTTATTGTCTGTTTTGACGGGTAATGAACAAAAAATACTCGCAACTTAGTCTAAGGCACTATTTACTTTTATTTCTTCGTCGAAAATAGCATATAGCGTAAACAAGCATTTTTAACTTGCCGACTACTCAGCAATTAACTTTAAGCATAAACATTTAGGGCGTGTTGCTCTTTGGTGTTTGAATTTGCAGTAGGCTGCTTGGTTTTTAGGCAAGGCCATGTAGTGTGGTTATTATCCATAAGTAGGCGATAACGCAGCATAAATACCAAACATGCGCTGCCCGAAAGGTTCTTTCTAGGGACTAATTTTAATCCACAAAGATCAACGCGCCCTAATCATCTTTGACAATTATGTAACTGGAGTGATTTTTTGAGCTACGCTTTAATAAAGTAATCTTAAATAAAAAATACATTATTGACTTGTAAGGATAAAGCTATGACAGACACAGCTAAAAAAGCTGCCATGACTCACATTGATGTACTATGCGTTGACGATGATGAAATAGTATTGCGTTCACTCACCCGTTTACTAAAAACAAACAAACTAACGGCGATCGCGTGCAGTAACCCCGAAACAGCTTTAACACATTTAAAAAGCCACGAGTTTGGCTTAATCATCAGCGATATGCGCATGCCAAAAATGAATGGCGCACAGTTTTTAGAGCAAGCCCGTAAGCTTGCGCCTGACACACAGCGTATTTTATTAACAGGGTATGCCGACATAGAAACGACCTTAGCCGCAGTTAACCAAGGTCAAATAAGCGGTTATATCCAAAAGCCTTGGCAAAACGATCTGCTACTTGGCAGCATTAATAATAGCCTTGAAAAATTTCAGCTAAAAAAACAAAATCAAATACTTGAAGAACAAGTAAAAACTCAAAACTTAGAACTTATCGAATTAAACAATGATCTTGAACAACGCGTAGAAAAACGAACTAAACAAATCAAACAAGTTTTAAAACAATTAGAAGAAGCAAGTGAACGAGAAAAGATAGAGCATAAATCAACCGTCGAGCTTTTATATAACTTTATAAATGCAAACCCTTATCTCGATGGAAATAGGGCACAAAACATTGCCAATACCTGCACCCAAATAGCGCTTTATTTAAATTTATCGCAGAAAAGTATCGATCTTGCGCCGATGGCTGGCTACTTAGCGCAAATAGGGTTACTTGCCATGGATCCTGATCTTTATAAAAAACCAGTCAATAAATTAAGCGAGTCGCAGCGTAAAACATTTTATACGCACCCAAGCACAGCACAATTAATGCTAATGCCAGCAACACATTTACATGATGTTTCTGACGCTATTTACCATCAGTTTGAGCGTTATAACGGGAATGGCATGCCAAAAGGTTTAGCCGGTAACGATATACCGATTGGCGCAATGGTGTTGGGTTTAGCGCGTGATTACTGGGATGCTTTTGAACAAAGTAATGCCGCAAATGAACAAGACCGCCATGTACATGCGCTCGATACTGTAAAGCTTTATAGCGGTACATTTTATCACCCTAAAATTGTACGTGCTCTTGAGGCTAGTCAAACAAAAATGCGTGAGCAAAAAGCTCAGCTGGCTCAATACTTATTTGTAACGCTAGCGAACTGAAAGAGAACATGATTTTAGGACATGCTCTGCATAGCCACACAGGCATAATGCTATTACCAAAAGGCCATGTATTTAGCCGCAAATCAATCGAAAAACTGCAACAGCTTGAAGCCAAAAAGCCGACTCCATTTAGAATAATGGTTAAAACCGCTAAATGATTGATCTAAATCGCAGTTTTTTTCGTTACAATGTGTCTAAAATAAATTAATGACTTTACTTGAAGGAGCACACAGTGTCGCGATTTTCTGCCGTTACCGACAATCCCCACGATCAGCGTTTTAACCAAAAAACGGGAATATTGCTTACCAACTTAGGTAGCCCTGATGCGCCGACGGCTGCAGCACTGCGTATTTACTTACGAGAGTTTTTATCAGACCCTCGTATTGTAGAAATACCACGCCTAGTATGGATGATTATTTTGCATGGTATTATTTTACGAGTCCGCCCTAAGCGTTCAGCCAAATTATATGAAAGTATATGGACCGAAAACGGATCGCCACTAACCCATATTACACGCCAGCAAAGTATTAAGTTAAATACCCTACTAAAAGAAAAAGGCTACACCAATACCGAAGTTGTTATGGCAATGCGCTACGGTAATCCATCTATTGAAGCTGGCCTTGAAGCCTTACGAGAAAAGGGATTAACACGTATTGTTATAATGCCAATGTATCCACAATATTCGAGCCCAACTACGGGTTCTACGTTTGATGCTGTATCAAACGTACTGCGTAAATGGCGCTGGGTACCAGAGCTACATTTTATAAACGGCTATCATAAAAATACACGCTATATTGAATCGCTTGCAAACAGCATCAGTGAAGATTTAGAAGCCAACGGCGTGCCACAAAAATTGGTTTTTTCGTACCACGGCATGCCTAAACTATTCTTAGAACGAGGCGATCCGTATCATTGTTTGTGTTTACAAACGACCCGCTTAGTAGTTGAAAAGTTAGGCTTGGATAAAGATAAAGTAATTAGTACGTTTCAGAGCCGCTTTGGCAAAGCTGAATGGTTAAAACCTTATACCGATGCAACACTTCAAAGCCTACCAAGTGAGGGAATTAAAGACATAGCGATTATAAGCCCTGCTTTTAGTGCTGACTGCCTCGAAACACTTGAAGAACTTGAAGGCGAAAATCGTGAAATTTTTGAAGAAGCTGGTGGCGAAAAATACCGTTACATTGCGGCACTCAATGACCGAGACGATCACATTGAAGCCATATATGATGTACTAAAACCGATGTTATAAACGTTCATAACTGCGCATAAATAGTGACTTTTAAGCGGTGTTAGCATTAACACCGCTTTTTATTTTATAAAACCTCACCTACAACAATCAAACACCCAACTTGTAGGTGCGAATTTACTTCGCGCTTGTAAAAATTAGCGAGGTATAAACCTCACCTACAACAATTAAGCACCCAACTTATAGGTGCGAATTTACTTCGCGCTCGTAAAAATTAGCGAGGTATAAAACCTCACCTACAACAATCAAACACCCAACTTGTAGGTGCGAATTTACTTCGCGCATGTAAAAGCTTAAAAATTAGTGAGGTATAAAACCTCACCTACAACAATCAAACACCCAACTTGTAGATGCGAATTTACTTCGCGCTCGTAAAAATTTAAAAATTAGTGAGGTATAAACCTCACCTACAGCAATCAAACACCCAACTTATAGGTGCGAATTTACTTCGTGCTTGTAAAAAGTTAAAAATTAGCGAGGTATAAAACCTCACCTACAGCAATTAAGCACCCAACTTGTAGGTGCGAATTTACTTCGCGCTTGTAAAAACTTAAAAATTAGCGAGGTATAAACCTCGCCTACAACAATTAAGTATTAGCTCAATCCTTTCGGGTAATCATTACCGTGCACACACCTGCGATAATTCCCCAAAAAGCAGATCCGACCGAGAGCAGCGTTAAATCTGACGCTGTAACTAAAAATGTTACAATGGCAGCTTCAGTATATTGCGAGCCATTCAATGCTTGCTGCAAACTATTCGCAATAGTGCCAAACAGTGCAATACCTGCAAGTGCCAAAATAAGTGCTTGTGGTAAAGTTGCAACTAGCCCAACTAACGTTGCTGCACATAACGCCATTATTATATAAAAAACACCACCAGCAATACTTGCCCAATAACGCTTATCAGGGTTTTTATCCGCTTCTTCGCTCATGCAAATAGCGGCGGTTATTGCAGCTAAATTTATAGAATATGCCCCAAATGGTGCAGTTATAATATTAATGAAGCCTGTCACATTAAGTGATGCAGAAATAGGTGCTTTATAATTATGTGCTTTGAGGACGGCTATACCGGGCAAATTTTGCGACGTCATGGTGACAATATAAAGTGGTAAACCAATGCTAATACATGCTTGTAAGTTAAACATGGGAGCGGTGTAAGTAAATTGGCTCATTTTCCAATGCAATGCAGTCGTATCAATATTTCCCATACTCCACGCCAGTAACACACCCACAATAAGTACACTAAGCATTGCAAAGCGGGCAAAAAATCGCTTACCTACAAAGTACATAAGTACCATTAAGCCAATCACTAAAGGCATGTCGTTCATAAAATTAAACACGTCAATGCCAAACGTAACAAGTACACCAGCAAGCATGGCACATGCTAGTTCACTGGGAATACGGTTCATTATTTTTTCAAACCAGCCCGTTATGCCTGACAAAAAAACTAACAACGCCGATAACATAAATGCACCAATCGCTTCGTTCAAGTTATACCCTTGAGCGCTTGAAATAAGTAATGCAGCCCCAGTAGTAGACCATGCAATTAATACCGGCACTTTATAATAATACGATAAACCAATGGAACTAAGCCCCATAACCAAACCAAGCATTAAAATCCAGCTGGCAACTAAATCAGGAGTGCCCCCTAGGGTAATTACGACTTGATAAATCAACGCAATTGAACTCGAAAAACCAATAATAACCGCTACGAGTCCTGCTGTAATTCGATTAAGCAACTGATCAGAAACCGCCATAAATCCCTCTAATATTTATTTTTATGTACACAACATACGTGGCTAATATTTTCTTTGCAATTAACTATTACGCTACAAAAAGTGAAATAAATTCATTTTTATTTTTTACCTAAATTAATGACCAAACCAACATAAAACTATTGTATTAAACAGAATAAAAAAGTTATCACAAACAATCTAAAGCCCGCTAAAACACTGACAAAACCAGTACATAACCACTCAACATTTGTACCTATAAAAAATAACCATAAGTTTAATAAGGGATTTAAAAATAAAGTGCTTAACACTTTTTGATTACATTTATTCGCTTGATCTAATCTAATTTATGCTATAAAACGTAACAAATAGTTAACTTAAAACACCAAAAGAGAAACAGATGAAAAAAGTTGCAGCCTTAATTATTGCCATTCCCTTGTCGGCATTTGCACTTTATGAACTATTTATTCATACCGACCACACTGCAGAACCAATTGCACCTGTAGCAATTGACTTAGTGCCGGTTAGTACTCTTCGTACACAAAATACACATGCGCCAGCCCCTATTGATATGAGTAAAGATCCTATTAATGTCAAAGCGGTTTCAGCCCCAAAACAAAATATGACATTTAATGAATTCGATGCTGTAAACCGCATCTCAAATAAAGCAAAACAAGTACTTATAAATGCAAAAGTGTTACCAACTGACTTACATAATGAAGCTTACATTGAATTTGACTTAGCTTCATTGCAGGCATTAAAAGCGGGCGAAAACTTCGACTTAGCAATTCCTCAAACAGCCGAAACGTTCACAGCTGAGATCACTAATGTTATTGAATCAAGCAACGGTGATAAAAGTATATTTGGCCGCGTAGTTGGCGTAGATGGCGCAATGCACAACACAGTATTAACCGTAGGAAAAGACGCCGTATACGGGCAATTTACGGCACCTTCGGGGAATTACGTATTTGAAAGTAAAGGTAAGTATGGCTGGATAGCTGCAAAACGTGATTTATATAAAAATCATATAGAGCATGACGTAACGGCACCTAAACCTAAAATTGAAAAAGGTGTAGACATATTTGCACCAAAAATAGATGGCTAATTAACCAAATTAAAAATTTGAGCGCACCCGTTGCGACAATATTTTAAACACCAAAAATCAACCGCACTAAGAGTAAGGAAATACAATAATGAAAAAAGTAATCACTACAACCGCTGTTGCAGCAGCACTATGTGTAGCAAGTGTTGCACAAGCAGAGACTATTGATATCGGTATTTTATATACAGATCAGTCAGCAGCGGCTACTAGTAATATCAACACTAAAATCAATCAGCTAATTGCCTTCACAAATCAGGTTTATAGCCAAAATGGTGTAGGTATTACGCTGCGTTTAGCGGGTACACAAAACCTAGGTGACTATGCCATTACACCATCAGAGCAGTGGCTTGATTCGGTAACCGAAAGCAGCTATGTAGATGGTTTACGCAGCGATTGGAAAGCCGATATGATTGCCGTACTAGGTACTGGCGAAAGTGCTGGAAATGGACTTATTTCATGTGGTTTAGCATGGGTTGGACAAGGTACTAACGGCAACCTATACAACTCAATGAGCGACCGCATGTATTCAATTACAGCTATTGATTGTGGTGCAACTACGTTTGTACATGAACTTGGTCATAACCAAGGCTTAGCACATTCACGTAAACAGGGTGATACTTCTGGTGGTGTATACACTGACGGTATGGGTCACGGTGTACAAAATGAGTTTGCAAGTATTATGGCCTATCCACATGTATATGGAAGTGCAACACAATACGACTACTTCTCTAATCCTAATTGGAGTGTAAATAACATACCATTTGGTGTAACTAACCAGTCGTATGCTATTCGCACTGTAACAGCAACTAAAACAAGCATTGCCAATTTTAAATAAATGCTTATAAAAGTGGGTTATCCATTACCCACTTTTAAAAAATAAACATTATAACCTTCCCCCAAGAGCGCTTAGCGCTCTTTTTTGGTAAAGCTTAATGTACAACCATTTTTTGCTTTATAGCGGGCATTAACGTTTTACCGTCACCATCAACTTTGCTTAATAATTTAAGACCCATTACTTTTGCAAGCACAGGGTAAATATCAAGATTACTTACTTTATCTAAGCTAATTCCTTCTTTAAAAGCAGGGCCACTAGCTATAAACGTAGCAGCCATGTCATCGGTATAGGCATAGCCATGCGTACCTAAATACATCGGCTTTTTAGTATTAGTAAACACCGCAGGTGCTGTGGTTTGTACAACGATATCGCCCACACGCGTACCTTTATTATAATGATAGCCTGCTAATTGTTCATCAGTTAAAACGGTATAACGTCCTTTAGCCGCTTTTTCTAAACGCGCTTTATAGCCTGCTATATCAGCATATTTAGCATTCGGTTGTGTATAAATAAGTAAACGAGGGCCTGTATTTTTAACTAAAAAGTTTTCATCTTGAGGCAATGTTGTTACATCAATACTTTTATCTGGGTTTACGCTCGTCATACCGTGATCTGATACAATTACTAGGTTTACGTCTTGCTCTAATTTGCGTAGGCGAGTTTGTAATTGCCCCATCAACTCATCAAGCTGTTTAACTGCATCTCGAGTTTGTGGTGCGTCTGGCCCAAATTCATGACCCATGCTATCAACCAACGAAAAGTAACTTGCAATAAAACGCGGGCGCTGTGCTTTTGGTAAACTTAACCACTGAATAATTTGATCTACACGGCTTTGGTAATCGCTATATTTAGAATAATGGTAAAAGTAATCGGGGGTCATGCCGTTAAATAACGCATCCGACTCAGGCCAAAAGTACGTTGCTGATTTAAGCCCCTGCATTTTTGCTAAATTCCAAAGAGGGATACCTTTTACCCAAGTGCTATCGCCAAGTGCTTTACCCATACTGTAACACTCATTTTTGCGGGCTTTATCGCAAAAGTTATTATCAACAATACCGTGATTGACAGGAAGTAAGCCCGTAATAATAGAAATATGATTAGGAAACGTTTTAGTAGGATAAACAGGTATTAACTTTTGAGCGCGAACGCCGCGATCGGCCATTGCCTTTAAGTTTGGCGCACCGTGCTTTTCAATGTAATCCCAACGCAGACCATCAATTGATACAAGCACCACCGTTTGCTCTTTTGCTGCAAGTGCAACATTACTCATTCCTGTTAATAGGCAAATTGATATTACCTTTAAGATCCACTGCTGCATTATAAATACCCGCCTAGTTAAAAGTGCGCTAAATACTGAAAATAATGATTTGATAATACAATTGACTGCCCGCAAATGATACAAGCGCCTGTACCTAACTCATCTAGGTGTATATATTAACGTAAGTATATTAAAAAAGAATGACACCGCGCACTCACTTTGCCAGTCATCAACAATAAAAAGGACAACGATGACTATTGATTTTAGTAAAAAAATAACCCCTGCGCGCATGTATCGCACAACATCTAACTTGCAAATGGCGCTTGAAAGCGACCGAGGTCGTATAATAAACAGTGCTGCTATTCGTCGTTTGCAACAAAAAACACAAGTATTTCCACTTGAGCGTAATGCAGCCGTTCGTTCGCGCCTTACTCATTCGCTTGAAGTACAACAAGTTGGTCGTTTTATAGTGCAGCGTATTTTTGCTAATTTAAGCTACCAACAACAAAAAGACTACGGCCTAACAGGACTAGAACGCCCACTAGAAAGCCTAGTAGAAATGGCCTGCCTCATGCACGACATAGGCAATCCGCCATTTGGACATTTTGGCGAAGCAGCTATAAATCATTGGTTTAATAATAATTTGCTAAGCGTTACACCCGAACGTTGTAAAGAGCCAAATACAGGCATTGGCGTTGTTTTTAAACACCTTGCACTGGATATTTGTAACTTTGAAGGTAATGCGCAAGGCATACGTATTATTCACTCTTTGCAAACACTCAATCTAACCTACAGTCAAAGTGCGGGGATTTTAAAGTACACCCGCCCAGCAGGCCTTGATACAAAAGACATACCACAAAATAAAAACTACTTAATGAAAAAAGTTGGGTATTACTACAGCGAAAAAAGCTTCGTAGAAACACTACAAAAGGAATTAACCATAGAGCCTTATTGCCGTCATCCTGCCAGTTATATAATGGAAGCTGCTGATGATATTTCATATTGTCTTGCCGACATTGAAGACGCTGTAGAAAAAGATATTATAAGCACTGAGCTATTATGCATTCAGCTTAAAAGTCACTATAAAAAAGCACTTATAAATCTCACCATTGACGATTCTGAACACCTAGATTTTGTAGATAAAGCCGTAGACTACGCACTCGAACGCGCCAAAGCACAACCATATAACTTTAACAGTGAATTTTTTATATACTTGCGCGTTTCACTCCTGCACCCGCTGGTGAGTCATGCAGCAAAACGCTTTATCGAAAACATAGAGCCGATTTATCATGGCGACTTTAATCATGCCCTTTTAGAGGACAGAAGCCACCTGCATGCTGTTACCAAAGCATTAAAAAATGTAGCGCTTAAATATGTGTTTTCAAACAAAGAAGTCGAAAAGCTCGAACTGCAAGGCTATAGAATCATTAACGGCCTACTTGATTGCTATAAACCATTACTATTATTAAATAGCGACGATTTTAAACGTGCGCTCAATGGCGATTCACGATTGTTAATCGAGTCAAGATTAGTTAAAAAACTATCTAAAAAGCACTTAAACAGCTACTCACATGCCATTAACGCCATGCAAGAGGAACCTGATCACTTTGCCGCATACGAGTTTTATTACCGTTGTAGATTGATTCAAGATTACATAAGCGGCATGACCGACCAATTTGCCTACGACGAGTATCGTAGCTTAATGGTAATAGACTAATAACGCGGTAAGTTTTAGGCTCTGTCGCCTTTCAGGATTAAAATTTATTCAATTTAGGGGCAGCGCATGTTTGGCATTTATGCTGTGTTATTGCCTATTTATGGGGAGCAACCACACTGCATAGACTCTGCCTTGCCTAAATACCAGACATACAACCTCGAAAGATAAGCAGGCCCTAGATAAATTTTAGTTTTGCGCTTAAAATCGAACTATTAATGTTTAAGCGCTATTTACCTTTATGATCACTTTACTAACACGTCTTACCTTTTGTTTTGCCCTATTTTATAGCGTTAACAGCGCAGCATATAACGAAGCCATGTGCATACTTATAAAACAAGAAATACAGCAAAATAGTGGTGATAAAACAAGTCGAAAATACAGAAACGCAATACGCGACTACAACAATAACTGTAACAAACCCAAACAAGCCCAAACATACCCAAAGCCGCCAATAGAAACAGCTCCGGTTATAACACCAGTGCAATCTCAAGTTGTGGAGCCAACACTTAACACGCCACAAAATCCAGCAACACTACAAACGCCACTGCCCGTTAGTATTGAAAATGAGCAACAACCAAACACGATTGAACAGCCAAATATTAATAATGAAGTAATAATAAATGCAGAGCCTCAAGCCAAATCAGTTATTGATCAACAAAGTACACAGCCACTAAAAAGCAGTGTACCTGTAAAGGTTAAAATACCAGCAAATATAACTGCTCCCGTAGTAAAACCAGCACCGGTTATTGTACCTGCACCAATAGATCAAAGTTCGCTGCTTTTACCTAGCTTATTATTTGTAATAGTAATACTTATTGCTGTGATGGTATTAATACGTTTACGTCGCACTAAACAAAGTAAAACCGAAATTATTGCGCCTGTGGTAGCTGAAACACAGGTACTTAAATCACAAAAAATAGCCCCACCATTAAACGTAAGTACGAAAGATGCGCCAACCAAGCAAACGCCAACCAATGCGCCTGAAATAATAGATGAAAATAAAACAATAAAGAGCAACCAGCCACAATTAAAAGCCAATAAAACACAAAAAATAAACACCGATCACAATAATATTGACGAAGTCTTGCCTACAACATTAGCGCAAACAAACGAAGCAACATTTACTGAAATAAAACCAAAATCAGAACCAAACTACACCGAATTTGCAGCAGCCGCTAAAACCACTGAAGCGCAAGTTAACAAGGCCAATCGCTTCACTGAGCCACAAGTACAAGAACTTGCCCCCCATGCCCAGCCTATAAAAAAACAACCTAAACAAACAACACAATCTTCTGCAACCGTGCACAGTAATCCACTCATAAATAATGAGCTAAAACCGGTTATCGCAAGCCCAGAACCGTTAAAACCTAGCGAAACTACTGACGATTTACATACACCTAAAAAAGTAGCGACCCCAGAGTTTACCAACTTTAGTTCCGCGCACAATTTTAAAGAACCAGAAATACGCACCTTCGATCCAAATGCTCCGCTACCAGGCGAAAAAGTAATGCCTAAAGCAGCACCAAGGCCTATAAACGCAGAACATGAAACAACAAAGAGTGCAGCTGAAAAAAGAAACAGTAAACAAAGCAAGCAGCAATCCATTTGCAAACTTATCGCTTGATGAAAGCTGGGATCCAAATTCGGCAGAAATGCCAACTATAGAAGAAAAAAACGCGCACCTAAATCACAAGCACTCATTGACGCAGAAGAACGCGCTAAAAAAATGCAAACCAAAGAATGATCTGCCTGCGATAAAAACGTAAGTGCGATTTTACATCGCGCTTTGGCTTATAACTTTAACGCTCACCTAACTCCTGTAGACGCAAAGCTTGCTTGCGTGAAAAGCGCAGCTTTTAATTTGTAGATGGGCTTTATCGCCACAACCTTGTACATGCCTAAACACAATGCGAGGTATAAAACCTCACCTACATTAATTTAAACACCGCGCTCAACAAAGCGTAGGTGCGATTTTACATCGCGCTTTTGGTTTATATAACCTTAACGCTCACCTAACTCCTGTAGACGCAAAGCTTGCTTGCGTGAAAAGCGCAGCTTTTAATTTGTAGATGGGTTTATTCGCTACAACTTTGTACACGCCTAAAACACCATGCGAGGTATAAAACCTCACCTACAACAATGCAAACACCGCGCTCAACAAAGCGTAGGTGCGATTTTACATCGCGCTTTGGCTTATATAACCTTAACGCTCACCTAACACCTGTAGACGCAAAGCTTGCTTGCGTGAAAAGCGCAGCTTTTAATTTGTAGATGAGTTTATTCGCTACAACTTTGTACACGCCTAAAATACAATGCGAGGTATAAAACCTCACCTACAACAATGTAAACACCGCGCTCAACAAAACCGTAGGTGCGATTTTACATCGCGCTTTTGGTTTTAGTTTCAAATTACTATGAATAACGCATAAATAACCGTAATCCGCTCATTAACCTCATCAATACACATACAGACAGGTTAAAAATTATGAGCCCTGAAAGGCATTTTTAACCACTGAGAATACTCACGTTTAAGATTTGGTAATTGCGTATACAGCATTTTTTTTAACTTTTTTGCAGACAACTTACTACACGGTGATTGTTGCTCAGTAAGCATTATATTTTTTAGTAAAGCTCTACCTGCTTGTGTATCCATTAAAAAATAAATAGCAGCCCAACTACTTGCATAAAGTTTGCTGTTATCGCCTTTTTTCCACGTATCCTCTAAGCCGATTAACCAATTAATTGTAAATACACTTTTAGTAATATTGTTATTCTTTGTCCACGATCTATTTGGTTCAACAATACCTGTTTGCATATTATTTTTAGTCAGCTCAAAGTACTCCGCAAACCCTTCATTTAGCCATCTTGGTGTGTAGCCCAATACAGCCTTATTTATGGCGTGCACCGCTTCATGAACCGACGTACGCATTGCACTTTGTGCATTATCATAATGAATAAAAGCAGAATTACTCCCGTGAAAATACATACCCGCAGTGTTTTTAGGATCACCACCGCGATGCTTTATTACCGACTCGTAAGCACTGCGAGTAGCCAAAACCGTTAGGTTTAGTTTCACCTTTTTAAGCGCATGCACACCAATTACTTGGCCATACGCCTTAAATACCGTATTGAGCTTAATGCGCAACTCTTGATTAAATGACGACGGTAAATTAGGTGTATTTAAAGTAAGATCAAAATAATCTAGCGATTCAACAAAACCAGGATTGTAAGTTGCTACTGCAAAGTCAGGCTTTTTATCACTAAAATGAGGAACGCCCTCACTGTCGGTCCACGTAAATATATCGCCATTACGTTTATATTTAACCTCACCTAACGATACATCTACGCAACGCGTATTGTTAACTTGTGATAAGTGATTATCGGCAGACACTAACGTATGTTGCAACGTCGTTGTGCTTACTTTTTCGGGCCGTTTTGTACTTAAAGGCTCAGTAACTATTTGCGATGCTAGATAGTTATATATGCGTTTAACTTCACCAATCGGGTCACTATAATTAAATACCCGTCCAGTAAAATGATTAGCAATAAGTGCCGACGCAATTAGCAGCACAAAAAATACAAACACCACGCGTAATTTAGTTTTAAACATATTTATGGGTGCTCTTTCCACTGTGCTTCAAAGAGATCTTTTTGCTTACCCCTATATTCGCTGCACCACACAAAGTCGGCCGACCCTATCCCTTTTTTACGGCAACGTTTAGGTAGTTTATAAAATGTTGACCAAGCATCAAGCTTAGCAGCATCTTTATAGCTATCGCTGTGCAAAGACATGTTTGATACTTTTTGATTGAGTAGCCAATTGCTATTAGGCGTACGAGTTGAGGTAGAAGAAGTAGCCTGATAAGCGCTACCACTCTTTTTAGGCTTACTGCAGTGATTAGCAAGTAATGTAAATAGCGCTTTATCGCGTGCAGTTAAACGCTCACCTTCTTTATTACTGTAGCCACTTCTAAATTGAGACCGAATAGCTTCGCGCTGCTTTTTAATGCTATCGCATTGGGCTTGTGTGTAAGCCTCACCAGCTTGAGGCAAAGTTGTAGATACGCTAATAAGTACCAGTAAAATCCATTTGATCATTATTCATTCCCTGAATTAAAACTTTAAAAGAGTGTACCTATAAATGTGAAAAAACACATCAACATTACTAATCCAAAAAGCAAAAATTAAAGCTATGGGTGGGAGTTCACATTAGCCTTGGCTTTAATAAAGCGCTCACGAGGTAAAAACCTCACCTACAATAATTAAACCACCATATTCAACAAAACCGTAGGTGCGATTTTACATCGCGCTTTGGTCTTGGCTTTTACAAAAACACCATGCGAGGTATAAAACCGCACTACAACAATTCAAACACCTATTCGCCTCACATGGCGAGGCGAATAGGTGTTTAATTGCCTCATTGGACAACCTTGTAACGTGTACTACGCCCACCTGCGGCGGTTTTTTTAATGAATCCAAGCGTTTGCAAGTCCGATAAATGGCGTGTTGCGGTTGCACGGCTAACCTTAGCCACTTTTTGATACTGACTCGCACTAATACCCTGTTCAAATTGGCCATCGAGTAACTTATTAAGCACTTTTACTTGCTGCTCACCTAACTTTGTTTGATCTTTACTTGCCCAGTAATTGGTTTTAAAAATTGTTTGCTCAATATTATTAAGCGTATGGTGTATCGCATTATTGAGCGTACGTAAAAACCACTTAATCCACTTTGTAATACAAAGCTCTCCACGCTGAGTTGCTTCAAGCACTTCGTAGTAGCTTTTTCTGTCTTCTAAAATAGCCACCGACATAGCGTAAAACCGAATTGACTCAGCATGTTCTTGCGCTAATGCCAGGTCGGTTATAAGCCGTGTAATACGCCCATTACCATCCTCAAGTGGATGTATTGTTACAAACCATAAGTGTGCGATAGCTGCCCGAATAAAAGGGTCTATTTGAGGTTCATTTTGCGCTTTGTTAAACCAGTTAAAAAATAGCGAAAGCTCTTTATTTACTCGCTCTTTAGGAGGCGCTGTAAAATGTAATATCGGTTTATCTAAGCGCCCCGACACTACTTGCATAGGCTCGTCACCACGCAATTGCCCGCCTTCAATTTTAGTAAACAAGCTTTGCTCACCTGCAAACAATAAGCGATGCCAATTAAGCACTCGCTCTAAATTAAGCGCTGAGTCTGTGTTATTTATCGCATCAAGCATAATCTCTGCAAGATTATCGCTTTGCACAGTTGTTGGGTAAGGCTGCTCATCAATATTGAGCTTTTTTGCAAGTGAAGAGCGAACCGAAAATGCATTAAGCTTTTCGCCCTCAATCGCACTGGAGTGAATAATATTTGCAAGTAAGGTATCAAGGGCCTGCTGCTTTTGATGAGCAGTTTGCACGCCCATACGCCCTACTAATAAACCTTGATTATATGAAAGCTCCCTTAGCAAAGGAGCAAGCGCCGCATCATCCCACGTAAAGTTTGGCCAGTTTTGCTGTTGCCATATCCACATAGTCTTTATGTCCTAAAATTGATTAGCTTCAGTCTACGTCAATTATTCGCCTCATACAATGAGGCAAATAATTGTGTTAATTGCCTCATTACTTTTAAGCGCTACACAGAGAAGAAATAAACAAGCAATTTAAAACGAGGTGTAAACCTCACCTATAATAATTTAAACACCACATTAAACAAAACCGTAGGTGCGATTTTACATCGCGCTTTTGGTTTATATAACCTTAACGCTCACCTAACACCTGTAGACGCAAAGCTTGCTTGCGTGAAAAGCGCAGCTTTTAATTTATAAATGGGCTTTATCGCCACAACCTTGTACATGCCTAAAGCACCATGCGAGGTATAAAACCTCACCTACATTAATTTAAACACCACTCTCAACGAAACAGGGCGGGATCACACTTTGTAAATAAACAAATTTTATGATCTAATACCATAAATTTCATAACCTTACACTTATTATGTCACTCTTCTCACATTTAGAACTCGTCAAAGATAATCGTTCACATATAAATCAACACCATAACTTAGTTGATGTGCTTTTTCTTATTATTACTGCCGTTACATCAGGGTGTGAAAACTGGCAAGATATTGAAGTCTATGGCGAAAGTAAGCTTAATTGGTTAAGAGGATTTCGTTCTTTCAAAAATGGCATACCCACTCGACATAGTATTGCTCGGATTTTTAGAACCGTTGATACTGACTCATTACTACTCGCGATGTATAGCTGGGTCAATCAAAACCGCGTTAAATCAGCGCATCCTGTCATTGCCTTCGATGGCAAAACTATTCGCGGAGCAAGTAAACACATTGCTGATAAATTACACCTCGTTTCAGCATTTGATTGTGAGGCAGGTCTCACATTATTCCATCAAACAGTTGGCAGTAAGACGAATGAAATACCGGCAGTTCGGGATTTATTGAAAATACTCGATATCAATAACACCGTCATTACACTTGATGCTTTGCACTGCCAAAAAGAAACGCTAAAACAGCTAATTAGCAGACATGCAGATTATCTAGTGCAAGCAAAGGGTAATCAAAAGAAACTTTATAGCGCGATTCAAGATGCATTTACACACCAGTATGAATCTGAAAACTCAGAGATACTTAGTCATGTAACACAAGATGCAGGGCATGGGCGAAAAGAAGTACGCACGATAGATTGTCTTGATGCGCGTTTATTACCGAGTGAAATTAAAGAGAGCTGGCCATCAGTTAGGACAATCGTTGCGGTGCAGCGAGAGCGAACGAAGGGTAATAGAACGAGTATTGACACACATTACTACCTAACATCGCTGACAGACAATATATTGATAAGTAAAGCAATAAGACAACATTGGCTGATAGAAAATCAGCAACACTGGATACTGGATGTCGTATTTAAAGAAGATGCCTGTCAAATACATGAGCCATTAAGTGCGCAACATATGGCACTATTTAGACGCGTCGTTAGGAACATGATAAAGCAGCATACGAAAAGCAAGGGGTCAATAAGAAGTAAGTGTGTAAGAGCTTGTTATGATGATGCTTTTAGAGAAGAACTTCTTTTGGTTAACATTTTTAACAAAGTATGCTCGCGCCCTGCTCAACGAAACCGTAGGTGCGATTTTACATCGCGCTTTGTTCTTGGTTTTAATAAAACACAATGCGAGGTATAAAACCTCACCTACAATAATGTAAACACCACATTAAACAAAACCGTAGGTGCGATTTTACATCGCGCTTTTGGTTTTAATTTATTTTTCGAACCTAAATAAACGCATCCATATTTGGTAATTGTATTATTTGTTCACTCAGCTTATTTGCAACTTTATTAATTATTTTTATGCATAAATGAATGTGGGATAATTCAGAAGTAAATAAGTTATTTTTGAGTTTAAATGTATATTTATCGTCCACAAGTTAACTTTACCTTATTTATAAATAATAGAATCGAATCTAAAATATAAATTACTTAAGCTAAGTTAATGACACTTTGAGATTGATAGCTCACTTAAGCAACTGCAGAAGCCCAGCTTGCTATTAGGGCGTGTGACCTTTCGTGATTAATTTTGCAGCAGACTGTTTGGTATTCAGGCAAGGCAGAGTCTATGTGGTGTGGTGTGGTTATTCCCCATAAATAGGCGATAACGCAGCATAAATACCAAACATGCACTGCCTTTTGGGTTTTTTTAGGGACAATTAACTCTTTGTTGCTCGGCTTTTACTTATTCTTGCATGGATGTAAGCCAGTAGGGTAAAGCAGAAGCAGTCACCGAGCCCACTAGGTTACAAACCTCGCGGCGCGATTTAATAGCCCCTAGATTGAACAAATTTCACCCCACAAAGGTCAACACGCCCTAAATAAAACAAATATCAATTTTAATGTTCACTAGAAAACTGATAGGTTATTATTACAGTTTTTATCAATGGTTAGTTTTTCGTGGCAAATGAAGTTATACAGAAAATAATTAAGTACTTGCAGCAAAACACCGACATTGACGTGGTTTGGTTATATGGCTCCCACGCAAAAGGGACAGCCCAACCCCATAGTGACATTGACTTAGCCGTAGCATTTAAAAACTTTGATCTGGAGTTCTTTGATAAGCGCCTTAGACCAAAAGAGCTTGAGCTTGAAATAAGTAATGCACTTAATCTTAACGAACAACTTATTTCGATTGTTGATATAAATATTATTCCAAGTTATTTAGCTTTCAACGTTATTGAGTATGGAAAAATAATTATAAGCAATAATAGTGTTAGAGCGATGAAAGAGCAGCAGCGTATATATAGCCAGTTCGAATTTGAAACCATAGCGAGTAAACATGACTGATACCGGAATTACACTTTATTTAAGTGAAGTAACACGCCATATTGACGAATATATGCAAGAACTCGACGAACTCAGTCAAATCGATTCACTTAATAGCAGAGATTACCGAGCTGCAGAGCGATTACTACAGTTAATGACCGAGGTGTGTATTGGTTTATCAAAGCATTGGCTTAAGCAGCACAAAAGTAGTACCAGTAGCAACGCCTATCAAACATTTAGCGAACTTACTAATTTAGGCTTTTTGAGCGAGGCAGAACTACTGTCATGGCGTAAAATTATAGGCTTACGAAATGCACTTGTTCACGATTACTTAAATATTGATCAAAGTATCGTTAAAACAATCATTAAAAAGCAACACTACATAACTATGCACGCATTTAGTATTAAAGCGATTACAGAGCTAAACAAAGATTCATAGATAAAACCTCACCTACAATAATGTAAACACCGCACTCAACAAAAGCGTAGGTGCGATTTTACATCGCGCTTTGTTCTTGGTTTTAATAAAGCACCATGCGAGGTATAAAACCTCACCTACATTAATTTAAACACCACTCTCAACGAAACCGTAGGTGCGATTTTACATCGCGCTTTGTTCTTGGTTTTTACAAAAACACCATGCGAGGTATAAAACCTCACCTACATTAATTTAAACACCACACTCAACAAAACCGTAGGTGCGATTTTACATCGCGCTTTGTTCTTGGTTTAAATAAAACACCATGCGAGGTATAAAACCTCACCTACAATAATTAAACCACCATATTCAACAAAACCGTAGGTGCGATTTTACATCGCGCTTTGGCTTTTAAACAAAGCTCACTCATACATCTGTAGGCGCAAAGCTTGCTCGCGCGAAAAGCGAAGCTTTTAAAATAATTTACTTATATCGCATTGGCGACGGCAACCAAAAAAAGACAAGCGCCGGTCTCTCTTTGGAATCACACAGCCCCCTCAATTTCACTTATCTTTAAACACAAAATTATTATGAGCGTAAACGCCATGAAAGCATCACTTTCACATCCCTGTACGCTGCCCAGTTCGGATATCTCTACCCTCTCGTTCAAAACTACGTTTTTCACCCATTTGCAAGCATCGCTTTCCT
This sequence comes from Pseudoalteromonas sp. B131b, assembly GCF_037162545.1. Classification (NCBI taxonomy): domain Bacteria; kingdom Pseudomonadati; phylum Pseudomonadota; class Gammaproteobacteria; order Alteromonadales; family Pseudoalteromonadaceae; genus Pseudoalteromonas; species Pseudoalteromonas sp. B131b. The sequence continues at coordinate 670,442 of NZ_JARLUZ010000002.1, read as the reverse complement.
CGCATTGCCTAAAGGGATTTAGGCACTTGGAATTTGTCGGGAACAAAATTCCGCCATGCGAGGTAATTACTCATTAATTATGTGTTTGCAGGTGAAGTTGAAGGGGATGATTACCAGGGCATCAGTCTTTAAATATTTGCTGTAGGCACCCTACTTGCTCTCGTAGGAAGGGTAGCTTATTGAATTTCATATAACATTAGCAACCACAATTGCTTTACTCTTACTAAGTGAAAAGCAATTATGTATTGACTACTTAATTAAAAATCATTAGTCTTTTTTAAACAATTGAAAAGTAAGGATACTGATCATGGCTCTAGAAATTAGAATCTGCTTGGATGCAGTTACTGCAGAAGTAGTAAAATGTAAAACTGATAAAAACAATACTTTCTCACAAGATAACAATCACATAAGAAGTAAAGTAATCACCTCAGGTACCCCCTATATTTGGCGCAAAGAATACACTGACTCTTTAACCGCTCCTACAACAGAACAAAAAATATAGTCAATCAATTTGCGCTTTTATCAGCACAATCAAGAAGAAACATAGCTGGAATGCTGCGAGATTTTGGCAGCGAAACATTACTTGCTATTTCTGACTTTCAAGCTCAAGTTATACCATTTTTAGCAAACAACACACATGGTATTGTTGGTTCAGGCGCCACATCAATAGAAGCTCGCAGTTCAAAATTTGTTACTTTAGCGGGTAAATATGAAGCATCTTTAAAAGATATACGGGCCGCACATAAGTCAGGCATGCCTAAATACCATATGGTCGCTTTAGAGCAAAAAGCTCTTGGACTATTTAAAGAGCTTCAAGTTAAATATCAAGCTGAACTACAACGCTTTATGAATACTAACCGTGCAAGTCGCAGAGGTACGGTTTGGTCTAATCCTAATCGTGGTGTTCACATAGCTAAAAGTGCCAGACACTCCACTAAATTAGATATAAGTAGCACCGCAGAATTTAGAAAAATTAAATATATTGAAAACACAGGGCGTTGGCTTGGTAATGGAATGATCTTACTCGATGGCGCTTTTAGAGCAAACTCGGTTTACAACAATTACAAAAATGGTGGCGACTGGCAAAGAAGTCTATCAACTGAATTGGCCAGCTTTGGAGCTTCTACTGCATCTGGTATTTTTGTCGGTTCAATTACTACCACAGCACTAAGCTCTTTACTTATGTTAACTCCTTATGGATGGGTTATTGCTATAAGTGTAGGGTTATATGTCGGTTTTACAGCAAGTATTAAAATGAATAATTTTATGAAAAAAACTTCTGAAAACATATACGACAGAAAACCTATATTTGAAGGGATTTTTTAAATGCCTGCTGCTCATTTAGCTGGATATTCTCTGATCGTATTTATGATAGGTACTTTTGCCTCCGGCATTTTATTTTCGAGAATTTCAGTCAAACATATTAATAAAAATATGGAAAAAGATGGTGTGCTTCCCCCAGTTGGGATAAAGGCATCGGCGCTAGTGTGTCATTTTATATATTTTCGATGTTTTTTGAACGCTCCCGTATACCAACTCCAATGTTTGATGGACGTTTTGTAGCCAAGTACTCACGTCCAATTGACAAAGTAATAGGCGCAGTCCACTTGATTTCAGTCACAGGAATGATGCTTTGCCTTTGTATTGTTTCTTATTTTTCAAAGTAGTTAATAGTAAGTTAAATTTACATATCCTAATGTTTTTGGGCATAAAAGCGTAGTCTTTAAATTATCGGCAGAAACTTATCTCGCACCTTGATTTTTACTTACAAAATTGTAAATAATTCATTCGAGTGTTTGCCTGATTGCTAGCGGCAACCAAAGAAAGACAAGCGCCAGTCTCTCTTTGGAATCACACGGCCCCCTAAATTTCACTTATCTTCAAACACAAAATCAATATGGACGTAAACGCCATGAAAGCATCACTTCCCTCGAATCCATACGAGGTAATTACTCATTAATTATGTGTTTGCAGGTGAAGTCGAAAGGGGGAGAATTGCCTAAGCAGCAGCCTTAAAATTTGCTGAAGGCGCAAAGCTTGCTCGCGCGAAAAGCGTAGCTTTTAAAATAATTTACAAATATCGCGTTGGCGATGGCAACCAAGGGGCGCATAGCGCCATGTGTTCATTATTGAAATACATTATTTCAACAGCTTTATATACCTGAAAATTCTTTCATCCATTTTAAAATAGGCTCTTTGTTTGGGCTATAGTAACTTAAATGCGGCAAGCCTATTATTGCAGTTGACCTACCATTAATATCAGCTTTAAAACCATAACATTGCCTCTCTCCATGCTCTGCTGGAATGGTTTCAAAAGTATTTAAATTACTTTCATCACAGTACATCGATTTTAAAAAGCCAAACGGTGAGTGAAGTTTGCCATTTCCAAAAGTGATGATTACTTTTGGTCTCACTATTTCTATAACAGCTTGATGAAAAGGCCAAAAAGTACCTGCAAAGCCAAAGTTATAATCTTCGTGAGATGATGATTTTGAAGTGGTAAAAATTAAATTGCTAGCACATACATCAGCCACACTTTGGTCCAGTCCTTCAAGTAAACCTTGAATTCGCTTTTGAAGTGGAGCGGATCCTTTTGCATATTTATTGTTGCCTTGCTTAGAAGTCGATTTCTTTTTGGGTTTTTCCCATTCTTCATCTAAAAAAGCATTACTCGTGCGAACTAGTGTATCTGCCATAAAATTACCTAACTTGCATTCACCAGATCCACCCGGGTTTAAACCTAATAAATACACATCTCCTTTTTTTAAGGTTTCATGCGAGCTATAAATCCCCTCACCAAAGCGGTTATATAAATGACCAAATTGTTGTGTAGCTATGCCTAGCAGCTGTTCCTTCTTAATCCCTATATCCATATTTATTCCTTTTTTTCCTATTAAGACCTTATTGCAGAATATGATTCATACATTAAAAAATTGTAATAAACTAATTAAATGTCGAGGGTACTCTCAATGAAATTTTCTTAGCAGCAGCCTTAAAATTTGCTGTAGGCGCTCAGCTTGCTCGCGCGAAAAGCGAAGCTTTTAAAATAATTTACTTATATCGCATTGGCGATGGCAACCAAAGAAAGACAAGCGCCGGTCTCTCTTTGGAATCACACGCCCCCTCAATTTCACTTATCTTTAAACAAATAATTAATATGAACGTAAACGCGATGAAAGCACATCCATGTGCAAGCATCGCTTTCCTCGAATCCATGCGAGGTAATTACTCATTAATTATGTGTTTGCAGGTGAAGTTGAAGGGGATAACTTCTTAGCATCATCATTTAATTACTCTCTCGGCTAATACTTAACTCACACGTTTGTACTTAATTACTAGTAACTTAGTCAATTATTACTTGTAGCTATACCGTATTTAAGTAAACTAACCACTCGCAAACAGGGAGTGGTTTTAATGCAGCAAATTGGTATTTACGAGCAGTTAATTACGCAAGTAATTAAGCAAAACTTAGCGCGCGACCAATTTTATGTGGGCGAGCGCCAGCTTGAAACGGCCGAAGCGGCAACTTGGCTTTCACGCTTTTTAAGTAAACTTGTAACGCATGCAATAAATGCCATTCCCAGCTCGAACGAGCGTCTACAAGAACAAATAAGCCTAGCTAACAGCCTTGTACTTTGGCTTAAAGATCATATTCGCGATGACGAGCTAATTAACGAAAACCTTATCGACAGCCAAGGCCGAATACTTACCGCGCTATTTAATACCCAAAACCCTATTGCCGCCAACCTTAAAGATTACTCAAGCGATATATTCCCACTCACAGGCCTTACGCAAAGCGAATTATTTAGCGGTGCTAATGCAGGTATATCGCTCGAAACCGAGCTAAAGCGCGAAATTAAATCGTCCGACACTATTTATTGGCTTGTCTCATTTATAAAATGGACAGGTTTGCGCATTTTTAAAAATGAGCTTGAAGCGTTTACCAAAAGCGGTAATAAACTCAAAGTTATTACTACTTCGTATATGGGCGCAACGGATGCTAAAGCCGTTGAGTTTTTAGCAAACCTACCAAATACCGAAGTAAAGCTAAGTTATAACAATCAGCAAGAACGCCTACACGCTAAATCTTACTTATTTATGCGCAATACGGGTTTTCATACAGGCTATATTGGCTCGTCTAACTTGTCGCATTCGGCGCTTACCAGCGGCCTTGAATGGAACTTAAAAATTACCGCACAAGAAATCCCGCACATAATAGCTAAAACCAAAAGTACGTTTGAAACCTACTGGGAATCAAAAGATTTCGAGCTATTTACAGGCACTGTTGAGTGTAAAGAAAAGCTCATTAATTCACTTAACGAGCAACGCGGTGTTGGGCAATCAAGCAGCCAGTTTTATTTTGACATAACACCAAAAACGCATCAGCTCGCTATTTTAGAAAAACTAAGTGCTGAGCGCAGCGTACATAAGCGCTTTAAAAACTTAGTAGTTGCTGCAACCGGCACAGGTAAAACCATAATATCGGCGTTCGACTTTAAAACCGTTTACGATAAAAACCCAAACGCACACTTTTTGTTTGTAGCCCACCGAGAAGAAATACTAAAACAAGCACAAAGCGCTTACCGTGGCGTGCTTAAAAATAACGACTTTGGTGAGCTGTGGGTAGGTAACTACAAACCACAACGCTACAACCAATTATTTGCATCAATCCAAACATTAAACAGCCAAATTGAATCGCTCAATTTAACTCACGATTACTACGACTACATAGTGATAGACGAAGTACATCACGTAAGCGCTGCCAGTTATCGCACCATTTTAAGCTACTTTACGCCCGCAATATTACTTGGCTTAACCGCCACACCAGAGCGACAAGATGGCGCAAATATACTCGATGATTTTTGCGGAGTAATAGCCGCTGAAATTCGCTTACCAGAGGCAATAAATCAACGCCATTTATGCCCGTTTCAATACTTTGGATTGGATGACGACACCGACCTAAGCCAAATAACATGGCGAGGCGGCCGTTACGATATAAGCGAGCTAAGTAACCTTTATACAGGCGAGAACAGCCGCGCTAACAAAATTATATCCAGCCTTGCTGATATAGTGACAAATGTCCACGCTATTAAAGCACTCGCGTTTTGCGTAAGCCAAAAACACGCTGAATTCATGGCCTCTAAATTTAACTTAGCAGGCATAAACGCCGATGTACTGACCAGCAAAAACACCAATGAGCGCGCGGCTAAACAGCAAGCACTGCGCCAAGGCGAAATACAAATACTTTGCGTGGTTGATATTTTTAACGAAGGTGTCGATATACCAGAGGTCGATACCCTGTTATTTTTACGCCCAACCGAAAGCCTAACGCTGTTTTTACAGCAACTCGGCCGTGGACTGCGTTTACCTGATAACAGCCTTTCTTTAGGTAGATCAAAGCAATGCTGCACCGTGCTCGACTTTGTAGGCAATGCTCGCCCAGAATACGACTTTGCCAGTAAATTTCGCGCACTCATTGGTAAAAGTAATCAGCCAATAAAAACCGAGATTGAAAACAACTTCCCGCATTTACCACTAGGTTGCCGTATAGAGCTACAAAAACGCACACAACAAACAATATTAAAAAATATTCAGCAAGCTATAAACTCTAAACGCCGTTTACAGCAGCTTATAAATAGCTATTCGCAACATACTAATGACGCGCTAACGCTAAGTAACTTTTTACGTATAAACCCACAAGTCACCCTTGAAGATATATACAAACCAAAAGATAAAAATCTCGGCGGCTGGCACTGGTTAAAAGGCGATGAAATACCAGTAGAGCAAGCCGATATTTACGCCGCGTATTATCGCGCTATCAACACCCAATTACTCAGCTGCGACTCGCTCAGCTACTTATGCTTTTTACGTGATTTATGTAACAACGACTTTAGCTTTACCCCAACAGCGCAAAACCAACAGTACGCGCTTATGGTGCATTACAACTTTTGGGATAACACAGGCACAGGTTTAGGGTTTAAAACGCTTGAGCAAAGCTTACAAGCACTTAAACACAAAGAGCTACAGCACGAACTTGCTCAAGTAATTACGCTGTTAATAAACCGCATACACCAGCAAGAAAGCGACTTAGCGTGCTTACCAAGCCACCCAATTAAATTACACAGCCGCTACACACGCCAACAAATACTCGCAGCTTTTGGGGCGCACTCGTTTGAGCAAAAGTCATCTGCTCGTGAGGGTGTTCTTTTATTCCATGACCAAAACCTAGAGCTGTTATTTGTAACGCTTAATAAGTGTGAAAAAACCTACTCACCCACCACGCTATATCACGACTACGCAATCAGCCCCACACTGTTCCATTGGCAAACGCAAAACAGCGCCCGCCCAGAACACGGCCGAGGCCTTAGTTATATTCAGCACCAAAAAGCAGGCAAAACCATCCTGCTATTTGTGCGCGAACAAGGTAAAGACGAAAACGGCCGAACTATGGGGTTTGTAAACTACGGCGAGGTTAAATATCAAAGCCATAATGGCAGCCAGCCAATGAATATAACGTGGAAGTTAACCAACTCCATGCCAAGCGAAATGTGGCATGAGGCTGGGAAATTAGCGGTTGGTTAACTGGCAGTTTGAAATTTAACTTTACTTTTATGAGTTATGAAGCGAATGATGTCCATTTAAGCCTTTGGTTTTCATTTTTGCATTTTAATTTGTTTCAAGCATGTTAATAGGCAGTTGTGTTAAGCCCGCGCGTTTATATTTATAGCGAATAAAGTTGGAAATTGATTCTTCATGATTTGATATGAGGATTTGTCTGTCATTAAACTCTACCCTAAAAAGATCGCAAAGAGATGCTACATTAATTTCATCCATTGATTGAACAGGATCATCAATTAAAACAAATGAATTGGATGCATAGACCTTATTTAAAGTTAAAAAGAAAGCCATGCCTAAAGCCGCAATCTGACCACTACTCATTGAGAGAATGGCATCATGCTCAGAATGTTCCACAGTGCTAAACTTTAATACCTTACCGTCACCACTTGCTAAAAACAGGCCTAGACCTCGTTGGTAGTTTTGGATGAGGCGCCCACTATATATGTGGAATAATAACCCAATGTCACCAATCATTCTCTTTGTATATTGCTCTACAGTTGCTTCTATTGTTTTCCTACTAGTTACAATTTTCTTTTTAAGCTTTTCACCTGCAGCTATTTTCTTTTCCAGTTTTTCTACTTCGAGTTTCGTCTGCTGTAATTCATCGTGTTTAAACTGATTAAGTTGATCTGATAAATAAGACTTTTTGTTTTCAAAATCTTCCAAGCTGAGTTTATCTATATCAGACTCATTAATGAAAGTGGAGGATATGATCGAGGCCCAATTTGGCGGAATCACATCTGACTCAGGCTGTTTAGCTTGCTCTAACGTATCCATTGCTTTTTGTAGGAAAGAGTTCTGGATGGCTTCACTACTTTCAAAAGTGCTATGTGGGAACAATTGATATTCAGCAAGTTCTTTAATAATTGACCTGGTACTATCAAATTTAACCGAAACTCTTTTTAACTGCTCGTATAAAGCTAGATTAAAGTCGAATAACAATAATTCTTTCGCTGTATTCAATTTTATTTTTATAGTATCTAAACAAAGTTTGATAGAGGTATTAATTTCCTCTATCTCCTTTGCAAATACGTCGATATTTTCTTTTACATCATCAATAACTTTTTGTGCAGCTTCTTCCAATGTACGTTTACTTTCCCAAGGAATATTACAAAAAGGGCAATTTAGTTCATCATTACTACAATTTTCGTGAAATTGTTCGAGTAAGTCTTTTTGTGCTTGGAGAAGCTTTAATCGCTTTTGGCTCTCTGAATCAGAAAGAAGTTTCTTTTTGTCTCTTTCGCCTATTAACTCCTCAAGTTCTTCGCTTTTAAAATCTTCAGATAATTGCTCAAGTTCTCTTTTTAATATTTTATCAGGCGCGGTTTCACATATCGCTATATTTTTATTGACCTGATTTAAATTTTTATTTACAACGCCGTAATCTTCATATTTATCTACAAAAAAACCTACAGTAAGTGCTATCTTGATATCTTCCTTTTTATTTAAGAGATCAACTATTTTGTTATTGCTCTGCCTAATTATTAATTCGTCTCTATTTGCAAGTATTTTTGCAACATTATCTACGTCAATAATTAGCTTATCGAATGCAGCTTGGTCTGAGGTAGTTATTGGGTCTTGAGTATCCCAATTTGGTATTTTTGTTGAGTTGCTTAATCGCTTGTATGAACTTGAATCAGAGCTATCGGCCAATTGAGTGCTTAAATCATTTAATGTTGTTTTTAGCTCTCCTAAACGATCGGTATGTTTTTTTCCGACATAATCTTCATTGATTTGCGACTCTAAACTTTTGAAAAATTGGATCTGCTCTGATAATTTATCAGTGTTAATAAGGTGTTCTATACCTTTCTTTCTTTCATTAGCGTTTGTAGAGTGTAGATACCTATTCTCACCTTGCTCTAAATAATTGAGTAGACTGAAATTCTTAAGGAAATTTCTTCCGAGAAAATCTTCTATCAATGAATCAGATACTAGATTATTAAAATTATCTGAATCGAAATTTTCTAATTGATATAGTTTAAAAATAGAAAAGTTATCAGGAGCATTGTTTTTTTCATAACTTAAGTCTGAAGTTAACGCTACCCTTGCCAAGTACAGGGTGTCGTTTCCATCTTCACTTATTAATTCGGTGCGTATTACAAGGTTACCCTGTTTTTGTTTATTCCAGTACAAATTTTCTTCGAAGTGAGTCTTCTTTTTACCTTTTGCAATAATGCTATTATTGCGTGCTATAACCCTTTGAATTTTTCCAGTGAATAGCAATTCAACAGCGTCAAAGATACTAGTTTTTCCGAAACCATTTGGACCATCTAAAGTTATCAATGCAGAGCTTTTTAGATCAAAGTATGCTTCTTTAAACGGCTTAAAGTTTTCAATTTTAATTTTAGCTATTTTCCATTTCTTCACTGATTAAACTCCTTATAATCTCATCTGGCTGTGCATCATTATTCTGTTGTAGAATAATTTTTTCATATAATTCGTGAACATTTTCTTCTATTAATGCTTCATCTAGATAAACTTGTATTGGTTTTAAATTACCTTCTTTAATCGGTACTCTAATAAATGGTACTTTTATTAAGATTCGTGCTGCGACACTATACAAAGTAGGTTCTAAAGGGCTCTCTTTGTATTCGGAAAACCTTTTTCATCAGTTACAACATTAAGTAAGCTATTAATATCATGGCCTTCTAATAACGAAAGCTCTGCATCACTGAAGTATAAAAAATATTTTTTAAAATAATATGGATTTTCTTCAATACTAAATACCTTGGCTTCAATTTTTTTGAAATCAGCACGATGTTCCAAATTATGTAGGACAATTAAATCGGTATTCTTTTCAAAAGCAGGATCCGATTTGAATGCCTCGGGAGCCTCACTATTTACAATACTATTAAGCTCCTGAGGTGAAGTAAGAACTTTACTTTCGTATAGAGCTAAGAATCTCTTTTTGTCTCCATAAGCTTGAATTAAATAGGTCGGCTGATTATCGTTACCAGTGCCATCTACTCTTTTATAGCCATGGTTGATAGCAAATTCTTCTATAATTTTTTTAATCATCTAATCTCTCTCCAGCAACTTGACAAGATATAACTCTTGCTTCAAAAGCTTTAGTAACATTGTTGCGATCATTTCTCGTGCTTAAAAATTGTTCTTCTAGGCTCTCTCTTTCAATTCCTCCTGCTGAACAAAACCTTTCAACGGGTGAAAATTGATTAGCACAATCTGCAATCAACCACTCATATTCAACTAAGATATCAATTAGGTTTTCATCCTCCTTAAGTTGAGATACAAGATCTTCTGAAAACTTTATTTCTCTTACTCGTTTATTTGCCCTTATAGATGTTGGTAGGTACTTGTCCATTTTCTGACATTTGTAATAGGGTATTACGTTTGCTAATACAGGGTATTTTTTGATTTCTGCGATAATGTCCACGTAATCATAAACTCGCTCATTATTGATACTTTTTTCTGATGAACCTAAGCAAAGAGACTTCCATAGCTGTGAGAAATCAAGGTTATCAAGAGTCTTTATTTGCTTCAAAACTTTAACAAGCTTTAATTTTATATCTTTATCTACGCCTTTAAAGCTTGTGCTATTTATGTAGTCATAAAAATGAAAATATAAAGCCTTTTTTGCTATTGCTCTTTGATAATCAATGTCTTCTGAGTGCGCAACTTCTTCATGGAGTAAGCTCTGAAGTTCTTTACTATAGATTCTTTCCTTATAAGCTACTTCAGCGGCCAAGATTGATAGGTCTTGGTTACAAGCATGTATATACACAACTTGGGACGCAATTTTACTGTGAAGAAGATTAAACTTAAAATCTATCAAAAATTCTGTTGCAGCTAGGTTGCGTAAACTTAAGTAGTCAGAGATCTTCTCTTTTACTTTTTTTCAATATCTTGAAGATAACAGTAAGCTAGGTTTTGATCTTTACCCTCGTAAGAGTAAAATTCGACTACGTTTCCATCATCTTCTTGAAAGTCTGAAGAATCGTCTAGCTTAGAAGTCACATGAAAATAGCGTTTGGTATGCTCATCACAATCAATGTGCGTAGCAGCTGCCTTGCTTAATGCAGGTAGATAATCGTTTCTTTTATCCTTATCTAATGCTTTAACTTGGTGTGTAGAACCAGCTTTGCCATTTTGATAAATAGAAAAATCTTCTAGACTATCTAATTGAAGTTCAAATTCTAACTCATTAATTAGGCAGCAAATACTGTGGTAAAGGGCAACATGGCCTTGATATATAAAGCCACTCCAAGTTGGGTTAGCTGTATGTGGGAATGAGAACTCATGAGGTTGCACTTAATTCATCCTTTACTCTTAAGATTAATAGAATTTTAAATTGTTAAATTTTAAAAATATTATAATTGTATCTGCGACTAATATTTCTTATTTAATATCAATAAAGATTTTAGGATATTGCTTCATAATACCTACGTGCTTTAATCAAAGATTATTTGAATAAAATCATGTAATTAAGAAATAAACACCCATTCCCTGCTATCACTCCGAAAATACTTATGTGTTTAAAAAAGGCTATAATTACGGGGTTTGCTCCCGACAAATTCCAAGAGCAGAAACACCTTTATGCCGTTTAAGTTGCCATGACTTCGCCATAGATGGCGAATACAAAGCAGTTACGTTCACATCAATTTTTAACTTGAGGACACAGTGTGATCCTCGGGTGCGCCGTAGGATTCCATAAGGTAGACGGCGGTATTTACCCTTTGGTTGCCATCGCCAACGCGATATAACTTCGAATAGAGGTTTTAAAATCCCTAAACTCATACGCCAATTTATGAGCGCGATATAAAATCGCACCTACACATTAATTACACCGAAATTTAAAAGCTTCGCTTTTCGCGCGAGCAAGCTCTGCGCCTACAAGTCAAAAGCCGGATATTAACTCCCGCCTAAATTTATAAACACCAATCTACCAACACACTCCTATTCCCAGTGATCACACCTGAAACGATCGTAATGATTAGTAATTTACAGCATGGCGGAATTTTGTTCCCGACAAATTCCAAGTACCTAAATCCCTTTAGGCAATGCTGTACAAAGCGTAGCTTGGCCATGGATGGCCTATCTACGCTGGTTACGTTCACATCATTAACGTAAGTTGAAGACACTGTGTGATCCTCGGGTGCGCCGTGGGTGACGAGTGACCGAAGCGAAGCTTCGCAGCACGAGGAAGTGGAAGCATGGATGCTGACAGGAACCCTGCTTCATGGACGAATTACCTCGTACAATGTCAAAATATCTCTCAAATGCCGCCCTTTGGCTGCCATCGCCAACGCGATATAACCTCGAATAGAGGTTATTAAATCCCTTGAATACCAAGCAAAAAACTTATGAGCGCGATATAAGATCGCACCTACACATTAATTACACCGAAATTTAAAAGCTTCGCTTTTCGCGCGAGCAAGCTGCGCGTCTACAATACACAGCGCGGTGTAAAATCGCACCTACACATTAATTACGTCGAAACTCAAAAGCTTCGCTTTTAACGCCAGCAAGCTGCGCGTCTACAATACACAGCGCGATATAAAATCGCACCTACATATTAATTACGTCGAAATTAAAAAGCTTCGCTTTTCGCGCGAGCAAGCTCTGCGCCTACAACCCAAAGCGCGAGGCAAACTCCCGCCTACAAGTTAAAGCGCGTGATAAACTCACGCCTACGGCACGAACTACAAATTCTGCCTTACACGTCATACCTTGGCTTTTCTTCCGCTACTAAATCCAGCCCTGTACTTGGTTGCTTATATTTAAAACTAGCCGCTTCTTCAAAATAACCTTTTTTATCCATAACTTTGCACTGTTAACCTGTGCAACCTGATATGCCCAATTACTTACTGCAAGTGACTTATCTGAATCACAATTAAAGTAATTACTAAGTTCAGTTGTTAAATGCTGGCTATTAATCACTAAATTTTGTTCTTGCCAGCGTTCGCGGTGAAGTTGCGCAGCTAAAAAGTCACTTTTACTGTTATTACAGGTGCTATGTGCTGCCACAAAGTTATGGCCTAAATCATTTGCGTAGCGGGAAAACGGTATAAAGTGATCAACCTCAATAGCGTTTTTCATTAGCTTTTGGCAATAAAAACAGGTGTTTGATTGCAACTCTACTAAAATAGGTTTGGCTTTAGTGAGTGCGTTACGGTCTACGCCAAATAAAAATTCGTGTAGTTGGCTTTGCGGGCCAATAAGCGCTTGGTTGTGTTTTATACTTTGAATTTTTTGCAGCCATGCGTTTTTTGCTAAATAAACAACTAGGTCGTAAAAACGCCTAAAGCAGCTAGCAATACCTGCATTTAACGTGATGTATGATTGGCCTTTTATATGGGGATACAAAAAACACTCTTCTTTGCCATTTAATTTTTGTAATAACCATAGCGGGCCCTCTTTAATGGTTTTTAATGTTGAGCTGCGTATATTTTTCCAACCTTGGCTCTTTTTTAATTGGCTAATTGAATTTATATTATTTAATTTTGCATCATGAAGCGTAGTTATAATTTTGGCTTGTTTACTGGAGTCGGTATTTTGTAAAAGTAGTTGCTCTGTATTGTTACCAGTTGCGCCAAATGGCGATGCTTGATGCCAATATAAGGTAATAAATTTGTCGACTAATTCATCAAATTTTATTTGTAACTGTGCTTGTGGATCAGCATGATGTTTTTCGATACTAATATCAGCCAGTGCATGTAAAAGCGCAAACTTGTAAGTAGCACTAAAATCACCTTCAACTAATAAGCGCTGAATATATGCAATAAAGTCGAGTTGCTGCATTGACCCACTCATAAAACGTGCATTACTTTTATAAGCGCATTTAGCCACACTTCACTTTCGCGTTCTGGGCGCTTGTCAACACTTTGCCATTGTTTAATCGCTTTTAACTGCGTATGGCTAAGTAAATGCGTTAAAGCATTTTCGTTTAAATCGGTAAATTCACGACCATTATGCACACGCTCTGACTCGCCATATTTAAACGATACATACAAAACACCATTGGGTTTAAGCGCATTTTGTAGGTTTAAAAACACCTGCGGTAACTCAGCTTTTGGAACGTGCAATAAACTAGCGCAGCACCAAATACCGTCGTATTGATTTACACAATTTAGCTGTTGGAATGTTTTAACCGCTACAAGTTGTTGTAAATAACTGCTTGCCAACTCTGCCAGCTCTGGGCTTGCATCAAACGCACTTACAGTGAAACCCTGCGCTTTAAAAAATGCGGCATCGCGTGCACTGCCACAACCGGCATCTAAAATACTCCCGTGTTGTGCAACGTGCGGTAAAAACTCAGCATAAAGCGCCGACATATCAACGTTTAGTGTTGAGTCGCTAAAGGCTTTGGCATTTTGGTTGTAATAAGTAAGTGTGGCGTTTGACACGAGACTCACCGCTCCTTGGCTAATCGTTTAACAGCTAAGGCACTGTTAATACTGCATTCATTATTTGTTCAATCTACAGGAACAAGTGCATTAAATACAGGTTTAATAAGTAGAAATTTTTAAATTAATACGCTGTTATTATTAAGCGCTGATGTGAGTACTAAGCGCGACATAAATCACGCTTAGCACTTTTTACGCGTTTAGTTATTACTTTTTTCTTAGCCAAAAAAGACTCGCGGGAACCGAAATCCATGCCTGTTTACCTAACGACTCAAGGTAAACACCCACCTCTTCTTTACTGCCTGGGCTGTAATATGGTGGCTGTTGTTCTTTTAGTTTTTCTTGCCCGGTGAGTATTTTGGTAAAGTGTTTATTTTGCTGCTGGAGCATTTTTTTGTAATCGTTTGCGGGTTTTGAATCGCCATGCATTACAAAAGCACTTAGCGCACGGCTTGCTGTTGCGTGTAGTTCTTGAAAATCAAAGTCGGCTAATAAAGCCTCTAACTTCTCCCACTCTTTATTTATAATTAGGCAGTTCATTAATAAAAAGCGGTTTGCTTGATTATCGTTTGGGTTTAGCTTTAGTAACTCTTCGAGTTCTGATTGTGCTTTTACGGTATAACCATGCAGTGCGTGTATTTTTGCTCGATGCGCGCGAAGCATCATATAGGGGCGAGTTTCTTGTAGTCCCCAAAAATGCCCTGTGTTGTCTTTAATAAATTGCTTAGTTATAAGCCCACCTTCCATGATTTCTAGCAACATTTGCATTGGCTCAAGTGCTTTTAGCTCTGTATCGGCGAGTACAAGTCCAAGTAATTCATCAAGCTCATCTAATTCATTTGGTTCTTCGTCTAAAAAGCTGTTGTTAAATACAGCCTCATCTTCGTCACTTAAAGTTAGGTCGTTACTAAATCGAAGTTCAAAAATAGCGTCGGCCATAAAATAAACATAATTACGTTTATATTCTTGGGCGTTATATTGGGCAAATTCACCAAATTCTTTTGCTGCTGCTTTTTCACTAGAAAATGCTTTTAAAACGCTGTTTAGGTTATTAAGGGCCTGTTTTTGCTCTGCATCGAGCATGCGTTTATTTATATGTTTAAGCGCCTGTAAAACCCCTTTACAGTAACTTGGTAGAGGCATATTCGGTTTAAGTGAATCACGGTAATCTTGTTTAGATAGGCTACACTTAGCAGGCATTTTTAATTCGTTTTGAATTACTTTTTCCATGCACTGGTTATACAGAGCCATTAAGCTTTCTAAGTATTTTAGTTCAGTCGCATTTTGAACATTAAGATCTCCAAATAGATCTGGTTGCCACTCACTAGGGTTAAGCATTTGTGGTAATACACCCAACCCCATTAAATAACCCTGAATAAAGTAATAATCTGGTTTTTTAGTGCTCAATTCACTGAGTTTTACAACATCGTTACGTATTTTGGTTGGCGACATAACTTGCTCTACTATTCATAAATTTATTTGTAGTGTACCGATTGATAAAGTTAGCAACAATATTTTTTCTTAAGTTTATAAAATAAGTGCAATTGTTAAACTTAAACGCTCAGCTACCTTTCTCTGCTTAGTGAGCTATTTACATTTTTACACAACCCCAGCACTAAAATGCTCAAGCTAGTTTATACTGTATTAAAAACAAACAATAATTAATTGTATTAGAGGCGTAATGAATAAACTAATAACCCTATTTATTTGCTTAATTTTTAACGTGTCGCCTACTGTGTTTGCTTGCGAAAGAACTTTAAGTGTTGCATCGCACGATGCATTTTGGCCGCCATATGTGTTAGGTATTAATGGTGAATTACAAGGCGCAGAGGTAGATGCACTTAACATTATATTTGCCGGCTCGCCTTTTTGTTTTAAGGTTGAATTGCTGCCTAATTCAAAGCGCGCTTTTGTTGAGCTTAAACATGGCCGAATTGATTTAGGCTGGGCGGCTAGCTATACCGATAATCGTGCTAAATATGTTCATTTTAGTGAAAGTTACCGTACGGAGGTAATGCGTTTATACGAAAACAAAAATAACCAGCACAATGTTGATAGCTTAGAAGATATTTTTAAACAAGGCCTTACTGTAGGCGCTAACTTTGGTAGTTATTACGGTGAAAAATTTGAACAATATAAAACAACGTATAAAAAACAAATTGAGTACACCAGCGCAGTGAGCAAGCGCTTCGAAATGCTTAATAAGCAACGTATTGATTTTGCAATTGAAGATGAGCTAGCGAGTGCTTATTTTATTAAACGAAGCTCAAACTTAGCACAGGTTAAAAATATCAAATTTATAAATAAAGACGCAATACATTTAATGCTAAGCAAAGATACGGTGTCGGTTGAAGAGCTTGAAGTAATAAATAAACACATAAAAAACAATCAAACGGCACTTAAGGCGCTATTTGAGTAATGTTTAATTGCCAGCTATAACCGCAAGCGAAATTAATTGGAATGTAATGAAAACTATAATAGTCGTTTTTGCTGTATTACTGTTAAGTACCTTTAATACGCAAGCATGTAATAAAACTTTTGAAGTTGGCACAAATGAAAATTACTGGCCTCCTTATGTTGAGCTAAAAAACGGGGTGTTGTCGGGTATTGAAATTAACGTTATAAAAACGTTGTTTAAAGGCTCCCCTTTTTGCTTGAAATTTAGCGTATTACCTAGCTCTTTACGCGCACAAGAAGAGTTAAAGCAAGGCCGTATAGATATTATGTTTGCGGCAACTAAAACTAAAAAGCGAAGCAAATTTGCGTATTTTAGTCAAAGCTACCGTGACGAGGTTATGCTGCTTTATAAAAATACGCTTTCTCCTAATTTAAGTTCAATTGAACAACTATTTAGCCAAGGCTTTAGTATTGCCGTTAATCGAGGTAGTTATTATGGCGCGCACTTCGAGCAACTTAAAAAAGCATATCCTAAGCAAGTTGTGCTTATTTCGACCGCCGATAAGCGCTTTGAAATGCTCAATAAACAGCGGGTAGATTTTGTGATTGAAGACGCTTTGTCGGGGCTGTTTTTTTAAAACAATCATTAAATATTGAACCGGTTACTAATATGGCATTTTTTAATAAAGCCCCTGTGCATTTAATGCTGAGTAAAAAAACGGTTACGCTTGATGAACTATCGGTT
The DNA here is from genome assembly GCF_037162545.1 of Pseudoalteromonas sp. B131b. Classification (NCBI taxonomy): domain Bacteria; kingdom Pseudomonadati; phylum Pseudomonadota; class Gammaproteobacteria; order Alteromonadales; family Pseudoalteromonadaceae; genus Pseudoalteromonas; species Pseudoalteromonas sp. B131b. Next base: position 653,318 of record NZ_JARLUZ010000002.1, on the reverse strand, counting down.
ATTAATCAATTAATTCAAAAAAATAAAAAGGCCACAGAACGTATTTACCAAACTTATTAACTGTTTTGAGCTGTAAAATCACTTATCGCTATCTGTTTTTGCTTTAATTTAAAGCGCCTTTTATCTTCCCTTCCTCTTGGCTGATCTGTATAATTCGCCAGCTAATTTACCCTATTGTCTGGTTCTTGTTTGTGGCGTGTTGCTGCAGCGTACTCCTGTCAGTACTTATCTAGGATTACCTTTTTTGATCTCCACCGCAAATATTACGATGCAGTTTGGCGCAGAGCCGTTGTTTGAAAACATTTCAGCTAAATTTGGTAACGGCAACCGTTACGGTTTAATTGGCGCTAACGGTTGCGGCAAGTCGACTTTCATGAAGATTTTAAGCGGGGCGCTTGTGCCAAGCGCGGGTAATGTATCTATTACTCCAGGGTTAAAAGTAGGTAACCTAAGCCAAGACCAGTTTGCCTTTGAAGAGTATAGCGTTGTAGACGCTGTAATTATGGGTGACGTTGAGCTTTGGAAAGTAAAGCAAGAACGCGAACGTATTTACTCTTTGCCAGAAATGAGCGAAGACGATGGTATGAAAGTAGCTGAACTTGAAAGCGTATTTGCTGAAATGGACGGTTACACGGCAGAAAGCCGCGCTGAAGAAATTTTGCTAGAAGCGGGTATCGATAAAGAATTTCATTATGGATTAATGGCAAACGTTGCACCTGGTTGGAAGTTACGTGTGCTTTTAGCACAAGCGTTATTTGCAAACCCAGACATACTACTACTCGATGAGCCTACTAATAACTTGGATATTCATACAATTACGTGGCTTGCCAACGAGCTTAACAAGCGTAAATGTACGATGATTATTATTTCGCATGACCGTCACTTTTTAAACTCTGTATGTACACATATGGCCGATATAGATTATGGCGAGCTGCGTATTTATCCTGGTAACTACGAGAAGTTTTTAGAAGCGGCAGGGCTGCAGCGCGAGCAACTTTTAGCTGAAAATGCTAAAAAGAGCGCTGAAATTGACGAGCTACAAGACTTTGTTAACCGTTTTGGTGCTAATGCTTCAAAAGCAAAACAAGCAAGTTCACGAGCTAAAAAAATGGATAAAATTAAACTTGATGAAGTTAAATCGTCGAGTCGTATGAGTCCATCGCTTTCGTTTGACGAAGGTAAAAAAATGTATCGTCAAGCGCTTGAAGTTAACAAGCTTGGCCATGGTTTTGATGGCGAAAAGTTATTCACTGGCGGCGATCTACTACTAGAAGCTGGCGCTAAGCTTGCTGTTATTGGCGAAAACGGGGTAGGTAAAACTACTTTTTTACGTTGTTTAGTTAACGAGCTTAAAAGTTTAGAGGGCGAAATTAAATGGTCTGAAAATGCGACCTTTGGTTATTGCCCGCAAGACAGCACTAAAGATTTTGATAACGATTTAACCTTGTTTGATTGGATGTCGCAGTGGCGCACAGTTAATCATAACGATTTAATGGTACGCGGCATGCTGGGTCGTTTGTTGTTTACAGCTGACGATTCAAATAAAAAAGCGCGCAACTGTTCGGGTGGTGAAAAAAACCGTTTGTTATTCGGTAAGTTAATGATGCAAGACGTTAACGTACTGGTAATGGACGAACCGACTAACCACATGGATATGGAAGCCATTGAAGCGCTTAACAATGCGCTTAAAGACTTTGAAGGCACGCTAATTTTTGTAAGCCATGACCGTGAGTTTGTATCGTCATTAGCGACGCGTATCATTGATATTAAAGATAAAAAAGTAATCGACTTCCAGGGTACGTTTGACGAATACCTTTCAAGTTGTGAAGAGAAAAAAGCGTAAATTTTTCTCATCACTTTTAAAAACGGTGCTAAATTTAGCGCCGTTTTTTTATGGGTGGTAAATAGTGAATTTGGGCATTTTTGCATAACCCCTGTAGACGCGCAGCTTGCTGGCGTTTAAAACGTAGTTTTTAGGGTATTAAGCAATGAGAAGCCTTGCTTCTCACGTGAGCAAGCTCTACGTCTACAAATCATATTCTGAAACTTGGGTATAAACCCTTTAGACGCACAGCTTGCTGGCGTGTAAAAACGTAGTTTTTAGGGTATTAAGTAATGAGAAGCCTTGCTTCTCACGTGAGCAAGCTCAACGTCTACAAATCATATTCTGAAACCCGGGTATAAACTCTGTAGACGCACAGCTTGCTGGCGTGTAAAAACGTAGTTTTTAGGGTATTATTAAGTAATGAGAAGCCTTGCTTCTCACGTGAGCAAGCTCAACGTCTACAAAACATATTCTGAAACCTGGGTATAAACCCTGTAGACGCACAGCTTGCTGGCGTGTAAAAACGCAGTTTTTAGGGTATTAAGTAATGAGAAGCTACGCTTCTAACGTGAGCAAGCTCAACGTCTACAAATCATATTCTGAAACCTGGGTATAAACCCTGTAGACGCGCAGCTTGCTGGCGTTTAAAACGTAGTTTTTAGGGTATTAATAAGCAATTAGAAGCTCACGTTTACTTCAAGGTACACCATATAACTTGTTGAACAGTGCGTTTTATCTATATTTATAAAAACCCAATAAATTAAAATCTTTATGTATTCATCTAAAAAACTATTAACTGGGCGCTACACCTGCGAAAACCAATTTTACTCTGTCACAATATGTACTAAAAAAAGAACTCAGATATTCAAAAATTTTGAAAGTGCATGTATAGCAATAAGAGGATTGGTTTATATGCAAAACAAGGTAAATACTATTTGCTATACGTTAATGCCAGATCATTTACATTGGTTGTTTCAATTAAAAGATTTACCTCTTAATGATGTTGTGAGGCAATATAAAAGTATTACCACAGTGAATATTAATAAGTTTAATTATTCTAATGGGTCAATTTGGCAGCAAAACTATTTTGAGCATCAACTTAGAACTGAAGAGGATTTAATTAACCAGGCACGTTATATTGTTGCAAACCCTTTACGTGCTAAGCTTGTAAATGAGGTTGGAGAATATCCATTTTGGGACTGTGTATATTTATAATGGCATATTTAAGTAATGAGAAGCTACGCTTCTAACGTGAGCAAGCTCGACGTCTACAAGTCATATTCTGAAACTTGGGTATAAACCCTTTAGACGCACAGCTTGCTGGCGTATAAAAACGTAGTTTTTAGGGTATTAAGTAATGAGAAGCTTTGCTTCTAACGTGAGCAAGCTCTACATCTACAAATCATATTCTGAAACTTGGGTATAACCCCTGTAGACGCACAGCTTGCTGGCGTGTAAAAACGTAGTTTTTAGGATATTAAGTAATTAGAAGCCTTGCTTCTAACGTGAGCAAGCTCTACGTCTACAAAACATATTCTGAAACTTGGGTATAAACCCTGTAGACGCGCAGCTTGCTGGCGTACAAAAACGCAGTTTTTAGGGTATTAAGCAATGAGAAGCCTTGCTTCTAACGTGAGCAAGCTCAACGTCTACAAATCATGTTCTGAAACTTGGGTATAAACCCTGTAGACGCACAGCTTGCTGGCGTTTAAAAACGCAGTTTTTAGGGTATTAAGTAATGAGAAGCCTTGCTTCTCACGTGAGCAAGCTCAACGTCTACAAATATATGTTTGCCACTGCGTTATAAATAAAAAAGGGGAGTAATTAATTACTCCCCCTTTTTTATGTTCATCGCACAGATTATTTAATATCAAACCTGTCGGTATTCATTACTTTTACCCATGCATTTACGAAGTCGTGAACAAAGCGTTCTTTGTTGTCGTCTTGCGCATAGAACTCAGCAAGTGCACGTAAAACCGAGTTTGAGCCAAATACTAAATCAACACGTGTTGCAGTCCATTTAGTTACGCCGCTTGTACGCTCTACAATATTGTACAACCCTTTTTCAGTAGGCTCCCAGCGGTACGCCATATCCGTTAAGTTTGCAAAAAAGTCATTACTTAAAGTGCCGACATTACTTGTAAATACGCCATGCTGACTGCCATTGTGGTTAGTGCCTAACACGCGCATGCCACCAAGTAATACTGACATTTCTGGTGCACTTAAACCCATCAACTGGCTACGCTCTAGTAAAAGCTCTTCCGCGGATACTACATAGTCTTTTTTCAGCCAGTTTCTAAAGCCGTCATGAATGGGTTCAAGCACATCAAACGATTCGGCATCGGTCATTTCGTCTGTTGCGTCCCCTCGTCCTGGCGCGAACGGTACGGTTACATCAACACCAGCGCTTTTAGCTGCTTGTTCTACTGCGGCTGTTCCGCCTAAAACAATTAAGTCGGCGATGCTAACTTGCTTGTTTAAACCTGCTTGTACTTTTTCAAGTGCAGCTAGTACATTTGCTAAACGTGTTGGTTCGTTACCCTGCCAATCTTTTTGTGGTGCAAGACGAATACGTGCGCCATTTGCGCCACCACGGTGATCAGAACCACGATAGGTACGAGCACTGTCCCATGCCGTGCTAATTAAATCAGCAGCGCTAACGCCGCAACTAAGTAATGTTGCTTTTAAATCACTAATTTCGGCGTTTGTGAGTGTGTAGTCAACGGTAGGTACTGGGTCTTGCCAAATAAGATCCTCGCTTGGCACATCGGCACCTAAATAACGTGATTTAGGACCTAAATCGCGGTGAGTTAATTTAAACCAAGCGCGAGCAAATACGTCTGAGAAGTAATCAAAGTCGTTATAAAAACGCTCAATAATTTTACGATACGCTGGATCCATTTTCATGGCCATATCGGCATCAGTCATTATTGGGTTTAAACGAATTGATGGATCTTCTACATCAACAGGCTTGTCTTCTTCTTTAATATTAACCGGTTCCCACTGATGAGCGCCTGCTGGGCTTTTTGTTAATTCCCATTCGTAGCTTAACAGTAGTTTACAGTAGTCGTTATCCCATTTAGTTGGGTGGGTAGTCCATGCCCCTTCAATACCAGAAGTTACTGTATCGCGACCAATACCACGTGTTGTGGTGTTGTTCCAACCAAGACCTTGCTCATGTATATCGGCAGCCTCTGGCTCTGGCCCTAGGTTTTCGGCTTTACCGTTACCATGCGTTTTACCTACGGTATGGCCACCTACGGTAAGTGCTGCTGTTTCTTCATCGTCCATTGCCATACGCGCAAATGTTTCGCGAACTTGTGCTGCGGTTTTAAGTGGATCGGGTACACCATTAACACCTTCTGGGTTAACGTAAATTAAGCCCATTTGTACTGCGGCTAACGGGTTTTCCATGGTGTCTGGCTTGTCTACATTGACGTAGCGTCCGTCGCTTGGTGCGAGCCATTCTTTTTCAGCTCCCCAATATACGTCTTTTTCAGGATGCCAAATATCTTCACGCCCACCTGCAAAGCCAAAGGTTTTTAAACCCATTGATTCGTATGCCATGTTGCCCGCTAAAATAATTAAGTCGGCCCATGAAAGTTTATTGCCGTATTTTTTCTTAATTGGCCATAATAAACGACGCGCTTTATCGAGATTGCCATTATCAGGCCATGAATTTAGCGGAGCAAAACGCTGATTAGCTGTACCGCCACCACCACGCCCGTCAGCTAGTCTGTATGATCCTGCTGAGTGCCATGCCATGCGAATCATTAAACCACCGTAATGGCCCCAATCGGCTGGCCACCACTGCTGGCTTTGCGTCATTAAGTGTTTTAAATCGGTTTTTAAGGCTTCTAAATCTAGTGTTTTAAATGCTTCAGCGTAGTTGAAATCGCTGTCATATGGAGTCGTTTTTGTATCGTGTTGATGAAGTATGTCTAAGTTAAGGGCGTTTGGCCACCAATCGGTATTTGGATTAGACGTTTTAGTATTACTACCATGCATGACCGGACATTGGCCTGCTTTAGGGTTGCTCATTCTGAAATCCTTATAGTACAAAAGTAACGGTTATTTTATTTAGTTGGTTTATGACTTAGTACACCTGCCTAAATACTTATGTGCATTTAATATAGGCTTATAAATTATGCTATACCAGCACCGAACGGCTGTTTAAAACGATTGTTGTCATTTATAATTTTGATGGATAGTTAGTTGTGTATATTTTTTACTGCACTTTGTAATTGTATTTAAAATACGAGATTAAAATATTTATCTTAACTTTTTTAGAAGACCTGTGATCGCACTGAAAAATTTCGGCGTATTGGTCAGTGAAGGGCTCAAAAGTGGCTTTGATTTACTCAAGCGCACATTGGAATATCCCCCTTCACCATGAAATTATAGTTATAACAATAAAGGTGTATTACTTAAGCCCAATACACCTTTACTTTATAAACCAGATACCTTGTGTATCTTCTTATTTTAACTAACTGAATTGAGTTAAGTAATTGTTCAGCTAAATTCAGTTAGTATGCAATTTATCTCCTGTATTTCCCTGCAACTTTTGTTGTTTTAGCAGTTTTGGCCAGTTCATCTTGAACTGGCTTTTTTTGTAAAATTTTTGGCTTCACTAGCTTTGTGCCTTTTAGCTGTGCGTGTTAAAGTTACACTCGTAATTAATTTAACTAGGCATACCAATGCGTTATTACATATCCTTACTTTTTGTTTGTTTTACATTTTTTTGGCTACTGTGAACGCAGCAGAACAAAGGCCAGAAGTGCTCACTGCGCAAGAACAACAACATGCCCTTAGCCAACTAAAGGAGCCTATGTATAAACCACTTTTAGAACGCTACGTTTTAGATGAACTAAAAGCAGTACGACAAGATCAACAAAAGCTACGTGAAGATGTAACTAAACAAGTTACCCACGCCCAACTAGATACCGCTGATCGTGCGCTCACATACACAACCGATACCATTAATAATGTGTTTTTTATTATTACTGCCACGGCATCTATTTTGGTTTTAGTGGGTTGGAACTCGCTACGTGATGTTAAAAATAAAGTAGAAGATATTGTAAATACACGCGTAAGTGTAATTACGGATGAATACGAAGACAGATTAAAAATTCTTGAAGAAAAACTGCGTGTACGCTCTGAAGAAATACTCAGTAACCAAGAACGTATATCGGTTACCAACGAGGTTCATTCGCTATGGATGCGCGCCAATTTAGAAAGTGATTTTGCAAATAAAATTGAAATATTTGATGAAATTTTAAAACGTAAACCAGAAGATGTAGAAGCAATAGCTTATAAAGCTGACGCACTACTGGAAATTAACGAAACAGCGCAAGCAATTGAACTATGCAATCAAGCCATTGATATAGATAGTGATTATGGCTACGCATACTGGCAAAGAGCCTGTGCTTTTGCCCTAATACATGAGCATGCAGATGCCCTAGCCGATATTAAAATGGCACTAGATTACTCGCCTAATTTACGTAATGAACTATTACACGAAAGTGCATTTGCAAGCTTACACGATAACGAGAGCTTTAATACAATTGTGGCTGGTGAAGCGTCTGGAATACAATTAAATTTATAGTATGCTGCATGCAGTGCATTTTAACGTTTAAAATATAAATCTATTGCTTTAGCGAGCAGCTCGTCGAGCTGCTCTTCAAAATTATCTATATCAATATCAAAATGATTTAAGTACGCCTTAGCTTGTACTTGCGATAAGTTACGGCTATTTACACTGTATTGACGCTCATCTTTTTGTTTATCGTAACGAGGTAAAAAGACAAACAAGCCGTAATAAGGCGATTTAATATGCTTGTTAGCAAAACGGCAAAAATCTTCTATATGGTTAGCACCATCAGGCCCTAAGCAGCCTGGCTCAACTCGGTACATTAAGCGAATTTTTCTTTCGTCACTTATTTGCATAACAGTCCTTTAACGGAAAAATAAGACGCGTATTATTTTGCCGTCTTTAATTTGATAGCTCGAAATTAACTCTGAACGTTTATCTACAACGTTTTTATCAGTGGAGCATGTTTCTGATAACTCATGATCTATTACTATGTCACCGTGCACTATGCGCTTAATTGGCGATGAGTGAATACATTTGAGCTTTTTAAACATTAGCCCATAACGTGCGATTAGTTTTTCTTTACCTTTAAATAATAGCTCATTTGGGAAAATATAAAACTCTACATCTTCAGAGTACACGCGAATAAACTCTTCAATGTTACGTGCGTTGTAAGCGTTGACCAATTGCTCAACCACGGCAAGTGACTCACGTGACTGCTTTGCCTTAGTTTGCTGCTTAGTAGTAAGAGCCTCTTTAGCTTGCGTAACTGCTTTTTCAGCCTCGGCAACAGCCACTGCTTTCTCTACTTTATTTTTTGGCTTTTCTACTGGCTGTGGTGCTTCGTTACCGAATACTTTTGAATCATCTGTTTTAGCGGTGTCGATTACCGGTTTTTTAAGTTCGGGCGCTTTGTATTCAAGAGTATTAATTTTATCGTTAGTTTCTATTTCAGTTGCAAAGTTATCTGTGTTGGTATTTTTTGAGACTGAGTCACCTTTATTTGTAACAACTTGCTCTGCACTTTTGAGTTTTGGCTCGGTTACTTCAGGTTGTTGATCTGAGGCATAACTAATCAATGCAACTGTGGTGATTAATGAAGCTAAAATAATTGATAACGGTTTCATAACTTTCCTAATATGAACACTAAACGCGTAATGTGGTGCAACATAACAAATTTTAGAGTTTGCGGGTAGTCATTCAGCCACTTACCAGTACTGTTCGACTGTTATATGTCCAGGCTCTCTGCGCCTGTTACGCTTAAAGCTTTTCCCTATAAGAAGTTCGGTTGTGTCTTTTACCATTTGTGGATTGCCACAAATCATAAATTGGGCATTATTTGGTGCTGGATCTAACTTTACTTTATCAAATAGGCGACTACTTTGAATTGCATCAGTAATACGCCCATGTAAGCCCTCTAACGGCTCTTCTCGGCTCACAACAGGTATATAATTAAGTTGTGCTGGGTAAGCTTTTAAAAGCTCATTTATAAGCGGCTGGTAACTTAAATCACTATTAAAACGTACGCCATGCACTAAGTTTATATGCTGATACTTTTGCCATACCTCAGATTGTTGCAATATTGATAAAAATGGTCCGATTGCTGTGCCAGTGCCTAACATCCACAGCTGCTCACTTTGTGGAATTTCGTCAAGCGTAAAAAAACCTGTTGCACGGCGCTCAATTAATACGTTGTCGCCTGGCTGTAGTTTTGCTAAGCGCGGTGATAAAAGCCCGTCAGCTACGTTGATAAGATAAAACTCTAGAGCTGAGCTATCGGGTGAATTAACGTATGAATATGCACGCGCAATGCGTTTATCATCCTCAATTATTGAAAGCTTAGTAAACTGCCCTGCTTTAAATGGCTCTACATCGGCATTAACCGTTAAGCTAAAAAGCGTTTCGTTCCACCATGTTACTTTTTTTACAGTTGCATCAACCCAGTTAGACATATTTAACTCCACAATTTAGCGGTTAATCCAGTAAATTATAAAAATGTATGTGCTTTAAACACTAACATTAACTAGGTAATAGTTATACAAAGCGCTGATGATTTTTATACAAAACAATATGCACCTTGTAGACGTGCAGCTTGCTGGCGTTTAAAAGCAACACTTTTAGAATGATAGCTTGAGTATGTTAAGTAATGAGAAGCTGCGCTTCTTACGTGAGCAAGCTCTACGTCTACAACAATAAGCCAAGCTTCCTCTGTAGACGCGCAGCTTGCTGGCGTTTAAAGCAAGGCTTTTAGAGTGATAGCTTGAGTACGTTAAGTAATGAGAAGCTGCGCTTCTAACGTGAGCAAGCTCTACGTCTACAACAATAAGCCAAGTTTACCTTGTAGACGCGCAGCTTGCTGGCGTTTAAAAGCAAAGCTTTTAATGTGATAGCTTGAGTATATTAAGTAATGAGAAGCTGCGCTTCTAACGTGAGCAAGCTCTACGTCTACCACACCAAGCCAAATTTACCTTGTAGACGCGCAGCTTGCTGGCGTTTAAAAGCAGCGCTTTTAGAGTGATAGCTTCTAACGTGAGCAAGCTCTACGTCTACAGCACCAAGCCAAATTTACCTTGTAGACGCGCATAAAAAAAGCCGCATTAGATGCGGCTTTGGAGGTTAGTCTCACTTCACTTTGGGCGTGTCTCCAAAACTTAGTGAATACGTTACCAAGGAACTGTTATGTATTATTTAAGCTATTGACTCTAATGCAATTTTAACCATTTCGTTAAACGTGCTTTGACGCTCATCAGCAGGTGTTGCTTCACCAGTAATTACGTGGTCGCTTACTGTAAATAATGCCATTGCGTTTGCGCCGTATTCAGCTGCAACGCCATATAAACCCGCCGTTTCCATATCTACTGCTAGCATGCCTAACTTGTCTAAATCTTTATAGAACGAGTCGTCTGCTTGATAGAAAGTGTCGGTTGTAAATACGTTACCTACTTTTGCTTCAATTCCTAGCTCTTTTGCAGCGTTTACGCCGTTTAAAAGTAAATCAAAGTTAGCAATAGCAGCAAAATCGTAGCCACGTACACGTGCACGATTTACGTTAGAATCTGTGCTTGCACCTTGTGCAAAAATTACGTCACGGATTTTGATATCTGTGCCAATACCGCCACACGTACCAATACGTATAATATTTTTAACGCCAAAGCTTACAATTAGCTCACGAGCATAAATAGACATTGATGGAATGCCCATACCTGAACCCATGATGCTTACTGGCTTACCTTTGTAAGTACCAGTGAAACCGTACATGTTACGAACGCCTGTAACTTGTACTGCATCATCTAAAAAGTTTTCAGCAATATATTGCGCACGTAGCGGATCGCCTGGCATTAATACTGTTTCGGCGAAATCACCAACGTTTGCACTGATATGCGGAGTACTCATTAATTGTTTTCCTTTTTATTTGGCGTTGTTAGCTCATTTAAAAAGCTGTCGCCGTAATCAAGTGCAGGTAAACTAAACCACTTTGCTAGGGTTTGGCCTATATCTGCAAAACTGTTGCGTTCACCTAATGGTGTATTACTCATACCTGGTTTATATGCAATAACAGGTACGTATTCACGAGTATGCTCAGAACCTGGAAAGGTCGGGTCACAACCGTGATCTGCAGTGATCATTAATATGTCATCTGCGTTTAACTGATTTAGTATAGTTGGTAAATAGTCATCAAACTCTTTTAATGCTTTTGCGTAACCTACTGGGTTACGGCGATGACCAAATTTTTCATCAAAATCAACTAGGTTAGTAAAAATTAAGCTGCGATCTGGCGCGCTTTTCATTACTTCGCTGGTTTTTTCTAGCAAGTTCATAAGCCCAGGTGCTTTATGCTTTTGGGTTATGCCCTGATGCGCGTAAATATCTGAAATTTTACCAATACTAATTACTTCGCCGCCGTCTTTTGCTAACACGTCTAGCAATGTGGGTGCTGGCGGAAGCACTGAATAGTCGCGACGATTACCCGTTCGAGCAAAGTCTTGGCTATTTGAACCCAAAAATGGCCGCGCAATCACTCGTCCTATATTCATTTCATCAAGTAGCGCCCGTGCGATTTCGCAAACTTGATAAAGCTTCTCTAGGCCGAATGATTTTTCATGCGCGGCTATTTGAAACACGCTATCAGCTGAGGTGTAACAGATTGGTTTACCTGTTTTTACGTGTTCTTCACCTAGCTGTTCTAAAATGGTCGTTCCCGATGCATGGCAGTTGCCTAAAATACCAGGAATACCTGTGCGAGCTATAAACTCGTCAATAAACTCTTGTGGAAAACTCGGCTGTGTTTTTGGAAAATATCCCCAATCAAACAACACAGGTACGCCTGCCATTTCCCAATGACCTGATGGTGTATCTTTTCCGCTAGAAAGTTCTTTAGCGTAACCCCATGCACCTTGTGGTGTTTGGCGATCAGATATTAAACAGGTTTCTCCACCTGCAGCTTCACATGCGTCTATTAATCCTAATTTAGATAAATTAGGAAGCGACAGTGCACTGCCAGTTTCGTCGTAATATGCTTTTAGTAAGTGAGCAAATGTGTTAGCGCCAAGATCACCAAATTTATCTGCATCTGGTGCTGCGCCGATTCCTAGGCTATCTGCCATTAAGATGATTGCTTTTGCCATTTTGACCTCACTTTGTTTCTAGGTGGTTACTTTATCCGCTCTTTGAATTTTCCGTACAGGACAAAAGTCCTGTTTCATAAAACCTAAACATTATAAATTTGCATTCTTGAGCGAAGCAAAAGAGATTAATCGTGTCTTTTTTGCTATTGTGATCTACCAACAATATATCCTTCTGTGTGGGTGAGAACTTTAGTGACACGAACTACTATTATAGCTATTGCAGGCGCGTCTGCGTCGGGCAAATCTCTTTTTAGCCAAACTATATACAATGAATTGGTTAACGAGCTTGAACCAGGCGCTATCGCCATTATTGAAGAAGATGCTTATTACAAGGATCAGTCGCATTTGCCGATGGCTCATCGTACGCAAACGAACTACGACCATCCTGATGCATTTGAACATGCGTTGATGCTTGAGCATTTAACGCAACTTCGTTGTGGTAACTCAGTTGAAGTACCAACCTATGACTATGCACAGCATACACGCAGCGAAAAAACTCGCCGAGTGCCTGCTGCAAAAATACTCATTGTTGAAGGTATTTTATTATTGAGTGACAAAGCGCTTAATAAAGAATTTGATATTAAGGTGTTTATAGATACACCTTTAGATATTTGCTTAATGCGCCGTATGCAGCGTGATATGGAACAACGAGGCAGAACTTTACAATCTGTTGTTGAGCAATATCAAGCAACTGTTAGACCGATGTTTTATCAATTTATTGAGCCTTCGAAACATAACGCCGATTTAGTTGTGACTCGAGGCGGTATGAACCGTGTTGCGATTGATATAATTAAAAGTAAGATAAAATATTTACTACAAGAATAACAACGGGAAACATTTGTATGACAACATTTATGAGCTTAGTTGGCATGTGCGTGCTGCTAAGCATTGCCTTTGCTGCGTCAACTAATCGCAAGGCAATTAATTTAAGAACCGTTGGCATAGCATTTGCGATGCAAATTGTTATTGGCGGTTTTGTTCTGTTTTTTGAAGCAGGAAAAAATGTATTAACGAGCATGTCAGCGGCCGTTTCATCGGTAATTGGTTATGCGAATGATGGTATTGGATTTTTATTTGGTCCACTTGCCTCACAAGATACATTAGGTTTTATTTTTGCAATTCAAGTTTTGCCCGTTATCGTGTTTTTCTCAGCATTAGTTGCTGTGCTATATCACCTTGGCATTATGGATTGGATTATTAAGATATTAGGCGGTGGTTTACAAAAATTATTGAAAACCTCACGTACTGAATCACTTTCAGCAACGGCGAATATTTTTGTTGGCCAAACTGAAGCCCCTCTTATTGTTAAACCGTTTATTGCAACGATGACTAAATCGGAATTATTTGCAGTTATGGTAGGTGGCTTAGCCACGGTAGCAGGCTCTGTAATGGCCGGTTACGTTATTATTGGTATTGAGCTTAAGTATTTAATAGCAGCGAGCTTTATGGCAGCTCCAGGTGGTTTTTTAATGGCCAAGATGATTGTGCCAGAAACTGAAACGCCTAAAGATAACTTAGCTGATTTAGATTTAGATGATGAAGATAAGCCAGTAAATGTAATTGATGCAGCTGCATCAGGTGCGGCAAACGGCATGCATTTAGCACTTAATGTAGGTGCAATGTTACTTGCTTTTGTAGCGCTAATTGCACTGTTAAACGGTTTATTAGGCGGTATTGGCGGGTGGTTTGATTACCCAACATTAACGCTTCAAGAAATATTAGGTTATGTATTTGCTCCTGTTGCATGGTTACTAGGTGTGCCATGGGATGAAGCAATTATAGCCGGCAGCTTTATTGGTCAAAAGATAGTAGTGAACGAGTTTGTTGCTTACTTGGACTTTATAAATTATCGCGATACGTTAAGCGCACACACACAAGCAATTGTTACTTTTGCTTTATGTGGGTTTGCTAACTTATCATCGATAGCCATTTTACTAGGTGGATTAGGCGGTATGGCGCCTAGTCGGCGAAAGGATATCGCGCGCTTAGGGCTCAGAGCAGTGTTAGCAGGATCTATGGCTAACCTTATGAGCGCAGCAATTGCTGGGTTTTTCCTCTCGCTAGCTTAGAAACTTATTGAGATGAAACCGGTGTTGCAAAACAAGAAGATAGCTGCTTTAAGGGGTTAAAGTACTATCTAACTTGAACGATACTTCACCAAGGGCCGCAAGGCCCTTTTATCGTTTTAGTACTTTATATTTCAAGTTATCAGTCCTTTAATACTTCATACCAAGTTCAATTGGCATAAAAATTATGCGGGTTAAATCATTTTAGAATGTCGTTACACAGCCTCCTAGGCTGATTGCTACAACGTGAAAACATAACTCAGCACACAATTTATATTTATACTCAAATTTAAATAAACCAATATCTTAGTCACTAATTTTTATGATTAATTTTTTGTATTTTCAATATTTTAAGCCACACTTATATCACTATATTTAACTGAATGACGATTCGCTATTGTGAAATATATTATTTATTTTCTTTTTTTATTTACTCTGTGCATATTCAAGCAACAGAAACACTGCTTGTTGTTACAGAATTAGCACCACCGAATCAGGTATTGGTTGATGGTGAAGTAACAGGAGAAGGCACTCAATTAATTCGAGATATATTTGCAGAGGCTAAGCTAACACCTAATATACAAATGTATCCTTGGGCCCGTGCTTATAAGTTAGCAACCGAGCAAAGCAACGTTTTTATTTACAGCCTAGCAAGAACACCAGAGCGAGAAGAACAATTTTATTGGATTGCACAAGTGGGACGATTTGATTTGGGGTTTATAGCTCTCTCAGAGCGCACTGATATAGTTATTGAAGGTACCGAGCAAGCTAAAAACTACAAAATAGCGATGCAACGTAATGACTTCTCTACACAGACTCTTTTAAAACTAGGTTTTGAAGCAGTATTCACTAGCGACATTCAAAAGTCATATGATTTATTGCTCGCTAAAAAAGTAGACTTAGTTGTAGACGATCCACTTTATATGCAACAGCTAAGTGATTATTTAAAACTTGAACCCAACCATTTAAAGTTTGTATATAGAATAAACGAACTCACTGTAGGCGCTTACTTAGCAGCGAATAAAAAAGCAGACGTTAATGTTGTTAATGCACTTCAGAAGGCGTTCACTGAAATGGAAAAAACAAGTGCGTTACCTTATGGAATTCAGGGTAATTAATTTCTATATGGGATCTATTTAACGTTAAGAAAATTACGCTAGAACTAGGCAAAAATTTTTGTATCTAGTTGTTCTAAATAAAAAATTTTTAACGACGTTATAATGCAGTTTAATTCGTTAAATTGCTCAAAGATTTATACAGGTTGGTATAGTGAGTAAATAAGTGGAGTTGATCTAATCTAATAAACGCAGGTAACTTTCATCAAAATTTAGACACAAAAAAAGCGCCTTAAGCGCTTTTTTTCATTTTACTTAAAAAGTAAAATTATACAGCTGTGATGTTATCAGCTTGTGGACCTTTTTGACCTTGTGAAAGAGTGAACTCTACACGTTGGCCTTCAGCTAAAGTTTTGAAACCTTCGCTTTTGATTGCTGAGAAATGTGCGAAAACGTCTGGGCCATTTTCTTGCTCGATGAAACCAAAACCTTTAGACTCGTTGAACCACTTAACTGTACCTGATACGATGTTAGACATTGTAATATCCTGATATAAAATAAAAAATATGCTCATAAGAGCGGGTGTAGCAAAAAATGAGATGGTACTTTAAAAACTTCAGGACGGTACTACAAGTATTACTTATACAACATCGAAATGGAGATTTATAGCTTACATGCTTTCTTTCTAGCTGCAGCCCACTATATAGATTTTTTAAAACATGTCAAGTACCCATCTATAATCAGAGTGATAAACAACCAAAACCGCTATCATTGGTTATTAAAATTCAAATTCTAATGCGAGCCTAAAACTATGATTTTTTTCTGATTGGCTTATCTCAGTGATAAAACCCGCTTCCCATTTTAACTGTTTTTGTCCATCAAAACGCTGTAAACCTATAAACCCTGGACCTATACCCACAAAGTCTTCACCTACGTAAACTTCAAGAGAAGGCTGAAAAGCAGAACGATATCGATAGCGATATTGCGCTCTAAACTCACTTTCCCATTCATTTTGAATATCCTGCCCCCACTCGTACACTAAAAAGGCATTCATAGTTAAGCTTGTTTTACCAAACTCTTTTTCGATCACAAAACCCGACGTTGCTTCATACACATCTTCATTATGTTTTTTTTCAAGCTCAAATAATGTCCCCCAATCGGCCCATAATTTACCTTGCTCAATCAATTGCCAGCGTAACTCAAGCTCATAAGCTTCTAAACCAAAGTCGCCGTTATCGTCTCGCTCACCAACTAAATAGCCTTCGAGTGCCATTGTATCGTTAATAGCACCGCCACCACCCAAACGCTGCGCTAGTATGTTGCCACTATCTGTTTGGTGCGACACCAACCGCCATTCAAACTCTCGCTCAAAAGGTAAAACATAGGGGTGATATACCTTATCAACAACAATACCATCGGCCTTAACTGGGATTGAAAGTACCAACAAACAAAAAACGGTAAAGCTAAGCGCTAAATATAGGTTGAGTGCTTTCATACACGTTCCTTAGATATTGAAGCTGAAATAACATAACAAAGTGATAAAAATATCACGCTACTTGTACTATATATAAGTACACTCATTAGATCAGGGGTAGCCTCGTAACCAACAAGAGCACGCAGTACGCGGCCTAGCTCAGAGTTTTCGTTTAACAAATCACGTAAATCCCACACGGTTGCGGTGTTTGTAATTAAATCTATTTGACTTGCCAAATCCAGTGCAACTAATAACTTAGCCGCGCTGTTAAAAGCAAGCAAAGTAAAAAGCGGATACATACCAAAGCGGTGCTTAATTGCATTCATTAAAAAGTACAGCAATACACTAAAACTTAAGCAAATCCCAACACCTAATAAAGTGCCAATAAATAAGCTTTGCCCTGCATCACTATTTTGCCAAAAACTGGTGAGGTAAATAATATAATGGCTTAAATACAATGTTACTGTACTGATAACTGCGATATAAAATGCCGCTGACTTTTGCTTTAGTGCAAATACCAACACAGCAATAAATATAGTAATACATAGCCCTATTTGTGAGTACTCTAACCCTTGGTGTTCAAACCATTGGCTCACCCATGATGCACTTTGCATGTACAAAAACGACATTACCGCGCCTATTACTAAAGCAGATCCTATTTTTAAAGCGCTTTGTTTTTTAACTACTTGTAGTAGCACTAATAAAATAGCCACAGGTAGCAATTGATTAAGACTCATGACTAAACTAGTTATTAGCATGCTGCGCCTCCTCATCACCAACTATTACAACGCCCCTTGCTGTATTGGGCGAAAACTCACCAAAAAATTCGTAATACCCTTTACTAAGCGGCCCTATATAAATAATGCTTTTACGGTTTGGGTAGAGTACTTTTTCTCTGTTTAGATCAAAGCTATCAAACTCTTCTGGTGTGCTATCTTGGTTTTCTATCAATAGTTTTACTTTTTTATTCGCGGGAATGGTAATTTGTGAAGGGTAGAACAAGTGCTCTTTTAAAATAATAAGGTACTCTTTACTCGCCACGTTAAACGACAAAAATAGCAAACAACAAAGGCACCGATTAAATAAACGTTTAGTCACTTTTTACTCCTGTAAAAGTAACCTTAACAGTTAGTCCACCTAAATGACTATTCGCTAAATGAATAGTTGCGCCATAAATTGCAATTATATGTTGAACAATCGCCATACCTAAACCGGCACCTTGCTCGCCTGATGGATGCTGATCGCCACCTACTCGATAAAAACGATTGAATATTCGCTCTTTTTGCTCTTCAGTCATGCCCGCACCAGAATCATCAATTTGCCAACTATAGCCGCTATTACTTGATGCTAATTTAATTATAATTTGACCATTATTAGGTGTGTACTTTATGGCATTGCTAAGTAAATTAGCGATGAGTGTGGTTAGTGTAAACTCATCACCATTAATAACAAAATCATCACCTTCAAGACTAATGGTTTGGTTTTTTTCGTCTATCTTGTCGTATTGCTCCGATACGGCTTGCTGAGTAATCGCTAGCAATGATTGGTCGCTAAACTGCCTCTGCCATTGCTCAGGCTGAGTGCGCCCTAAAATTAGCATTTGTTCAACAATATTACTTAAGCGATTAATGCCCTGCGACATAGCTTGTAATTCTTGATGGTCTTGCAGATTACTTTGTTTATTAGCCAAATTATGTACATTAATTTTTAAACTACTAAGCGGAGTACGTAATTCGTGCGCTGCATCTGAGGCAAAAAAGCGCTCTCGTAAGTAAGCGGTTTCTACGCGTTTGAATAAGTCGTTTAAACGATTAATAACCGGTTTGATTTCTTCATCGGTTACTTGCCAGTTAATTGGCGTAAAGTCGTTCGCTTGGCGAGACGCCAACTGCTTAGATAATCGAGTAAGAGGGGCTAATGCGTATTTAACAAAAAAGCTAATAAAAATAGCAAGCAGAGGGACTGCCCATAGCATAGGTAACATTGCAGATAAAATAACGGCTTCAGCTAATTCAAAACGCTTTGCCATAGGTTCAGCAACGATGACTTTACGGGTGTTTTTACTCATCACAAATACTCGCATACGCTGCCCTGCTACATTGGCCGTTTGAAAGCCCTCGCTAAAACTAATTTGGTTATTTGATAAACTCGATGAGCCACTAAGTAAATTATTATTTTGCCAAATTTGATACAACAACTGAGCGCTATTATTACTTACTTGTACTGCATCTGTGCTTAGTGCCAATGGTTGCTCAATTAAAACGCCAGCCACTATTTTAAGTTCATCATCAAGCAAACTTTCGCCGTGGTGCATACTTTTTTGATAGCCTTTTACTAATGCTAAAAAGCAAGTTAGCACCATCATTGAAAGTAAAATTAACGTCAGACGTTTACGAATTGACATTTTCAACCTCGAAAAACAAATACACTCTAACGCTTACCAACCACGTAGCCAATGCCACGTAAGGTTTTAATAAAATCACTAGGGAATTTTTTACGAAGATGATGAATATGCACCTCTATGGCATTAGAGCCAACTTCTTCACCCCATTGGTAAAGTTTGTTTTCGAGATGTTGTTTTGATTGTACCCTTCCCTGATTTTCCATCAGCGCTTTTAAAAGCATGTATTCTTTTCGCGGTATCGTAAGTGATTGCTCACTTAGTTTAACTGTATGAGCAGAGGTATCCATTACTACATCACCACAGTGTAATAAGCTTGATTGTGTTTGGTTAATACGCCGGCTTGCTACACGTAATCGAGCAAATAACTCAGCAGGGTCAAACGGCTTTGCAAGGTAATCATCTGCTCCCATATCTAGCCCCTGGACTTTGTCGTCAATACTGCCGCGAGCAGTTAAAATAACCACTGGTATTACTTTTTTGCGCTTTAATATGCTTTAAAACTTGCGAGCCGTCGCCATCAGGCAATCCTAAATCGAGAATAACAAGCTCAATCTCACCACTAGAAAGGCACTCTAAGGCGTGTTTTACTGTGCCACTGTGCTCTACGCTGTAGCCCTCTTGGCGCAAAGAGCGAATAAGCCCTTGCGCCACTAAATGATCGTCCTCAACGAGTAATAAATGCATTATGTGTTTATCTTTTAATTTTTTATCTACTTTTGCCAATAACTGACTTATTGCTTGTTGACGATATTTATCTGCTTTTGCACGAGTATCACGAATCCCAGCAGCTTGTGCTGCTAGCAAACGTGCTTTAGCTTGTTTATAATCGCCTTCGTCATACAAGTATTCACCGTATAAGTAATTAGTATCAATGCCTTCGAGATTAAAAGCGAGCGCTTGTTTAAATAATTTTTCAGCTTTGTCGTCATCACCAAAACCAATTGGCCAGCCAGGTACTTTGCTATAAAGCGTTGCAAGGCTTGCGTAAGCGGAGCCATTTAGTGCAGTGCCATCAATCGAGAGTGCATTTTCGAGTGACGCTTTTGCTTCTTTTGCTAAACCAAGTGCGCCCAAGCCCCCTTTTGCGCCAGCAAAGCTGGCTAACACAATGCCATTCCAAATATGTGTTTGCGCCGAGCTCGGGTAGTTTTTAACAAATAATGCGCTTTGCTCACTTAGTTGTGTAAACGCGTCTATTTGCGCATCGTCTTCAAGTTCGTAATTAGCAATTGCCCACTTTTGTTGAATATCGGTTAAGTCTTGCGCTTCATCTGCGTGTACTGCAGTTGCAAATACAGAAGTTAGTATTAAATAAAATGCGAGTGTAAATTTATACATAATTTTGCCCTTGTGTGTTTGTTAACTTAAAAAACGTTTAATTTTAGGAAGTTGCTTTGCAATAGCGTTATCAACAACGCTTGGAAATACGCCATTTATGCGTGCAAATAATTTTTCAGGAAAACCAATAAAGCGCCTTGTTTGGTTTGAACTTATAAGAGCTAATAACTCTTGAGCAACTAATTCTGGCGAGTCCATTTTATTGCCGAGCTCTTTATTCATTGCCCGCGCTTTACTGCTATTAATGGATGTATCTGTTGCTCTTGGTGCTAAATAGGTCACTTTAACGCCTGAACCATTCAACTCACGTGATAACGCTTCTGTAAAGCCACGTAAACCAAATTTACTGGCGCAATAAAGCGTTTGAAACGGGTAGCCAATACTGCCAAACGATGATCCCACGTTAACAATGGTGCCTTTGGTATACACTAACTGCCCCAAAAATAGCTGGCATAATTTAATAGGCACCGACAGATTAGTAATGAGCATATTATCTATTTGCTCATTACTTGTGTGCTCAAGGCTTTGCATTGTATTAATACCTGCATTATTAATAAGTAATTTAACGCCGCCGAGTTGCTTGGCTTTTATAGCTAGGTTAATACGTGCTGTATCGTCGGTTAAATCGCCAGTAAATATTTCACTGTCTGGGCATGCACTGCTCAGTTTTTCAAGGGCTTGGGTATTTCGCCCTACAAGCAGTAACTTCCACCCTTTTGCATATAGGGCTTTAGCAATCGCTTGCCCTATTCCGCCTGTTGCACCAGTGAGCACACATAAAAAACTACTCATACCAATTTGCCTTGTGCACTTGCTTTAAAAAATGGTTCGTCATCGAGTCCACGAAATATATCGCCGTATAAACGATAAAAGCGCTTTGCACCATGAAGTATGGCTTGCTGATCCGCCTCGTCTGTTATTTGGTTCATTAGGTTTTCAAAAAACTTTACATGCTCTATATCAAGCGCGCCGTGAGAGGTTAAATAACTAAATGCTTTTTTAGGTAAACCCACAGCATTTGCAATGTTTGAAGCGGCGCCATCCGCAAGCGCTATAGAAGTGCCTTCAAGCACATGCACCATGCCAAAAAAGCTCAACGGATTTTTACGTGCAATGGAGTCGTACGCATACGACACCATCATTTCGGTAGCAAATTGCGGCTGACTACACCGTACTGTTTCTTTGTCAAAACCACAGGCTGCAATGTCATTAAGTACCCACTCTTGATGACCTATCTCTTCTTCAATGTATTCTGCGACGGCTTCGCGCAGCCACTCTTGATCGTCGGTTAATCGTGCACCAACCGACATCATTAATGGCACAGTGTGCTTAACATGGTGATACGCTTGCGCTAAAAACGAGGCGTATTCTTCAAGTGATGCTTCGCCTTTAAAAACACGCTGTATAATCGGCGCTGCAAGCAGGTAGTTTTGCTCTTGTTTAGTTTGCTCTTTAAGGGTGTTAAAAAAATCACTCATTAATTACTTCTCCAAGTCGGTAAAATTGCTCAAACACAGCATGGTATTGCTTACTTATGGCATCTCGTTTTGGGCGATTATTTGTTGTTAATAACCCTTGTTGCACACTTAATGGGGCAGTTAAACGATGCCACTTTTGAATTCGAGCATAGTCGGGTAGTTGTTTATTAATTTCGTTAATGTATTGCGCTAACACTGGGTTACTTAGCTTTGTATCGGCGTAAATAATGGCACTGAGAAAAGGTCGGCCTTCACCAAACACAACGGCTTGTAAAATACCGCTTTGACTGAGTAATAGTGATTCAGGCCACTCGGCACTGATGTTGCGACCCATGCTGGTAATAATTAGGTTTTTTAAGCGGCCTTTAATAAATAAAGTATTTTGACGCTGCTCGACTAGATCGCCGGTTGCATACCACTGGTTTTTGTTGTGAGGTTGATGGTTTAAGTAACCTAAAAACAAATCGCCTTTTATAAAAAGCTGACCATTTTCAATTTTGGTTTGAATATGAGGTAACACAGAGCCGGCACTGTGGATGTTATCGTTTGTGGGTGTATTTAAACTAACGACAGATGCCGCCTCAGAAAGTCCATAACCTTGGTACACCGGTAAGTTTAAGCTACGCGCTTTGGTTAATAGCATTTCGCTGACACGCGCACCACCTACGGCAATAAACTGTAACGAACTAGGCGGTTGCCAACCATCTTCTGCAAAAGTAACTAAGCATGCTAATAGTTCAGGCACTAAAATAAGCGTATTTGGCTTAACTTTATCAATCGCAGCTATAAGCTGTGCGGGCTGTTTTAATGCAGTACCAACAAAGCCTAATTCATTTAACGGCATTAAATGCACTGTACCGTCACTTTTTAAAGGGGCATACACACCGGCTATATTTTCAAGCAATACAGCAAGCGGCAATAAACATAAATGAACAGGCTTTTTAATGTTAATTTTATCGCACAGAGATTGAGCTACCTGCATTTGACTCTTTGCAGATAAACACACGCCCTTTGGTTGCCCAGTCGATCCTGACGTAAATGTTACTTTTTGAGTATCTGGAAAATAACTGCCGGGGTTAGCTACAACGATTTCGTAAATATATAATGTGTAACACTCAAATAAAGTAATTGATGCAGTCGGCTCCCCAAGTAAAGGGTTTAGCGTGTCGCTCATAAATACATTAGCGCCACATTGAGCTAGTACATATTGAGTTTGTTGTTCACTAAAAAAGTGAGCAATTGGCACAGCCACTTTATTAGAAACCGCAGTAGCGGCATCAATAACAAGCCAAGCTGGCGTATTATCGAGCTTATAAGCGACACATTTGCCGTTAAAGCTTTGTAGTATTTTTACTACTTTTTGTATTTGCTGATTAAACTCATCACCGTTAATTTCAAGTGTTTGATCTTTATTGTGGGCAATAATTAATGGCGATATTGCATGGGTATTATAGTAATTCATACATTCACCAACGCATTTACCAAAGAATTGATATTTGAGTGATTTTGCTGCATCAAACTATAAAGCATTGGGGTATTTAATACTTGTTGGTGAGCTTGCTCTAAACTCACAACGCATACGGTAGGCTGGTTAGCGTAGTAACTTCCCCAACTTAGCGGATGCTCCACAACAAAACTGTTTGCCACAGCAATTTCAGTGCAGTTAACGCCTAATAAGCGCAGCAGTGCACGTACTTTTTTAGTGGCGCAAAATACTAAATGTTTTGCTCCTACACTTTGCAGGGCTTCATTAACAACAATAAAATGCCCAAGCGTTGCTTTGCGATGTGTAGAGCATAGATTGCCAAGCTCAAATACTTTATTACGCTGTGTGTTCTCAGGTAAAAAATGCTCAATGGGCTGTGCTAAGTATTGCTCTATAAATAGAGGAGCTGTTGCTTGCCTTAAACCCAATGTGCACTGCCCTTCGTTTGTCGTGTATTGGCAAAGTAATGGCATAAAAGAGGTAAGCGTGGCGTTATAAGCAACTAAAAACCCTTCTTTAACTGTGTTTTCTAACGCACTTCTATGCTCATCATTAATGCGAGCACTAACAAAGCGTGAGTTATTTTCAATATAAACGGGTGATGAAGGTAGGTGTGCTAATTGCATAAACATCGCTCATATAAAGTGTATGTTTGTAACTTAGCGAGCGAAACTTAAAGAAAACTTAAGAAAATAAATATTATACCAACCTACATAAATCTTTGATCAATTTAACGAATTAAATTGCACTATAACGTCGTTAAAAATTTTTTATTTAGAACAACTAGATACAAAAACTTTTGCCTAGTTCTAGCGTAATTTTCTTAACGTTAAATAGACCCCATATATAAGTAGATTGGTATTAATCAAATAAAAAAGCCCCTGAATAAATTCAGGGGCTTTTAAATAACGTTTATTTAAACTTATTTACTAACGTTTTTACGACGTCTGTTAAACCACACTAATGGGGTAAGTAATAAAGCAATAAAGCCAACACTACCACCGCTAGATTTCTTCTCGGTTACAGGTACTACAGGAACAGCTTCATTTTTTACCATTACTGTACTTTGCTGAGCTACAGTTGTCGTCCCATCACTTACCGCAACCTCAAATACAAGTTCTTCATCTGCATTTATAGAGCCAGGTGTGAAAGTCAATATTGCTGTATCTATACCCGACAGTGTTGCCCCTGTACCACTAACTTGCGTCCAAGCATAAGTTAATACATCACCATTTCTATCTGTGGCAGTCGCTGTAATAGTGCCAGTGCCAGACTCAGTTATTTCTGCTGAATCACTCTCAACAAGTAGCAATGGCATCGCGTTATCACATGATGTTGCAGCGTCTCCTGCGACTACTTTGGAGAATACAGGCGATAACACGTTAGACATTGTTAGATTATCAATCCACCAACCAAAATCAGCAACAGCCGAATCAGATGAAATACGGAAACGAATTTTAGCTTGGTTACCATTTAAAGCATTGCCAAAATTAATTGTTTCGTAGTTGCCAAAAGCCCCATCGTCTTGAATATTACGTCCTGTAAATGTATTTCGCTCTTGGAGTGCTTGAGAGGTATTTTCAATTAGTGGGCCGTTATAACCAACACTAAATTCCCCACCCACTTGCGTTACATCCGTCCACTCGCCATCATTAACACTAATTTCTACAACACCACCATCCCAATTCTCTTCAATGAGGTAAAGGTGCCAAAATGATATTACAAAATCACCTGAGTAACCTATTTCAAACGATTTAGACTCAACCGCCACATCAGTTTGGAAGCTATTGTTATTTAAAAACATTGCCTGAGCGCCTAACCCAAAGCCCGCAGCATCAAAAGTGGTTATATTGCCACTGTTATCCATGCTCTGCGTACCGATAGCAGCATCCCCACCAAACATTACATTTTCGTTTAAATCAAATAATGAGGCAGCCGACACTTCCATATCATCTGAAACAGTAGCACTAACAGGTGCTTCATCTTCAAAATCTATATTTACAGTGAATGAAATTGAATCTTCTAGTGCTTCAACAATATCATCATCCGTTTCAAGCTCAGGGAAGGTTACTGCTATTTCTAGTGTTTCAGCGGTGCCTGCATCATTTAAAGTAATAGTGATAGCGTCACTTGTTGATACTGCAAATGGTGCTGTTTCAGCAAAGGTAACTAACCCATCATTTTCAAGTGTTACATCATGATCGCTGATTACCGTTAACTGCGCTTTAGTCCCAGTTAAGGTTTCACTACCACGGTTAACAATGCTTACACTAATAGAGCCTGTTTCACCTTTATCTAGAATATTATCGTTAGTACAATAACCAAGCTCAGCACCGTTATATGCGTTATTAACGATCACGTCGCTTAACGCGAATGTAGCAAGCTCAGATTTATCAGATTCAACAACCCCCGTTAAATCATTACTGAAACGCTCTGGCGCTTCAGCTCCTAATCCCATGCCACGCTTAGCAAATGCTCCTAAAATTAATTTATAATCAGCAGGTTCAACAGCATAAGCAGCGGCTAAAATGGCATCACGCGCTTCAGTGTAAAGCGGAGCTACTGGCGTTAATTTATAACCAGCAACAAGGTAGTCAGCCATGCGGTTTTGAGCTTCATCAAAACCATGTTCGTTAATTAATGCTACATAACTTTCCCATAACATCGTTGCCCATATTTCGCCTGCGGCATGTGGAGAAGCTACACTTGTTGGTGTAATACCAATATCAGCGCCTGCATTTTCTGTAATATGGCGGAATGATAATGCATTTACCTCGATATCAGTTGAGTAAGGTACGCGACGAATACCGTAATAAAAGTCCTCTACAAATGTACCGCTACCATATGCCTTTTGGAATTTATCATTGCCTGTAATGTTAATATCATCAGCTTTAGCAATAAACATTAGTGAATGGAAGTCCCCCCAACCCTCGCCCATTGCGCGACCTTGGAAGTTAATTAAACCAGATGAGTTACCCACTAAACGGTTACTGATATAGTGTCCCCATTCATGAGCAATAATACCATTATCAAACGTACCATCTTTTAATGTTGCTTTAGTAAACATATCTACAGAAACAGTATCGCCCGCAGCCATTAAGTCATACATAGCATGACCATCAGCGTAATTTAATCCCATATTTGGAATAGTAACTGCATCATCTTCACCGCCCATTGGCGCTGGCTCATCTGTGTCTGGGTCATTATTTACAACAATTGCTGCTATTGCGCCCGCATTTTGTGCATTTTTTACTTTAATTGTGAAAGAACATGAGCCGCGATCGACTAACGCTATTTTACCTGCAAGATCTGCGGCATTTATAGCGGGCTCACACCCATCATTAATACTTGTTGAATCGGCTGTATTACCATCGTCTAAGCGAACAACATCCCCTTTAATATCACTAAATTGATATTGACCAAAGCCTGACTCTTGTGTTGAATCTAATAAACCTAAAGTCGCATGCGAAGTAACTGTAATACCAAAATCAACACCGACTTGTGCATCTTTACTATTGTATAAATACATTTGCATACGAGGGCTTGCACCATCTGCAGGTGTCGACATATTAGCATTGTTACGTCCTGAATTATCCTGCGCTTGTGCTTCAATTGGATCGCCTTCTATGCCTCCACGTTCAAAATTAGATAGCTGCGCAACATTTGATGTTTCATCAAAGCCGTGATCGTAGAAAAAATCATGTAAAAAGTTATTCATATAAAATAAATTAACAATTGCGGCTTTTCGATTAGCGAAACTATTGGCAACTTGATCTACTTGGTACGGATAATCAAATGTCAGATCGGCTGTGGTATCAGCTGTAAAGTCGCCTTCACTAAAATCTTGTGGCGCAACAACATCAGCATAAGCAAATACATTGTTGCCCGATGTAGTTGTAGCATCATCAGCTAACCATGGATCCATTGTGCTTAATTTACTGTAATAAGATAACGCAACCATTGGCGCGTCTAAAATTTCAGTTTCATCAACTTGATTAGGCCCATCAGCTGGAATTACATCACCATGAGGGCTTTCCATTGGGTAGCCATCTTGATTGGCATACACGCGATAATTAAAGTCGGCTGCATGTGATTTCAAGTCTTTCTTAAAATAAACTTTGTTATTTTGAGTGCCAATTACATAGCTATAATAGTCGCTTTCAAGCGCATTTTTATCCGCAACTTCGACTTCAACATAATATGCTGACTCTAATTGTCCTGCGACTTCAAAAAATACTTTCTTCGCGCGGGGTTCACCTAATATAATTTTAGAATCATCACCTGAGGTGGCCTGATATTTAGCATATCCACCTTCTTCGCCAATCTTACGAAGCGATGCATTAATACCAGCCAATTCCATAAGTGCAGATTTAATGCTTTGCTCAGCATTTACAAAGCCACTCAAAGCCGCAAATGATTTTTCAGCTGACGACGTATCCGCAAAATAACCAGAGCCAGCCACAAGGTTAAACTCTTTATCCATTATTAAGTTGAATTCACGATTAAAAACATCAATACCATGAACCTGCTGTTTATACTTTGCGACTATTGAGCCTCGCTTTTGCTCATGCAAATCAGTCATTACTGCTGATGATATTGTGCTTTTCTGACTGCTAATACCAGTTAGAGATTCTAAATAAAGATCCGCTGCATATTGGTTTCGTTTTGCAGGCTCAATAAGCGACATATTTGGCGCCTTTTGCCCCACCGCTTGCCATAAAAATGTGGCTTTACCCAATTGTTTGTCATAAATAGAACGATGACCAGATACTGTCGTTCGCTCAGCTAGTGCGCGTTGCTGCATTGCCGCTGGTGCTATTGCTTGAGTTTGAGAGTTTGCAGTTACATCAAAGTATTGCGCTGATTCAGCTGCGGTTAGTTGTCCTGCGTATAAAGTAGCTGCAACAATTGTTGCTACTGTGGTTAGTTTGAAATTAGACATAAAACACCCTGTTTATATTTTGTAATTTTTGTTTATTAAATGTATTTTAAATGTAATACCAAATGACAGTAGCAATAAGTCGTGTAAAAAAAGCTAAAAAACTCTATCTTGTATAATAAAAAGGTAAAAATATGAAACCGCCGTATTTAATAATTGCATTGATATTTACTGCTTCAGGCACTTTGACTGCCTGTAATAACAGCAAAGAGCCAGCTGCTGCAGCCGTACAACAGTCTGAGCCTCAAACTCCAACACAGGTCAGCATAAAAAATAAAACGGCAGTAGAAGATGTTAGCCAAAAAAGACATCTGCAAGCAAATAGCATTATGTCATCAGGCGATAAATTGATTTTTAACTCAAAGGTATTGAAAAAGGGGGATATTGTTTTTAACCAAACGATGCAACAAAAAGGGGTCGTTACAGGAACACTTGTTCTTACGCTTGCATCTGATTTTGTACCAAAGGATTTAGCCAACAACTTTAATTTAATACGCTCGACTGCGCATAACTATATGTTACTAGTCACTCAAGACGATAATATTAAAGCCGTTGCTAAATCATTAAGTGCTTATTCTGATGTAAAAAATGTCGAAGTATCCGTAAATTACTCACCTATAGAAACCCAATTTTAAATACTGATGGTTCTATAAGTCGTTAATTTTTGTCAGCTATTACACAGCAGTTTCGGCCGTGCTCTTTAGCGTAATAAAGTGCTTTATCCGCATATTTGTACACTTGGTCTATATCGTTACTGTGCTCAGGCCAGGTTGCAATACCTATAGAAATAGTAATAAATCCAATAACGTCCATGCTTGTTGAAGCAACGGTTGTTCGTAGTCGTTCCGCTATTTTAAAAGCACTTTCGCTGTCTTCATTTGGTAATATGAGTACAAACTCTTCACCACCAATACGCGCTACAACATCATCCTTTCTGGATAGTTTTTTTATAATATCGGTGAGTGTTTTTAGTGCTTCATCACCTTTATGGTGGCCAAAGGTATCATTTACACGCTTGAAAAAATCGATATCAATTTCCAATATTGCAAATGGAATTTGCTTAAGCATAAGTTGATTAAGTAATCCGTTTAAACTTCTGCGGTTATGCGCCCCTGTAAGTGGGTCTGTTTGTGCATCATGGCGTAATTGGCCTATTTGAGTTTGTAAAATACTCACACCTTTTAACATGGCAAGCTTTAACCTCTGGCTTTCAAAATACCATGCTTTTATATTCTCAAAATTTTCAAAACTAGCCGGGTTATCAAGTGTATTTACTTTGTTTGCGAGTTGTTTAAGCGGCCTAGAAATAAAATGAGCAAAAAAGCCTATAAGTATAAAAGTAATAACCGCCATTGGTAACGTACGTTTGATAACTTCTATAATCAATGTATCAAGTGAGGCTAAGGTATTTTTAACTGGACGTTGCGCAATAACTCCCCAATGTGCTTTTTTTACTGGGGCGTAGCCTGCTAGCATCTCAACATTTTGGCTGCTTTTAACATTCGCAATCCCTCCTTTTCCATTAATAACATCATCTATAATTGCGTTATTATTTACATAGGTGCCGATACGAATATGATCCGGATGATAAAGTATGCGTTTATAAGAATCGACCACATATATATGTGTCCCTTCATCGTAATAATGTTGATCCAGTAAATCATTCAAAATGCTGCGCTCTTTTAAATAAAGAGATCCACCAAGATAGCCTAAATAATTCCCTGCATTGTCAAATAACGGATGGGAAATAAAAATTATCAAATTACCTGCGGCTGACATATAAGGTTTACTAATGAGCGGGCGCTTTTCTTTCAATGCTTGTATTGCGCCTGGAGAAGAAATTGTTTGCTCCATTATTTGCGGTAAAACAGGAGACGTCGCTGCAATAATACCGTTCTTGTTTATCACTACAGAATTAAAACTATTTGTTTGTAAATTTAATCTGGTTACTTCTTCTTTCAATAATTTTTCATTATTTATTTCTTGCTCTATTATTTTTGCTGAATAAGTAAGTTGCTGCATTGCAGCTTCTAAAAAATTATCGGTTGCCGAAGCCAACTTATTTGCATAAGCATAATTGCTTTTTAGTGTGTAATTCATTAACTGCTCTTTTTGCACTTGATAAGTAGAATAAAAACTACTTACTAGAGTGCTCAACGAAGCAGAAAATGCTAAAAGCAGAATGAGTAACCTTAGATTAAGTGCAGGTAGTAATTTGTACAGCAAATGTATATCGTCCACAGTACAAGGCAGTTAAAGCTTGCACTTATTATTGTATATAAAGCCTACAATTATACCCTCTTGAAAACTTATAATCTAATGTTTACAAAGACAGAAAAAATATATGTAAGTACTGATTTTCATTAAATTTAACGATATAAATTTTATCTATTCGTTACAATACGTTAATGGCTTTAGTAAAGAAAAACCATGTTTTGCAGTTGCACTAAAAAGTAGATAAGCTGCACACACTTATCTATTTTATTTAGCTTTGGAGTGTGTTTTGCTAAATAAGTATATTGTGTCGTCTATCGTTTTTTTATCTGGGTGCTTCATGCCAATACAATCCTCGTTCGCACAACCTGTACTTTCTCTTGAACAACAGCTTGGTCAAAAGCTCATGCTTGATTTTCGCTATTTTTGCGAACAAGGTACGAATAAACAATGCAGAACACCATTAACTCAATTACCAGATAAGCTTGCACACATAATTGCAAAGCATAACATTGGGGGGTTATCTTGTTTTCTGAAAATATCCAATCAATAGAGCAAACTATTACACTGAATGCTCAACTGCAAAATGCAGCAAGTAAATCGAGTAGTAAACTACCGTTATTTATATCCATAGATCAAGAAGGTGGACGAGTAGCTAGGTTACCGCGTGATCTAGCTACTTCATTTACTGGCAACATGTCGATTGGTGCAACATATAAAAAACACGGAACAAGCTTCGCTACAAAAACGGCAACGGTTATTGCTAAAGAGCTAAGTTCTTTGGGTATTAATGTAAACTACGCGCCTACTATCGATGTAAATATGAACCCAGATAATCCGGTAATAAACGTACGCTCTTTTGGAGAAGACCCTGTTTTAGTTGCCAAGCTTGGTGCTGAACAAGTTGCAGGATTTGAAAGCAATGGGGTTATTACGTCGTTAAAGCACTATCCTGGGCACGGCGATACCAGCGTCGATAGTCACACTGGTTTACCTATGGTAAGTCATGAAAAAGAGGTTATTTACGCTCAAGATTTAGCACCATTTAAATACATTATTGCAAAGCAAAATCCCGGTATGATCATGACGGCGCATATTCAGTATCCTGCGCTAGATAGTACAACGTTTGTAAGCGTTGATGGAAAAACCATGATAAAACCTGCAACGATGTCTCGTAAAATAGTAACCGACATTTTACGAGGAGAACTAAATTACCAAGGTGTTGTAATAACTGATGCGCTTGACATGGCTGGTATTAGCCATTTCTTTACACCCACTCAAGCGGTAATTAATACATTTTTAGCTGGTGTTGATATTGCACTAATGCCAATTGAAATTAGAACGCCAGACGATTTAATAACGTTGGATGAACTTATAAAATCACTTGCCGCAGCGGTTAAATCAGGGCAACTTGATGAGCAAGAAATAGCTAAATCAGCGCAACGTATAATATCACTTAAAAATAAGTTTAGATTAAACACTCATTTGGACCCTATCAGCGCACTTATAAATGCAAAACAAACAATTGGCAGTGCAGCACATCGTGAAATAGAAGCGCAACTAGCTGTGGAGGCTATAACGCTAGTTAAAAATAATAAAAACACTTTACCGCTTAGCCTTAAAACAGATCAGCATATTCATATTATTATGCCTGACACACGTAAGTGTATGGCAATGCAACAAGCCATTGAAGCTATAAGCACTCAAGTGCTTAACTATACTTGTAGCAGCCTGCAAGGTTTTAACCCGCAGCAAGCACATATCGATATAACCACTGCCGATATAATAATTGCAGGTAATGCGACACCAAACCAAAGTGCGGTAGAAATTGGCGGCATGGATGATTTAAAAGACGACGCTAATTTTGCACTCAATAATGCACAGCAGCCAAAAGCACTTAAATCATTACTCAGTTTTGCTAAAGCCAATAATAAAAATACCGTATTTATAAGCTTAAGAGCCCCTTACGATATTGCTGAATTTGGCAACTACGCACAAGCTGTACTTGCATCCTACGCATATAATATTGATGTCGATAAAAACGATGTTGTATCTGGCCCTGCTTTTACCGCGCTTGCAAAAGTACTACTTGGGCAGTCACCCGCCAATGGTGTATTACCTGTCACTATAAAGCAGCAAAAGGCGCACTAATATGAAACTTAACTGTGATTTAGGCGAAAGCTTTGGCGCATGGAAAATGGGCCTTGATTGCAGCGTAATGCCACATATTGATATGGCTAACATTGCCTGTGGTTTTCATGCCGGCGATGCCGATGTAATGGCAAGCACGCTCACTCTTGCAAAACAATATAACGTACAAATTGGCGCTCACCCGAGCTACCCAGATCTGCAAGGTTTTGGTAGGCGCTCAATGAATCTTAGTGCAAGCGAGCTAATAAACTGCCTACATTATCAAATTGCAGCGGTTGAAGGTATGGCAAAAGTGCAGGGATTAACACTTAGCTACGTAAAGCCACATGGTGCGCTTTATAACGACATGATGGCTGATGAAACAATATTAAACACTGTCATGCATGCCATTGCCATCTACCCAACCCCATTAAAGCTCATGCTACTTGCAACGGCTAAAGCACATAGCCATCAGCAACTTGCCAAAACATACCAATTAACATTAATTTTAGAAGCCTTCGCGGACCGTCAATATACCGATGCAGGACTGTTAGTGTCGCGAAATATTCCTGGTAGCGTGCATAATAAATCGGCACTGATTGCGCAAGTAAAACAACTGTTAACTACAGGCTGTGTAACAACTCAATCGGGAAAGGTATTACCTTTACATGCTGATAGTTTATGTGTGCATAGCGATAACGAAGCAAGCATTGCCCTTATTCAGGAGATCAAAGTTCTGTGCCAAACTCGTTAAACACTCAAAAACTAAGTAACCTGAACTCTGGTTAAGAGATTTACTACGTATTGAATCATGGTGATATTTAACTTTATTTTCTCTAGCCAGAGATTCTCAGTGAAAACAAGGCGAATTTACGCGTCAATAGCTACTCGATATAGATTTATTATCCAGAGTTCAGGTTAATTAATCATGCATATTGTACATTACGCAATGAGCTTAAGCTCAACACAGGTCATAAACTTTACTTTATTTATTATATTTTTAACGTACCATTAAAGCGCTACTCTTAATTTTAGGAAAAATGCAAATAGCATATGGAACTTTCCCCTTATACTCAGTTTACACCCTACCTTAGCCACAGCACTTTTTGTTGTAAATTTGATAGTAACCACTTTATTGATAGTGACTTTTCGAGTTATCAGATTTTTTCACCGCTGCAACTTCAAAAAGCAGTCACAAAACGAAAGGCCGAGTATTTGGCTGGCCGATTTTGTGCGAAAAAAGTACTAAACGCACTCGGTATTTTCTCTTTTGATATTCTTTCTGGCAATAATCGCGCGCCGATATGGCCTGATAAAGTTATCGGTAGTATTACCCACACTCAAGGGATTGCAATGGCAATGGCCTCTCAGCGCACAGATATCGCTGGCATTGGTATTGATATCGAACAGCTAATGAGCGCAAAACAAGAGCGAGAGCTACAAGAACAAATTTTACACCCTAATGACTATCCTCAGTTTAGATTGTTCGCAGAGCAGGTATCACACCCGTTAACCATTATCTTCTCAGCAAAAGAAAGTATTTTTAAAGCTTTGTACGCAAGTGTGAAACAATTTTTTGGCTTTGAAGCGGCTACGCTCATTGCCTTTAATGAACAACAACTGCAATTTAAAATAACCGAAGCACTTTCACCGCAAGTGCCTAAAGACACTTACTTAACCGTATTTTACCAATGTGACAAAAATATAGTGCTCACAGAGTGCGAATTCAAAAATTCCTAGTTATACCAACCTGCATAAATCTTTGAGCAATTTAACGAATTAAATTGCACTATACGTCGTTAAAATTTTTATTTGAAACAGCTAGATAAAAAATTTGTCTGGGACCTGTTTATCTTTCGAGGTTAAATTTTCAGCCGTATGCTTGGTATTTAGGCAAGGCTGAGCTTATGCAGTGTGGTTATTCCCCATAATATAGTCGATAACGTTGAATAAATGCCAAACATGCGCTGCCAGTAGGGTAACGCAGGAGCCGTTACCAAGCCCACTAGGTTACAAACCTCACGCCGCGATTAAATCGCCCCTAGATTGAAATAACAGCCAAACCACCTCTTTACTGATTAACAATTAAGTTAAAAATACAACATTAATTAACTTTAGTGTTGTATTTTAATACAACCAAATGTAGTATTGAAAACAATTATCATTTACATTTACAAAAAGGAATACCTGTGAAATTTAAGGATGTTTTAATCCCCCTCGCAGCACTTACATCTACTACAGCTTTAGCTAATTCTGATAACAATGACACAGTGGATCAAATGACCGTGATTGAAGTTACTGGAGAGTTATTATCAAGAAGTCTACTACAAAGTGGTAATAGCGTTGTTGTTTTCGATAGTAAAGAACTTGAAAGCCGCCCCGAATTAAGAACAGTAAGAGACGTATTAAGCGAAATTCCAAACATCACAATGGTCACTGGTACTGGTAAAGCTCCAACAGTAAGGGGTATTGATGGTACTGGAGCCGCAGAAAACGCGAATGCATTTTTTGCAGGCAGCAGAGCACGCTTAAACTGGCAAATTGATGGTCGTTCAGCGACTTATAACGAAATAGTTTTTGGCGATTTAGGTATTTGGGATCTAGAACAAATTGAAGTTCTCAGAGGGCCACAAAGTACTTTAGCTGGGCGTAATGCAATAGCAGGTACAATACGGGTAGAAACACAAGATCCGACGTTTGAACAAGAGTTCACAATTCGTGCTGAAGGCGGGAATTTAGACCAAAAACGACTTTCAGCTATTTATAATCAACCTCTTTCGGAGCAGTTTTCCTTACGAATTGCAGCAGATCAATTTGAACGTAGTTCATCTGTTGATTATGAATCTTACCCTGGTGTTAAAGACCCAGCTGACATGGAAGGCCGTGCAATTAGAGGGAAATTACTTTATGAGGGCGATGACAAATACGGTACACGCGTTGTTGTCACACTAACCGATAACAAATACAGTGGTCCAAATAGTGAAATCATTGATTACCCATTTGATCAGCGTCGTTCTAACTTTCCGCAACAACCCGTTCATGTTACGCATACTAAAAGCTTAGGCATTGAATACAGCGCATCATTAACTCAACAACTACAGTTAGAAGTAACGGCTTCAGCAACAGACTTTAATTTTGAACGTAAATCTACGCCAGATGGGTCTAAAGCGAATATTGATAACAAAGAGTTTGTGATAGAACCTCGTTTACGCTATCAAGGTGATAACGGCGAACAATGGGTTATTGGTAGTCGCTACTACACTTCAAAACAAGATGATTGGATCCAATTCATTGTAAAACAAAGCTTTACTGATGATTCAGATAATTTTGCAATCTACTCTGAGGGTGCCCTCCCATTTAGTGACAAATTTGAGCTAACGGCAGGTTTACGCTACGAAAAAGAAAACCGCAAACGTGAAGGCGGTGATCCTGATAGAGCGATTGCAAAAATAGAATCCGATAACGACTACAGTGCCTTATTACCTAAGCTTGGGCTCAGCTACCAAGTAAGTGATACGCATATTGTCGGTTTACAATTATCTCGCGGGTATAATGCAGGCGGCGGCGGCATTTCCTTTGGCGCACCAATTGTTAACTATGAATATGATGAAGAGTACGTAAACTCTTTAGAAATCTATGGTCGTCAGCAATGGGCTAATAACAGTATAAGCACATCTCAAAACCTGTTTTATTCGCAATATACAGACATGCAACTACCTTTTGATTTAACACCTGAAAACTCACGTGATGAAGCTTATGTAGTTAGAAATGCAGACGAAGTAACTACTATTGGTTTTGAATTTAATGCCGATTGGCAGATTAATGATCAGTTCAATCTTTATGGTGGTTTTGCACTGTTAGATTCAGAGATCACTGATTATCCAAACTCAGGCCTAGAAGGAAACTCATTACTTACGGTTCCTTCTGCTTCTATGAAATTAGGGACCACATGGCAATCAAATAATTGGGTTGTTAACGTTAGTGGCCAGTACACTGATGGCTGGTATACCAGTATTTCAAACGATGAAGGCGGTAAAACAGACGCTTTTGCGACCTTTGATACAAGTTTGAACTACGTTATCTCTGAGCAAGCTAGAGTGTATCTTTCAGTACGTAATATTTTTGATGAAGATGCTCCTGTTGCATTGTATCCAGGTACAGCACCTGCTGATAGCAATGAACCTGATACTAACTTTGATACAGCAGTATTGACCCAACCAAGAACGATTAGTGCGGGCATACAGTATACATTCTAATCAATCAGATTTTTCCACGGCAAAGCTAAATTATTTGCTGTGGAAAATCTATAAAATCAATAACAAAGGTTATTAAGTATGACAACAATTAAATACGATAGCAGCCTCTGGCCATTAGCTGTAACAGTAGCAAAGGGGAGTGCACGCTAGCAATGCACTTAGACTCTTTAATATCATGGGATCGTTGGTTTGATAGAGCTGAAGCATTTATTGTAGTGCGTGTTTATACAGATGAAGCATCCTTACAACACCCTAAAGGGGCGGGTCCTGCAACACAAGAATGGCTTAAAAATGGTGCGGCAGAGAAAATGCAACAACTTGTTCAAGCGATGCTTATCGTTGTTCCTGATGAGCAATATCAAAAATTGCAGAATATGAGCGTTCAAAAAGCCTTTGGTATACCTGGAGCCGTATTTAAATCACTTGATGATGCTAAAACATGGCTACAGGCATCAGCCAAAGAGATAGCGATACC
This sequence comes from Pseudoalteromonas sp. B131b, assembly GCF_037162545.1. Classification (NCBI taxonomy): domain Bacteria; kingdom Pseudomonadati; phylum Pseudomonadota; class Gammaproteobacteria; order Alteromonadales; family Pseudoalteromonadaceae; genus Pseudoalteromonas; species Pseudoalteromonas sp. B131b. The sequence goes on along the minus strand of NZ_JARLUZ010000002.1, from coordinate 615,963 downwards.
TGAAAATATTGAATTACAAGATGTAGCTACACTTGTCCACTCTCATTGCGGTAATACCAATTAGCTTAATTAAGTGATCTATTTTTAGGTAAGAAAATCGTGTCGATAACAAGGCAACAAAGAGTTAATCGTCCCTCAAAGGGAAGCGCATGTTTGGTCTTTATACTGCATTATCGCCTATTTATGGGCAGTGACCACACTACATAGGCTCAGCCTTGCCTAAATACCAAACATACTGCTGCAAATTTAACCTCGAAAGATAAACAGGCCCTAGTTACCCCTTTATAAAAACACTCAATAATATGTAATCGATACAACTTAAAATCATATATTTGTGAGTGTTTTTTCCGCCACCATAATGTGGGGAAGTACATCTTCAATATCTGTTTGCAGCTTTGCATTAATATTATAAACATTACTTAAATGGCGCTGTGTTAGTACTTCTTCAGGCGAGCCATGAGCAACAACTTTTCCTTTATCAAGCATGTAAATTCGATCTGCAAAGCTCGCAGCAAGTGATAAATCATGAAGAACAGCAACAACTCCCGCGCCTTGTTTTGCCGTTGTAACGGCTTGGTTCATAACTTCATATTGATGATATAAATCTAAGCTAGCAGTTGGCTCATCAATTAATAAATAAGCATTTTTTTGCTGAGTTAAACTTGGCTGTAATTGGCACAATACACGCGCTAATTGAGTACGTTGCTTTTCACCACCAGAAAGCTGAGTAAAGCATTGCTGTGCTAGGTGAGTAATCCCTACTGCTTTCATTGCATCATTAGAGCACTGTTTCAAAGTAGCCTGCGTACACTGTTCTTGATGACTAAAATGCGCCATATCAACAACTTCATTGACGGTGAAAGGAAAATCTAACTCGTAGCTCTGGGTTAATACCGCCCTTAATTTAGCAAGCTCTAGCAAACTATACTCATTTAACTCTCGTTGATTAATATTTATCGTTCCGCCACTTAACGGCAAATCTCCTGATAATGCTTTCATTAATGATGATTTACCTGCGCCATTGGGACCAATGATAACTACAATTTCATGTGGTTTTACATAAAAATCAATATTATCCAGCAACGTTTTATGTTTAATTTTTACGCTAAGTTGATTGCCAATTAACATAGTTCACTTTGCTCCTTGGTAAGTTTTTAGCAGCATAATCAAAAAGAATGGACCGCCAATAGCACTGGTTATTAGACCAATGGGCACTTCTGCTGGTAGCATTATGGTACGGGCAAATAAATCAGCAAGGCTAAGCATTAATGCTCCCCCTAACATACAAGCTGGTAATAAATAACGGTGATCTGGGCCTAATATTAAGCGCATAATATGCGGCACTATTAAGCCAACAAAACCAATAACGCCCGTAATTGCGACGGCTGCGGCAGTGCAAAGTGCCGTATATATAAAAACCTGCTTTTTCAATTTAGTCACATTAATGCCGACATGCTTCGCTTGAGCCTCTCCTAATAAATACACGTTAAGAGGTTTAGATAAACGTAATAAACCAATACAACAACCAATAATAATACCGAGTGTTGGCATTATCATCGCAAGGTGATTCCCCGCCAAAGAGCCCATACTCCAAAATGTTAAATCACGCAATTGTTGCTCATTACTTACCAGTGTTAAGATACCGATAATAGCGTTTACAATCGCATTTACGGCAATCCCTGCCAGTAGTAGACTAACGATAGTAAAACGCCCATTTTGCGCGCCCAACCGATAGATAAACATGCATACCGCTATACAACTCAAAAATGCCCCTACAGGCACCGCATAGTAGCCTAAGTTGTCGCTAAAATTAGCAAACAAGCTTGTTCCTAATACAATAGTTGCTACTGCACCTAACGCTGCACCACTGGCAATGCCAATCAAGCCAGGATCTGCTAATGGATTTCTAAATAAAGCTTGCATTGCAGCACCGCTGGTTGCTAAACCAGCTCCAACAACCATCGAAAGTAGAATACGAGGAAGGCGGATCTGCCAAATTATAGCGTGTTTAAGCTGATCATCTACCGGCTGGGTTAGCATAAGCATCGTCTCGCGCAGCGTTATCACAACCCCTCCCTGACTTAGGGCAATAAAAAACACCAATATACAAATAATAAACAAAACAGGAATAGATAAAACCCGTATCCGTTGTTGCGCTAATAACCTATTTCCTAACGCCAGCATAACTATCGCTCGTCCTGTTGTTTTGTGCTGTTTTCAGCTAATTTTAAAAATCTATATTGATAGCCATCTGGCAAGCGTGTTTTAGGATAAAATGCATGCGCTAATTCTACGGCCGCTTGAGGCGTTCTAGGCCCCATACTTAACAAATAGAGCGCATCAAAATTGTAAATACGCCCATTTTTTATCGCATTTGAATATTTAAAAACAGATAATATTTCAGCGCTTGGTTGCTGATCATTGGCGCCAATTCCCATACTAATAATCACATCAGGATTTAGTGCCAATGCAGCCTCGCTTGAAATCGTCTGCCAGTTAACCATTGTTTGAGCCATCATATTCACTCCACCGGCAATAGTTACCAACTCATCAGCAGTCGTCTCTGCCCCTGCAACCATAAGTTGACTACTGCGGATAACCAAAACCTTAGGTTTAGTACTAGTTTGCTCTAAAATATATGACAAGGCCTTGCGGTCCGCTTGCAAAGAGTCTGCGAGCATATTGCCCTTACTCACAACATTTAATTGTTTGGCTATTTGCTCTATTTTATTTTCAATACGCCAAAAGTTGTCGTTTTCATGCAAGATAACCAAGTTAGCGCCAGTGAGCTTTAATTGCTCAACCATTTTTTTAGGACCAACATCTGATTCAGCGAGGATAAGATCTGGATTTAATGACAACACACCTTCAACGCTTATTTTGCGAACATAGCCAATTTGTGGCTTCTGAGTTGCAGCGGCTGGATAAACACTGGTGCTATCAACGCCAACAATGCGTTGTTGTTCACCAAGGGCGTAAATAACTTCTGTTATTGAGCCCCCTGCAACCACTATTCGCTGTGGATTAACAGGCTGCGGACTTGCATGTACATAGCTATTAGCAAGTAAAGTAACAAACATAATAAATAAAATAGATAAGGGTTTCATTGATGTTAAATTTAATTTGAAAACAAAAATACTAACAGTTTTCATTTGCAACTTGTAGTTTTTATTATGATTGTTTTAATGACCTATAAAATTTAGTTTAGCCTCTTAGGTAATAAGGTATGTTAGCTTTTCAGAGTTAAATTATTTCAATTTAAAGGCCATTTAATCACGGCGTAAAATGTGTAACCAAGTCGCCCCATAACGGCCCGCGTTACTCTAATAGCTGTATCCTTGTGAGAATAATTAAAATAGTGGATGACAAAAGGGTTTCATCACCGAGTCAAACCTAAATAGCAGCGAGTGTCATCCATGTTTGTCATCGCCTACTTATGGTAAATAACCACACTACATAGGCGCTACCTTGCCTAAAAATCAAACACTCGGCTGCAAATTCAACATCGAGAAGTAAATTAAAGCTTATTTTTCCCCTATTTATTTAACCTGAACTCTGGATAATAAATCTATCTCGAGCAGCTATTTTCAGCGCTAACTGCGTTGAATTTACTTGCAATAGGCCAGCTATTGACGCGTAAATTCGCCTTGTTTTCACTGAAAATCTCTGGCTAGAGAAAATAAATTTAAATATCACCATGATTCAATATGTTAGTAAATCTCTTAACCCGTGTTCAGGTTACTTAGTAACTTTTTAAACACCGTAAAATAGATATTTGTTAAATTTCCAAGCTCGCTAATATGAACTCGTTCATTTTCTTGATGGATAGTGCCGTTAGTTAAACCAAGTTCAACTACTTGCGGACAAATATCGCTAAAAAAACGGCCATCAGAAGTCCCTCCTGCAGTTGAGGTTTGAGGAAGCAAACCAGTACATTGATTAATGGCTGTTTTACACTCTTTTATTAGCGAAAGTTTATTTTTACTATTCTCTGCAGAGTAATAAGGGTTGCAAGCATGCGATGTTGTTAGTGAGAAATCATTAGTAGTTCGCGTTACAATATGAGTGACTAAATGAATTAGATCATCTTCACTGTAAGCCGTGGTATAACGAATATTTAAATTAATTATTACAGCGTCAGGTATGACATTATCGCTGCACAGGCCTGAGTCGATATGAGTGACTTGCATTGTTGTACCAAGCTGATTGCTATCTCTATTATCCCAATCAAATTTCATTAAATCTTTTACAATGCTACAGGCATGATGGATAGCATTAATGCCTTGAGTCGGATAAGCAACGTGCGCACTTTTTCCATTAACTTGAATGGCAAAACTCAACGCCCCTCTGCGTCCAATTTTTAGCATGTCACCGCACTGCTTTATTGATGTCGGTTCTCCAACAATACAATAATCCAAGTCCTGTTTTGCATCTTTAAAGTGTTTTACAATTTCACATGAGCCGAATAAAGCATCGCCCTCTTCATCGCTGGTAATTAAAAACCATAGTCGCCCAACAAAGCTCCCTTCGAGTACTAGCATCTCAGCTGCAACTAAGGCTGCGGCAATACCGCCTTTCATATCTGCGATACCTCGACCGATCAGGTAATCATTTTTAATTTTACCTGCAAAAGGTGGGGCTTGCCATTTATTAAGATTACCTGCGGGCACAACATCCGTGTGCCCACAAAAACCTAAATCGGGTCCATCACCATTAGATATAACAGCAATTAGGTTACTCACCCCATGACTTTCAAATGTATCGATTTTTGCTCCCAGCATTGATAATTTTTTTGCAATCCATGCTTGGCAACCTGCGTCATCAGGTGTTACCGATTCAAATTGCAGTAATTCACGTGCATACTCAATTACTCGACTTTGGTATTCGCTCTTTAACTCAGCCGTTAAAGTAAATTGTTCATCGATGATAAGGCTCACCTCATAATTAAATAAAGGGTATTGAGGGAGTTTGTTTCATCAACAAGTTAAACAACAAACTCCCAGTAATAACTAATACTTTAAACGCACTACCAATCCACTATTAGCCACAATCAACATCATTAGCTTGCTTATATTCAGCAGCCAGCCATTGCGGTACATCCTCTGGTGGTGATTGCGCATCATTAATTTAATTCACACTGTTTGTATTGCTTGATGTTGCTTATTAAGCTCAAGGTGAATTTGTGCAGATAATTTTTTACGAGCAATTTTACCTATAACGGTTAATGGGATATGTTCAACGTACGCCACTGTATCTGGCAACATATAGCGTGCAACACCTTGTGCCGCTAAGTATTGCCTTACGTCTTTGAGTGCTAAGTTAGGCGAATTTGGGTCTTGCGAAACAATAACTGCGCATGTTCGCTCACCGAGTTGTTCGCAAGGTAGTCCCACAACAGCAACATCTTTTATGCCATGATGACAAGCTAAATGAGCTTCTAATGTTTCAACAGAAATAGTTTCTCCACCTCGGCGAAGAACCTCTTGGATTCGGCCTTCAACAATAAGGTGACCACTGCTTAGCCGCCTTACTTGATCCCCAGTACGGTAATAACCTTCAGTAGTAAATGATTTTTGATTGGCCTGCTCGTCTTTATAATAACCACGGATTGTATATGGACCTCTGGTCAACAGCTCGCCACACTTTCCCTTGGCAACATCCTGGCCTTGTTCGTCCACCACCCTAACTTCATCCAAATCAGATAATGGACGTCCTTGAGTCTTGAGTTTTAAAACACTAGGATCTGAATTACGAGTGAAATTAAGAAGTCCTTCAGCCATGCCAAACACTTGTTGTAAATTACAATTAAGTTCATTACCGATTCTGCGAGCTGTAGCTTCATCAAGTTTAGCACCGCCAACTTGTAATAAATCAAGACATGCCGCTGGAGGTGTTACTAATGCAGCATAATTAAGCCAAGTTTTCACTAAAGTCGGCACTAACGCTGTCACCGTAACCCCTGCTTTTTCAATATACTCAAATGCAATTTCAGGACTCGGCACTGGACACATAACGACACCAGCCCCCACTTCAATCGCACCTAAAATACCTGGGCAAGCTAATGGAAAATTATGCGCCGCTGGTAATGCTACAAGATAGCGGTCTTGTGAACTCAATTCACACAGCTTAGCACTGGCTTTTATATTGTAGAGGTAATCTCTATGTGTTCTTGGAATTAACTTCGGTATTCCTGTTGTACCGCCTGAGCATAATAATAAAGCCATTTCAGCAGGATCCGCTGCGAGACCAGGAAACTCAAGTGCTGTCATTTGAGCTTCAGTTGCCTTAGTAAATCCTAGTAAAGATAATATTGACTGATGCGGTTTTAAATCTAGGCCATCCACAACAACATGTTTAAGTGTTGGGACTGTATCAAGTAGCTCATTGGCAAATGCATGACAATCGAAGCTAATCGATTGTTCACTAACAAACCAAGCACGTGCTTGTGTTAATTTCACAAAATGCAAAATTTCACGTTGTCCATGTCCAGGTAACGCCATGACAGGAATAACGCCAAGCTGGAGTAAAGCGAAAAAGGTTAATACAAATGCATTATTATTACCCATTTGCATCACTACTTTATCACCTCGTCCAAGACCAATACTGTGGCAATGCTCTACTATATTATTCACGACAGCGCTTATTTCTTGGCCTGTCATCTGTTGCCATTCACCAGATTGAAGGTCGGGGCCGCTGAGCAAGATAACATCAGCATATTGCTTAAGTTTTGCAGTTAACCAATTTGCAAAGTTTTCATTTTTCCACACCCCCTGCTCTTTGTACTTTCTGCTTATTTCTTCTGGCCAAGCATATAACCCGGCTTCGGTAGGCACAAACTCAGTCACAGTGACCCCTCCATTTCCAATTCAGCACTGAGTGCGTCATCATCTAAATCTAAGATTTCACAATACACTTGAGCAATTTGTAATACTTCTTCAGCATCGCTCGAGTCAGTAATTGAAGCGGCAATGCCTGCAATAGAAGGTGAACTAAATAAGCTTTTCATGTCTATCGAATTGGATCCGAAGATTTCCCTAATTTGCGCGATTAACGAACTTGCTAAAACAGAATCCCCACCCGCAGCAAATAAGTTTTGATGAATATTACTACCATCCCCCCGATCACTTCATGCCAAATAGAAGCTACCACACGAACTATTGGCATACTTAACGAGGTTTCATCATGTTCCAAATTTTTAGTAATTACTGGCTCTTGGACCTCAGCAACGGCTCTATTTTTGGGTAACGTATCACCAATATGCGTATCCCAATAATCCGGCTCAGTGACGAGGTTCACCACGGTATTACTGAAAAAATTAAACATTGCATCGAGCACACCATCAACAAAAGCATCCTCTCGACAATCCCAGTTAATTAAAATACCACCATCAAGTTCAGTTACTTGCGCATCAAGTAATACCTGTGGCCCTTGAGAAATAATCCAAATAGGATCCCCAAATACTCGGCGCACATTTGCATCAAATAACTCACCTAAATTTAATGCGCTTGTAAATACAACAGGCGCTGTCACTTGCTGCCCACGTGCACGCCCTAAATCTCTTAAAACATGGACTCCACCGTAGTCTGCGCGCGCTGCTCCCTCGTGCATACTAGATTGAACATCACGCGCTCGTGTCACAAAAGTTGCAGTCGGGCCAGTATCAACATCGAGGAGTATTGAACTACTAAAGTCGCCTACCACCTCTTTAATATTAGGGCCTGCGAGTGGACGTTGAAATAAAGGAACATTAAGAATAAAACGCGGATCTTTGCTCCATCCAGCCAGGGTTTCTGCCAGCACGGTTGCTAACACCACTGATGGGGTTAATCCGTACTGACGACATTGCGCATATAATTGTGCTTTACGCTGCGGATCAATATTAAAATGGCGTCGTGTTGTAATAGGATGCTGCGATGAAGCTGCTTTTAAAGGCAGTAATGGACCATTGGGTAAAGAAGCTAGCTGTGTTTGCCACCACATTCCTGAGCTTTCTTTTATTGACTCCCAATTATGCTCAATGGCCATTCGGCAATCTTTATAACTCATTGCTAAATCAGCAAGTTCTACATCGGGGTCATCGTATAACAGTGCAAGATCACGCAGTAGCGTGCGATAACTAACGGCGTCTGCAGCTATCATATCAATGTCTAAATGCAGGCGACTGTTACCATTTTCTAATAAGCTTAAAGCGACCGCAAATACTTCTCCTGACTCAATATCTAACATTTGTGATGAATAGGTCGAGCGATACTGCTCTAATAACTGCTGCGCAACATCAGTAGGTTTATCTCGTAAATCATTAAAGATGACATGCACTGTATTATTACTTGGATTATGTATTTGCTGTCCGCTGGAACATACTTGTAAACGCAACGAGCTATGACGTTGAACAAGTTTCTCTATTGCTAGCGTCAAACGGGCTAAATCTAATGGCTGTGACTTATCATTGATTGCCGACAACTCAAATTCACAATACAGATGCGCTGATACACCCCCAAGCGGTTGATTAACATCACGTCCTAACCAATAGGCATACTGCATAGGCGCAAGTGAAAAAGGCGCATGAGGAAGTTTCCCGATTTTTATTTTTGGGACCCCAAAGATAGTGTCTTGTGTATTATCAGCGAGGCTGGCAGCCGATACCCTAAGATACTCAACCCATGCCCCCACGAATGGTTTTTTAGCTAAATCTGCAAAGTTAATATCATAACCAGCCGCTCGCCAAGTTGACACTAAGTTCATTAATGTGATCGAATCAAGTCCTGCTTCAATTAGGTTACATTCTGCTGAGACAGCGCCAGGCTGTAAATTTAACGTATTACTAACGACAGCAAGTACATCTTCTAATAGCGAGGCTGAATTACTATTTTTATTCATTTGGGTAGTTTCCATTCTTAATGTTTGTCTTTACCAAATCATGTTGTTGACTTGGCGAGGATGTCTTGTTGCTTCAAACGCAGCAGCTCTAGCCGCTGTTGATGCAAAGAAGAAGTACTTTTTTGATTTGCTTGCCACTGCATAAGTAACGCTTTCTCATCCAGTTTTCCATTTACTGTTAGCGGGAATTTTTTAACAAATAGAAAGTCTGAAGGTAAATAGTGAACAGGGAGAAGCTGAGATAGATAATTTCTCAATGTTGCTATTGGTTGTGCGGTAAATGATTCCTCTGTCGCGATTAAAATAGCAATTAAGCCATCTGATAAACCACTGTCGAGGCATGGTTTTGCTATCACGGCTGCTCTTTGTATCTTTGCATGAGATTCTAAAACAACTTCTATTTCACTCGGCTCAATACGAAATCCCCTTACTTTCAATTGCCTGTCTGCGCGACCAAAATAAAAGAGTTGACCATCAATTTGCTTCGCTAAGTCACCCGAACGATACATCCGCTTCCCAGTGTGAAAAGGACTGGCAACAAATCGCATCGCGGTTAGATCAGGGCGATTGATGTAACCGAATGCCACTTGATCTCCTGCTACATAAATTTCACCAATTTCACCATCAGCCACTTTTTCTAAATTTTCATCAAGTAAAAGCACCTCCAAACTAGATAGTCCTTCACCTATTGGACTATTTTCAGTGCCACAAAGTGAATCACTTAGTGTTAGCCATGTTACGTGCACCGTTGTCTCTGTGATCCCGTACATGTTTATCAATTGCAATGTTTCGCAAGGGTAAAGCTGCCACCATTTTTTTACTTTATCCAAATTAAGTGCTTCACCACCAAAGACCACTTTGCGCAAGCATAGTGGTTGCTCACTCATTTTTAGAGCCTTACTTTCTGCGTCAATTAAGGCATAAAATGCTGAAGGCGTTTGATTAAGAATAGTGACCTTTTCTGCTCTCAAATATTGCACTAAGGCGTCTGGTGACCAAATTACACTTTTTGGAATAATCGTTAGCTTGGCTCCTGTGGTCAAAGCTCCCCACACTTCCCACACCGAAAAATCAAAAGCCAGTGAATGAAACAAAGCCCAAACATCAGTATGTGTTGCATCTAATAAAGGCATTGCCGCATTAATTAAGGCCAGAACTTGCTGATGCCCTACAACAACTCCCTTAGGGTTTCCCGTCGACCCTGAAGTAAAAATAATATAAGCGAAAGCACCTGCGGCTCTGTAAACTGGTTTCTCGTGCTCATCTGGAACAAAGTTAAATTGGTCCTCGACAAACAACAAATGACTCATAGCTTTAGTAAGTGAATCGTTACCCCAAAGTGTCTTACTCAACTCTCGCTGAGTAACAATTGCGCTAGGCTGACTACAAGCAATTATCCAATCGATCCTTTCTTTAGGGTAGTCGGGATCAATCGGCACATAGCACGCTCCAAGTTGCAATATTGCTAACACGTGAATAATTTGCTCACAGTTTCTAGGCAGTATTAAAGCCACGCAGTTTCCTGTACGAACACCACTTGCATAAAGTCGATGTGATGCCAAATCAGCTTTTTGTTTAAGCGCTTTATATGTCAAGGAGCTATGTTCATCACTAACGGCGATGCGATTAGGGTGCATAACGGCTTGTTCAGCAAAGGATTGATACAGGCATGCTGTACCTGCTGGCATCCCTTTGTTAATCTGCTCCATATTAATTCCCATCCATCTCTATGAGTGATTTAGGACGTAAATCTGTCCAATTATCATTTAGCCAACTCAAACAAGTATCACGTGTTTGAGGGCCAAAAACCTGCTCCCAACCAGAAGGAATAGTTAATACTTCAGGCCATAACGAATACTGTTTTTCATGATTGATAAGAACTACAAATGCCATTGATTCATCATCGAAAATATCTTCACTCATGATTTAACTCCAAAGAGACTGTTGATAGGGGGTTTAATTCGCTGTTATTAAGTTGCGCAGAATTTGCGGCTTCATGACTGAATTTGTTACAACTATCGACAACTTCTTGCAAATAGAACTCAAAATCAGTTAATAGCTGAACGCTACGTTTTTTGCCCACTGCATGCGGGTCAAAGCTCAAACGGATCTTGGTTGTTGCACCAGGGTAGATAAATAAAGCAGCGGCTTGGCCAACCGAATCTTGCCACTTAACATCCTTCAATCCTGCCAATGCAACTGGTAATGTAAGTCCTTGATATGAATCGACTTGTTTAATTGAATCTGCGGTTTGTGTATCCGCATCAAGGGCATTTTCAATAACTAATAAAGTATCAAAAAATTCACCAAAACGATGAGTCGCCTCCAAATTATCCAACCTAACCGGAGCTAACGCTTGCCATTCAAATTGTTCAGTTTGCAACTGCTGCAACAACGCAATTGGACTACTCAAAGGATCGGTCTTAATCCGTATTGGTACTAACTGAGTAACCAATCCAACAAGCGTTTCAATACCTGCTAACGACGCTGCACGACCAGAATCAAATAAACCAAATACGACATCGTCCTGATTAAGTGCATTACCCACTGTTTTAGCCCATGCCAATTGAAATAGCATGGCCGTAGATACATTAATCTTTGCAGCTAATGCTTTAACATCTGTGTTTACAGCAGCACAAAGCACACTAGATAATTCTTGTGAAGGAAATCGTTGCTGTCTTGTCGGGCACAATAATGAAGGGGCTTTGAAACCATTCAGCGCTTTATTCCAATATTGACAAGCTATTGTCGGGTCTTGTTTTTGTAACCAATCAAGATATTGACCCCAATGTAAATTTGGATAAGCTAAAGTGGCTTCAGCACTCATTCCTCCAAGCCACTCTTGCAAAATTCGAGGGGCTGACCAACCATCAAGCAGTAAGTGATGACAATGAATCAAAATTAGCCACTGACTATCACTTATACGTATAGATAAAAATCGCATGAGTGGCGGAGCATCAAATTCAAAGCGATATTGGTACCATGCTGTGCGATGCTGCACTAACAATGCTTCATATTGCTCACTTGGTTCACCACGTAAATCTAAAGTTTCCCATACAGGCTCGAGTATATCGGCAGTAAAGGTAGAAAATGTTTTCACAAAAAAGCCTGATCTTAGCGCGTCATGACGGCGCAGAAGATCCGCGGCCCCTGCTTTTAAAGCACTTTCAGATATTTCTGGGTTGTGTTGATTAGAAAGAGTTATTTCCATTTGTGTTGTCCATGGATCTGCTAGTCCATGACAGTGGCGAAGCATTTCAACTTGCAGTGGCGTAGCTGGCTTAATTGTCAAATTATTACTATCAACAAGACCTTGCGCTTGTAGCTGTTGTTGTTCTTCAATAAAACAGTCGTGTAGTTGATGAAAAAGCTTATTTAACTCAGCTTTAAATCGTAGTAGATCACTATGGTGCAATTCGCTACTAGGTGCTATCGCATTAAAGTGAAGTGTTTTTATCCCTTTTTGTTGGCTGTAATAGGCTGTTAAATCTAAAGAATTTAGTAACGGCCAGTGATCGGAGCAAGCTTCAGTGAGCTGCTCAAGAAGCGGAGTTACTGACCATAAATCTGAATTGGAGGATAAATTTAAATCACCAAGAAAATTAAAACCGACTAACCATCCATTTACACTTTGTTGAACAGGCGCGACACCACTTGATGATACAAAAGGAGAGTCTTGCTGAATAATTTGACCACACCATTTACGCAACACTGTTTCTATCAACTGGCTCGACATTTCGTCCGATTTAGTCTTTAAAACATCACTATTGAGAGCCACATAAACTTCACGGGCAAACCAGCCAATGGTCCTGCTTAAATCTTGTGTTGGTTCCTGTACTTCTCGACCATGCCGCTCTAGTACCAAGGTAGGGCAGCGATTATCTAGCGCTGGTTTTAATTTTGATGTAATAGCAGCTAAGCAACTTATAGCAGGTAATAAACTAGCCAGTGGAAGCCCTAACCTACGAGCGACAGTTAATGCAGGACATGTTTTATTATAAGGTTCCAAGCTCCAAGTTAATGTGTGAGCACTTGCCAACGTTCCCAAATTGGTTGAATTTGGCGCAGGTATATACTGCTGGCTTAATTTATTTATATGATTGGACCAACTACGCCATGATGTTGGTACGGGAGGTAATTCAAGTTTTTCATTACTCACTTGCTGATTTCGGACAATCGCAAGGTCTTCAGCCAAAATATGCCATGATGAGGCATCTATGACTAAATGGTTTATGGCAAACCAAGCTCTTTGGTTATTATTTTCATTTTCTTTAACTAACAATACGGCAACCATAACACCGTTTTTAGGACTTAAATTACTGCATAGTTGTTTTGCCAACTCAGCTGCTGATAATACACCTGAGTTTTCTAAAGTGGGTAAATCAGCATTTTCAGAATACACTCTATATTTATTATCATCACACTGTTGATAAGTTTGCTCACAATAAATAGTTTGGGTATTTTCAACCGGAACATTTAGGGATAACTCTCCCGTACCCGATTGCACCAATTGAGCTCGCAACAACCCATGGCGATTAAGTAAAGCATACACAAGCTCTTTTAGTTCACCAGCCGTCATACTTTCAGGCACTACTACACTTGCTAGTTGTGCAAATCGATCAAGCGGTGTCGCTGCATTAAGGTAGCGCTGCATTAATAAAGTTGAAGTAAGCTGACCTTTATCATTACTATCGTGGCTAACCGTTTTACTATTTTGACTGTCTCCGAGGGGATCAACTTCGTGTAATTCTTTAACCAAATTCGCAATGCATTTTGCATTAAATACTTGGCGAGGAGTAAGGTGGATCCCTTCTCGACGAGCGCGGCTGACTAATTTTACAACTGAAATACTATCGCCACCCACTGCAAAAAATCCATCGTCAATGCCTATTGTCTCAATCCCTAAAACGTCACACACTAAATTACATAGCTTTTTCTCCAGTTCATTACGAGGGGCTCTTTTGGCAATAACACCTAAATCATCAGGTATCGACAGCGCTTTACGATTAATTTTTCCATTAGGTAATTTAGGTAGTTTTTTATTAATTACAAAATATTTGGGGACTAAGTGAGGAGGTAGAGCTTGCTCACATACATAGCGAAAGCGGGCTATTAAGTTTAAATTAGCCTCTTGATTATCGCTTAGTTGCTCTATTTCATTTTCAATATAACAAATTAGCTCCATCGCACTTTGAGTAACTGCTCTGGCAATGACAGCGCAAGGACATTTAATTAACAGCTCAATGGTTGACTCAACTTCGAGCGGCTCAACACGAAAACCTCTAATTTTTACTTGCTCGTCTATACGGCCAATGTATTCAATATTTCCTTGAGTTGTCCATTTTACTCTATCACCACTTAGATAAAGTCTTTCACCTTGTTCAGCAAAAGGATTAGCAATAAACTTGCTTGCTGTTAAATCACTACGATCAAGGTATCCTCTTGCTAATCCAGCACCAGCAATTGCAAGCTCACCTGGCACCCCTAAAGGCGCTAATTGCAAGCAATTATCTAAAACATAAACTTGCCCTCCTGCAACCGGCCCACCTATTACCGGCTTTTCAGCGGCATTGGTTTTAGCAATCATCGCATCCACTGTTGCCTCTGTCGGGCCATATAAATTAAAGCCCAACGTACCAGGAAGGCCCTTTATACGTTGCCAAAGCTCTTGTTTTACCGATTCACCACCAAAACCCAATATTGCAGGTGTGTGAGGTTCAATAAATTGCCCATTTGTATCTGTAAGTCCTGACTGTAACCACGGTAATACTTCATCTAGCATACTGGGAGTTAACTCAATAAAATCCATTTTTTTAAGCATTATCTCTTTGGCAAGAGTGACCGCGTCTTGCATCGTATTTGCATCAAATAAATAGACTTTATGGCCTTCAAACATCCACAGTGTAGGTTGCCATGAGGCATCAAAAGCCAAAGACCAAGCATGGCCAACTTTTAGCTGATTATGTTCTACAAGCGCAGAAGCTTCGCTATAGAGATCGTGTTTATGACTAGCAATAAGGTTAACCAGAGAAGCATGTTTTACAACAACACCTTTTGGCTGCCCTGTTGAGCCTGATGTAAACGTAATACAGGCTGGATGAGATGGGTGCAATGGCCGGCATCTCCCTTCGTTTGTAAGATTAAGATCATTATTTTTTATACTTAATGCTTCATTCTCAATAACTAACAAACTGACTGTTTTAGTTTTTAATTCAGTCGCTTTAGCTGATTCAAATGAATGTGCATCACCATTATTAATTACTATATTTGGCGCCGCCAATGTAAGTACTCGGTTAATGTAATCCTCTGGATAATTTGGATCTATAGGTACAATAGCGGCACCTGCCTTGAGTGTACCAAGCATCACAACGAACCATTCCAACTGGCGAGGCATTATTATGGCAACCCGATCTTCTGGCCCAATCCCTTGCGATACTAGCCACCTTGCGACTCTATTTGCTCTTGCATTGAGCGTTAGAAAACTGAGGTCATGCAGCACGTTTTGTTTTTGCAAAATACTCTTTATCGTTTCACTGCCAACTAACTCAACGGCAGTTCGATTTGGGTATTTACTCACGGTACTCTCAAACCAAGCAACGAGCGTTGTTACTGGGCTTACAAAAGCATCGCGTTGACCCCATTTTATTAACTGATTTTCATCGGGTAATACAGTGGTAATGTTTGCTAGTGCTATATCTGGTTCTTGGACACAATGTTTAAGTAACTGTAGCAACCGTTTTAAATGATTTGGTATGGTTTTTGGTCGATATAATGAAGCACGCCAAGTGGCTTGAAACTGAAGGCAGTTATCTTTTAATAATGCGTCAAAAGAGAGATCTGTTTGCGTTGTACCATTAAAATACTTTTCCCAATGTACATCTAAGCCATCTATTATGGGTGGAGACATCCCATGGCTTAAGAAAGTCACCATAGTGTCTAATAATGGGTTTTGCGATTCCCCTCGTTTTATTTGTAATTTTTCAAGTAATAATTCAAAGGGTAAGTCTGCATGTGAAAAAGCAGCACGACATTGTGTCGCACAATCACGGATCAGCTCACGAAAACAAAGTTTATTATCAACCTTAATCCGCAGTGGAATAACATTCCCAAAATTACCTATCAGATCACTCAGCTCAGGTAAATTACGATGCGAAGCCACTGTCCCTATCGTCACTTCTGAGGCCCTAGAAAGCCGAGTCATTAATAAAGCAATCACCGCAATAATGGCTTCAAAAGTTGTAACTTGTTCTTCTCGTGCTAACGTAAGTAGGGTTTGTGTTGTTGCTTGATCAAGATTATCACTGTGCCAGCCACCATTTTCATTTTGCTTCACTCCCCGAGGAAAATCAGTTGGAAAATCAATAGGCTCAGGTAGCGGTGTAAGCTGCTTTTGCCAGAACGCAACCTGCTCTTTGCTTTGTTCGGAATCTTGTTGCCATTTTTCACGATGCCATTGAGCAAAATCTAAATACTGGATGGGTAAAGGAGCCCGTTGTTTAGATTCGCCGCTCTTAATTAGCCTATAGTATGTTGATAATTCATTAGAAAAAATACCAAATGACGCCCCGTCCCAAACAATATGTTGCCCTACCATAACTAAAGTGTGATGACTGTCGGTCATTTTTACGAGAGCAAGTCGAAGTGTACTCTTAGTTGCAAGATCGAAAGGTTCTGTACTTGCATGTTGTGCTATTTCTTTAAGACGTACTTCTCGCGTCTGATGATCTAAATCTTGTAAATCATATTCACACCACTGCAAAGGAAACTCATCAAGCACTTTTTGTCGAGCACCAACAATAGGGTCTGCATAATAGGAAGTTCGAAAAATACTGTGCCTGTTCACTAATTCAAAACAACTTTGCTGTAAAACAAGCGCATCTAAACAACCTTTAAATTGCCACAAGACACAAACATTGTAAGCAGACGAAAGTGGGTCCAGTTGATTAAGTAACCACATCCTTTCTTGCGCATTAGAAAGTACATAACTGGTCTCATTTTTTGCTTTTGAAACTGTAAAGCTTTGATTTAATGTCGATAAAGAGTCCACATTATTATTCGGCATGATTATTTTTCGAGTTGCCGCCAATTTTCTCGCAAGCTTTAGCCTAAGTGCATTATCCATAAAACAGACCCTAAAATATAAACAATAATAATTTGCATTATTATTTACTGTAGTTATTATTGCAACACATTGATTGAAAATTAATCCCGTGTGTATGCAAAATGTATTTTGAAAAGGAGCATAAAATATTATGAAAACTAATTTTTCCAATGAAGGCACAACCCAAAGCGATGAGCAAAATTTAATCTTCGCACGAGCAGCCGCTCTAGCCGACAGTGGTATATTTAAAGAATATTTAATTTACGAAGATAACGGTGAATGTTGGTTTGCAGGGGGTATTGTTCGATCTATAACAGTATTTGCAACTCACATTGAATCTAATACCTCTGCAGGAAAAACTCAGCGCCAAGTTAACAGCGAAAACCTCTGCCAAGTCCTACAGCAAGAATTAAATACTTGGGATGGTGAGTGGCAAGCATGCGGATGGTCTAGTTTTGAATTCGCGTATGCCCTGAAATCACCAGAACTATTAACCGAAGAAGAAAAAGCAGGTCAAGAAGCGTTATTATTTATTTGTGAGCCAAAAATAACGATATCCCTAGGGAAAAAACCAACACTCATTAAATCTAAATCCAGTGAACTTGAGCAGCAAGTACGCTTAATACTAGAAAATGCAGTTGTACGAGCACACGTTCCTTACAAAAATGTCGAAATACCAGGCAATATTAATTATAAAAATGCAGTCAAAAAGTCTGTCGCCAATATTAAAAATGGTTTACTAGAAAAAGTCATACTCTCGCGTAAGGTTCCCCTACATTTTTCGCCCGATTACACTGCGACTTGGCTTCAAGGGCGTTCGATGAACACACCTGCTCGTTCATTTACAATGAATTTAGCTGGTTGGAAAATCACTGGGTTTAGTCCTGAAATTGTACTTTCAGTTGATGAAAACCGTAAAGTTACAACAGAGCCGTTAGCGGGTACTCGACGATTAGAAGGTAATCCAGAAACAGATCAAAAAATATTTGATGAGTTACTAAGAGATCCAAAAGAAACCCACGAACACGCAATATCTGTGAGACTTTCAGTTGACGAAATGAATGAAGTTTGTGAACCAGAATCTGTACATGTACCACAGTTCATGGTTCAAAAAAAGCGAGGTTCTGTGCAACATTTAGCTTCGAGAGTCTGTGGCACTCTAAAAACAGAATATAACGCTTGGCATGCATTCGAAAGCCTATTCCCTGCTGTTACAGCGTCTGGTATTCAAAAGCTGGCTGCTTTTTCAGAAATACGACGACACGAAGGCAGTAGCAGAGGGCTTTATGCAGGCGCAATTTTAAAACTAGATCACACAGGCGTTATTGACGCAGCATTAGTTTTACGCAGTGTTATGAGTAAAGGCGATCAGCACTGGTTACAGGCTGGAGCCGGAATTGTACTTGATTCAACACCAGAAAGAGAACTCACCGAAACCAGTGAAAAACTAGCAAGCATTTCACCTTGGGTTGTTGAAAAAAAAGCTAAATTAACGTAATTCATTAAATAAGGATACTTAATGAATCCTTATTCAGCTAATACCCACTGCTACACATTTTTATAAACAAAAGTAAATTTATGTAGCAGATAAAAGTTGTTTTAAACGAGGAGTTTAAGCATGGCACAGCCACTAATACCTACATACGATATCATTGGTGTCGGATTTGGCCCATCAAATATAGCTTTGGCGATTGCCTTAGAAGAAATTAAGAGCAATTCCACCACACTAAATGCCTTATTTATTGATAAACAGCCAGAATATCAATGGCATGGTGATACTATTACTAACCAAAGTGGGCTACAAGTCTCATTTTTGAAAGATCTTGTTACATTGAGAAATCCAACCAGCCCTTACTCTTTCTTAAATTATTTACATTCACATAATCGTTTAGTGGACTTCATAAATTTAAGTACTTTCTACCCAAGCAGGTTAGAATTTAATGACTACCTTCGCTGGGTTGCGGGTCATTTTTCTTCTCAATGTCAATACGGCGAAGAGGTTACCTCTATTGAGCCGGTTATGGATAATCAAAAAGTAAAATTACTCAAAGTGACAACAGCAGATACAAGTGGTACAAGTAAGATCCGTTTTACTAAATCACTTGTTATGGGCACTGGCGGAACCCCTTTAATACCGGAAGTTTTTCAACCGCTAAAACAAACCCCGCTTGTATTTCATCATACTCACTACCTATCAAAAATGGCTAAACTTATTCCAGTAAAAACAAAAGATTTACGCATTGCTATAATCGGTGGTGGGCAAAGTGCTGCGGAAGCTTTTATTGATATTGATGATAATTATCCACACGCAAAAGTTGATTTAATTATGCGTGGTAATTCGATGAAGCCAGCAGATTCAAGTCCCTATGTGAATGAAATTTTTAACCCATCATCAACAGACTCTATATTCAGTAAAACGCAGCAAGAAAGAGAAGAGCTATTAAAAGAATATAAATACGCTAATTATTCAGCTGTTGACTCATCGATGATTGAGCAAATATATAATATTTTTTATCAACAAAAAGTTGCCATGATGGAGCAACATACATATTGCCCTAACAGTGAAGTTACTGAAGCATCTGAAAAAAATGGAAAAATAACGCTGTCTATACTTGATAGAAAATCAAATCAGCATGCTACGAATAATTACGATTTAGTAATTTTAGCAACAGGGTATCAACGACCTAAAATGGCGCCTATATTAGAACCGATTAAAGCCTATTTAGGAAACATTGATATTGATCGAAATTATCAAGTTAAAACGGACGAACGTTTTCTTCCATCGTTATTTTTGCAAGGACGTTCAGAATCATCCCATGGTTTAAGCGACACCTTACTCTCAATACTTTCAGTAAGGTCAGCAGAAATAGCACACTCATTACAGGCAGAGTTGCAAGAACAGGCTCAGCAAGCAGTTGCTTTAGCTTAACCACTTGAAATGCATATTACTCAAATAAGTCATTATCTAAGTAATGTGCATTCATCGCAATCGAGTTTATTTTCAATCATTATTGCCTTATAACAGATGTGATACTGTTTAATAACAAGGAATAAAAATGAAGTTTATTGCCCCTTTTGCGCTTTTGGCAACAGTCAGTTTTTCAGGTTTTACGAGTCAAACAGAGCAAACGCTACAACTTGAAAACGTATTCGACCTTGAATATGCGAATCAGATAGATATAACCGAAGACGGTAAAACCGTTTACTTTGTGCGTAATCGTATGGATATAAAAACAGATCGCAAAGTGGGTAATATTTGGTCTGTTGATTACAAAACTAAACAAATGCAACCATTAACCTCTGGCGTGCATATGGATTATTCGCCAGTACTCTCTCCTGATGGTCAACGCCTTGCGTTTATATCAACACGTGATGGCAGCAGCCAAATATATATAAAATGGCTTAAAACAGGTGCTATGGCAAAAATTAGTAATCTAACTAATAGCCCTCGTGCAATTACATGGAGCCCTGATTCTAGCCAATTAATATTTAGCATGTTTGTACCAAGTGTAACTTCAGCCCCCGTAAACCTGCCCGGTAAACCAAAAGGGGCAACGTGGGCAGAACCCGCTAAATTTATTGATGATGTTTATTACCGTTCAGATGGTGGCGGTTACACACAAAAAGGTTTTAGCCAATTATTTTCCATAGATGCTAACGGTGGTAATGCCAAGCGACTTACTCATGATGAGTTTGATAACGCCGGCGATGTAAGCTTTAGTAACGATGGTAAATCACTTTATTTTTCTGCGAACAGGCATAAAAACAACCAGCTAAAATTCACAAATAATGAAATTTATAAACTTGATTTGGCCTCGCAAACTATAACCGAAATTACTAACCGAGATGGCCCTGATGAACAACCTAAAGTATCGCCCGATGGCCGTTACTTAGCGTACACAGGTTATGACGATATACGCACTAATTACGAAAATGCTCAACTTTATATTCGTGATTTAAAAACAGGTAACACAACTAGTTTAACGCCAAATTTTGATCGAAGTGTTGGGCAAATAAAATGGAGTGCCAATTCAAAAGGTGTGTACTTTAGTTACGCCGATAAAGGCCAAACCGCCCTCGCCTATCAACCACGCAGTGGCAAGCGTAAAATAATAACAACTCAAATTGGCAGCGTTGCCTTTGGACGCCCTTATTCTGGTGGCGACTTTGATGTAAGCGAAGATGGAGAGGTAGCATTTACCCTTGCCGATACCCAGCGCCCTGCTGATATAGCAACAATTAAACGCGGTAAAGCCCAGCGTTTAACTACCCTTAATGCAGATGCATTGGGCGACAAAGCTTTGGCTAAAGTGGAAGAAATTTGGGTTAAATCAAGCCACGATGAACTTCCTATTCAGGGGTGGATTGCCTACCCGCCAGAATTTGATAGCAGCAAAAAACACCCGCTAATACTAGAAATTCACGGCGGCCCTGTCGCTAATTATGGCCCGCACTTTAGCGTTGAAATTCAACTGTTTGCAGCCAAAGGCAATGTCGTTTTATACATGAACCCACGTGGTAGTGATTCCTATGGTAAAGAGTTTGCACAAACTATTCATCATAATTACCCAAGTAACGATTTTGATGATTTAATGACAGGTGTTGATGCGCTAATAGCGAAAGGCTTTATTGACGAGTCTAAATTGTTTGTAACCGGTGGCTCTGGTGGCGGTGTATTAACTGCATGGATTGTGGGTCATACAGATCGCTTTGCTGCAGCTGTAGTTGCTAAGCCTGTTATCAATTGGATCAGTTTTGTACTAACAGCAGATTTTTACCCGTTTTTTGCTGATTATTGGTTCCCAGGTAAACCATGGGATCACATTGAGCACTACATGAAACGCTCGCCTATTAGCTATGTTGGAAACGTTAAAACTCCTACTATGTTGCTCACTGGTGAATCTGACTACCGTACACCAATTTCAGAAACTGAGCAGTTTTATCAGGCATTAAAATTACAAGGTGTTGATACTGCAATGGTGCGAATTCCTAATGCTTCACATCGCATTACAGCTCGGCCATCAAACTTAATGAGCAAAGTTGCTTATATTCAATGGTGGTTTGATAAACACACTAAATAATAAATTTATAGCTCAAATAAAAGCCACTTCAAATAAGTGGCTTTTATATTTACCACTATAGTATTCAAACTGTAAACCCCCTTTACACTTCTGTGACAGTTAAATATCGGACTTAGCTAAAACTTCAGTTAGTAAAATTTCGGTTTATAACATTTTTTGTAACTTGAGTTGGTAAAAAATCGGTTTGAGTCACTGTTTATAGCCTTTCAGTTAGTAAAATTTTGTTTTATAGCACAAAGAAGTTAGTAAAAAATCGGTTTATAAATTCGTTTAGTTTGCCTATTAAAGCAAAAATCAGTCACTTACCCGCCTTTTAGAGTTGCCGTAAACGCTTTTTTCAGCAAAATCACCCCAAATATGCCGTTTTATGAAAGGTTAGTTAAACTCTGATCTGTAGATTGAGACAGGTAGTTAAATAGTGATCCAACATGATTTGGCAAGGCCGTGTTGAACTTTGGTTGGTGAATTTGCAGCAGTATGTTTGGTTTTTAGGCAAGGCGGAGCTTATGTAGTGTGGTTATTCCCCATTAATAGGCGATAACGTAGCATAAATACCAAACATGCGCTGCCGTTTGGGTTCTTTCTAGGGACGATAAACTCTTTGTTGCTCGGTTTTTACTTAGCCCACTAGGTTACAAACCTCGCGCCGCGATTTAATCGCCCCTAGATTGAACAAATTTCAATCCACAAAGACCAATACGCCCTAGTTAAAGTCTGATCTGTAATTATGCTTCAATGTTCTAACTTTATTTAAAGCAATAAAAAAGGGCCTATTGGCCCTTGAGTAACACTATCTAGTTAGGAATTAAAACTGGTTCATGGTGTTATCTTCACCACCGGCTTTTAGCGCGTTATCACCAGAGAAGTATTCTTTGTGTGTATCGCCCATGTTAGACCCTGCTAAATCTTGGTGCTTAACCGATGCTTGCTCACGGCGAATTTCTTGGCGTTGTACGTCACGTACATAAGCCAGCATACCCATATCGCCAAAGTAACCTTCTGATAAAATATCCGTGCTTAGCGCAGCTGTATGGTATGTCGGCAAGGTTATTAAGTGATGGAAAATACCGGCTTCACGTGCGCCATCGCGCTGGAAGTTTTGCACTAGTAAATCGGCTGCTTGCGCAAGCTCTGTTGCATCCATTTCTGGTGCCATAAGGCCTTTATTATCGCCAAGACTTGGGTAAGCACTAAGGTCTCGGCCTGCCTCTTCCCACTCTTGATACACTTGCTCACGAAACTTAAGCGTCCAGTTAAACGAAGGCGAGTTGTTGTATACCAGTTTTGCATTTGGCACGTGTTCTTTTACACGATTTACCAGTTCTGCAATTTGTTTAACATGTGGTTTTTCTGTTTCAATCCACAGTAAATCAGCGCCTGACTGCAAGCTAGTAATACAATCTAGTACTACACGATCTTTTTCCGTGCCTTCACGGAATTGGAATAAACCGTTATCTAGACGAGTTGGTTTACATAACTGGCCATTAATTTTCATTGCCGTATCGCCTTCATTTAAGTCATCAACACCGTTAATTGGCGTGGTTTCTAAAAATGCATTGTATTGGCTTGCTAAGTCACCTGGTGTTTGCGACACAGGTACTTTTTGAGTAAGGCTGGCGCCTAATGAATCTGTACGTGCCACAATAATGCCGTTATCAATACCTAGCTCTAAAAAGGCGTAACGTACTGCGTTAATTTTTGCTAAGAAGTCTTCGTGTGGAACGGTCACTTTACCCGCTTGGTGACCACATTGTTTAGCGTCAGATACTTGGTTTTCTATTTGAATGGCACACGCACCGGCTTCAATCATTTTTTTAGCCAGTAAGTAAGTTGCTTCTTCGTTACCAAAACCTGCGTCAATATCAGCAATAATTGGCACAACATGGGTTTCAAAGTTGTCTATTTTATCAATAACAGCTTGAACATCGCCGCCATTCGCTTTTGCTTCATCTAGGTCGTTAAACAAGTGATCGAGTTCACGTGCATCAGCTTGCTTTAAAAATGTGTAAATTTCTTCAATTAATGCAGGTACCGATGTTTTTTCGTGCATGCTTTGATCTGGCAGCGGACCAAATGCAGAGCGAAGCGCTGCAACCATCCAGCCACTTAAGTATACATAGCTGCGTTTAGTTGTTTTTTGATGGCGCTTAATAGCCATCATCATTTGTTGTGCAGTAAAACCATGCCAACAGCCTAAAGATTGTGTGTACTGGCTTGTATCGGCGTCATATGCTGCCATATCTTCACGCATTACGTCTGCTGTGTATTGTGCAATTTCAATCCCAGTACGGAAACGGTTTTGCAAGCGCATGCGGCTTGCATATTCAGGGTTGATTGCGTGCCATGCGCTACCTTGAGATTGGCAAAGAGTTGAGAGTGTGTCTGTTTCGCGTTGATATGTTGTCATAATAAAATCCTTCGAACGGGTGTGTAAATAATTTTAGTGTTGTGAGAGTGGCTACGTTGCTCGTGCTCCGTAGCGCTTAAATCAACATTAGGCTCATTTTTTAGATTTAGTAAATTTATAGTTGTTATTACGGCTATATATTTTATGAATGGCTAAAAAGCACTCAACATTGCTTTTTTGCGTTATTGTTGCCTTAACGCACAAGCGCACAACAACATCGCGACCGTTTAAGGAGGGCAATTATGTCCCACACTCTCACACACTCAGG
Organism: Pseudoalteromonas sp. B131b; assembly: GCF_037162545.1. Classification (NCBI taxonomy): domain Bacteria; kingdom Pseudomonadati; phylum Pseudomonadota; class Gammaproteobacteria; order Alteromonadales; family Pseudoalteromonadaceae; genus Pseudoalteromonas; species Pseudoalteromonas sp. B131b. The sequence goes on along the minus strand of NZ_JARLUZ010000002.1, from coordinate 591,229 downwards.
ACTCAGCGTAGACACACAACTCGCTGATTTTGTTAAAAGCCAATTACTCCCTGGCACTCACTTAAGTGAGCTGCAATTTTGGCAAAGCTTTGCACATATAGTTCAAACGCTTACCCCTATAAATAAGGCACTGCTTGAAAAGCGAGAGCTGCTTCAACAGCAAATAGATGACTATCATCTAGCTAATAAAACGTGGAATAGCGCCAAGTACCATGCCTTTTTACAAGATATTGGCTACTTGGTAAAAGAGCCTGCCAACTTTACAATTGAAACCCAAAATGTAGAGCCTGAAGTGGCCCTTACAGCAGGCCCTCAATTGGTTGTGCCTGTAAGTAACGCACGCTTTGCACTTAATGCCGCTAACGCGCGTTGGGGCTCGTTATACGACGCTTTATACGGTACTGATGTACTAAGCGAAGATGACGGGGCTGAAAAAGGTAATACCTACAATCCTGTTCGTGGTTTTAAAGTAATGGCCTACGCTCGCCAGTTTTTAGATAAAGCATTGCCGTTGACTAATGGCTCGCATATAGAAAGCACGAATTACTCAGTAGTAGATGGCGCACTTTTAATTACCTTGCGTGATAGCTCTCAAACCACATTAGCTGACCCATCTCAGCTTGTTGGCTATCAAGGAGAAGCGCAAAATCCAACTGTAGTGTTATTAAAAAACAATGGCTTACATATAGAGCTGCATATCGATCACCACCACATTATTGGCCAAGCTGATAAAGCAGGCTTAAAAGATGTAGTGCTAGAGGCCGCGCTTACCACCATTATGGATTGTGAAGATTCAGTAGCTGCGGTAGATGCAGAAGATAAAGTACAAGTTTATAAAAATTGGCTTGGGTTGATGCAAGGTAACTTAGTTGAATCGTTTAAAAAAGGCGATAAAACTGTAGAGCGCACTCTGCAAAGTGATAAAACATACACCGCACTTGATGGTGGCACAGTTACTTTAAAAGGCCGTAGCATGATGTTTGTAAGAAACGTTGGCCATTTAATGACGAACCCTGCTATTACCGATGTGTACAATCAACCGGTATTTGAAGGCATTATGGATGCGATGTTTACTGCTACTGCTGCCCTGCACGACCTAAATAAAAAAACAGGTATAAAAAATTCAAGCGCGCAAAGTATTAATATAGTTAAACCAAAAATGCATGGCCCTGAAGAGGTAGCGTTTACTAACACTTTATTTAGCTTAGTAGAGGAAGCGCTAAGCTTACCTAAAAACACGCTTAAAATGGGTATTATGGATGAAGAACGCCGCACTTCTGTAAACCTAAAAGCCTGTATTTGTGCAGCCAAAGAGCGTGTTGTATTTATAAATACTGGATTTTTAGACCGCACAGGCGATGAAATTCATACCTCTATGCAAGCGGGCGTTGTACTTCCAAAAGCACAGATTAAACAGCAACCATGGATACAAGCTTACGAGGATCGCAATGTCGATATTGGCCTTGCTTGTGGCTTGAGTCATAAAGCACAAATAGGTAAAGGCATGTGGCCAATGCCAGATAAAATGGCATTAATGATGGAGCAAAAACAAGCGCATCCTAAATCAGGCGCTAATACAGCATGGGTGCCCTCCCCTACAGCTGCTACCCTGCATGCAATGCATTATCACGATATAAACGTATTTAATGAGCAGCAAAGCATAGCTAAACGTACTATTGCTAGCCTTAATAACCTACTTACACCGCCGCTAATGACAGACCCTAAAACGCTTTCAAAAGAAGATATTCAAAGTGAGCTAGAAAACAACGCACAAGGTATTTTAGGTTACGTTGTACGTTGGATTGATCAAGGCGTAGGCTGTTCAAAAGTACCTGACATTAACCATATTGGGCTAATGGAAGACAGAGCCACACTGCGTATTTCAAGCCAGCATATGGCTAATTGGTTGCTAAATGGCGTGTGCTCACAGGCGCAAATAAAATCAACCATGGCTAAAATGGCCAAAGTGGTTGATGGTCAAAACGAGCATGACACTGCCTATACACCCATGGCAACAGACGAAGAAACCCTTAATAACAGCATTGCGTTTCAAGCCGCTACTGCATTAGTTTTAGAAGGCGTAACACAGCCTAGTGGTTACACTGAACCATTACTGCATAGCTACCGTATTAAATACAAAGCACAACATTGTTAATCACTCCAAATTTTTAACACGTGCTTGAATTGTTTTTTGAGTCAAACCAGCCTTCGGGCTGGTTTTTTATCGCCTAGAATTAAAATAGCAGCGCTTTTATGGCATTTTAAAAATATATATATTCAAATAAGCATAATACACATGAATATCTAACATTTATTCAAACGTAAAAAAGCGTGTTTTGCATACACAAAACACGCTTTTTAAAGCTTTTAACCGTTTACGTTTAATTTTTTACAATGGCATTGTGATAAATATTTTGTACATCGTCACAATCTTCAAGCATATTTATAAACTTATCGAAGTTAGCGATAACTTCTTCGTCTTCAATTTCAATATTAACTTGAGGAATAAACGTAATTTCATCTACTTCAAAGTTAATGCCTTCAAATGCGCTTTCAAGGGCTGTTTTAGCTTTAAAGTATTCTGTTGGCGGTGCAAATACCGATATTTTACCGTCCTCGGCTTCAACGTCGGTTACATCAACATCAGCCATCATTAACGCGTCGAGTACTACTTCGTCGTCATCCCCTGCAAAGCCAAGTACCGCATAATGATCAAACATATGCGCTACACAGCCAGGAGTACCAATTTTTGAGTCTGTTTTAGTAAATGGCAAACGTACATCTTTGATAGTACGGTTCGGATTATCGGTCAAACAGTCAACAATAACCATGCAATTACCAGGGCCATAGCCTTCGTAACGGGCAACTGAATAGTCTTCCCCTGCTCCACCGGCTGCTTTCTCAATTGCTTTTTCAATAACGTGTGCGGGAACTTGGTCTTTTTTAGCTTTTTCGATTAGGCGGCGTAATGTTTGATTTACTTCGGGATCGGGTTCACCACTTTTTGCTGCAACGTAAATCTCTTTACCATACCTTGAGTTTATTTTCGTTTTAGCATTAGCCGTTTTGATCATAGAACTTTGACGAACTACAAATGCTCTGCCCATTTTGTGCCTCTAATGAATACGTTACGTTTTGCGGTATTTTACCAATTCGAAACGTATTGGGCTAGCTCCACAATGGGCAAAAATCAATTAATAAAATTTGTATAACTAAAGACTAAACTTAAGAATAAAAAAACAATGCGCTATTTAACATAACGCTAATTTTTTGGAATAACTTTCTACTAGCCCTACCAACTCATAAAAATGATGCAATATGTAATCGGCTTGGTCGGCATAAGCAGGTGTTACATCTGGAGCATATAAACATGCACGCATATTAGCGTTATGCGCGGCTTGTATGTCATACAAGTAATCGCCTACATAGAGTATATTTGCAGGGCTAATATCCCAAAGTGTTGCAATGGCATTCAATGCACTTGGATCGGGCTTTGCTGGTGCATCACTTCTGGTTAAAACCGTGCTGATTGGCAGTGGATTATTTTGTAATTTAATTGCAGCAGCCTTGTCAAAATTACGCGTTACTATGGCCATCGGAATTTTTTTGCGTCTAATTGTGCAATAGCTTCACTGACGCCGGGCAATATAGTCGCGTGCTGGGCATCGAGTAACTCGTGCTGATGCACAATGTTCATGGCTTCCTCGCGCATATAAGCCGAAGGGAGTTGCGCTATAAAGTCGAGCAGGTCTTGCTCACAAGGGCAGCCTATTTGTGCTTTTATAAGTGAAAAATCTAACTCGGATGATACTAACGTACCGTCTAAATCAAAAATAACACCGTTAATAGCCTCTACCTGAGTCATCATATCATTCCTTGGATGTGGTAATAATTAGTTAAACGTACTTTAAACATAAATGATCTACTGCTTATACTCAATATTTTGGATAAATGATGCTAAGTAACCTGAACTCTGGATAATAAATCTGCTAATAGATTGCGCAAAATAAAGTAAATATACAATATAACTTCACAAATTTTACGTAACTTTACACAGTAAAGATCAATTATGAGGGTATCTAAAATAATAGAGGGAAATACGCGCACATTAACTACAGTGCGCGTAAAAAGAAATATTAGCTAATTTTGCTCGAAGCGGGCTTCAAGCCACGTATCATCTTGGGCAAAGTTTAAGGTTTTAATCCTACCTTTCCCCTCAACATTAACCATATTCACCTGAGTTGGCCATAAATCACGCAGTGCACCATTACTCATTTTAATCCCTTCAATCCCTTTTGGTATAGGTGCTTCTTGGTAAACCCAAAAAAACTTTCCATCAACTTGTGCACCTACAAAGCTAAGCGGTAGAGATTCACCACTTAGTGTTTGTAGCGCAACGTGCGATTCAACATACTTAGCAAAACGTTGTTGATCGGCTTTATTACTAATAATATCGATTTTGCCTTCAAATAATGTTCCTACGGCATGTTCGGTATCGTGTAAATAAAACCGATGCATTAACTCAACATTATGCGTTCGTTTGTTAAAAAGCACCGTTGTAACTGACGATTTTAGTTGATGCGCTATACTTGGCGCAGCAACTAAAAGGCAAACAATAATAAGCAAAAAGCGCATTATTGCTGCTCCTCACCGTCATCCTTTTCGTCTTTTTTCTCATCGCTTTTAAGCTCAGTTTTAATATCTTGCATGATATCGCGACTCACTTTAGCTTTACTCTTTTCCTTTTTAAACACTTCAATACGTGAAGGAATAATACGGCGAGGGTAATTGTTGTTTTCAACATCTACATCAGCTGTTTCCCAACCTGGATCGACAGTCACTGATACAAGCGGCTTGTTTTTATCGGTAACAATTAGCTTTTGAACGTTTTTATAATTACGACGCCAAATTTCAGCAGGAATATAACGCTCTTCAGTTGTGCCATCTTCATATGTTAGCTCAAGTAAGATAGGCATTACCAAACCACCTAAGTTTGAAAATTCCATTACATAATAGTTTTTATCTTCTTCTAAAGCGCGTTCAAGCGTTTTACGCTCCCACGGCTCTAAGCCTTTTAAAAACTTGTTGTACGAGTTGCGTTCTTTATTGGTTACAGTAAAGCGGTCGTTTTCGTCATAAAAATCGGTAACATCAGGGTTTTGCTCAACCCATGTTTTTTTACCTTCTGCGCGGTTACGCTCAACAAATAATGACGTAGGCTTATCTGCTTCAATATCGCGTAAACGGCTGTAATCAATATCAGGGTTTTTAGTGTCTAAACGTAGTTGATATACTTTATCTAAAGAGATATCAACATGGTCTGTGGTGTAAAACCAGCCACGCCAAAACCAATCTAAATCAACACCAGAGGCTTCTTCCATTGTACGGAAAAAATCAGCTGGGGTAGGGCGCTTGTATTTCCAGCGCTGAGCATACTCTTTAAATGCAAAGTCGAATAAGTCGCGGCCTAAAATCACTTCACGTAAAATATTAAGTGCTGCGGCAGGCTTAGTATAAGCATTCGGGCCTAAGCGTAATACGCTGTCTGACTGAGTCATAATTGGCACTTGATTTTCAGACTTCATGTAGCTCACTATATCGCGAGGCTCAACACCCCAAGGAATAGTAGGATCCCATTCACGACCAGCAACACCATCTAAAAAGCTGTTTAAGCCTTCATCCATCCACGTCCATTGGCGCTCATCCGAATTTACAATCATCGGAAAGTAAATATGGCCAACTTCATGAATAACTACGCCAAGTAAAAAGCGCTTTTCAGCTTGAGAATAAGTACGAGTACCATCATCTTGTAACTTAGTACGTGGGCCGTTAAAGGTGATCATTGGGTATTCCATACCACCAACGGGGCCATTAACCGACTGTGCAGTTGGGTACGGGTAATCAAAAGAATACTTAGAGTACACTTCCATTGTGTGTACTACCGCTTCAGTTGAGTACTTCTCCCATAAGTCACCACCTTCTTTAGGGAAGAACGACATTGCCATAACTAAAGGCTGAACGTCACCACCTTGCTGATAACCTTTTGCATCCCACATAAACTTACGAGACGACGCCCAAGCAAAGTCACGAACATTCTGTGCTTTAAAGTGCCACGTTTTAGTTTTGTCTGTGCCTTCTTTTTCGTTTTCTAGCGCTTCTTCTGCGTTAACAATAAATACAGGACGCTTAGATGTTTCAGCTTGCTTTAAACGTTTGCGCTGCGTACTTGTTAGTACTTTGCTCGCGTTATCAAGCTTACCTGTTGCCGATACAATGTGATCCGCAGGAACGGTAATCTCAACATCGTAATCACCAAACTCAAGTGTAAATTCACCAGAACCTAAAAATGGCTTGTTTGTCCATGCTTCGTAATCGGTATAAGCCGCTAAACGAGGGAACCACTGAGCAATTAAGAATATGTCGTTGCCATCTTCTTCAAAATGCTCATAACCAGAGCGCGCACCCACAGCATCTTCTTCAACAATATTGAAGGCAAAGTTCATACTAAATTCGACTTCTTTACCTGGTTTTAATGGCTCATTTAAATCAATACGCATTAAGGTATCAACTACAGTTACGCGCAGTTCTTTACCATCGTCATCTTTTACGCCACTAATTGTATAACCAAGTTCGTTGTCGCTCATAAATTGCTGACGACGTAGCTCACCTAAACTTAATTTAGCAGGCTTTTGTGCTGGTAGGCTTTTTAACGTACTTTTAAACGTTTTAGTTGTTTCGGCAATAGAGTCACTTTTAAAAATATTTTGATCTAGCTGTAACCATAAATATTTAAGCGTATGTGGTGAGTTATTTTTGTATTCAATACTTTGGCTACCAGTAATACGGTGCTTTTTTTCATCTAGCTTTACATCAATATCGTAGTTAACACGTTGCTGCCAGTATTTTTCACCTGGTTCACCTGCAGCACTACGATATACATTGGGTGTAGGAAGCGCTTCGTCTAATTGACGAAACTTATCAACGTAAGAACCTTTTGTTTGCTCAACTGAGGACGCCATAACAACACTCGACATTGCCAGTGGCAATACAAAAGCGCTCAGCGTAAGACCTATTTTTTTCATTGTTAGTCCTGATAAATTTTAGTAAGGGTACTTTGACAAAATAACAGCTTAGCTTCAATAAATTAGCGATAAAGTGTCGCTTTTATAAGGTGATATTCACCAAAAATTTACAGCACTTTTATATAAGTGCAACCATAACCAATATAAGCAAGATTAAAACTGTAAAGGGGGTTTACAAAACACCAACACCGCGCAAACAAAATAGGGACAAGCACTTGAATCTATGAGGTTCAGACCCAATTCATCGCTAATAGCTAAAGTGAAAACGTCTAACTTGAAAAGTGGAGATTGCTATGAAGTTTTATATTATAAAAAAAGAGCAGCAACTCGAAGCAATTCCTGCACAGAAGTTAATCCTTGAAAGTTACCAAGCTTATAATACCAATTTTATTAAAACATGATCACTCTAGGGTCTGTTTATCTTTCGAGGTTGAATTTGCAGCAGACTGTTTGGTGTTTAGGCAAGGCAGAGCCTGTGTAGTGTGGTTATTCCACATAAATAGGCGATAACGCAGCATAAATGCCAAACATGCGCTGCCCTTTGGGTTCTTTGTAGGGGCAATTTACTCTTTGTTGCTCGGTTTTTTACTTAGCTCACTAGGTTACAAACCTCGCGCCGCGATTAAATCCCCCCTAGATTGAACAAATTTTAATCCTGAAAGGTCAACAGGCCCTAACGTATTAAATAACTCACTAACTACGTTAAAAATCATTCATATAGAACAACTATGTATCATAATTTCAGCCTTGTTATTGAGCTATTTTCTTATCGCTATAATAGATCACTAATTTAATGCAATTGGTATAACTACAAATTTGTAAATGTGATATGTGCATGCGATAAACAAGATGCGCTAAAAAGGTTCCCATCCATACAAAAAAGTAATAAGAAACGCATTATTATTGGCGTAAATATTGCTGCAACCTCAATAATATTGGCTATTTATACGATAAATTAAAAATAGTTAATATTTTTATTGATCTTTAATGCTGTTTGTATTTAAAATCGCCCACCCTTTTATTTGAGGCAAATAAATTCGTCACATTTATCCTCAAATAAATATAGATTAGTAGCAATAAATGCGGTGGACTCATGGATTTTTATATCCTAAAAAAACAACAAGAACTAATTGCTATCCCGGCAAATGAGAACAACTGTAAACAGTATCTCGATTCTGGTTATTTTTACATTGATAAAGTAGCAGCATGTAACGAAGTTAATGCTTTAAAAGTGCTACAAACTAAGCAAACTAAAACACTAAAGTACCCACTAATTATGGCATTGCTAGCATTACCGATTATTTTTGTAGGCTGGTATAGTTTAACCTAACCTTAAAATGGTCCTTAGGCTTGCATCTTTAATTACCTTGGGTATATTGGCGCTCTTACTGGTTTTTTAAGAGCGCGACATGAAAGTCCTCCACACCTCAGATTGGCACCTTGGCCAACAATTTTATGAACACGACCGCCGTGTTGAACACCAAGCCTTTTTTACATGGTTATTAGCCACTCTTGTTGAACAACAAATAGACTTACTTTTAGTTGCTGGCGATATTTATCATACCGCGACTCCAAGCGCTAGCGCCGAAAATCAGCTTTACCAATTTATTAAAGACGCCAAAAAGGCATGCCCACAATTACACGTAGTAATTATTGCGGGTAACCACGACTCTGCAAATCGTATTTTGGCAGCTCAGCCATTACTAGCACAGTTTGATACTCACGTAGTAGGGCGCTTTGATGTCGCAACACCCGATGAAACTGTTATTCCCATAAATACTAATGGTAAACGCGCTGTAATCGTCGCTATGCCATTTTTACGTGCAAGCGATGTAAGTTTGCTTAGCCAAACTGGAAGCGGCTCTAGTTATGCTCAAGGCGTTTCAAAAGCTTACGAGCTTGCACTAGAACAAGCTACTAATATAAACGAGCAAAACTCACCATTAATAGTTATGGGGCATTTACACGCAAAAGGCGGGGATATCTCAAGTGATTCTGAGCGTAACTTAGTAATAGGTGGTGAAGAGTCTATTTCTGCTAATGTATTTGGTAAACAAGCCAACTACGTTGCCCTTGGGCATTTACACAAAGCGCAACAAGTCGCTAAAAGTAATGTTATTCGCTACAGCGGCACACCTATCCCTATGTCGTTTTCAGAACGTAACTACACGCACCAAGTAAATGTTGTTGAGTTTATTACTGATGAAAAACAACATATTAGTACAACTGTAAACCCCTTTACATTCCGCGCTCTGCCGATGTAATTATTTTACCAAAAGGGGAGTGTGTACCATTAAGCGAACTATGCGAGCAAATTAAAGCGCTCGACACCGCACAAAATATAATAGCGCCTTATTTACGTGTAAAGCTTAAATCAAGCGATACCGACACCACCTTCAGAGAACAAATAGAACAAGCACTTGAAGGCAAGCATATTAAATTTTGTGGTATTGAACGTGTACGTGAGCAATCAGCGCAAAATGACGACAACACCGTATTTGAAGATTTAAGCGAAGTTGAAATGCTCAACCCACTAAATTTATTAGAGCAAGCATTCGCAAACGATAAAGACATGGCAGGGCAAAGCGTACCCGATGAGCTAAAAGCACTTTTAAGTGATGTGATAAACGAGCTTACGGAGCAAGAACAACTATGAAAATAACCGCAGTTCGTATTCATAATTTAGCCTCAATAGTTGACGCTGAAATAGATTTTACTAAAGCCCCATTAAAAGATGCAGGATTGTTTGCGATAACAGGCGATACTGGCGCTGGTAAAAGTACCTTTTTAGATGCCATTTGTTTAGCCCTTTATACAAAAACAGCGAGGCTGCGCGGTGATAAAGGTAACTTAATTGAGTTTAACGGCGACAGCATTAAACTCAATGATGCGCGAAACTTGCTACGCAGAGGTACATGGGAAGGCTACGCCGAGGTCGACTTTTTAGGACAAGATAAACAGCTTTACCGTGCGCGTTATACAATTTCACGCACCCATAAAAAAGTAACAGGCAAACTTAAAGTAGCAGAGCACACCTTAGTAACCCTGCCAGAGCAAACCTTAATAGCTGACAAAAGCCACACAATAAAAGAAGTTGAGAGCAAAATAGGGCTTAACTTTGAGCAGTTCTCCCGTGCCGTACTTTTAGCACAACATGAGTTTTCTGCGTTTTTAAAAGCCACTGGCGATGAGCGAGCGCAACTTTTAGAGTGCTTAACAGGTACCGATAAATTTAGCCGTATTGGCGTGCGTATTTTTGAGCGCCATAAAGAGCAAGTGGCAAAGCTTGAAGCGCTCAAAGCAGGCCTTGAAAGCTATACCTTATTAACACCAGAAGAACTCGAGTTACAACAAACCAAGTTAACCGATTTAAAAGCGCAAACCGAACACACTAAAAAAGAGCTGACCAAAACCGAAAAAGCACTTAACTGGTATCAGCAAGCTACAGTGCTTGAGCAAAATTTATTGCAAGCACAGCAAACTCAGCAACAAGCAAGCTCAGCGCTTGAAAGTATCGTTGTTCAAAGCGAGCAGGCAAAACAAGCCAAGCAGGCGCTTGAAATAAAAGATAACCGCAGCCGTTTTACTCAATTAACCGATCAAAATACGGCGTTGGATCAGCAAATAACATCACTTAAAAGTGTTGATCATTTAGCAGTAATTAACGAGCGTAATACCGCGCTTACTAAACACATAGAGCTACTTAATAACGCCAATGAGCAAAAACAAAATGCAGCGCCCGTTATAGCTAAAGCGCGAGAGCTCGACAGCAACATTGCCTTGCAAACTCAAGCTGTAAAAGGTACTGAGTCGCAAATAACCAAAGAGCAATCTCAATTAGATGAGTTCACACAGCAGCTTAAACAAAGCAATAACGAGCTTGAACTTGCTAATACCGACTCAACTAAAGGCCAGCAATGGCTTAATGAGCATGCACAGCTGCATGTTTTAGCAAAAGACTGGAGCTACTATCAGCAAAGCTTCAATACCTACTTAAATGCACAGCAGCAATTAACCGCAAACGCTGCGCAAAGCCAAACTCTTAATAGCGAGCTTGCAGGTCAGAACGATCTTTTAAATGCGCAAAATAATAAAGTGCAGCAGTGCGAGGTGGCACTTAGTGGTGAGCAATCAACTTTACAGGCATTAAATACTCAGCTTAATGAATTTAATGCAGAGCATTGCGACGCGCAGTTAAAAAGTATTGATTACTTAAAAGAGCAGCGCGAGCGTTACGGGCAATTTAACGCAGAACTAAAACAAAGCACTCAACGCCAACACGTACTTAATCAGCAGTTAAATGAAAGCCAGCAAGCCCATACTTTACTTAATCAGCATTTAATAACCAGCGAGCAAGCACTTAAAGGTAGCGAGTACGCACTTAACCAAGCGCGCTTAAGAGCCAGCGAAAACGTAGAACATTTACGCACTGAGCTTCGCCCTAATGAGCCTTGTTTAGTGTGCGGTGCAACTGAGCACCCGTATGCGGTAAATCAAAATCAGCAATTAAATAACTTAATTACTGATTTTGAAAATGCTTTTAATATAGCTAAAAAGCAATTTGACCATGCACAAAGCGAGCTGCATAAGCATCAAACTCAACATGCCGTATTAACTGCTGAACACGGACAACTTGAGCAAATAATACAAACAGCAAAAGCCAAACAGCTCGACATTAAAAATACCATGCAAGGCGCACGCACAGAGCTTAACGACTTAACGCCTGAACAGCTTGAAGTAACTTATAAGCAATTAACGCAGCAAAAAGCGCAATACTTTGAGCAGCAAAAACGCCAACGTACACTGCAAACTAAAGTAAATGAGCTACAAGCAGCACTTAAAGCAGAGCAGCAAGTACAGCAGCAACTGAGTAATAAACACCTTGAGCTTACACATCAGCAAAACCAAATAACGAGTAAGCATAGCGAACTAAGTGCGCAAATTAACGAGCTGGGTGCAACGCTCAATAGCCAATTTGAAAACAGTGATTTTTGGCAACAACTTCAAGCCAATACACTTGAACTTAGCGAGCTGCACGAGCAGGTTACGCAGTACCAGCACACTCAAACGCAACTTGAGCAAAGCCAAAAATGCCAACACACAGCTAATGAGCAAATAAAGCAGCTTACCCCGCTTGTAAGCAAAAGCGAGCAATCGTTAAAAGTACTTAATGAAGAGTTTGTAAAAGCTAAAGCGCTATTAAACGCGGTACAAAGTGAGCGCTTAGCTTTATTTAATAATGAGCAAATAAGCGCAGACGACTACCAAGCAAAACTCACAAGTGAGCAAGAGCAAAAACAATCGCAGGTTCAAGCGAGCCAAAAAGCCTATGACGACGCTATAAAACAACGAGATGAGCACGCTATAACGCTTAAAAATGTGGAGCAACGCTTACTTGAAAACAGCCAAGAACTAGCAACACTTGAGGCACGTTATAACCAGTGGTTTACTGACTTTAAAGCGCAATATAGCAATGCAACGCACGAACAGGTCAAAATTTTACTAACGCTAAGTAGCGATACTATTAAAGCGCATTTAAATCAGCACGAGCAGTTAACTCAAGCGTTAACAGATGCAAACGCCGCATTAAAACAGCAGCAACTTACGCTTGAAAAACACAACAGTAGCGATAAACCAACGCAAAGTGCAGAGGCTTTAAGTACGCAATTAAGCAGCTTACACAAGCAACAAATGCAGCTGCAAAATTCATTACTAGCAACTAATACCGCTATTGAGCAACACAACCAAAACGCAAAGGCGCTTGAAGGTAAGCAAGTTGAGTTAACTACGCTTAAAACACAGGTAGAGCAGTGGCACTTGCTTAATAAAGTATTGGGCGATGCAACGGGTAAAACCATGCGTAACTTAGCGCAAACACAAACGTTAAAAATATTACTGCACTATGCCAACAGCCATTTAAAAACACTCAACAAACGTTACGAATTAACCGCCATAGCGCAAACGCTTGATATTGCGATTATTGACCGCGACATGGCCGACGAGCAACGCTCTGTTAATACGCTCTCGGGCGGTGAGTCATTTTTAGTATCGCTAGCGCTTGCACTTGGTTTAGCATCGCTTTCATCTAACAAAGTACAAATCAATTCTTTGTTTATTGACGAAGGGTTTGGTACGTTAGACAGCGAAACCCTAAGCATTGCAATGGACGCTTTGGATTCTTTGCAAGCACAAGGCAGAAAAGTAGGCGTTATATCGCACGTAACACAAATGAGCGAGCGTGTAGCCACTCAAGTGCATGTAGCCAAAAAGCCAGGTGGATATTCCACAGTTGAAGTTTTATAAGCAACATTACTGAAAACAAGGAGATACAATGCCAACGTTTACAGGCGAGCAAGCAACACAATACGATAGCCGCATAACCCGTTTAGTTCCTGGTTATGAATTATTACATCAGCTCACTAATGCGCAACTACAAGCAACGCTGGGCGACAATGCACATATTTTGGTAGTAGGGGCAGGCACAGGCAAAGAAGTACTTGCACTGGCTGGACTAAACCCTACGTGGCAATTTACTGCGCAAGATACATCAGCCGATATGCTTGCTATCGCACAGCAGCAATTTGATGAGCAAGGCATAACAAGCCGCGTAGATGTACATAATGGCCCCGTTGATAAGTTATCGGTTAAAGCCGATGCCGTTTTATGTTTACTAGTAATGCATTTTTTAGAAGATAACGGCGATAAAAAAGAGTTATTAAAAGCAATTAAAGGAAGCCTTAAAAAAGACGCAAACCTTTATATTGCAGATTTAATGCGCCCTGAAACTTCATTTGAGCGCGAAGCCCAGCTTACAACGTGCGCTCAATTGGGTTTAACCGAAACAGGTAAAACACAAACAGGGCATGACTTAGAAAATGAGTTTTACCCGCTTGATAGAATGCGCTTTAGCGAACTGCTAAACGAGTGCAAATTTGGCATTCCGAAGCTGTATTTTAAAGCCCTAGGTTTTAGCGGATATGTAATAAAATAGTTTTAAATTTAAGTAATATAGCCACATAAACACCGAGTATGCTTACTCGGTGTTTTATTTTATACATACATTTACAACTTCTCACAGCTGCATACAAAGCACATACATATTTTTTATGTTTTAAGATTTACTATTTCTATATCAACATAAGCAAATAGAGAATCAACATGAAAAAATCGTTAATTGCTGTTTTACTCCTCTCGGGTTGCGCATCACAAGGTGTTGACCGTAACGGTCAAAATCAAATAATTAAACGCTATTACGCCTCGGTAGAATCTATGCAACGTGTCACACTCTCATCAGAAGTGGGTACAGGCATAGCCGCAGGAGCTGGTTTTGGGTTTGTAGATAGCTTAGATGGCAATACAGAAGAAATGATAGGTGGGGCAATAATCGGCGGGTTAGTTGGAGGGTTATTTACCGCATTGTTTGAAGGCGGCAACGATGCATATCAGTATAATCTATACGCTACCAGCGAAGGTGAATTTACCGTAATTCAAAAACAAAAACTCGATCAAAACACTCAATGCGTAGTAGTAAATGCCGGTAAAAAAATTAAGCTTGAGCCAGTAGATAAACAATACTGCGAAAATAGTCCAAATGTGTACAAAAAAGCTGATGTTGCTCTATAGCAATATCAGCTTTTGTATTGTTGTAGGTCGGTTAAGCGAAGCGCCACCCGACGCACTAATATCCACGTTACTCAGATCATTACTGTGTCAGCAACCCTAACCAATCTCTTCAAGTGCTTTCATTGCGGCTTGTGCTTTATCTGTTTGTACAAAAATATGGTCGTGATAAAACGCAGCTACCACATTAGCGCTAATGCCATGCTCAGTCAGCTTTGCAGATACCGCAGCCGTTAATCCAACGGCCTCTAAGCTTGAATGTACGTTAAGGGTAATTAAACTATATTTACCCTCGTAAGTAATACCTGCTTTATCGGCAGTTTCAGCTTTTAAAATAAGGGTTAGCCCTTCTTCTTCAACATAAGTAGCAAGTGGCTCTAAATGAACATAATCGGCAAGTGAGCCTGCTAAGCAACAAAAAATATACTCGCCTTGCTTAAGCGCTGGCTGCATTGATTTTAATAATTCGTTTAACTCTAAAATTCCGGCCATGGTCGTTCCTTACAATGTGTTATTTAGTGCCTTTTAGCTGCGCGACTAGCTCGCTTAATCTCGCTATTTTTATATTACTTAGTTGCCTGTAATCAAAATACGGGCACACAATGATGTTGTTAGTTGTGTCTATTGCAAACTCGTCGTCGAGCCAATCAAATTGTGCATGCAACTTACCCTGTTGTAATAAGTTTTTAGCGTGCGTACGCCCAGCAATTATGTGTAGCTGGTTTTTATTGCTAGTAGCTTTATTTGCACACGTAATAGAAGTGTTAGGCGCGCTAAATAGCAGGGCGGTTTTACTGTTTTTTTGCAGTAAATACTCATCGCGATATTGTTGCCAAGTAGGGGCTTGTTTGGCAAATGAGTAATGCTCGCTTGGAAGGGAAAATAGCACTTTTGCATACACGTTAAACACTTTGCGCCAACCATTACCACAGTGCTGGTTTATGGTATTTATTTGCTCATTTATAACCGGTTCTAGGCATTCGAGTGTTTCAAAAAACGGCATTGGCGGCGCTTTTTCTACGTATACCGCCACGCTAAATTGCGTATCACCTAAGCCAACTAATTGTGTGTTCAAACTAGTTAGCCTTGTTTTGCGCTAAAATACGGTCGAGGTTATTTGCAAAGTTTTGGCGATCGGTTTGGCTAAGTGGCGGCGGCCCACCACTCATTTCTACGCCACTTGAGCGCATGGTATCCATAAAGTCGCGCACGTTAAGTATTGAGCGGATATTCTCGGTGGTATAAAGCTCGCCACGTGGATTGAGCGCTTGCCCGCCGTTATCAATTACTTCACTTGCTAGCGGAATATCGCCTGTAATAACTAAATCACCTTTTTCAACACGTTTTACTATTTCGTCGTCGGCTACATCAAATCCCGACGATACTTGAACGCGGCTTATGTATTTTGACGGCGGAATACGCATTGCGTGATTGGCCACTAAAATAGTCTCGATTTTCATACGCTCTGCAGCTCTAAAAAGTATTTCTTTTATAACAACAGGACACGCGTCTGCATCTACCCAAATTTTCATGCTATGGTCATTTTTATTGCTTTAGAATTAATATGATCCTATAGCAAATTTTTTTAATCGGCTAGCAAACTTTATATCCATCTATATTTAGATAATACGTACGATTTATGTAATTAAAAAAGGAGCTTACATGAAGGCTATTAAATACGGTTTACTTATTACAGGGTTATTTTTTCTTAGTGCCTGCACCAGCCCTCCGGAGGGAATAACACCCGTTAAAAACTTTGATATACAAAAATATAAAGGCAAGTGGTTTGAAATAGCGCGTCTTAATCACTCATTCGAAGAAGGTATGGAGCAAGTTACCGCGACTTATTCAATTAACGACGACGGCACAGTAAAGGTCCTTAACAAAGGGTATTTAACGGATGATAAAAAATGGGATGACGCCGAAGGCTTAGCCAAGTTTGTAGAGGGCACAGACACAGGGCATTTTAAAGTCTCGTTTTTTGGTCCATTTTATGGCGCTTACGTGATTTTTGAACTTGACCAACCCGATTATCAATATGCATTTATAACCAGTTACAACAAAGATTACTTGTGGTTTTTGTCGCGTACACCAACGGTTAGCAAAGAGCTTAAAGAACACTTTTTAACTAAAGCTAAAGAGTTGGGCTTTGCTACCAATGAAATAATTTGGGTTGAGCAATAAACAATGTAAAGCCCCTTTACAGTAGTCATAAAAGAGTCATCTAACAGTAAAGTAACTTAAATATATTATGGTTATATTGTGTGTACTTGCCGTGAGACAGCAAGTATTGGAAACACTGAATATCCCCTATTGTTGGCAAGCTATATAGCTTGCCATTTTTTTGCCTAGGGCGTGTTGATCTTTGTGGATTGAAATCTGTTCAATCTAGGGGCGATTAAATCGCGGCGCGAGGTTTGTAACCTAGTGGGCTAAGTAAAAACCGAGCAACAAAGAGTTAATCCTCCCTAGAAAGAACCCTTTGGGCAGCGCATGTTTGGTATTTATGCTGTGTTATCGCCTATTTATGGGGAATAACCACACTACATAGGCTCTGCCTTGCCTAAATACCAAACAGTCTGCTGCAAATTCACCCACCAAAGATCAACACGCCCTAATCTATGGGAAAGTAACGGATCACGTTTTTACTAACTAAGGCTAGTTTAATGCTAAAAACAACCCACTTAGTACAACTAACACGCTATTTAAAACACTAAACCACTTTACGTAGTCTACTAAAAAATTATAAAAAACCATTATAATTAAGATACTTAGGCTCATAAATCCGCAAAATAGTAATGCTCCATATCCATCTTGAGTTACTATACAAAGCACCAAGCTTAGTAAAATACTGATCCAAGCAGCTAATAGCAGCTTTTTACGTTGGGATTCTGTAGGGCGTTTTTTAAATACGTCTTTAAAATGATTATACTTAGCCAGCGCAAAACAGTTAAAACTGAGCAGGCATAGGCTAAAACCGAGTAAATCAATCATGGTTTTTGCCTTTTAAGGTTATTAGATTGACTAGGGCTGATTGTTTTTGAGTTGCTTTTAGCAGTACGTAATTTTTCGGTTTGTATAAAAAACAATATACTAAATAACAAAAACAGTGCATCAAAAGTAAATAAAGCCCACTGTTTGTGCATCAAATAGCTAACTATATTACCGTTAGTTGTAAGTGCATTAATAACCGGTACGCTTAAACATGCAACAGCATTTATAGCTGCCATAACTCGCCATTGCAGTGTGTCGCGCTTTATAAGTGCTAAAAGAGCAACCGCTAGCCATGTTAAAAAGAACGCGAGTATTTCTTTATCGGCGCGCTCTGCGGTAGTTGGGCTAAGTAGTCTGTTAGCAATAAAAAATGCACACGTTGCCAGTGGAAGTCCCATAATAGTGGCTAGGTTTAACCCTTCAACTAGTTTTAAACCAAACGAAGGTTTAACGTTATTTTTAGTTCGCTCGCGAATTCGCTTAGCCCACATAATACAGCCAGAGCCAATCATTACACAGCCTGCAATACCGCCTAATACGTATAACCAGCGCAACAACCACGTAGCTAAACGCCCTGTATGCATAGAATTAAGCGATTCGTAAAGCGCTTTGCTGCTAGTTAGCTCGTCATCAGTTTTAGCGACCATTTGCCCTGTAGCACCACTAAATATTAAGCGTGGTGCTTGGTCACGTAGTGTTTTACCTGCACTTATCAATACGGTAATTGTTGAAGCTGCCATATTTGGTTGGTTAACTTGTACGCGAGTAATATCTGCATGAGGCCACTTAGTATAAACCTGATCCAAAATACGTTGTATTGGCACCATTGGCAATTCGCCTTGGGCTTTATCGGTCATGGTGTTGCGAGGGGTTACATCGTTAAAAAAGCCACGTATGCCGTTATCGTAAGTTACTTTTGCAGGGTAGGGAAACAACATAAATATGAGCGTAATCATGCCAGTGTAGGTAATCATTAAATGAAAAGGCAGGGCAAGCACAGAGCTTAAGTTATGGGCATCTAACCACGTACGGCTACCTTTGTTACGCCTAAAGCTAAACATATCTTTAAAAATACGCTTATGAATAACCACGCCCGATATAATGGCAATCAGCATAAAAAAGCTAGCAAAGCATACAATCCAGCGTGCTGTTATTGCATCCATGTAATGTAAATCATAGTGCAACCGATAAAAAAAGTTACCACCTTTAGTATCTACAAAGGGCTCAAGCTCTTGCATGGTATTAGGGTTAAGCTGCGTGTTTTCAAACTTACTGCGGCGCTGACCTGGTTCTTTTGGCTTTGCATAACCATAAATTAAATAAGGAATACGCGGCTCAGGTAATGTAATACGCCAGCTTGATGAGTTAGCCCCATGGTTAGCTAAGTAATCAAATCCGGTAATTATTTGTTGTTTTTGCGCTTCTATACGCTGTGTTTGGGCTTGCACATTATGTATGGCTGGTTGATTCCACAACGTTATTTCGTCTCTAAAAAAGCTAAGAGTCCCTGCAAAAAATATTAAATATAATAACCAACAAACGAGTAACCCTACCCAAGTATGTAGCCAGGTCATTGAGCGGAAAAAACTGTCTTTCATAGCCAACCCTTCAATACAGCTAATAAACAAATTTGCGCACTAGTCGTTAGTAAAATACTGATCCAAACTGTTTTTAATGATTTAATGTAAAACGCATAAATAAAAACTAATGCATAAATTAGAATACTTAATGATACACACAGCAGTACCGCATCTGATTTGGTCAGCGGTAATAAAAAACTCAGCAAAGCGGTACTCGCAGCCGTAAAAGAATAGCCGCCAACAATGGCAATTAAAAAGCGTAAAAACACTGAAAAACGATAGCTAAAAATAGGTGATAGTTTAAAAAATTGCGATAACAACTCAATAACGCGTAGTTTAGTGGGCTGCGCACTCAGAGGGTGTGCCTGCATAATGAATTAATCTCTTATAAATACAGCGGGTGAAAAAATAAAGCATTATTATATAGTCTACAAATACAAAAGATAGTTATTATCATTCGTGATATTTAAGTTTGTCCAACCAAAAAATTTATTACTCACCTGCTCTCTGATAAAGTAATTTTTTAACATATTGAACCATAATGATATTTAAACTCACCGCAGTTAACGTTGAAAGTAACTGCTTGAGATAGATTTATTATCCAATAATTCAGGCTACTTAGTAAAATAGTGATCTCAAATAACATCAGTATATTTGATTAGCAACTAACTAAGGTTTAAGGTTGTTTATTACACTTTAATAAGAGCTTTAATAACGATGAGCGATCACGAAAAACTAAATTATGTCGAGTTCCCTGCTTATGATTTACCTGCTACTAAAACCTTTTTTAGCAATGTATTTAATTGGCAATTTACAGACTACGGCCCCGAATATACGGCGTTTAGCGGCCAAGGGCTTGATGGTGGATTTTTTAACGCACCGCTTAAATCGTTAACTCAAAACGGGGCTGCACTCTTAGTTTTTTATAGTAATGATATCCACGATACCTATAAAAAAATAGAGCTGCATGGCGGCACAATATTAAAGCCCATTTTTGAATTTCCGGGTGGTTGTCGGTTTCACTTTGCAGAGCCAAGCGGCAATGAGTTTGCTGTATGGGCAGACAGACAATAGATTTTATAAGGCCTGTAGCCCAGAAGTAATTAAAGATCACGATTTTACCAACTAACGCCCGTTTTAATTAAAATAAACCGATATTTTACCAACTCATTTGTTCTAAATGGCCATTTAGGATAAAAACTAAGCATTTAAGGCCAAATAAACATGAATAGTCACCAATTGATAGACCAAGTTAGTAAATGTGTGATCTGTGAACCTCATTTACCTTTAGGGGCTCGTCCTGTAATACAATTTAACCAAAACGCACGCATTTTAATTGCAGGCCAAGCACCTGGAATAAAAGTTCACGAAACAGGCGTGCCATTTAACGATGCAAGCGGTAATCGCCTACGAGAATGGCTTGGGCTAACAAGAGATGAATTTTACGATGCCAATAATATAGCCATTTTACCTATGGGCTTTTGTTATCCTGGTAGGGGGAAGTCGGGTGATTTACCACCGAGAAAAGAATGCGCACCTACATGGCGCGAGCAATTATTGGCTGCCCTACCAAATATTGAGCTGACAATAGTGCTTGGTAAATACGCACAGGCATATCACTTACCGGACACTAAAAAAATGCCACTCACGGAGTTAGTAAAATCGTGGCGTGAGTATTGGCCAAACTATTTAGTGCTTCCCCATCCCAGTCCGCGCAATAATATATGGCTTAAAAAAATCCATGGTTTGAACAAGATGTACTTCCAGAGCTTGATAAACGCATTGCGACTATTTTGAATAAGTAACACTTCTAGCATTAGGATTTATTGTAAAGGGGCGTTATACCAATCCGCAATAATACTTAATCATTTTGCGGGGCTAAACGTGTCGCTACCTGTGTTAAAAAATTCTCATTTACGACTGCATGGATGCAGAAGGTAGAGCAATGCAGGAGCAATTGCCTAGAACAACTAAATAGCGAATTTTTTGCCTAGCTATCAACACGTTTTTCCATTCTCAAAATAGATCACTTAATTAAGCGAATTGGTATACAGTTAACTTAAAAATTAACACTCTAATTAAAAACAATAACAAACGAGGCTGCCTAATTTGAATGCATCTATATTAACTGAAGTAATACTTCCGCTCGCCCTTGCACTTATTATGTTTGGCATGGGACTTGGGCTCACTACAAACGACTTTACCCGGTTATTTAAAAGCCCACTCGCCATCGTTATGGGTTTAATTGGCCAACTTGTAGCAATGCCTTTATTGGCATTAGGCCTATGCTATTTACTTAATTTATCAACACCTATAGCCATTGGTTTAATGATATTAGCCGCTTGTCCCGGCGGCACCATGTCAAATGTAGTAAGCCAGCTCGCTAAAGTTAACTTAGCACTTTCGGTAAGCTTAACAGCCGCTTCCACCGCTATTAGTATAATACCACACCGTTTATTATCGGCTTTGCTATGAGCCAGTTTGCGCCAGCAGATAACGCTAGTTTTTCTATTTTGACGACATCACTTGGGTTATTTTTTATTACCTTAGTACCTGTTGCTGTAGGTATTTGGTTACGCCATTTTAAAAATGATTTTGCTATTAAAACAGAACCGTTTTTTAGACGCTTCTCATTGTTTTTTATGCTCATTATGATTGCCGCATTGGTAATAAAAGAGCGCGCTTTATTAGTTAGCTCATTTAACGATGTATTTTGGGCATGTATTGCACTGAATATAGGCTCGATGATTGTAGGTTGGTTAATTGCTAAGTGTTCAAAATTAAATTTAACCGATTCACTAACTCTTTCTATTGAGGTTGGGATTCAAAATGCATCACTGGCTATTTTAATTGCGATTAGTTTTTTAAATAAACCAGAATACGCAGTTACTGGCGGTATTTATGGCCTGGCAATGTTTATAGGGCCGCTGCTGTTAATTGGCGGATTAAAGCTTAAAAACAAACGCACAATGTAGTTATAGCTAAAAAGCAGGGCTTATTATTGCTTGTGTAAGCTCTGTTTATTCTTAGAATTTACTTTACACGGACACATTTCACTCTCCAAGCTTGGACCTGTTAACCTTTGCGGATTAAAGTTTACTCTATCTAGGGATTATTTAATCACGAGACTCGGTAACTGCTCCTGCGTCATGATCATATCCTTTACAACATCCATATAGGCAACAGGTCGCCCCCAAGGAGCAGCCGCATATTTGACATTTATGTTGCATTATTGCCTATATAAGCAGATTAGTATAAACATGCCCTAGACATCTACAAATATAAATTCATTATTAGATTTTGCTGTAGACTTAAAACAAATCCACTTGAGAATGATTTTTAAGTGTCGTTATAAGCTGTACTTAACGCTTAAATATACTTTCTACTTGGCTGCGTAGCCATATTAATGCATCGTCTTTATCTGTATTTTGGTGCCAATATAAGTGCTGATAAATAGTAGGCATGGTGGTTGGTACTGGACGCGTAATTAAAGTTTCATCAAGTAGCTGACTTGCCACCATGGAGGGCAAAGTGAGTAAAAATGGTGAATTTTTTATTACCTCTTTTGCTGAAAAATACGTTTGACAACGTATAGCAACCTCACGATTTAAGCTTAACTGTAATAATGCTATATCCTCAATAACCGTACCCGTTGATCTGTTAGATACAGCTACATGTTTGGCCGTTAAGTAATTATCTATATTTAATTGCTCTGGCTACATTAGAAGTGAAATAAACGAAAAAGTAAAAACAGTGCCCTTTATTGTCGATACTGAAACAGGCTGTAGAGCACTTGTAACAGCTATAAATAAAGAAAAAGCCAACAGCTTTATACCAACGTGGCCATGGGCATTTTTACATTGGATTTTACGTATAGCCCCGCTGACTACACTTCGTAAAATGTCTTAAATAAACTCACGCCCCAAAATTGTTGTGGGCTTAAGTTTATCATTGCAAATAACCTAGCAATATATTAACAAAAAGAAATCCTCTTGCCTTATATCTGTAAAAAAACATACTTTTTTTGCTTTAAAAACAACCATAAATAAATTAACCAACTTTTATTGCTAATGATTTTTTCTTATTTATTATCCTTAAAGTTGCATTTGTTAATAAAACATTTAAAAAATGCACTTCCTGTGTTTAAATTGGCGCCAATGGATTACGAGCTCTTAGAAAATGAGATTAAACAAGGACGTAATACAATAATAATTATTTAAACACGGAAAAATTATGAATAAAAAAATTTTTGCAGCAACCGCTTTACTCGCTATGACTTCGACTTCTTTACTTGCATCTAGCGAAACATTACAAGCAAGTGTAAATGGTTGGAGCGAACCAACTTTTTTAGAAAATAACAAAGTACATTTTGGTAAAATTCGTTTAGCTACAGGTTCTACTTGTACAATGGATAATGCTGGCGCAGTAACGGGCGATTGTGATGCTTCAGACTCAAACATTCAATTAGGTGGCGTAACTGTTTCAGGTTTGGCTCCAAATTCAGCAATGAACATCACTGTATCAGGCAGTACAAGTGCCAACCTTACTTTCGCTCCAGTAACGACTGCCA
The DNA here is from genome assembly GCF_037162545.1 of Pseudoalteromonas sp. B131b. Taxonomy (NCBI): domain Bacteria; kingdom Pseudomonadati; phylum Pseudomonadota; class Gammaproteobacteria; order Alteromonadales; family Pseudoalteromonadaceae; genus Pseudoalteromonas; species Pseudoalteromonas sp. B131b. The sequence continues at coordinate 567,383 of NZ_JARLUZ010000002.1, read as the reverse complement.
CTGATGGTACTTCAACTGTAACAACGGCTGATACTGTTGCTTCTGCATTTACAACTGATGCAAGCGCAACTGATATCGTAATCGGTGTTTATGGTGATATGACAGTAGCTGCCGATCTTACTGCTGGCGCTGCTTATGAAGTAGACTACACTGTCGATGTATCTTTTCAGTAATATTATTTCTTATATTATTATAGCCCTAGGCTACTAATAATATAAATTGTGTGGAGCTTAATGCTCCACATTTTTGCTTTATCATGTTGTTGAGTTGTCTCATGAGTTTTAAATTTTTTCGCTGGGCAACTCTTTGCCTGACTCTTCTATTACCTCAAATTTGCAGTGCTAATCTTTCTCTATCTGAATATCGTTTATATTTTGATGGACGAACTAAAAATAATTCATTAATGATCAGAAATACATCTGATAAAAACCTCGACTTTAAACTTAGTATCACGCACAAAGACATGACCGAAGAAGGGTCACTAATAGATGCAACACCTAAGCAAGTAGAGGGTCGTTCTGCTGCTGGCATGTTACGCTTTTCTCCACGCCGTGGTTCTATAGCGCCAAAAGGCATGCAAGCTATAAGAATGACGGTACGAAAAAAGCAGAATTACCCGCAGGAGAATACAGAGCGGTACTTAAAATAGTTGCGTCAGAAGCACCAGCCCCTAATGCAGAAGGAATAACCATACGCCCTAAAATATCTTACAGCGTTCCGGTAATTGTGCGCCATGGGCAGTTAGAAGCTGATTCGCAACTAATCAACCCGCAACTAATTAGCCAAAATGGTCGACCAACCGTTACGTTTTGGCAAACGCTAACGGGAAATCGTTCGTTATATGGTAATTTTGAACTGCTAGACAGTAATAACTTATCTGTTGGGGAAGTAACAAACGTAGCCGTTTATACGCCTTTATCGCGTCGTAAAGTCTATATTTCGTTGCAACAGCCCGTTGTCGGTCCGCTTACACTTAAATACAAAGAAAATCCCCAATATGGTGGCAATATTGAGTTAGCAATACCCGTTAATATTCAATAACACGTGTTTAAGCTAAACGCATTGCGTTATGGCGCTTTAATTAGTTTGTTGCTCATTGTTATTGTGCCTCAAACATTAGTCGCTAATGAGCTAACGCCTCTTCATCAATGGACTATTGATGAAGAGGCGTTCGTGATCGTAAATGTAAAAGTAAATGGCCGTTCAGTGGTATCCGACTTAGAAGCTTACTACACGCAATCAAATAAGCTGTTACTACCAATCAGTGTTCTTAAATCAACGATGGGGATTAACTTTAGTATTACCGAAGGGAGTTTAACTGCAACCGTTGATTCAACGAAGCTTGCACTAAGTACAACGTTATTGGCAGCTCAGTCGGTAACACCAACGGCATCTTTTTGGGCAAAAGACGATTACGATCATTACGTAGACTTATCCGTTATTAATACGCTTTTAGAAACCGACTCAACATTTGATTACTCACTCATGCAAGTCTCCTTTATGAGTAATTTATTAAGCACCACAAATGATAAAAAAACACGTCAATCACGCATAAGCAAGCTATTGCCCCACAATATGATCACTTTATAGAAGATCAATATCGTCTACTTACCTACCCAATTTCTGAGTACACAATTTCATCAACTGCCACATCTAAACAAGCACGTTATAAAGGCTTAATTAGACTCAACAGCTATTTTGATTTATTTCACCATAGAGCAGAAGTTCGGTTTAACAAAAATGAAAATAGCGACAATACATTTTTTAAAATTAGCAAAGATTTTAGTTTGACCGAGCAAGATCATTCATTAGCTCGCATTCATTATCAATTGGGTGATATTCAATCTCAATCAGATCAGCTGACGACAGCTTCAAGCCAAGGCAGAGGTATTTATATCTCGAATGCCGATCCACGCTCAGCACAAAATTTTTCGTCAATAACCATTGAAGAACCCGCTTTACCCGGTTGGCAAGCTGAGCTATATCGCAATGGGCAATTTTTAGCGACCACACAAGCAAATGACGATAATTTAGTTAAGTTTATCGATATAGAAACATTTTATGGCAATAATATTTTTGAAATAAAGCTTTTTGGCCCCCAAGGTGAGCAAATTACACGCACTCAAAAATACACGATAGGGCAGGATGCCCTATCACCAGGGAAAATAAGCTATCAAGTTGAGTTAATTGAAACAGATAAAAGCGTATTTGATAACAACCAAAATACTCAAAATACATTTAGTGACACATTTAAAGCCAGTGTTTCATATGGGATAAGTGAAAATTTAACCTATGATGCACAAATCACTCAACTAGCATCTGATGAGCGCTCTCGCTATATATCATCAGGATTAAATATACTTACGGAGCATGGCAGCTATCGATTTTTATCTAGCAAACAACTCAATGCTGGCAGCGCTTATTATGCAGGCTTTAGGGGCTTGTTCTCTAATGATTTTTATAACGACGTAAACGTCAATTTAGAATATACCGCCTTAGATGATTTCTCGAGCGCATTGTTTTTACCACAAAATAATGTGCTTAAAAATAAATTATCGATTAGTTTAAATGGTCGTTCTGATTCGTTTGACTCTTTAAACTGGAATATGAAATGGCTTAACGAAAATCGTGAAAATAAATCAAACAACAATACATTTTCATTAGGTATCAATAAAAATCACATTGGTGGTACATGGGCTGGACGCCTTTTTTATGATGAGCAAGAAGATGAATTAACCAATCAACTTTATTCATCTATTGATATCGCTTCTTGGAAGTGGACAAATACACTCGATTGGCTGCCTATAAATGGGGGAAAGCTTGTTAGCCTGCGTAGTAATTTACGTTGGCCGCAAACACAACAGACCTTTAACCAAACCCAGTTATCGTATAACCCTGATTCATCAGCGACCGCGCAACTAAGCCATCAGTATACTTATCGCTATGATATTTTTAATGTTCAAGTCTCAGGCCAATACGATAGTCGTGGTGATTGGCGCGTGTCATTAGGTTTAAACGGCACATTTAGCTTTGATCATCTTGAGTTAGATATGATATTTGACACCCCACGAGCTCTTAGCGGCGGACAGCTTGAAGCATCTGCTTTTATTGACTGGAACGAAAATCGAGTATTTGATCAAGGTGATGAAGCATTAGAAGACGTTCGCTTTACCGGTAATTATTTATGGCGAAATAAATTCACTAACAATACAGGTAAAGCGCTACTGCCAAGTAGTCACGGCGGGCAAATTTTAGAGGTCGATTTACGCACTTTACCTAATCCATATTTGCAACCTGTACTTGGAAAAATAAAAACCTACGCTCACCGAGGAGGTCAGACTAAAGTTGATGTACCAATGGTTATTTTTAATGAAGTAGAAGGGACTGTTTACTTTGAAAATAACGATAAAAGTAAACCTGTTTCAGGCGTAACCGTTTTTTTAAAGCAAATTAATGGCGACAAAGAATACACAACAACTACCGAGTACGACGGGTATTATTATTTTTCTAATGTGAGTCAAGGAAACTACAAAATTGAAGTTGAAGCAAATACATTAAATATAAAAAGCCTCGTTACTAAAAACTTACCAGAGCGCGTTGTTACCTCAAAAACAGGTGATACTATTATTCTAAAAGATATCGTTCTGCAACCTAAAAACAATACAATAGACTCAATAGAGTTAGTTGATAAGCCATCAGAAAAATCTTATTTTGTTCAGCTTGGTGTATTTAAAAAATTTGAATCGGCAGTAATAGTAGCAAAAGAGATTGACTCAAAAGCGCATCCTTTAAAATTATATAAACATCAAACCCGCAACAGTTACTATTTAGTAACAGGCCCTTATGCAAACGCCCAAGACGCGCAAACAACAATTAACGATGTCTACTCAACGCCTGCATTACATGGCAGCTTTATGGTCGACGCTATACGTTATACATCTACAGATTGGCAACTAATGCACGCATGGGGAGAGCAAAAAAGTGATACGAAAGAGCTCTATTATTGTCAATATGCCGCGTATACCTCTAAAAAAACAATAAAACCTCAATTGATAAAAGCTGATTTCCCACTGTTCACTATCAACAGAAATATTAATGGTAAAAAATATTTTTTATTACTCTCAGGCCCACATATTGAGCAACCACAGAGCGCATGTAGCGCTTTAACTAGTCGGCAAATAAACGAAGGCTCTACACCAATAAAAAAATCCTGGAGCGACTTATACAAATAACCTTAAACTAATGAGTTATTTGGCGCTTAAAATACTCATATATTAATTAAAATTAGTATTATTGAGCTGTAAAGTATGTCGTTTGTGAGAGGCCATTTTTGTCAAGATGCGTTATACACCTTATTTCGCAGCGTGCACCCGCCGATTCTGCAATCCAATTGGATTGAGACTGTTTTTTTATATAACAAGCAGAATAAAATGCATCTTCTTTTTGTGCAGAAACAACAGCACAACGCGCATAATTACCAAGCTGCAATACTTTTATTGGAAATATTTGCTCCTGAGCAATAACTCCAGCACTAAAAGCTTGGGTTGATTTTGCGTACGTGGATACCGAAAAATACACAGTAAAAATAAAGAATAAACCAATAACCACATGCCATTGCTTCATACATTACACCTAAAAATACAGATAATTAAATTGTAGAAGTAAATAAACTTTATGCATCTGTTTATAGATTATTTTAGGCATTAAAAAAGGTGGCAAAAGCCACCTTTTTATAAAACAAAAACTTATAGAAGTGCAAAAAGCTTTTTAAGTTGTGGCATGTACTCGCTCACAAGCTCAAGGTTACTTTCGCTAACGACTGGCTCACTTGATTTAGCGGCACTTGATGCGTTACCTAATGAGCCCATTAGCGAGCTAGCGCCTTTGTCTTTAACACTTTTCATACTTTGAAAACCACCCATTAGTTTATCTGCTGTTTCTTTATTTTCAGTAGATAAGCCAGATTTAAGGTTTTCGATGTAAGCCATAGACACTTCAGAACCGACAGTAATTAACTGCTCTGGAGTAAAACCGTAACGACTTGTTACGCCTTCAAAACTTTTGTATAAGTCTTGCTCTTTAATCATGCTAAGCGCGCTGTTAGCTAGCGAGCCTTGCTCTGATGTTGTTTGGTCAGCCGACGCACCTAACATGCTTCCTAGGTCCAGCCCTTTTAGAGAATCTTGAGCGCTCGCCCAACTTGTTACCGCTGGTAGTGCTTTCATGTAGCTTTGTAAATCACCTTCAGTGATATCTTTTGCAACACCAGAGAAGCTCATTGCTAACAAACTAAGTGATACGAGTATTTTTTTCATGCAGGCATTTCCTGTTATTGTGGAGCTATTATTATATGAAGCCCTAAATAGATAGGGCTGTGCAATTAGAAACTAAATAATTGCATATGCCAATACATAATAATGTATTGGCGAATTTTACAGTACAATTCATGGGAGTTGACCTAAAGTACTACGATTTTAGTTGATTCACCCTAAGTCAATGTACAAATGATATAATGCATTTTTGACAACGAGAGCTGAACACAATGTTAACAATTTCAAATACAGTCACAATTGATGAGTGGGAACTAGAGCTTACAGCTATTCGCTCTCAAGGTGCCGGTGGTCAAAATGTTAACAAAGTAGCAAGTGCTATACACTTACGTTTTGACATTAATCGCTCTAAATTACCTGACTTTTACAAAGAACGCTTACTCGCTTTAAAAGATTCTAGAATCACTAAAGATGGCGTTTTAATAATTAAAGCCCAAAGCCACCGGACCCAAGAATTGAACAGAGATGATGCACTTAAGCGTTTAAAAGATCTTATTTTGAGTGCAACCGTGGTGAACAAAGCTCGAAGAGCCACCAAGCCAAGTAGAAATTCTCAGCGCAAACGCATGGATAAAAAAACCAAGCACGGCCAAAACAAAGCATTGCGTGGCAGTGTGAAAATTTAACTGCTAGGCGCGCAGCTTGCTTGCGTATAAAAACGCAGTTTTTAAAATAACTTAATGATTAGAAGCCTTGCTTCTCACGTGAGCAAGCTCTACGTCTACAAAATGTGCAACCTTGTTAACTGGTAGACGCACAGCTTGCTGGCGTGTAAAAACGCAGTTTTTAAAATAACTTAATAATTAGAAGCCTTGCTTCTCACGTGAGCAAGCTCTACGTCTACAAAACGGTGTAACCTTGTTAACTGGTAGACGCGCAGCTTGCTGGCGTATAAAAACGCAGTTTTTAAAATAACTTAATAATTAGAAGCCTTGCTTCTCACGTGAGCAAGCTCTACGTCTACAAAACGTGCAACCTTGTTAACTGGTAGACGCGCAGCTTGCTGGCGTGCAAAAACGCAGTTCTTAAAATAACTTAATAATCAGAAGCCTTGCTTCTCACGTGAGCAAGCTCTACGTCTACAAAACGTGCAACCTTGTTAACTGGTAGACGCGCACTTGCTGGCGTGTAAAAACGCAGTTTTTAAAATGGCTTAATAATTAAAATTTATTTAATCAAAGGTATGATGGCGCGTTGCACTAAAGCGATTAAGTAAATGATGCATAACATATACAGCGCACAAGCTTAAAATAATCGCCACCGATACCGAACTAAATCGATACAACGCACTGTAAATTAAGTCTTGTCCTGGGCCCAACGACTGCCCAAATAAAATACCAAATGTGGTTAATACACCAAACCCGATACCAGGAATACCGCCGCCTAAAATGTGAAACCGTGCAAACACAAAGGATAAAATCCACAATATAGCAACCGGAAAAAGTAAAAAATCGCTATGGTTGTACAAAAACAACTGTGATAACAGCGCTGCATTGCAACCAATCAATGTACCAATTGCACGTTGCCAGCCTGCCATACCTGCAGCTTTCCAACACAATGAAAATAAAATAAGTACTGAGGCCGCTTGTGCTGAAATTGAATCTTGTAAATCAAGCACCTGAAAAGCCACAAACGAAAGCGTTGCCACACTGGCGCAAAGTAGCACCTCATGGCGAATGCTTTCTTTAGGTTTAGCTGGCATTACTCGACTGGGCCTTGCGGTTACATCAGGAAACACCCCATGCATTATCGCGGCAATAATCACAGTTAGTAGGATAGCCAAACCGTTACTTAAAATCAGCGGATAAATACTACTGCCTTGATCAACATAGCTCGAAAAATGCAGTTGAATTGAAAGGCTAACCACGCCTAAAGCACCAAATAAAAAGGCGCTACCGCTACTCATTTTATGGAATAAAAAACAAAATATGCCAAATACAAGTAGCGTCATAACGACAGGCAAATGAGAAAATAGCCCCTGTATTACAAGTACTATAAATGCACTAAAAGCCGCCGACGCTATAAATTGACTGATAACACCTCGGCTTAATGTAGGCACCATACCGAGTAACAACATAGGATAAACAGTAAAAAATATGCCGTTTGGCCAGTTCATTAACTTACTAATGGCAAAACCGATAGTACATCCGCCGGCTATACGCAGTGCTTGGCGAAGGCCATTAGAATCTAATTGTGGTCCTTGGCTAACAACTTGAGTCATACCCTCTCCATTAATAAATGTAGTGTAACCAACTAATAAACCTAATTTGCGCTGCGCCAAACCACTGCCCAATAGTTGACTCTGGCAATAATTGCACTGTAGCACGTGCACCACTTGGCATATTTTCAATTAAATTTTGGTTGTTAACTAATTTTAGATGAATACGTTGTCGCTGCGCATCGCGCACCCAGCGGTTACTGATCTCTGTAGTACTGAGCAAACCATTGGCACTTAACTGACCATTGCTTACACCGGCCTCAAACGCCTCAAGTGTCGCGTCATAAACCTCTCCAGGGCGACTATCAAAAACGACTTTTGCTAGGCTACCGCGCTTCATGTGCAGAAGTGATTTTTCTCTAAAATCGGCAACTAAGTCGGCTTTTTTAGCCACAATCGCTAATAACGGTTTACCTGCAACGGCATATGCACCATCAAGCAATTGTAAGTTAGCAACTATGCCATCACTCAATGCACGCACTTGCGTATACGATAAATTCAACTCAGCTTGCGCTAACTGATTTGCAGCATGGCGCATTGCTAAGTTTTTATCACCTGACTCGCCACGGGCTAAAATAGCTTCCGATAATTGCGCCTCATACGCTGCTACATTTGCTTTGCTTGCTTGATAATTAGCACGAATGCTTTCAAGCTCTTGCTCTGATATGGAGTTTTGTTTGTAGAGCTTTTCGCCTCGGCTTTTTAATAATTTTTGCTCATGTTGTTTAGCTTTTGCAGCACTTATTTGCGCCTCAAGCGCTTTTACATTTGTATCGAGTCGTTTGTTTTGTAATTTAGCATCGTCAAGTGCCAGCTTGGCTTGTTCGTACGCTAAGTTGTAAGGTCCTTGGTCAATATGAAACAAAATATCGCCTGCTTTCACAGGTTTGTTATTACTTACTAATACACTAGTTACTCGGCCACTTATTTGTGGCGATATTTGCACAACAGGATGATACACGCGCGCTTGAGGCGTTACAGGTAAAAAAATATCAGCCATTAAATAGTAAATAAACACTAAAACAAACCCAATGAGGGAGAGTCTTACATAGCGGGCAAATTTTTGATCAGGTGTCATTTTTAGCCTTTGTTTGAGATTTAATGCAATTGAGTGCGTTTTCTTCCATTTTTATCAAGCCGTATGCCATTGCATCTAATTGTGCATGACTAAAACCATTATATAACTGCGCTTTAATATCTGTTATTCGCTCATTTAAGGTGTGTAAAATGCTGCGACCTTGCTCGGTAAAATAAAGCTTTTTACTGCGTTTATCGTGCTCATCTACGCGGCGCACAATCAGCGATTGCTCTTCTAACTGTTTGAGCGTGCGCGTAAGCGATGGCATCTCTATGCCTAAGCTCTGTGAAAGCGCTAACTGGGTAACGCCCTCTTTGAGCATATTTATATGCATTAAGGCAGTCCAGCGCGACTGTGTTAACCCTAAAGGCTCAACAGCAATAGTTACCGCTTCACGGCATAAGCGATGCACACGGCCCATATTGCCGCAAAGTGTTAAATCAAGAGTTTCATAAAATGGAATGTTTTTAACCATAGCGCACTTAATTAGTTAGCAGGCTAACTATAATATCACTACTTAATAAACAACGTAAATATATTAGTTAAAAATGGATTAAAGATGTGCAGTAAGGCATAAAGCGAGGTGTCTCAAAATAAACGCCGAACTTGTAGGTGCGAATTCACTTCGCGCTTGCCTTTCAATAAAATATAAGCGAGGTATAAAACCTCACCTACCTAAAAATAAAAGCCGAACTTGTAGGTGCGAATTTACTTCGCGTTTGCCTGCAAATAAAAATATAAGCGAGGTATAAAGCCTCACCTACATACATAAACGCCGAGCTTGTAGGTGCGAATTCACTTCGCGCTTGCCTTTCAATAAAATATAAGCGAGGTATAAAACCTCACCTACCTAAAAATAAAAGCCGAACTTGTAGGTGCGAATTTACTTCACGCTTGCCTGCAAATAAAAATATAAGCGAGGTATAAAACCCCACCTACCTAAAAATAAAAGCCGAACTTGTAGATGCGAATTTACTTCGCGCTTGCCTGCAAATAAAAATATAAGCGAGGTATAAAACCTCACCTACATACATAAACGCAGTGCCTGTAGGTGCGAATTTACTTCGCGCTCAAGTAACTTATCTATTACTTAGCGCTTTATAAAAGCACCTTAAAAATTAAGTAAATTAGCGGGAGAATATTGGTCGGTAAGCACTTTCGTATCAGCAGGCCAATCTTGACCGTCTTTTGTAAAATGCATAAATTCGCTAATTGCTTTTATATCAATGCCGTATTTAGCCAAGCGAGGCTCAAGTATTTTAACCTGTGCCTTTATTTGCTCGTTAGTTGGCGGCGCTTTAAGTCCGGCTAAAATAATACGGTTACTACGATTTTCACGGCTTACATTTATAAAGTCGCCAAATACAGCGTGGTAAGTTGCCGACTCATGCTCATAAAGCTTACTACTTGAAAATGTATTTGCAGCTATAACACCACCTTCGGCCAATACGCTTTGTACCTCTTCAAAAAACTCTTTAGTGAGTAAATGCTCCGGAATATAGTCGCCGTTAAAGGCATCTAAAATTATCCAATCGTACATTTGCTTTTTAATAGCGGCGCGTTTTATAAAAATACGGCCATCTTGCACGCTTGATGTCACTAAGTCGTTTTCTATAAAGTTAAAGTAATCGCGTGCAACTTTAGTTACAGCGGGATCTATTTCAACATTATGAATTTTTGCTGTGGGGTATAGTTCATGAATAACATTAGAAAGCGTACCGCCACCTAATCCTATAATAAGTACATTTTTAGGGTTATCGGCTACTAAAAGGCTGGCAAAAGTAAGTTTAGTGTAGTTAAAAACAAGTTTGTCAGGGTCATTTTTGTACATGCAGCTTTGGCTTGTTTGGCTACTTTTAGTATTAAATTTAAGACAACGTAAGTCGCTAGTGTCTTCAACAATAATATTGCGATAAAGCGAGCGCTCTTCATGAATAACCTTACTAAACGCAACCCCCGAAAACACGATTAACGGCAGTAGTAAATATTTAAGCATGAGCAAGCTCCTTGTTATTCACCAAGCTATTAACAACAATAGCCACTAAACCAAGTGACCCAAGCGTTAAAGCAAAAGCGCCAATAATTGTATTTACGTCAAACGCGAGCACAAAGTAAAAAGAGGTGATAATAGTACCCAGCGCACTGCCAAGCGTACTTACAAAGTATAAACGCCCCGCTACTTGACCACTTTTATCGCTATCGGTTACCAATAAACGTACTGAGTAGGGCGAAATCATACCTAAAATAACGGTTGGAATAAAAAATAATGCAGTTGAAGCTAACAGCGAACCATAACGGCTATCTTCAATATGCGTGAATATAAACTCCATTATTGGCTGCGAAAATAACGTAATAGGCACCACCATAATGCTGGCGACTAAAAATATTAAACCATATTTAGTAAGAGATGCATTTTTAGTACTTAGCTTACCGCCAAGTAAATAACCAAATGATAAGCTGAGCATAAACACCGTTATTATGCTGCCCCATATATGTACACTGCTCCCAAAAAAGGCGCAAGTATTCGCCCTCCTAAAAGCTCAATCCCCATAATGCAAAAACCACTGCAAAAGGCTAAAAAATAAATTAATGCGTTTGTTTTTAAAGTCATGTAATTATCGTTTTGTAACTTAATAGAGTTCCATACTAACGTGATGTAAACATGCCCGCTAGTGTAAAAATCACTCAAGGCAAACCTTTTAAAAGCAAATTAACCGTGTTTCATATTAGCGGTGCGCAACAGAGTAATTTAGTAATAACCTAAGTTTATCGTGGTGAAACACGCAGCGCAGGCAAAGGTGACTCGTAGTAGATGTTTTAGAGTAATCGTTACTTAATAAACAAAGTACGATCATGTTGAACTACCCAGCACTATGATCTTAAGCGATAACTAAACATTCAATGAGCTAACCTGCTTAATTGTTCAGGCTAGTAGCGGCTGTGTGTTTAAATAACCTAGTTGCTTATCAAACAAAATTTAGGTGTAATAACAACATAATAAACACTGAGCAATGCAGGGACAGCTCAGATACGACAGGCGCACCGATTAAATAGGCTTAATGTAGTTGATGTCACAAAAAGCCTTTCTTTAAATGTAAAGTTCATAGCATAAACAACACCAACTCAGACACACCGAGCAGGTGGCGCCTCAGTCCAATAAGCGACACTGCAACACAAACTCCGTGTCGCATAAATACTAAAATGTTATGTGTTACTACAAACTAAGGAGTATGAATGAGCTTCAAATCTTGGTTAAGCTATTCTGACTTTTCTGAAAATGCGTGCTCTAAGCTGCGCTACATTTTAGATAATGAGTCGAGTGAATTTCTAAATTCAATTAATGACACTTGTAGTGACAGGGTTAAAACCTTAAAAGTTGGTTCTGTGGTGTGGCGCGCACAAACTGAATGTGGTGAGGAGAAGGCTTCTGATAATGTAGAGCAAGAGTTCCATGTTGATAAGCGTATTCCTTTCCCATTCGAACGAATGAAGCCATTGACCAATAGCGCCTCTGAGGGGAGGGCGAACTCAAAAGGGATTCCTTGTTTATATGTAGCAGCAGATGCGGAAACTGCGATACACGAAGTGAGACCTTGGCCTGGATTAACCTTAACAATTGCCCAATTGCATTTGACAAAGGATGTGAAGTTGATTGATTTTTCGGAGACGGCTGATGCTGAACAGTACCCATATTTCTTCTTCGGCGAACCTTCTATTAATCAGAGGATTGACGCTGTGTGGGCTGCGATGGATATTGCTTTTTCTTGGCCTGTAACGGGATCTGATTCCAAATCAGAATATGTGCCGACGCAAATAATATCAGAGTTTATTAAATCGAAAGGGTATGACGGGATTATTTATAAAAGCTCTTTAACTAAAGGGCGTAATTATGTTCTTTTTAATTTAAATGATGCGGCTGTTGTTCAGTGTGACTTATTTGTAGTATCCAAGGCTAAATTTGACTTCGAGAAGTTGGATGGAAGCTCATCCTTGACAGCGGAGCGTGGTAACACCTAATCGGGTAGCCGGAGGTCTCTAACCTCCAGCGCCCATACCAACCATCATGCGCTTTTTATTGGCAGGAAGTGCAATGGGCGGTTCATCTCCCGTAATGAATAATCTATAATCAAGACACCCGTCTTAATTACCATTCTTATGTTCTTTTTATAAGGTAAGTGATTTGAAAAACAATAACATGCATAAGCTAGGGCGGGTTTATCTATCTATATTTTTAATAGTCTCTCTACTGTTATGTACTGTTGGTTATTTTTACAATAAAGCGTCGGCTCCACCGACTTCAGCAGAGCAAACTTCTAATTATTTAACTGTATTACCTCAAAAAACTCCTGAAAAAGCAGTCAATACTGACTTACTGACAAACAAAAAGGTGACTAACAGTGCCCTTTCATCAAGCGAAGGTAAGTATCAGCGAGTTATTATGACCAGACCACAATGGAAACTGCAAGGGGAGTTTAGGGAGCACTTTAAACGTTTACAAGCGGCAGCAAACGATGGTGATAACGAAGCAAAATATATCATCGCTACAAACTTAAGGTATTGTTTGTCGGCACCAATTGATGACTACGCTCTACAGGCTGAGTTAGAAGAGATCTCTCAGTACAGTGATGTCGGCGAAGCCGCTGATAGAAAAATAGAAAAGTTTGATTATTGTAAGGGCATTAATAGTATTGAGCGTCACCAATTTTATGCGTATTTAGAAGATGCAGCGAAAAATGGGTTTGTCGCCGCACAAGAGTCATTTGTTAATCTAACGGCTGAGTTTTTTATGAAGTCGCAAGGTTTTTCGACACTAAAACGCGCTGAGTTCATTAAAAAAAGAGATAATTTTAATAAACAAAAAATAGTATTTTTAGAATACGCTGCTCAACATGGTAGTGAAAAGGCATTAATCTCTTTATCTAATGTGTATTATTCACAGCAGCTTGGTGAAAAAAGTTTTGCAAAGTCTTACGCGCTAAACCGATTAATTATGGAAATCACCGATAATAATGATATTTATAACCGCTATGCGTGGTTTGAGCAGCGACAGTATCCGCAACTTAGCGAAAGTGAACTTGCCAGTGCAAATGAAATAATAGAGCAGTGGAGCGCAATCATAAATAAAAACGGCACCGTATACCCTCACGATTAGTAAAAATAAAAGCGCTATAGCTGAAACAAAAAGGCTGCAGTAATAAATACTGCGGCCTTTGTTTTTAGCTCAATGCTTTTAATAAGCGCCTGCGCTGTAAATTAGCTCGTAGCTGTGGCTGTAAATCTCAAGGATGTTACCAAACGGGTCTTCCATGTAGATCATGCGGTATGGCTTTTCGCCAGAGTAGTAATAACGTGGGGCTTGCATACGTTTTTTACCGCCAGCGGCTACAATACGCTCTGCTAAGCCTTCTACATCAGGGTCTTGAACACAGAAATGGAAGATGCCTGTTTTCCAGTATTCAAAGTTGTCTTTTGGGTTTTCTTGGTTTTTAAATTCAAAAATTTCTACACCAATACGATCGCCCGTTGAAAGGTGCGCTATTTTGAATTTTTCCCATTTTTCACCAAATACTTCGGTACACATTTCGCCAATGGGGCTTTTGTCTTCGGTTATTAAAGTGGGTTCCATAATGGTGTACCAACCCATAACCTTAGTGTAAAACTCAACGGCTTTTTCAACGTCGGGGACCGAAATACCAATGTGCGAAAAACTACGTGGGTATGTATGACTCATAATGCTTCCTCTTTAACGTGTGACTTATCTTGTGACTAGTTGATGGAGTTAGTTTACGAATCGACAAACATTAAGTAAAATTATCATTAATCATCATTTTGAGTACGTTTTGTAATGATAAATCCGACATGGTTAAACACATTTTGCACCTTGGTTGAGGTAAATCACTTTACTCAAACGGCTGAACGCTTATTTATGACGCAATCTGGTGTAAGCCAGCATATTAAAAAGCTAGAGCAACAAGTTGATTGTGCTTTACTTGAGCGCCACGGTAAGCAGTTTTCACTCACGCCACAGGGTCAAAACTTATATCAGCAGGGTAGCCAACTTATCAAAGACTGGCAGTTTTTAGAGCAGCAATTAAAAGATGATTCACCTTTTAGCGGAGCAGTAAAAATTCAATCGCCGGGCAGTTGTGGTTTAAAGTTTTACAATCAATTATTAGCACTGCAATGTGAGCATAAAGCACTAACTATTGATTACCGCTTTGCGCCAAATGTGAGTGTGGAGCAAGCTGTGGCAAATTACAGTGCCGATATTGGCTTTTTAACCCAAGCCCCTTCACTTAGCGAAGTGATCAGTTATAAAATTGATAAAGAAGCGCTATTACTTATTACACCAGCGGGTATAAATACACCGAATTGGCAAACACTGTGTGAGCTGGGTTTTATTGCTCATCCTGATGCAAACCATCATGCGCAACTACTACTTAGCGAAAACTACGATGAATTTGAACATATTGAGCAAATAAAGCAGACGGGGTTTTCCAACCAAATTAGCTTAATACTAGAGCCTGTAAGTTTAGGCTTAGGTTTTACGGTATTACCTGCCAATGCGGTAGGTGCTTTTAATAAGCCTGAGCTTATTAAAACGCACTATTTAGCCAATCCCGTTAATGAGACTATTTATGCATGTCACCATCGAAATAGGCCACTGGCAAAACGGATGAATACAGTGATTGAGTTAATTAAGTCAAGTTAAGGTAAATACCTTATTTTTGTCTTTCGTCGTATTGAGTATTAAGCTGAATACCTTTTTCATAGCGCTGATTCATCGCAGTATCTGAACGGTTAAAATAATATAACCACTTCATGTACTGATTAGTTAAAGCCTGTCGATAGAGTCCGTTAACTTGAAAGCGTATCGCAGAGGTTTCGCTAATAAACGGTAGACGCTTTGCTTTACATTTGAGTTTAAGCCGTAAACATAGCTCTGTATCTTCAAAAATATCTATTGGCGGCAACATACCTACGTCGAGTAGAAGTTGTTTTTTTGCAAATAAACAATGGTCTAAATAATACACTCCCCGTTTATCACCGCGAATATAATTAGAATACCAAGAGGTAAACTGAAGTAATGGATGGCGTATATTAAATTTATGGGTAAATGCCCCCCACGACATCTGATCTGCGTGTTTGTTTAACGCATTCAACCCTGCAATATCAATTATGCTACGAGGGTGATGAAGCACAATTGTGTCAGCATTTGCTTGCACAATACCCGCATTGAGCCGGCCTGCTCGTGATGCTATATCGGTTTTAATTAAGCACGCGCCCGCAGCATTAATTATATCGATGGTGTTATCGGTGCTTCCCCCATCCACACAAATTATTTCGCAGTTTTTTAAATGTTGATACGCCTTGAGGATCCGTTGTAAATACCCTGTTTTTTCTTCATTTAAAGTAGGAATAATAATACTTAACATACTTTTATAACCTCATAGTTCAGAATATTACTCATGAAAACTCACTTTAGCGAGCGAGAATAGATCATTAATTGTATGTAATAGAGCTTTACGTGCTGGGCGAGTATCTGACTGTAGATCAATAAATAATTTTTTAAGATCGCTGACATAATCAATATCGTAACCTGGTAAGCAATACTTCACCGATAATTTATTCTGCCTACACTGTTGTGATAATGATTGTGATAATTCATTCGTGCTCCAAGGTAAATGGGTTAATACTGGCCAAGCTACTTTGTTAGCCATAATGATGACGCCACCATCATCAGCGTGATGCAAAGCTACGTCATTACTTTGTAATGCACTAATCGTTGCCTCAAAATATTGATGGTTAAGTATTGGAGCATCAGTACCTATGAACACTAGTTGCTCATGCCCTTGTACTCGCAGCTGATTATCAACATAGTTTAATCTATCGCCTAAGTTACCTAATTGCCCAAGCGGTAATTGCGTTATTACGTGGGCATTACTTACTAAAGAATGCGCCCACTGAATATCGCTTTCGCTTGAACAAGCAATAACAACAGGCCCTTGCCAATTATTAGCATCTTCTATTGCGCATGCTAATAATGCATGTGCAATTTTAAGTGCGCATTGCGCATTCGAGCCTTCAGCAAGCCGCTGCTTACCTTGGTTGAGTTTAGGCCGTTTACAAAAAACAACTAACGTCGCTTGATTTATAACTAATCTAATTGTTTGTTTTGACGCTTTATTACTTTGGTTTATTTTATTCATTTTAATCACAGCTCACGTAGCACTAATAATTTTGTAATTCGCATTTATAACTAGGGCTTGTTTATCTTTCTAGGCTGAGTTTGCAGCCGTATATTTGGTTTTTAGGTAGGGCTGAGCCTATGTGGTGTTGTTATTTCCCGTAAAGAGGCAATAACGCAACATCAATGCCAAGCATGTACTGCCCTTAGGTAGTCCTAAAGACGACTTACTCTTTGTTGCTCGGTTATTACTTAGCCCACACTTACTCATACTCACTACCTTTAAGCTGCGCTGTATTTTTAACACTGGATTGGCGAATAAATAACGTTGCAATCATGGATAAAATACCGATACCAGCTTTAATTGAGCCCATTACTGTGCCGCTAATTTTTGATTGTCCTATTCGCACTTTAGAGTCAACAGCGTATTCGCTCACTTGCATACCAAGAATGATCGCTTTAACCTGCATTTCTACAGTCCAGCCAAACGAGGTATCAGCCATATTTAAAGTGTGCAGCGACGAGAAGCGAATGGCCCTAAATGGTCCTAAATCAGTTATTTTTTGCTGCCAAAATAGTGTTATTAAGTGGCTAGATAGCCAGTTACCAAAGAGTTGTGGTTTAGTTAAAGCTCCATTTTCAATGGTGCCTAAGGTTCTTGATCCAATAGCAAGATCGTCACCATTAACAATCCCATTTAGTAATGAAAGGGCTTGATCTACAAAGCAAGAATCATCACCATCTACAAAAAGTACAATATCGCATGAGGGAAGCTTAGCAATAGCGGTTAAGCAGGCAATACCATAACCAGGTGTACTTTGATGAACAACTTGAGCACCATTAGCGGTTGCTACTTTTGCAGTGTTGTCTGTGGAACCATTGTCACAAACAATAACGTTATCAATAACCGCCTGCTCATCAAACATTAAAGTAATCAAATTTCTGACCACAATGGAAATAGCTTGCTCTTCGTTAAGAGCAGGAATAACAACGGCAACTTTATGACCTTTATACATTTTTAATCTCAATAATGTTAACGCCGCCACGTGATTTTTCAGACATTTTCACAGGGCTAGCTGCGAGTGTATCTTTTTTGATAATGGCGGAAGTTTTTCGGTTTATTTCAGCAAAAGACAATGTGCCTGTTGGGCAGGTTTGTACACAGGCGGAGCAACGAACGCATTGTGGATCGGTCATTGGTTGGCCTTTACTTGCAAAAGCCATAACATCAATGCCTTGATGGCATACAGTTGTACATTGATTACAACTAATACATTTCGATTTTTCACTAACAATAGCAAAGCGACCAAAGCGACTGTATATATGCATTAATGCCGCTAATGGACAAGCAAACCGACACCATGTACGCCCTGAGTATTTAAAATAAAGGCCAAACCCTAAAATACCGGCTAATAAAATATCAACAACCCACTTATAACTAAATGCGTTTACTAATTGGTAGTCCTTGTTCTCGCCTTTTAAAAACAGATTAAACATATGGTTCATCCATGACTCAGGGTATATCCACCCTAAAACACGAATGACTAATAACACTGCCGCTATTAATAAAATGAACTGACCAAGCATATTTAGCTTATTCCACTTAGAACCGTGTGGCATTTTATGGCGTTGCTGATCTCCCATAGTTTCAGCCATAGCACCGCAAGAGCAAATCCAACTACAATAAGCGCCTTTGCCCCACTTCATCACAATAATTGGAATAATAACGAATGTTTGAATAGCCCCAATAACTAACCAAGCAACTTGGGGAGTGTCGGTAAATACGGTATACACACCTAATGGCCAAGCGAAGATAAAACTATATGCATGCCAATAAGCGCGTGGGTGTCCCCATTCAGGCCATGTATGCGTCGCAAGTTCTTGCGCTGAGATATAACTGGGAAACAACGCATCGGCAAAGCTTTTGCCTATTCCTGCATCAAATACACCGTTATAGCCAAGTAATGGTAAAATTATTTCTGGCAATAAAAATAATGGAAACAATTGAATCGCAAACAAAACTGACGTTTGTACTGTTACATAAGGTGTTTTGCGTCGTTTAATTCGTTGCCAACCAAAAATACCAATTAATAGGGTATAAAGAACGGTGTAGTAAAACGAACGACTTTTTAAAGAAACCGCTATTGTGCCAATTAAGGTACTGCGATCATTCACTTGCAACTGCCACCATTCGCCAAAGCCTGCAATTAAGGTTGGCATTTGATCGGGATAAGAAAAAGCACTCCAAAATGAATTAAAAAAACCATAGCCTTTCCAATCGTATAATGCAGTTAATGCGACTAAAAACAGGGCAAAGAAAGCCCAGCCAGACCATGTGCTTTCACCACTGATATTCATTTTTGAACGTCTGAAGAAATCTAACGGGGCTTCACGACCAGTCGCTAACAACACGCTATCGTTATCTAATATTTCATCTGTACCATCTTTATTTTTTAACTGCACAGACCGTGGTGAAATTTTACTGACTTGAGTCGCCATTTTAAGCGTCACTTTGTCATCTTTTACTAATTGAGTTACTTGTTCGACATTCTCTGGTTTTGCCCGGTTAAACTGAGTTTGTCGATAAGATAAAGTAACTTTAGCGCCTTCCTCTGCTGTTGCAATCGCAGCCTCTAATGCGCTATCACCTCCGCCAACGATTAATAGTTCTTTATCTTTATAGTATTGTGCGTCAATAAAACGATTTGCTACCTTTGGTAAATCTTCACCTTCAACATTTAATTTTCGATAACTTCCAGAGCGCCCAATAGCAACAATCACACGGTGAGCCACTAAGCTATCACCATTCTCTAAAGTAACACGTAGTTTGTTGCCCTCTTTATTTACATGGCTAACTTGCGCCAGTTTAGCTTCAATACTGTGGGCAGTAGTTTGCTCTTTAAGTTCGCTCAACAGGTTTTCTTTATGACTTACTTTATTTGAAAATTGTAATTCGCCTTCAGGCTTCATGTCAGTGGGGTAAGTATAAATAGGTTTATTATTAGGAAAATTTTCAATCGTTGAAAATGGTTTATTACCTTCTAACAACGTAACATTAAGCTGCTGTTTTTTACCTTCAATAGCGGCAGAATACCCACTAACACCACCACCAATAACAATAATATCTACAACATCAGCTGTTTGCGTACGGGTACTAAAAGTAGTATCAGCAATAATGGAGCGAATAGCTTTAGCGCCCGTATCGCTGGAGAATTTAAGTAAAGGAATACCCGTTAAATCACCAACAACATACACACCTTTAATATTGGTTGTGCCATCGGCATTCACTAATGGTTGCTTTTCTACAGTACGATCAGGCCATTGTCCGTGCAACCAGTGATAATAATTATTAATAATGTTCAATTTGTATATTCCAATATAAAGTTTTATGTTTATGAATTATCAATGTGATTCAGCTTTGAAGTCTTTTTGATGCCGTGATAAATCAGCCTCAATAACGTTAACGCGTATAAAACACCTAAAAGTACAACAGGCCAAAGCGCAGGTTGCCATTGTTGACAGCAAAGGAAATTACCGAGCACTTCGTATGTCATGGGCATAAGTAATAACCAAGTAAGTAAATAAATATTTGGGCGCAAGGCAAGCAAGGGAACTAACGGGAGTAAATACCAAGGAAAAAGCACAGGGCTTAACATAAGAGGTAAAGCCAAGGCTGCTTGCATACAAAAATAAATAGCCGATGTACTCATGTAGCGGGCTTTACTGTATCTAAAACTTGTATAAGCAATAAACAACACCGCAATAACTCCCATAACAAAAAGCGCTAAAACAACCTGAGAATTAGTTAATAGAGAATCAAGTGCAGTAAAAATAGGGGACGCATTACGCCATTTTTCAAAAACACACTAATACTGCCTACGGGTACGTACCCAAGCGCAATGGTAGTACCATAAATTAGCGCGACAGTCGTAACCCAGCTGAGCACCAACATTAGAGCGGGTTTTAATGATTTTTGTAAAAAATAATGGTAGTAATAACATAACGGGTAAAATTTTCAGCGACATACCAATACCAATAGCGATACCGCAATATAAAAGTAATTGTCGCTGCCAAAAATAAATTGCGACAGCAACTGCCAATGCAGAAAAAGCATCTATGTGTAACCCAACACCAGTTTCTAAAATCAGCAGTGGCGACAACGCAACAAGTGCTAAATTATTTAATTTGTTGGCCTTTTTTAATACTAAAGCCGACACGTACACCGTTAATAACCCTGCAAGTAATAGCAAAAACCGCCATACCAACTGTGCCTTTTCAACTCCAAATGATGATGAAAAAGTAAATAAAGCCAACGCTAATGGAGGATAAATAGTGACATAAGCTGCATGCTCTTTAGGTGGTTGCCACTGTTCTCGCAATTGTGTTAATTCAATCGCGTCATGGCTGATGCTATAAGGGTCGTAGCCTTCATATGCTATTCGCCCATCAAATAGGTAACGACTTGTGTCATTAGAGGTATAAGGCTCAACGTCAATCAATACAATACGCATTAGAAAAGCGGTGATTAGTAGCAGCTTATAATTTTTTAAATAACGTGATTTAGGAGATAAAGACCAAGCTACCAACATAAAAAATGCCATTAAACAATATTGAACAATGGTATAAACTCCAATACTGCTAACAGGAAATTCAGTATTGCTTTGCGACGTATTTGCTAAAAAATAACTCGAAAAACTCAGGGCAATTAAACTAGCTAAGCTTATAAAATAAAGCCAAGATTTACTTTTAGTTGTGAAACTTGGCTTAAACAATTGCAGGTTCATTTTAAGCGTGTCTAGATAGCTGATAATGACTATAAAAGCTATTAACTGCAGACATAACAAACCCAAGAGCTAACAACGATACAAATGGCAATATAAACCAATATTGGTAAATAACAGCCCACACTAAAACTACGACATAGATAGCTGCAACTAAAAATTCAAAAATGGCACCTTTAGGAGGTAAAGGTTTATAGTGCGGCTTATTTTTAAAGCCCTGCGAAGCTTGATTTTCACTTTTATAAGTATGTTCTGCTTTTTGTAGTTCACCTGTTTTAGGTGTGCGGACAAATTCACTTTCTTTGCCCATTAAAGCTTCAAAACCAGCCTTAGAATTATTAATTGCCAACTGTATACCTAACAATACTAAGTTAGGTAATTTTGCTAATGCACGTATTTTTGAGCGACCTAAAACTACTTGACCAAAATATAGGTATGCAATGTGTCCGCCTGAAGACATCAATAATAAGGCAATATCAATCCACCAAACGTTTATGTAATCATATTGCGCACGTAAATATAAGCTAGGTAATAAGAAAAATAATGTATCTAGCATCATGACTAAATAAGCTAGGTTATTTGATAAATGAAACGTTGATTCAAGTTTTTTAACAAGCGGTATTTTTGCTTTCCATACTGTTTTTAGCATTTTAAGCATGACTTGTACGCCACCTTTAGCCCAACGGTACTGCTGAGTTTTAAACGCATTCATATCAGCAGGCAGCTCACCTGGACATGTTATATGATTTAAATACTGCATTTTCCAACCAGCTAGTTGAGCTCTATAACTTAAATCTAAATCCTCAGTTAAAGTATCAGCACTCCAATGGCCTGCATCAATAATGGCTGAAGTACGCCAGATACCTGCAGTCCCATTAAAGTTAAAAAGCATATCACTCGCACAGCGCACATGCTGTTCTAACCCAAAATGAGCATCGAGCATTACAGCCTGTGTTTTTGTTAATAAGCTACTACGACGATTTAAATGCTCCCATCGCAACTGCACCATGGCAATATCAGTTTGAGTGAAAAAATGAATACTTTTTAATAATGTATCCGGAGTAGGTATAAAGTCAGCATCAAAGATAGCAATAAATTCACCATCGGCCGTTGTCATTGCCTCTTTTAATGCACCAGCTTTAAAACCATGACGATTGGTTCGCTGTACGTGCTCAATATTTATGCCTTGTAGCTTATAATGCGATACACGTTCAGCAATAACCTCACTTGTATCGTCATTAGAATCATCAACAATTTGTATTTGTAAACGATCAGCCGGATACTCCAATAATACAATTGAATCAACAATCCTTTTGGCAACTAACCTTTCATTATAAAGTGGAATTTGAACTGTTATCTTTGGTAATTTCTCAAACATTTTAGGTGATTGAGGTGTAAAATTTCGATATTTAAACCATCGAAATACCATAGACAAACGGTGCAAACCAAATAAAGATAAAATAGCTAATAATAAAAAATGAACAACAAGTACTAACGAACCAATTAACGACATAATTTAATAAACCTTAGTAATACCAAATTGAATATTATTACCTTGCAGGATATTGCTACCGTAAATTTCACGTGTAAAAGTAAGCTCAATACCAAAGCCAGCTAATGACGAGTTTTTATCAAAATTCCAACCTGTAGCCAGTTCAAATTTTCCTGAGTCAAACTCTAAAGGATTTGATAAATTTGCAGCATTGATTGAAGTTGACGAATCTGCATTTTCTGCACTTAGTATTCCGTCAAGTTTGGCACGCATATAAATGTTTTTATTAACGTTAAAACCATACTCAAGCAAGTATCTGTATTCGTCAGAAGGCTCTGCGGTACGAACCCGATAACCAACTTCAGCCCCAATATAACCAAACTTATCCAGCCCTTTGCCTAACAATATTTTGGCTTCGTAGTCTTCTTGGTTATTTCCTAACCCATCATCCTCATCATATAAAAAGGGGTTTTAACTAAAAAGAAGTAGATAGAACAAAAGGTTCTGCCTGCCATTGATATCGAATACCAACCTCGGTATCACCAAAACCGCTGGCGCTACTTGTGCCCGTTACAGAATCTTCTTGTTCATAGCTTTGATGTAATAATGAGCCATAAATAGAGAAGTTATTCCCTAAACCATGCTCCAAGTAAAGTGATGTATTTTGCCCTTCAAAACGCTCAAAGGTTGGGTTGTTTCCACGATATTTGCTCGACGTATAATCAGCGTAACCTAACTTAATATAACCACTTCCTTCTTCACCAACCCATGCCCCAGCCGACACGTTAACTGACGCTAAGCTGATAGATAGAGCGATGGCTGAAAAAGATATTCCCTTTAACATGTAACTTTTTTCATTGTGATCTTTTTTAAATTTCATTTTTATTTTCCACTAATTTATTAAATTTAAATTTTGAAGTAATTAACTAAATTTTTATCGTGATTTTCAATTAGCATGTTTTATTTCGCTTTAAGTTTAAAAAACCAGACGTTTATAAAATAAATAATGCTTATTTATGAAAAAATCAAAAACTGATAATTTTTTTAATTAATCTAAACCTGTTGATATCAAGTGATGCTGTTGCTCTAAGCTAAAACCTAAAGTTTGTTATTTAATTTAGGAACATTATGGAAGGTAAGTTTCGCAACTGTGTCACGAATTAATCACAAAATTATCACATTTTATCAATAGGGAATGAGCGCTCTGATATAAGCTCTAATTCAGATGAAATAGGGCATTAATTGCGCTTATTAATACAGAGATTAAGTTAAGAGGGTAGGGGTAAAAAACTAGACTAGTAAATAAACACTTGCTAAAGAATATAGCATTAATAGTGGTTCAAACGTAAACCCCCTTTACACCTAAAATGCACAAACACCAAAGGTATAAAGGGTATGATTAAAATTAGTTAACGCTTTCTAATTTTACTTTTAAATCGAGTAAATCGGTTGCGATTGTATTTGGCTGTATTTCCCAAGGATCGAAAATAGACTCCTCAGATCGTTGAATCCACGCTGCACGCATACCATGTGATATAGCACCGGTTACATCAAACGGGTTACTTGATACAAGCCATGTGTTTGCGCCAGTTGAATTGGTTTCGCGTAAAAAGTGACTATAAACCTCAGGGTTTGGTTTAAAGGTTTTAACGTCGTCGGCACTTACTACCCTTTCAAAAAGCTCACTAATGCCAGCGGTTTCTAATAAGGTATGAACTGCGTCGGCAGCCCCATTTGAAAATGCAAACAAACGGTAATCCTTCGCTTTTAATTGCTCAAGGCCTGCTTTTACATCATCGAACGCAGGAAGCGTTTTATAAAGCTCTAGCAGTTGCTCTTTTTGATCTTCACTTAGCTCGGTTTTGTGCGCTAAGCAGGCGTAATCGAGTGCGTGTTTTGTACATAGCGAAAAGGGAATATAATTTTGCATTAATCCACGTCTAAATGAATACTCTAATTGCTTTTCGCGCCATGTATTTGAAAATGCCTGGGCGTTATCGCCAATCATATCGTCGAGTAGGGACAGTACGCCGTGAGTGTTTATTAGCGTACCGTAT
Organism: Pseudoalteromonas sp. B131b; assembly: GCF_037162545.1. Taxonomy (NCBI): domain Bacteria; kingdom Pseudomonadati; phylum Pseudomonadota; class Gammaproteobacteria; order Alteromonadales; family Pseudoalteromonadaceae; genus Pseudoalteromonas; species Pseudoalteromonas sp. B131b. The sequence goes on along the minus strand of NZ_JARLUZ010000002.1, from coordinate 542,239 downwards.
ACGTCAAACGCAAGTGTAGTTGCCATGTTTGCTCCGCAATAAAATAAATTAAGTTGGTTTTAGAGTACTTGCTTACAGCTTAACTTAATTTGAACGAACGCTCAATTTAATAAAACTTGTATGCATCAAGCGCTAAAATATCCATTTCGATGTCTTCATGTATTTTTTCAACTTGACCGTCACCACTACCAAGCGCTGCAAAAAGAGGTAAAAAGTGCTCTGCAGTAGGGTGGTTAAATAAAGCATTGGGTGCTTCATCTAAATAGTTAAGTAACGCTTGGGTGTTTTGCGTTATTAACTTTTGCTCAACCCAATGGGTAAACTCATTAACCATTTGAACACGGTTAGGTGTAGGAGGGCTTTTAAATATTTCACGTAGATTGTGACTAATACCACCTGAGCCAATAATTAATACGTTATCGCTGCGCAGTGGTGCAAGTAACTGTCCGTATTTATACATCGCTTTAGTGCCAAGACGTGTATTAATAGATACCTGAACTATAGGAATATTAGCTGCTGGGTACATTAAGCGCAACGGGATCCACACACCATGATCCCAACCTTGCTTGGCACTTTGCACGGCTGTAATACCCGCCTTGTAAAAGTACTCACAAATAGTATTAGCGAGCTTAGGGTCCCCCGGTGCTGGGTATTGAATTTCATACAGGGCCTTAGGAAAGTTATAAAAGTCGTGACTAGTCTGCGGCGCATCTCCCGATGTAATAACTATATCGTGCGCTTCATCAAAGTGGGCAGAAAACACCACAATAGCTCGTGGTTTACTAAGCGTTTGACCTAATGATGCAAGAAAATCTGACGTAGCCGATTGCTGTACAGCCATCATTGGCGAACCGTGAGATATAAATAAAGCGGGCTGAGTCATGCTAAAACCTTAAACAAATAGATGTGTTATTAAGCACTATATTAGTTTTTATTTTGACGATAAATATGGTATTTATTTATACATTATCAATAAAGTATTGTTAAAGATGGATAAACTCACCACCATGAAAACCTTTTTGGCCGTTGTGCAAGAAGGATCGTTTTCAAAAGCGGCCGATAAGCTCGATATTTCCCCGCAGTTAGTCAGCAAATATATTTCTGCGCTGGAAGATAATCTACACACGCGTTTATTACACCGTACAACGCGAAAAGTAAGTGTAACAGAGGCTGGGAATCAATATTATCAGCGTTGTCAGCAGGTGATTATTGATATTGAAGATATGGAAAACTCACTCAATAACTTAAGCGAGAATGTCTCGGGAGTGCTTAGTATTAGTGCGCCTATGTCATTTGGTACTAAGCATTTAGCAGGTTTGCTGGTTGATTTTCAAAAGCAGTATCCAAATTTAAAGTTAGACTTACGGCTCACAGATCAATATGTAGACATAGTAGAGCAAGGTATTGATATTGCGCTGCGCATTGGCGTATTAAAAAATTCAACGCTCATAGCTAAAAAAATTGCCCCTATACACCTAGCGGTATTTGCGTCACCCGATTATTTGAAACTCCATGGCACGCCACAAACGCTTTTAGATTTACAGTCGCATAATTATTTACGCTATTCCCTTAGCGAGCCCACAAAACGCCTATTTGGAGTTAATGAGCTAAAAAGCGAGCTAAAGCTTGAAAGTAACTTTGTGGCTAACAATGGTGACTTACTACTAAATACAGCCATTGCGGGAGGTGGTATTGCTATGCAGCCCACATTTATTGCAGGCGAAGCGCTGGCTCAAGGTAAAGTAGTGCGCATTTTACAAGACTATGAACCCGACCCAATGGGACTGTACATGGTGTATGCTAATAGACAGTTTTTACCGAGCAAAGTGCGTGCTTTTGTTGATTTTGCGAGCGACTTTTATGGCGATACCCCATACTGGGACTTAGGGGAGTGATATGTCGATTACAAACAGTTGTATAAGTAGTTTTACTTGGGCCTGTTATTTTTTATGCCACTGATATTCCATTTGTTTTGCTGTTAAGCAAGCAAATTCATCAGTACTGCACAATGCTACTAATTGCAGGCTCATATCTATGCCAGCCGAGATCCCCCCTGATGTGATAAATTGATTATGCTGCACCCAACGTTTATCACTAATTACATTTAAATCAGGAAATAATAACGCCAATTCATTTTGATCTTCCCAATGCGTTGTTACATTTAAGCCATGTAATAAATCGGCTTTTGCGAGCAAAAACGCGCCCGTACATACAGACGCAACACGAGTAGCTGTTTTTGCACTTTTACTGATCCAATCAATCACCTGCTTTTTATTAAATTCGGCGGTGTGATCACCACCTACCACAATTAATAAATCAATATGAGGGTGATCTAAAAAGTTGTAATGGGGGTTTACACTAAAACCTCCGCGCGCTATTACAGGCTTACTTTGCTCTGCAATAAAAAATACATTCCAGTTATTTTCAGCTAAACGCTTAGCGGTACTGAAAACTTCAAAAGGGCCAGAAAAGTCGAGTACTTCTGCGTTATCATAAATATAAATGCCTATATTCATTTAGGTCTCAAAAAGCTCAAATTAATATGAAGCTTTACCTTAGCCTATAAAATCATCATTGGTGTATTATTTTAATTTAAGAAACCCTACTTAGCCTCAACATTAAGCTCATGAGCAAAGCGTTTACGGTAACGCCTAGTTAATTTAACCGAACGTAGTTGGTCGCCAATTAAAGTAAATATTGGTGAGGCATTTATTTTTACGGGTTTGCCTTGGCCTATACGGCGTATTTGTCTTTTAACCAGTGCCATAGTGGCAAGTCCTGCGAGGGTTTTATCTTGCCAAGTAACATTGGGTAACACGGCTAATTGCAGTGGCTCATTTTGCCATTTGTTTGGTAAATTTGGTTGGTATGCAAGCGCAGTGGCAATACCCACGAGGGCAACGCCACTTTCAATCACGTTGTTGGCAATAGATAAGCGACTAATACCGCCTGTAGTCATTATTGGGACTGATGAGCGTTGGCTAATCGCTTTTGCAAACTCTAAAAAATACGCTTCGCGGGCAAGTGTGCGCTGATCACCTGTTTTTCCTTGCATGGCAGGTGCTTCGTAACTACCACCCGAAAGCTCTACAAAATCAACATTGAGTTTATTCAATAAGTCCACTACAACTTGCGCGTCACTGGGTTCAAACCCACCTCGTTGAAAATCAGCAGAGTTTAACTTTACCGAAACCGAAAAGGTAAGTGAGCAAGTAGCTTTAATACTGCGGGTTATTTCGAGAAGTAAGCGAGCTCTATTTTGTAAACTCCCTCCCCATTTATCGTCGCGCTTATTGGTTAGTGGCGATAAAAACTGAGCCAGTAAATAACCATGCGCTGCATGTATTTGTACGCCATTAAAACCTGCTTTTTCAGCTTGCTGCGCAGTTTGTGTAAAGCGGGTAATAACATCGTCAATATCAGTTTTCGTCATCGCTTTTGGTACGCCAAACAAGTGCGAGTGCTTACCCATATTAAGTGCAACACTTGACGCTGATAGAGCCTTTCCACCCATTTTTTTAAATACTTGCCTACCAGGGTGATTAATTTGCATCACCACTTTGCAATTATTTTGCTGCGATAAACGAGCAAGCTCTGCAAAGGCAGTAATATCGGTACTTTTTTCAAGCACAAGGCCGCCTGGGCCTGTCATCGCTAAATGATCAATCATTACATTGCCAGTAATAATTAGCCCTGCTCCCCCTCTGCCCATGCGCTATAAGCATTTTTGAGTATTTGGGAGGGCGTTTGATCCTCTTGCGCAAGGTTTTCTTCCATAGCGGCTTTGGCAATACGGTTTTTTAATACTAAACCACTTGGCAAGGTAAAAGGGGTAAATACAGGGTTACGCATAGTTATGGGCTAATTAAATTGACATTAAAGCGACTATAACCTTAAAGTTAGCTTGAAGGTCAACCTACTAAGTTTATGTAAAGTGGAGTTATTATTAGTTATGAAAATAGGCGAACTTGCAAAACTTACCAACATACCCGCCAGTACTATTCGCTTTTACGAAAGCAAAGGGTTATTAACACCAACCACTCGCAGTGCTAATGGTTATAGGCTGTACACCCAACAAAACTTAGAAAAATTGCAGTTAATTAAATTTTCACAAAGCTTGGGGTTTTCACTCAACGAAATACCTTTATTACGTAACGAAAACGACGAGCTAAACCACACAGTAATAATTGAACGTTTAGAAAAAAACAAAAAGAAGCTGACATTTTGATTGAGCAAATGCAGAAAAAGTCACAACGTATTGGCAGTTTAACTACGTTACTCAACTCTTATTGGGATAAAGGCGAATGCCTGCCAGAAGGCAAATTGAATGAATTACTAAAAGTGATAGATTACGAATAAATTAATACAGCTTACTAAAATAAGCTGTATTTTATATTACTTAAGCTTTTTAATGCCAATTAATACACAGATGGCACCGCCAATAATACCCGCCCATGCTTCTATTGATGTATCACCACTGAATGCACGGCTTAACTGCGAAGCCGCCGCATCATACACGTCATATCCCCACATAATTAAAGCGATACCTATAACGATTAAAACAATACCTATAATCTTATTACTCATAAACACCTCTAATCTCTAACGTACATTATTTAATAATATTTTCTTAAGTGTGCTTTAAAACTTAAGGTAAGTTTTTATTTTAAGTCAAAACACTTAAAATAATTTAATCGAGCTCTAGCTGCGCACGTTCAACGCTCTCACTAGGTAACTCTTTTTGTACCGATACACCAAGCTCTTTAAACTCTGATGCTTGTTTAATTAAATTACCTTTACCACGGTATAATTGCGAGAACGCTTTGTCATAACTTTCTTTCGCTTTATCAAGCTGCTTACCTACGCCTTCCATACTCAATAAAAAACCATTGAGCTTGTTATAAAAACGCTCAGCTCGATTTGCCAACTCTTTTGAATATTTGGTTTGCTCTTCAAAACGCCAAAGCTGTTTAACAATATTTAAACTAGTCAGCAGGGTAGTGGGGGTGGCTACTAATATATTTTTTTCGATTGCTTGTTGGTAAATATCACTTTGATATTTAAGCGCTTCAACAAAAGCTGATTCTATTGGTACAAACATAACCACCACTTCTGGCGAGTTAATACCAGGCAAACGGTCGTAAGATTTACTCGCAAGCTCATTAATACGTGCTGTAACCGCATTTACATGCTCTTTAATCGCTTGATTAGCATCTAACTCATTTTCAGCATTCACGTACCGTGTATAAGCATTTAATGATGTTTTAGCATCAATAACTAAGTGGCGGCCTTGTGGTAAGTACACAACTACATCAGGGCGTAAGCGGCCATCTTCAGTGTTAAACGACACTTCGCGCTTGTAATCAACACCTGCGCGTAAGCCTGCGCTATCTAACACGTTTTCGAGCATGAGTTCCCCCAATTACCTTGGGTCTTCTTTTGCCCTTGTAGCGCGTTACTGAGCTTATCGGCTTGATCTGTTATAGCTTGGCTTTTGGCTTGTAAATGCAGTAGCTCAGTTTTTAGCGCGGTCCGTTGCTTTATATCTTCAACGTGTATTGATTCCATTTTTTCTCTAAAACCTTTTAGCTCGCCTTGAACTGGTTTTAATAATTGCTCAATGCTTTCTTGATTTAAGGTTTTAAAGCTTTGTGATTTTTCTTCTAGAATTTTATTGGCTAGATTTTCAAACTCTTTTTTGAGCATATTTTTACTTTGCTCAATTTGCGCGAGTTGCTCGCTAAAGCTTTGCTGTTTCTGCTCAAGGGTGGTGCGCATATTATTATACTCAACATCGCGTTGATTATATTGCTCACGAAGCATTGTAAGCTCGTCTTCGGCTTTGCGCCAAAAATGGTTGTATTGAATGCTTTGTTTTTCTTGTTCGCTAAAACGCGTTTTAAAATGCTGCGCCTCATCGCGCTGCTCTTGGTGAGTATGTTCGAGTAGTTCGTGATCCTCAAGTAAAATGCTGTATTGTAGCTCTTTATTATCAAACTGATTTTGTAAGAGTGAAAGCTGTTGTTGTTGTTCGCTTATTTTTAGGTGTAGCTTTTTGCGAAGCTGCGCAGATATAACACCATAAAATACAATACCTAAAATAGCACCAGCGCTTGCACTTAACCAATCGATATTAGTGAGTATTTGAGTGAGCATAAAAATAAACTTATAAAATTTAGAGACATGCCATCATAACCAATAACAAGCAATAGAAGTAGAGGAGCAAAGAAATTACAGGCATAAAAAAACCAGCTCAAATAAGCTGGCTAAATATTACTAAATTAAGTAATCAAAGGGAAAATCAACATGTACCCGAGCAAGCTGCAACTTAAATACGCATTTGCCAAAATAAATTACATTATTTGGCTAAGTTGTATAACAACAGGTATTACAGTAGACCGGTAAATGAAGTAATTAATTCAAAAATAATTTAATAACTTTAAGTGATACCAATCAGCATAAGTATTCGAACAACTGAACGAATTAAATCACTTCATACCAAAGCAGATTGGTACAAATTCGTTTATCTGAGTAGTGGTTGATTGGAATTGGCAAATTTTAGGCATAAAAAAGCCAATTCAAAATGAAGTGGCTTAATTATTACTAAAATTAGTAATTAAATAGGGGGAATCAACATGAAAACTTGTATTAACTGCAATTAATCAACAAGCATAATAGTAGACGCCTCTTTATTAATTAAGTTCAGTAAAAACTCAAAAAATTTAAATAATATTTAAATGATGAATTTTGACCATAAAAAAAGCCAGTTCAAAATGAAGTGGCTTAATTATTACTAAAATTAGTAATTAAATAGGGGGAATCAACATGAAAACTTGTATTAACTGCAATTAATCAACAAGCATAATAGTAGACGCCTGTTTTTAAATTAAGTTCATAAAAAAATAAAAAATTTTAAAATAAGTGCTAGCGCTATATTTTAGACATAAAAAAAGCCAACTCAAAATGGGCTGGCTCAATCATTACTAAAATTAGTAATCAAATAGGGGAAATCAACATAAAACTTGTATTAACTGCAATTAATCAACAAGCTTAATAGTAGACGCCTGTTTTTAAATTAAGTTCATAAAAAAATAAAAAATTTTAAAATAACTGCTTAACACTATATTTTAGACATAAAAAAAGCCAACTCAAAATGGGCTGGCTCAATCATTACTAAAATTAGTAACTAAATAGGGAAATCAACATTATCGCTTGTGTAAACTGCAATTTAACAACAAGCAAAGTAGTAGACGCACTTTAATTAATTAAGTTCAAAAAAGATTCTAGTTTTTTATTAATGACAACATTTGCTGTTCATCAAACTGGGTAAAACTCATTGATTTATCGGTAAATAATGCATCAACTAAAGCTTGCTTATCTTCTTGCATTTTAAATACTTTTTGCTCAATTGAGTTACTCATTATGAGTTTATATACAAACACAGGGTTCGTTTGTCCAATTCTATAAGCGCGATCGGTTGCTTGTTTTTCTACTGCGGGGTTCCACCAAGGGTCAAAATGTATAACGGTATCTGCCTGCGTTAAATTAAGACCTGTGCCGCCGGCCTTTAAACTAATTAAAAATACCGATGTTTTACCGCTAGTAAATTCATCAATTACTTTATCTCGATGGCGAGTTTGTCCTGTAAGTAGACTAAAGTCTATATTTATTTCATCTAGGCGCTTAGCAATTAAGTCGAGTGCCGAAGTAAACTGGCTGAATATAATTACTTTACGACCAAGGCTCAACATCAATGGTAAATGGGTCGTGAGCCATTCTAATTTAGCAGAGCCAGCTTGCGTATCAGGCTCTATTAATTTAGGGTGACAACAAATTTGCCTAAGCTTTAATAATGCTTCTAAAAAGGCTAGTTTACTTTTTTGAACACCTTGCTCTGCAAATAAGTCTATTAACTTTTCTTCAAGAGAGCGTGTAATCCCCTGATACATTTCTTTTTGTTTAGGTTCAAACTCAAACTCTTTTGTTATCTCTGTTTTTTCAGGTAACTCTTGAGCTACTTGCGCTTTAGTACGGCGCAATATAAAAGGCATAATCAACGCTTTTAACTGTTCAGCACGTTCCATGTCAGCTTCACGTTCAATTGGAGTTTGAAAATGTTGCTTAAAATGGGCTTGTGAACCAAGTAATGATGGCATAGCAAAATCGAGTAAAGATTTAAGCTCAAGTAAATTATTTTCGATTGGCGTACCACTTAAACATAACTTAAAATCAGCATTAAGTCGTTTAACTAAGCGCGATACTTGTGCTGTGTCATTCTTAATGTATTGCGCTTCATCGAGAATTATATTTTCGAAATATAATGGCGAGTAATATGCTATATCACGTTTTAACAGCGGATAAGTTGTCAGTATGCATTGCGATTGAGCAAGGTGCTGTAGTGGCTCGTTTCGATGAGAACCAAAAATAGTTGTCACTTTTAAGCCTTTAGCAAACTTAGTTATTTCATTTTCCCAATTACTTACCAAACTTGTCGGACACACGATTAAAGTAGGGCCAGCTTGCGGACGATTATACGCGCTAGTTAAAAAAGCAATCACTTGCAGTGTTTTCCCTAAACCCATATCGTCAGCTAAAATACCACCAAGCTTATGACGTTTTAAAAAGCTTAACCAATCAACGCCCTGTTGTTGGTATTCTCTAAGCTCTACCGACTCATTTAAGCCATGTAAAGATACCTTTGGCATAGCGTGGTCGGTATTATTTAGTTCTTGTAAGTAAAGCTCTAAAGAGTCGTCATGAAGCTCAACATTTATTGCGGTGTGTTTTACAAGCTCAGGCAAGTACGAAAGCGGAATATTAAATTCATCTCTTGTTTTTACAAACTCAAAGCGTTGCTTAAATTCAGTTAGTAAATTAATAGCTGATTTATTGATAACGCCAAATTGACGACCCATTGGATAGTAATGAAATAGCTCACTTTGACGATTTAATGATTGATAAGTTAAATCTTCATTATTAAAAAGTAGCGCAGCTTTTGCACCACTAAGTAATACTTTACAATGCATTTGATGCCCTGCGGCTCTATTCGCATAAAGTGTAACTTCGCTTTGTGGATTAGCAACTGTCATTTTGCTAATCGCTACTTTCCAACCGCGCTCTTTAAAACTTGGAAATACTTCATAGGTAAGCCAATGTAGATGAATAGGGGACTGCTTGGTAAAAACAAACTCACTTTGTAAACCCCTTTACAAAACTCAAAACCTAAATTCACTAATTCATTTTTAACGGTATTTTCAAACGCATTGTTTATTAAGCTAGCAGGCGCTGCACCTGCTAAATAATTCTTGTTTTTATACTTAAATAACAATGAAAGCGTTAAGCCTTGTTCACCCGTAGTTACTTTTAAAACAGCATTACTAGCTGCTTTAGGTAGCGTTGTTTGTGAATTTGTTGGATGTGGTATAACGCCCGCACCAAAATTATCTGCTAACTGCTTATAAATTCGATCGAAGTTAGCACTATGTAAAGCGGGTATTGTTTGCAAATGTGAGATTTCATCAGCGCTTAATGGCGTACGTATACGCCCTATTTTTAAATAATCTAAATCTATGTATGTAGGTGGCGTTGTTTTAATCAGTGCCCAATTTTTGCTTTGCTCCAAATTAATACCCAACTGCGTTAAATCTTTTTCTTGTTTCCAATTAAAGTTCAGCGCTTGGGCACTTTGTGGCTTAATTGCAACACGAGAGCGTTGTAAAAATAATCGTTCTGTAGCAATAAGTTGTTGCAACGCATTAAAACCCCATAAACCTTTGAGTTCAATATTACCTACAGCATTTTGTGAACGGATCCAACTATAAAGTCTAAAATCACTTTCGAGTAAATCATTCGGGGTTATAAAGCTATTAAGTTGCTGATCGGTAAGGTTACGACCTAATGTGTAATTTTGATCTTTATCATAATTAGCTATTTTAGGTGATAAAAATACTTTGTTATTTTCAATATCTAATACAAAGAGTAAAACTTGCGACGGTATTGTTTGCTCGGCGCTTTTGAGTGCGCTTAACTCACTAAACCAATCATTAATAAAGTAATCTTCTCCGTATTCACCAGAGTGCTCTATTTTTAGTTTTAATAAAATTGCTGCTAGGTGACGGCATTTAGTTTTTATATTACACGTACAATGTGTATCAACCGAATAACCAGTTGGTATTTTACTGATCTCTATACGCTGATTGAACGGTGTACCGTTATCACCTTGCACAGTTGAATCAACAACAGAAAAGTTAGAAGTATGCTCTAACCAACTGATTTTTCCGTTTTTGTAATACTCTTTACCTTTGGCTAGCACATTGGGTCGAAACAGCTTATTTATAAAGCGTTCTGAAAGAGGAAACTGAGTAGCCTGCTCATTTTTAATTTCTTCAAAAATAGCCAGTAAATCATTTTTTGATAAGTTAGCAGACATGTCACTCTAAGGATTAGTTTTTAAAAATAATTCTGCCAGTATATGCCTTATGTGCTCTGAGCTAAAGCTATATTAACGCAATATAAACTGGTTGGAGTTGATTGGTTAGTAAAAAATTGGTTTATAACTAAATTTAGAATGGATTTTGTTGAATAAATTGCAAAATGTTGCTGATTCAAAAAATAAAAACAACTTAAACAATAGTTAGAGCGCTTTTAGATCAGAATTTTACTAACACTTTTTAAAACATATGGTGAATAGATAAAAAAGAGGCGAATAGTTAGTAAAAAAATGATCTACGCAATAAAACAGGCTAAATAAGCACATTAACGGCGTGTACAGATCAGATTTATACTAACTAAATAATATTGCAGATCAATATTTAACTAACAAAACAAACTGGATAGATCGCTATTTTACTAACTAATTAAAAGCACTTAATAGCTTTGTAAGTTGCTCTAAGCGCTTGTCTGTCATCACTTTGTTGTTTATTTTTATAGAAACATCGCCACTTTTAAGATTTCGTTGAAGTGAAACAAAATCATTTTCGAGAACAGCTTCGCGTTTTACTGTAGTTTGCGGTTCAGCTGTTAAGCATTTAGTAACAGCCATTGCACGCTTGTCGTCGCTTGTAATCGCGTTAATGTCATTGTTACTTGCTAGCTCTTGAACCAACCGATTAAAGCTCTCAGGATCACGCTCCTTTGCAATAACAAGCTTTTTAGCAACTTCTCTACCAACATGATTAGCCGTAGGATAAAGCGCAATAACCTCAGCTGGTATTTGTTCATAGGCTTTAATTGCATCTGCAATGGCAGTATGCGAAAGACCTTCAAGAGCAGCTATTTCTCGGTAAGATCCTTTTTTACCTTGTTCAATTAATTCATTTTTAGTTTGTTGATAAGCTTGTCCTAACTCCCATAAACTTGGTGCTATGTATTGATCAGATGAAACAGCTAAAATTTTTGCATCTTGTTCAGTAAAGTCACTTGAGCTAAGCACTAAATAATCAGCGTTACCTAGAATACAGGCCATACGACGACGTGAACCTGCAAGCACTAAACTTTTGTCACCTTGATCCCAAAGCAAAGCAGGGTGCTGATTTCGACCATCATCGCTAATTGCAGGAAGAATATCTGATACTGACTTTTCGTTAAGAAGTGCCTGTACGCGACGATTTTTGCCATATACACCAGTGGTAGATTCAATATCAGCATGTGCGATCACTTTACAAACAAGCGTAATTTGACGAGCAGGGTCGCTCGGTGCAGGCATTCTAATTACATCGCCAGCATTCGCTTGTTCTAGTAATGCATCAAGACTACTGCTGCCTACAGCTGTTGCAAATGGATCTAAGCGGGTGTCATTTTTACGTTTTTTAGCCATTTTTATTTAACATCCTTACTTAGGCGTATTTAATTTTGATTGTGTGGATTGCCAATTAGATCGAATTAGCATTTCAAGTTCGTCAACAACATCTTTAATGTTTTCTTGTGCACGCATAAGCGATTCACGACTGGCTAAACTATCAGACGCTTTTTGATCAAAAATAGTATTAAAAGATGAAGAGCTCGCTGTAATTGCAGAACTGTGGTTAATTGGGTAACTCATTACTTGGCGGCCAAATGCACTTCGAACATCTTTAACAATATCGCGTTGTGAATGGTTACCTTTTACATAATTGGTCACAAGAAACTGCATAAAGTCCCAACCTTCATGTCCAAGCGCAGCAACAGTATGATAAATCTCGCCTAACCTTTTTAGATATTTATTGTTTGCATCAAAATCGACAGCTTCAGGATGAACAGGAATAAGCATCGCTGTAGATGCCATTAATGCATTATAAAACATAAAGTTAAGAGTTGGAGCTGTATCAATAAGTAAAATATCAAACTCATCTTGAACCGGCTCGATTACTTTTTCTAATAACTTATGATAATGGCGAGTTTGCTCATAATTTGAAGTATCTTTTAATAAAGTGGCAGTTTCGTGCTCAAAATAAAAGTCATCCATACCTGATGGTAAAACGCGAATATTTGGAATATGCGTAGGTAAAAATGAGTTTGATACAAATTCAGGCCATGTTTCGCCTTCGTCTAGATCTATGCAATCGCGCATTAAATCACCAACAGTAATTGGATCATGTTCGCTAGAGGGGAAGAAGCTAGATGATGAACCTTGTGGATCTAAATCAATAATACCAATGCGATAACGTTTAATATTGGTTGTAGCAAGTGCCGCTGCAATATTAACCATACTGGTTGTTTTACCACAACCGCCTTTGAGGGAGTTTATAACAATAACTTGAAGTTTGTCGTCGCTAGTGCGGTGATCAGGCTTGATATCCATAATATCAGCCATTGCAAAAATATTTACAAGTGTGTAAGCATAATGGCCATTTGCACCGCGTTTTATGTTTAAATCATCAAAATCACCATTATCATGGCGTCTTTTTAAGGTACGATTATTACAACCTAGTAAATCGGCTGCTGCTTTTTGGGTGTATGTTCTTAACTCTTTTTCTTCGGATTTAAGATGAGCGCGATAATGTTGAATACGTCCTTCTAGTGACTTTTCTGCAACTTCAGCAGTCGCTTTTAAAAGTCGATAGGTATTTAGCGCATTATTGTTGATAGACATACTTTCCTTCCTCAAAGTTAGGCAGTAAGTATAATGTCCATTCAATTTGCTGTAAACAACTATTTATGGCGACATGCATTTTAAAAAGAAGACATCTAATAATATTTTTACATCATTAATATTGCTTAGTATAAATAAAGAAGTTTAAAGGTGGTTAAATATATAAGGTAATAAAGGTTAAGGGTGTATAATTAGCATATAACTTGATGATAAATATGAATAATATTAAAAAAAGCAGATCACCTTTATACTTGGTTAAGATCAGATCTTTATTAACACTCAGATCAGCTTTTTACTAAGGACTAATTGAGATATATAGTTATGCACAGCTTACTCATTAAGTTATGAACAAAAACACCTCTTGAGATCCGATTTTTACTAAGTAAATTATAAAGTTATGCACGGGTCTACTAGATAAAAGGGGCATTGAATTAGTATAGATCTGATCTGTAGTAAGTACAGATCAGATCTATTCTAACTCGATATTGCTTTATCCACAGGAGAATTACTTAAAAGCGTAATTTGTCGTGTTTAATTTAATAAAATATCAATTACACTGGACAAAATAATAGCTGAGTTAGTAAAAAAGAGATTTATAACTCACTTGTTAGTATAATAATGATCTGAAAACACCAAAAATTGACAACAGTTAGTATAAAAGTGATCTGAATGTTTTATTTAAAGTCAGATCACTTTTATACTAACTTAAACATTTAACTTTTCTTGTTTTATGTGTTGTTATTAACTGTCGCAATAAAAATGGAAATAAGAACAATGAGCCGAAAGGTCAACATCTCGGTAGATAACTTGCCTGATACACTAAGAGGCCAAATTCACGGGGTGGAAAGTGCAATTGATAACGAGAGTTTAGCACTATTTACAGATAATAAAGATGTTCGCATTTCTATTGAAAATGCTGCTCATGGATTACGTGCTTATTCAAATACGTTTAATCACTATGATTTATGGGGACGCTTTGTTCGTTCTGGCCATAAGAAATTGCCGCTTGAAGAAGCACCGAAAAAAACAATCATTACACGTAAAATATCAGAAAAAGTGGACGGTATTTTATACGATGGCGAAATAAAAATAACACCTGCTGTTGTGAGTACTCGTAAAGATGGCGAAGACGTAGAATATTTGGTTTGGCCATCAGATAGAGAAGAAAAAGTAGAGCGAGCCTTAATTCGTTTGGCTTCAAAAGGTAAAATAGTAAAAATTAATTTTAAGTCCGGTATTCAATATGCCGTGGTATTTTCTATGAACGAGTTAGCGCAAGAACTCAAAGCGGTAGGGCAATCAATGCCGTATCCTGCAATTAAAGAATCACTTGAAGCATTACAAGGCTCTAAACTTTCGTTTAAATATTCGGCAACAGATACAAAAAACACTGACATTGATGATTCCTTTTACGAATCAAACATGAACTTTTTATCGTCACTACATTTTAGTGGGAAAAAAGGTCAAGGCGGCAATGTTAAATGTGTAGCTTGTTTAAATGCATTTGTTCATAACATGATTGATAACCTTGAATACAAAGGGTATTACTTTAATAGCGCACAAGAATTAAAACGGGGATTATCGCGTTGGATGATGCTTCGTCTGTACCATCTTTGGCGATATGCTGCTCCAGGTAAAACATATCATTTTAGATTGCTTTCTATTATGGAAAAGTACGGTTCTATTTATTCAACTGACAATATTACTGAGAATAAATTAAAAGCATTACGCCGTGATATGACAACAACAATGAAAGATTTGATTGAAAAAGGTGCTATATCAGAATACAGCATTACGAACGTAAAAGATGATAAAACAGGTAATATTATTGATTACACATATGAGATGCATCCATCTGATCAATTTTGTGACGAAATACTGACATTAAATAAGCATAACAAACGTATTGAGATTCAAGGTGGTAAACGCATTGTTGAAAATGCGGTTTTGATAGATGAAGATAAAATTGAAGAGATAGTAGAAAAATAGCAACGAATTTATTTTATTATCCAATAAACTACCTAAAAGGCCACTTAATGTGGCCTTTTTAACATAATCATTTATCTACTTGTTCTAAGTAAAGTCTGTTGACTAAAAAGTCATAATCTCGTTTGCGTGGATGGCTTAATGGTTTTTCATAGTTTTGTAATATGCCAAGTTTTACATCGGGTTCCGGATTAATTAAGATAAATGGCAATGCTGCACTAACGTGATATCTATTTTTTGCCGTGTATCTTACATTTACTTGGGGACTTACGCGAGTAGGGCGGCGTATTCGTAGTTTTTCTTTTTCACCTAAACTAGCAACTCGTGCTTGTTCTTGAGCTACAAGTAATTGCCATTTTTGCTGATCGATCATTCTTGGGTTTCGATAACTGGCCGATTTATCAAGCATCTCTAGTGCCATTTTTTTAGTAAGTGTTTTTGTTGCATGTTTGTGCATCCAGGTAAACCTAACTGAAAATGGGGATTCACTCTCACTATGAATTTTACGATATGCAGCAAGCGTTATTAAATTTGGTATAGCATTGTGAACAGCTTCAAATCGCGCATCGTTGCTATCAATAGCTAAAATACATTCTTTAAATGTAGCTTTAGCTTTATTCACTTGGGCTATACGATTATTTAAAGCGTGTTTATCTGCATTTTTAATAACAAGGAAGCCTGGGTGCCTTTTTAAAACACGACTGCTTAAGCCCGATTTTTTATAAATGTCAGAAAAGGAGTGAAGGATTGCTTTTTGAGCCGGAGCGCCCGATATTTTAGAAACGATTATAGATTCTGGAACTTTACTTTCATCTATACTACTAACATCAGGTAACTGATAGTACTCTGCTTTGGAAAATTCACACTCTTTCAGTTCTTCAATTAACCTTAAAGTTAACTCGTTCATTAAATCAAACTGACTTCTAATTTGTACCTTAGTTACCATTACCCACCTCAAAGAACACATCTTACTAGGTCAATATTATTACATGCATTTTGCTTTGTTTAAATAAATAATCAAATTCACTCAGCGTCACATATATTCATTAATTATATATAGTATGATGTGTTCTTTGTCTAAAGTGAAATCCCTAAACTAAGAATTAAACTTTTACATATTTGACCTTTATTACATCAACCAGTTAATGCGCTTAGTTCTGAATTGGCTGATTAACTAAGAGTAGGGAAGATGAGTTAATCGAACTTATATCGTATTAGTAACACGGTAATGAGACTAAATATAAAAGTTTTTAACTTCAGCATCATTCTAAAAATATCTCTACTATTTGGGTTTTTAATCATGATAAACACTATCGTGTTGGTAGAGAAAACGTAAATTGCGTAACACACCTTTACGTTTTGGCGCTTGTGAATCTAGTTCTTTTGTGAATACTTTACCATGCAAATAAATGATTAACACATCCGCCATATCATACATTAAGGCCTGCACATAGTAGTTGCTAACTATTAATTAAATTTCACTGTAAAGTTAAGGCTACATTACACACCATTTAAGTATGATGTGTTCTTTGCTAAGTTACATATAATAAACCCTTATGCTCTATTTATTCTCAATCCGCTAAAATTGCAATTAGCGCTCTATAATTGTTTGTATTTAAACACTTTAGTTTATTAAAGATAAAACTAAAGTGTATGTTATATAACCACATGGATTAAATAAGATTACTATTATACTTAACTCATAACTAAATAATTGGTAAATAGTGAATTTAGTCCTTGAACATAGGGGCCTGCATACGGTAATTTCTTCTTATCAGGTAATGTAGGAATGAGGAAAGAACATGCAATCGTGGAACCCAAATAGCTGGAGAGAGCTGCCAATACTGCAGCAACCACAGTACCCAGATCAAGAAATACTTAAATCAGTAGAAGGCCAATTAAAGACGGCTCCGCCTTTAGTTTTTGCTGAAGAAACAAGAAGCTTATTTAAACAACTTGAAGATGTGTGCGAAGGCCGTGCATTTTTACTTCAAGGTGGTGACTGTGCAGAGTCGTTTAGCGATTTTAATGCAGCTAACATTCGCGATACATTCAAAACAATTTTACAGATGGCAGTTGTATTAACATACGGCGGTAAATGCCCTGTAGTTAAAATAGCGCGTATGGCTGGTCAATACGCTAAACCTCGTTCAGCAGACTTAGAAACAATTAATGGCGTGTCTTTACCATCTTACCGTGGCGACATCATTAATAATATTGAGTTTACAAAAGAAGCACGTATACCGGATCCACAACGTTTAATGACGGCTTATCATCACAGTGCCGCTACGTTAAACTTATTACGTGCATTTGCACAAGGTGGCCTAGCCGATCTTCACCAGGTTAACCGCTGGAACATGGGCTTTGTTGCTGCAAATCCACTTAAAGAAAAATACCAACAACTTGCAGATAAAATTCAAGACGCACTAGAGTTTATGGAAGTGTGCGGAATTAACTCTACAATTGCGCCAAGCTTAAAAGAAACCGATTTATACACCTCTCATGAAGCTTTACTACTTGGTTACGAAGAGGCGCTTACTCGTCGCGACCATTTATCGGGTGATTGGTACGATTGTTCTGCTCACTTTGTTTGGATTGGTGAACGTACTCGTCAACTAGACCATGCACATATTGAATTTTTTAAAGGCATTAAAAACCCAATTGGTGTTAAAGTTGGCCCAGGTATGGACCCAGATGACCTAATTCGTTTAATTGACGCATTAAACCCAGATAACATTCCTGGTCGTTTAACGCTAATTACGCGTATGGGTGCAGACGTACTGCCAGAAAAACTCCCAGCGCTAGTAAGAAGAGTTCAACAAGAAGGCCGTAAAGTAATTTGGAGCTCAGATCCAATGCACGGCAATACTGAAAAAGCGACATCAGGTTACAAAACGCGTAACTTCGATAATATCATGCGCGAGATCAGTCAATTCTTCGCTGTACACAAAGCTGAAGGTTCATACGCAGGTGGTGTTCACCTAGAAATGACAGGTCAGCACGTAACAGAATGTACAGGCGGTGCTTACGGTTTATCTGACGATGATCTAGCGCAGCGTTACAAAACACAGTGTGATCCACGCCTTAACGCCGACCAAGTATTAGAGTTAGGCTTTTTAGTCGCAGATTTACTAAAAGACGCACGTAAATAATATTTGTTAATACTAAAAAAACCGCTTAATTGCGGTTTTTTTATTTCAAATTTGATGAGTAAGTTAGTACTTACGTCGCTCCAAGTCTGTTTCTATCAGTATTTTTGCAGAAATTTCTTCAACAGAATGATGCGTAGAATTAAAGTAAGCTATTTTGTGACGCTTATACAACATTTCCACTTCGCGCACCTCAATGCGGCACTGTTTAATTGAAGCATACTTAGAGTTAGCCATACGTCGATGCCTTATAGCCGCAAGCCTCTCAGGGTCAATCGTCAGTCCAAATAACTTATGTTTATAAGGGACTAAACATTTAGGCAAACCTTCATTATCTAAATCTTCTTCTGTAATGGGGTAGTTAGCCGCTTTAATGCCGTACTGCAGTGCTAAGTATAAGCTTGTCGGTGTTTTACCACTTCTGCTAACGCCAATTAAAATGATGTCTGCCTCGGAAAAGTTTTTAATATTTCCGCCATCATCATTCATAAGAGCATAGTTAACCGCATCAATTCTAAAATCATAACTTTTTTCGTGGATAGAATGTGTACGATGCATTTTTGGAACAGGAGCTACATTGAGTTCTTTTTCTATTTTTTCGCTATACGTAGTTAAAAAATCATACGTAACTGCATCAGCCGATTTTATAATTTCACTTAAATTGTGATTCACAAAAGTAAAAAACACGAAAGGCTTTTCACCTGTTTTTGCAGCGGTTGCATTAATTAAAGCTTTAATTTCGTGCGCTTTTTCTTCAGTTTCTACAAATGGAATTGTTTTATGATTAAAATCGATAGGAAACAACGACAAAGTCGCATGCCCAAACACCTCTGAAGTAATTGCTGTTCCATCTGATATATAAAAAGCAGTTCTCATAATTAACCTTTTTATTGCGTTTAAATCCCTAAAATAGGTTTCCCACGGTTTACGTGAGGACTGTTGCCAGTGTAGAATGACGACGACCTTTATAAAAGGTTTTCTTTCTTAACTCTCACAGTTAGACCTACAATTTGTTTTTTTGGAGAAAGATCCGTGCAAGAATACGTTCTCTGGTATCAAGAGCTTGGTATGCAAGATGTTCCTCGAGTTGGCGGTAAAAACGCGTCACTTGGTGAAATGATTTCAAACCTCGCAAACGCTGGTGTACAAGTACCGGGTGGTTTTGCAACTACCGCAGATGCTTTTAATGAGTTTCTAGATCAATCAGGACTCACCGCCAAAATTCATGACATCCTAGATACACTTGATGTTGATGATGTAAATACTCTCGCTAAAGTCGGTGCCGATATCCGCCAATGGATAATCGACACACCATTCCAACCACACCTAGATCAAGCCATTCGCGACGCATATAGCCAACTCCATGGTGATACTGCAGCAGATGTTTCATTTGCAGTACGTTCATCAGCTACCGCTGAAGATATGCCTGATGCATCATTCGCAGGCCAACAAGAAACTTTCCTTAACGTTGTCGGTATCGATTCAGTCATGGTCGCTATTAAACACGTATTTGCTTCATTATTTAACGACCGCGCAATCTCATATCGTGTTCACCAAGGTTACGATCACCGTGGTGTTGCGTTATCAGCAGGTATACAGCGCATGGTACGTTCAGATAAATCAGCATCTGGCGTAATGTTTAGTATCGATACTGAATCTGGTTTCGAAGACGTTGTATTTATTACATCAAGCTACGGCTTAGGTGAAATGGTTGTACAGGGCGCGGTTAACCCTGATGAATTTTATGTTCATAAACCAACACTCCTTAAAAACAAACCTTCAGTAGTACGTCGTAATATTGGCTCTAAAGCCATACAAATGATTTACTCAGAAGATAAAGCACATGGTAAGCAAGTAGACATCGTTGATGTTGACCCTGAGCTTTGTAATAAATTTTCGATTACAGATGAAGAAGTGCAAGATCTTGCCAAACAAGCTGTAATCATTGAAAAACATTACGGTCGTCCTATGGACATCGAATGGGCAAAAGACGGAAACGACGGTAAACTATATATAGTTCAAGCACGTCCAGAAACTGTTCGCTCAAACGAAGACTCAAACGTAATGGAACGTTTTCAATTAAATGGCACAAGTAATGTACTTGTTGAAGGCCGTGCAATTGGTCACAAAATTGGTAGCGGTGTTGTACGTGTTCTTGATTCAATCAAAGAAATGGACCAGGTACAAGTAGGCGATATTTTAGTTACCGATATGACCGACCCTGATTGGGAACCAATCATGAAACGTGCAGCGGCGATTGTTACAAATCGTGGTGGCCGTACGTGTCACGCGGCAATCATTGCACGCGAACTTGGTATTCCGGCAGTTGTTGGTTGTGGTAATGCAACTGATTTAATGAAAGCGGGACAAGAAGTAACAGTATCGTGCGCCGAAGGCGATACTGGCTTTATTTACGAAGGTATTTTAGATTTTGAAATACTAACGTCACGCGTTGATAAAATGCCAGAACTACCAATGAAAGTCATGATGAACGTGGGTAACCCCGATCGCGCCTTTGACTTTGCACGCTTACCGCATGCAGGTGTTGGCCTTGCGCGAGTTGAATTTATTATCAACCGTATGATTGGCGTTCACCCTAAAGCGTTATTAAATTTTGATGCGCAAACAGATGCATTAAAAGCAGAAATTACTGACATGATTGCCGGTTACGAATCACCAGTAGAATTTTACATAACAAAACTGGTTGAAGGTATTTCAACGCTTGGTTGTGCTTTTGCACCGGAGCGTGTAATTGTGCGTATGTCTGATTTTAAATCAAACGAATACGCAAACCTAGTTGGTGGCCAGCAATACGAGCCAGAAGAAGAAAACCCAATGATTGGTTTTCGTGGCGCCGCACGTTATATCTCTGAAGACTTCCGCGATTGTTTTGCACTAGAATGTGAAGCTATAAAACGCGTAAGAAACGACATGGATATGGCAAACATTGAAATCATGATCCCATTCGTACGTACCCTTGAAGAAGGTAAACGCGTAATTGAATTACTAGAAGAGCATGGCCTTAAACGTGGTGAAAATGGTCTTAAAGTAATCATGATGTGTGAGCTGCCTTCAAATGCATTACTTGCTGATGAATTTTTAGAAATGTTTGATGGTTTTTCTATCGGCTCTAACGATTTAACACAGTTAACGCTTGGTCTTGACCGTGATTCAGGTTTAATCGCACATTTATTTGATGAGCGTAACCCAGCAATTAAAAAACTACTTTCTATGGCAATTAAAACAGCTAAAGAAAAAGGCAAGTACGTAGGTATTTGTGGTCAAGGTCCTTCAGATCACGAAGACTTTGCAGCATGGTTAGTAGAGCAGGGCATTGACTCTGTTTCACTAAATCCAGATACAGTAATAGAAACATGGTTATACCTAGCTAAAAAATTAGCAAAGTAATAAATATGTAAGCTATAAATAGGTAAGCTATAAAAATGCCAGCAATAAATTGCTGGCATTTTTTTATACCCAATTAAAAGTAAGTTAACGGGCTAATTTTTTATCTAAATAAGCACATGATTTAGTTAACGCCTTTTGACAAAGTGATAAGTAATGTCGCGCTTTAGGATAGTAAAACGAAAAACACAATAAACCCGCCATAAAAAATATAAGCGATGGGCCAGGGACGATCGCAAAAAATAATCCTAGCAAAATAAATAACACGCCACTGATCTGTAATAGTAATTTTTTCATATAACACACCTCATTACTCGTTAATTTGAGTATAATTTAAGCTGCATTAAAATCGACTAAAAGAGTGTTACAAACTGTAAAATCTTCAATTTCTATTCGCCATCACCATGATATAATTAGTCAAATGCCCTAAAATATCGCCGTCATGATAGCAACAATTACACAGCAAGATGCCGCGACAGAACTTGTCGCAAACTACCTAAATACCATTGCAAACCAAGGTTTTACCGGAGATACCGACGCAAGTTATGCAACGCGTATTACCGCTTCAACCGATAACAGTGTGTATCAGCAAATACCGCAAGGTGTTATTTTTCCAAAAAGTGACAAAGATATTCAGCTCGCATTGCAAACAGCATCTCGCGACCCGTTTTTATCATTAACTTTTGGTCCTCGTGGCGGTGGAACAGGCACTAACGGACAATCGTTAACACCTGGTATTGTTATAGATTTGTCTCGCTATATGCGCGAAATCCTCGAAATAAATGTAGAGGAAGGCTGGGTACGCGTTCAAACCGGCGTAATAAAAGATCAACTTAATGACTTTTTAAAACCTTATGGTTTTTTCTTCTCACCCGATTTATCTACCAGTAACAGGGCAACTATTGGTGGCATGATAAGTACTGACGCATCGGGGCAAGGCTCGTTAGTTTACGGCAAAACAAGCGACCACGTTTTAGGGCTAACAACTTATTTAGTCGATGGCACACCTATGTGCACCTCCCCAATAGACATCGACAAAGCACAAATTATAGCGAATCAAGACTCACTAATTGGCAGTTTATATAAAACAGTTTTAGATATATCAGTTAATGAACGCGCAGCTATTTTAGCTAAGTTTCCACGGTTAAATCGCTTTTTAACTGGGTATGACCTAGAGCATGTGCTAAGTGATGACTTACTTACTTTTGACATGAGCCGACTAATCACCGGTTCAGAAGGGTCATTAGGTATAGTAACTGAAGCTAAATTAAACCTAACGCCTATTGCCGAATTCAAAACGCTTATTAATATTAAGTACGATAGTTTTGACTCAGCACTTCGTCATTCACCATTTTTAGTCGATGCACGTGCAACATCGGTAGAAACCGTTGATAGCAAAGTTTTAAACTTAGCGCGCAAAGATATCATTTGGAATTTAGTATCGGATTTAATAACCGACGTACCAAATAAAGATATGCAAGGCCTTAACATGGTCGAGTTTAATGCAGTATCAAACGATGATATAAAAGACAAAGTAGACACGCTTTGTAAGCTTCTAGACGAATGCGTAATAAATCAAACTAATGGCGTTATTGGTTATCAGTTAACCAGTGATAAAAGCGACATACTAAAAATTTACGCAATGCGTAAAAAGTCAGTGGGTTTATTAGGTAATGTAAAAGGCAGCCAAAAACCGCTCGCCTTTGCGGAAGACACCGCTGTACCGCCTGAAAATTTAGCAGATTATATTGTCGAATTTAGAGCATTACTCGACAGTCATAATTTACAGTATGGTATGTTTGGCCATGTTGATGCGGGGGTTTTACATGTACGCCCAGCACTTGATATGTGCGACCCAGAACAAGAAAAACTACTTAGAACTATTTCAGATCAGGTAGTAAAACTAACCGCTAAGTACGGCGGTTTAATGTGGGGCGAGCACGGTAAAGGTTACCGAAGTGAATATAGTCCTGAATTTTTTGGTGAGCATTTATATACGCAACTTCGAAAAATAAAAACAGCTTTCGATCCTAATAATCGTATTAACCCCGGTAAAATATGTACTCCTATCGATAGTGAAGACTCACTAGTTAGTGTGGATGGACAAAAGAGATCACACTTCGATAAGCAAATATCAATAGAAGTTAAAACCAGTTTTAACAATGCAATGACCTGTAATGGTAATGGCATATGCTTTAATTACGATGAAAATTCACCTATGTGTCCATCGTATAAAGTAACTGGCGATCGCCGTAATTCACCAAAAGGACGCGCAAGTTTAATGCGCGAATGGCTTCGTCTACAAGAGTCAAAAAATGTAGATTTGCTCGAAGTAGAAAAGCAACTTAACAAAGGTGAAGTAATCACCTGGTGGGAACGTTTTGTTCATAGCCGCGAAAAACGAAAAGGTATTTACGACTTTTCTCACGAAGTAAAAGCGTCAATGGATGAATGTTTAGCATGTAAGGCATGTACAACAGCATGCCCAATTAAAGTAGATGTACCCACTTTTCGTTCGCGCTTTTTAAATTATTATCATAGTTATTATGCACGTCCGCTAAAAGATTACCTTGTTGGTAACATAGAAAACAGCGCGCCATTAATGGCAAAGTTCGCTAAAGTCATAAATCCAATTGTTAAAACATCATTAGTAAGCAATGTTATTAAAAAAACAGTTGGCTATGTTGATACACCACAGTTAAGTATTCCTGCACTTTCAAAGCGTGTTACTAAAACACAAAAATTTGATTTTGATTTATTAAATAAATTAAATGCAGAGCAACAAAGTGAATATGTATTAATAGTACAAGACCCATTTACGAGCTTTTACGAAGCCGAACTAGTAGAAAGTTTTATTACTTTAATAACCCAACTTGGCAAAAAACCAATGCTATTACCTTTTAAACCAAATGGTAAACCGCAACACGTAAAAGGTTTTTTGCATGAATTTAAAGTTACAGCTAAAAATGCAGCTGAGTTTTTAAATAAATTAAATGATATTAATGCACCGCTAGTCGGTTTAGATGCGTCACTCGTTATGTGCTACCGCGATGAATATAATACAATTTTAGAAAATAACCGTGGTCAATTTAATGTGCAACTTGCCCATGAATGGTTAGAAACACAATCGTTCAAATCACTAAGCGCAAAGCATAATACAGATACCGAATTTACATTACTGAGTCACTGTACTGAAACAACTGCACTGCCAAAAGCGGCAAATGTTTGGCAAACAATTTTCAGTGATATTGGTTTAACATTAAAAACAACAAATACAGGTTGCTGTGGAATGGCGGGAACTTATGGTCACGAAGCACAAAATCAGGATAACTCACGTGCACTTTACGAAATGAGTTGGAAACCAATTGTAGATAAAAATAAACCAGAGCAACTTTTATCTACGGGCTTTTCTTGTCGTAGCCAAGTTAAACGTTTTGAAAAGTTTAAACCAAAACACCCAATTGAATTACTCGCACAGGTACTTAGCTAATAAAAGTTAAAAAAAGGCGTAACTTAAAAATAAGTTACGCCTTTTTTTATTTATACCCATTCGCTTAATTAAATGATCGTTTTTGAGGCTGGAAAAACGCCTTGATACCTCGGCAAAAAATTCACTAATTTTTATAAAAGCTATTTAGATTTTTTAGCGAAACTGTCTGCAATTGGCTTTGTACTTATACCGTGAATAAATACACTAAACAAAATAGTCGTCATTGCTATTGTCGCTATTTGATATTTGTTTTCTATTTGCGTATCAATCACCATCAATGTAAAAACAATTGATGCTAATCCTCTTGGTCCAAACCACGCAAATGTAAAACGCTCTTTAATATTCAATGCCGTAAACTGCAATGACAACATAACAGGAATTATTCTAATCAATGTTGTACTTAACAAAGCGTAAATTATAATTTCAGTATTTAATTTCGGAATAACTAAGTAAGCACAAACAAACCCGAACAAGCACCAAATCATTAGCGATGTAAAATCTGCAATGTGCTCTGAGTCTTCAATTAATTCTGTTCTAACTTCTTCAGTCGAAAATTTATCAAATAATAAACCGGCAATAAACACCGCAATAAATCCACTGCCATGAAAATACTGAGTGACAGAAAAAACAGCCATAGCAAAACCGAGTAATAAAAATGGACTGGTATTTTGTGCAAAGTAATGACGTTTCATTGCAAAGTTTAAACTCGGTATAAAAACAGCGATACTTGTAATAGCTATTAATAAAGCCAAGCCAAGCTCTCGGCCAAACACACTTAATGTTTGTTTTGCGGTAATAGCTGAATCAGGATTTTTAGCGAGTAATATAAATATTAAAAATATGGGCACACATAATCCATCGTTCAAACCACTTTCAGTATTTATCCCTTCACGTATTTTTTCAGGCACTTGTGTACTTGCTAGTAACCCTTTACTTAACGCCGCATCGGTAGGTGTTAAAATAATTGCGAGCAACGCTGCTTGAATAAGTGAAAGCTCAGCAAAGAAAAATAAAGCAACAGCAATACCAAGTAACAAAGTTAAGGGTAGGGCAACAAACAACAGTAAACTAGGATACTGAAAACTATGCCTTAATACACTTAGCTTTGATTTAGCTGCATCTGAAAATAAAAATATACTTAGCGTAAGCTCTATAAATGGTAATAAAAGATCAACGCCTTCTTTTATTTTATCCCCTTCGTTGGGTAGCATTGAAGCTAAACATATTCCGCCAACAACAAAAAACATTGGGCCTGTTACTTCTGTTTTTTCTAACTGGCGAAGTGTTAAAGAATAAATTAAAAATAATCCGCCTATAAATGCTATTACTAAATACTCCATTAAATTTTCCTTTTAAGTCCTGACTTTGCTCGCTCTTTAATATTTGTTTGAATATAAATTTGATCGGTAGTCGCAATTTTAGAATGACCTAAATCTTCTGATAAATGTTTGAGCGGTCTGGTTTGCGCATCATGAGTTGCACCAGTATGACGAAGCCAATGCGCAGTTGCAGCGCCAAGTTGTTCAGCATCATCTTTAAAACCATCATCGAGTAATGATTGCTGTGCATAATCAAAACTTTGTTGAACTAAACGCCTAATTTGCCTTACGGTCATACCACCTTGCCCGCGAATTTTATGAACCAAAGGATCTGACTCATCAACACGGGGAAGGGCAGGTAAACCTCTGTATAGTCTATAACGTTTTAAATATTCAACAAAATCATCGCTTAAGGTTACATCTCGTAATTTATTACCTTTTCCCATTATACGTAAAAACCAAAAACCATCATTATCTTGCCAAAAATGAGACATCACCGGCGACCATTGTGGGCGCTCAGATAATTCTGAAATTCGTAAATAAAGACCTTTTAAGCAGGCAAGCGTAAATAAGTTTCGCTCTAAATCAGGGTTATGTTCGCATAAATCACGCGTTACACCAAAAACGTATTCCCATTGAATATCGCTTAATGTATCAGGAATTTGAATTTGTGATTGAACAACTAAGTACGGACTATTTTTTTAACAACAGGGACAAAGTTAGCAAATGTTTTTTCTTCTAGTAGGGCAAACTTATAAAATACATTTAAGGCAGTAAACATAGACGATAAAGTTTGCTGACTAGCAATGGATTCTTTAAGCATAAAAGGGCGCCAGTTTTGGTTTAATCGACGAATTCCTTGTTCATCTTTATAACGCCATTGCACTGAAGTTGCAGCCCATGCTTTATCGGGTTCGACCATAAAATCAACGTAAGCTTCAATATCTTCACGTTTTAAATCGAATACTGATTTTTCTGCTATTAACCACGACCATAAATAAAAGCGTTCAAGCTCATTTCGAAAACGACTATAAGTGGCTTCTGACTTGCGGCCATAAACATATAAAAACTGATACAAGAATGTCAGATCGGCTTTTGATTCAGTTACAGTCAAGCCAATTTCCTGTATAAAGGATGCAAGTTCTGGGTATTCTGAATTTAGAGTACCGTCATCTAGATGGGCAATTTGATATCTTAATTGTTTTAACGTATCAACCAAAGCAACAAGCATAATTTATAAATATTCAATTAAATAATAGACTTACAGAATAACGTTAAAGTCCGATACTGTCTAGTATTGGACATAGTAAAGGTCTAATTATTTTAATACCGTGATTATTCTATGGTTGTTGGTTGCTATATCTTATTAAGGAAAAATCATGAAAAAACTAATTATACTAAGTGTACTTGCTTTAACTGTTGCGTTAACTGGGTGTGCTACTACAGGTAGTGCATCGCCAAGCGAAAAACGTTCACTTGTACAAAGTATGAAAGCAAACACATTAGATAAATTATACGCTGAAAAACCTGATGTTAAAAAACAAATTGCTAACTCTGCTGGTTATGCTGTATTCGATAACGCGAATGTAAATGTAGTGCTTGCTAGCTTTGGCGGTGGTTACGGTGTTGTTAGAAATAATCTTACAGGTAAATCAACTTACATGAATATGGGTGAAGCCGGTTTAGGACTTGGTTTAGGCGTTAAAGATTTTAACGTTGTAATGGTTTTTCATAACCAAGCTGCACTAAATAGATTTATTGAACATGGTTGGGCTTTTGGCGGAAACGCTGATGCAGCAGCTAAATATGAAGATAAAGGTGGTGCATTGGTTGCCGAAGCGATTGCAGATCAAGTTACTGTATATTCTGTAACCGAAAACGGCCTTGCACTACAAGCTGTATTAAAAGGTACTAAGTTTTGGGTTGATTCAGAGCTTAATTAACCACCAAATTACTCTCCTAAAAGCGAGGTGGTTTGTATAATCACGCTCGCTTTATTAAAACCAATGCAATTTAACATAACGTAATTTATGGGCTATCTGCGATACCGCAAAGGCGGGGTCACTACTTGACCAGTTAAGCTCGCGGCTGCAAGAATTCCCACAATGCAGGCAGCGCTAATCTTTTTTACAATATCAGACCAGATTTGACCTTCTTCCTTCGATTTTGATTTTTCGATAGCAAGTTTTAGTAAAGCTTCCTTTTGGTCCATTCCAATAGTGTTAGCCATAAAGATACATTGATTCGCTGTTAAGTGACGTGTGCCTTTTTTAATCTGTGACATATTCCCAGATGTAAATTCTGAAAAATCAGCTATCACTTGTTTATCCTGACTATAACCTTTGGAAATTTTATACTTTTCAATTAGTTCGTAACTAAAATTCATAGTTTTCTCCTCGCTTAATTCATTATAACTTTCATTCTTGAAAAATAAAAGTTGACATCTTTCACATCTGAACGCTAGACTCACGACGTTCAATTGTGAAAGTTAGTCATTTTAACAGGGAAATACGGATATGAGTTCTGATAAAAACATATTAAATTCAGTTAAGCACGAATTTAGTTTTTTAGTTCAAATCGCATTTTTTTTGTTGCAATTATTCAATTCGCATTTCTAGTGAATGGGATTATTGCAATTGCATATCAATATTATAATTTAGCAATTGAGATTTTAATTACTTCTTTATTCCCTGTTATTTTCATAATTTCAAACTTCATATTAGTTCGCACTCCTATTTATAAAAAAGTAAAGGCTAACCAATGAACGCACTATCTAACGCCCAATATGCTCAAGTTTTCCCGCTAAAAAAAGCAATGAATTTAACGGCAAATTTACGTCCTGCATGCACTGCAAAAGACGTTTTTGCAAACCTTTCTAAGCCAATGAAAGAACGTTTTTTCGACTTTGAATCATGGCGAAATCGTATTTTTGAACGTCATTCAAACCTTGCTCATATGCTTAGTACCGGTTACTTTTTGGCTGAAAAATTCAACAATTTAGCAGAAGCAAACAAGCGTTTAAAGTCTGCTGATACTGTTTTAACCCTTGGAAACTTTAAACACGGTCATATAAATTTATCATGCTCAGACGATGAATTATGCGAAATTTCTGAGCAAAAAGCCCGTTATTGTGAGCTGAAAATAAGTAAAAACGGTCATACTTTATCTGTATTTAACATGTTGGTTAAATACTTAAATTCCTTTGATATTCAAGAGCCTGAATTAGCTGCACCGTATTGCACACACTTTGCAGCAGACTCTTTAACAGGTATTTTAAATCGCTTTGCTGACCCAATTTTTTGGCGTCGTAAATTACGTAAAATCCAAGCGTTTACTATTGAGCAACTAGCCCGAGATTTAAGACTCGTACATAAAAAAGCAAGTGCTTATGTGTCACAACCAACCATCCAGAACCGTCGAGAACGTAAACGCAAATCTGCCGAAATAATGTCTGATTTATATGTTGTTCCAAACGATGCAAACCCGTTTGATGAATTCGAAACACTGCAATCAATTATTGAGCGTTCGCACACATCAGGCAAACAACAAGCGGCTGAATTAATGGTACGTATTCGTGGTTTTGAAGAACTAGCAGACATGCATGGTCATCGTGGCGAGTTTTATACTTTGTCTGCGCCTAGTCGTTTTCATGCAGTTCATCATACAGGCCGACCAAACAATAAATATGATGGCTCAACACCTCAAGATGCACAGGAATATTTTAACGGAATTTGGAAACGTGCCCGCGCCCTATTCTCAAAACAAAATTTACGCCCTTATGGATTCCGTGTTGTTGAACCACATCATGACGGTTGCCCACACTGGCACATGCTTTTATTCATGGAAAAAGGTGAAGCGATACAAGTTCGCGCAATCCTTAAAAAGCTTTGTACCGAAGATACACCAACCGAATTTAGAACAAGCACCACCCGCTTTAAGGCTATTACGATTAATAAAAGTAAAGGCTCTGCTGCTGGTTACATTGCTAAATACATCACTAAAGCCGTGACTGGTGACAGCATAGATAAAGTAATTTGCTCTCAGGCGGGTGTAATGAAAATACTTCCAGCGGATGCCGCAGAACGTGCATCTACTTGGGCAAGCACTTTTGATATTAGACGTTTTCAGCAAATTGGTGGCCCATCAGTCACCCTTTGGCGTGAACTTAGACGATTAGGCCAAGGTGATACTGGCAAATGTGAGGTTGCAAACGCAATGAATACAACACTAGACACAGTTTCAAAATACGCACTTGAAAAGGTACGCCAAGCTGCTGATTCATCAGACTGGAAAGCATTTTGCCTTGCAATGGGTGGTGTACAAGTTAAACGTAAAGACCAAACTTTACGCATTCACTACCAGGTTCCCGATATTGTAGACAGAATTACTGGCGAAGTTAGCCGCAGTGAATCTAAATCACCCTACTTTGCCACTAAATATGGCGACCAACCAGCCAACCGAATTTTAGGCGTTGCTTGGGATGCTGTTGTAGTAATTACTCGACGCGGTACTACCCAGATACTCACTGAAAAAGATATTAAATCACAACGTAAAATCATGTGCGGTGTGTCTGAACAAATACAAGGTTGGCACGATGACGGCCGCTTATTCGCACCTAGTGATGAAGATATGCAGTTCCTTGAAGCGTGCGTTCTTGAGGATTATCAAAACATGTGCTTATTCATGGATTACGAAGCTCTGGCTGGCAACATTTCGAGCGACGAAGTCGCGAGCTTGGACTTGTGTCATTAACTGTAACTATTAATAAAACTAAACCCTATTGGAGAAATTATGAATATTGAAGGCGCTATTACAGACCTAGTAAAAGTTAATCGTACAGATGATAAAGGCGCTCCCCTGCCTACAACTGGCGAATTTAAGCTTCACACAAAAAACCCCGCTCAAATTTTATCTGTAAAGGTATCTGCTGACCAATTTAACGATGGTACATACCAGCAAATTGAGCACTTACAGTCAGACCCTAACGGCTGGGGCTTAAAGCCTGTGTTACTCAATATTGAATATTACGAAGGTGCTAACGTAGCACGTCAAATGGATTGGAAAGGTTTCCGCTTACATAGCTTACCTACAGAAACAAAGCAGGTTAAAAGCTAGTTATGCAATGTATTTATTTGAATGCTGACGGCACATTAAGCCCAACAAGCGAAACACTAGTACAATGCTCAGGATACGTTTTAGTGCCTAGCCATGATGCGGCTGCGTATGTTAACAGCATTCAGATAACGGCTCTCGAAATTGGGGGTCATTCACTTGGGGCTTTGGCCTTATTATATTTTTTGGTTTTCTTTCTTACAAAGCGAAGGTCGCCAAAATGGTTATAAAACAACTTTAGTTAAGGAATTAAAAATGGACGCAATATTCGCGGCAGTAGATTTAACAACAGTAGCAGCATTTGTTACAGGTGCAATGGTTATTGTTATTGGTGTAGCAATGGCATTTAAAGGTGGCATTTTAGGTAAACGCGCCATTAAAGCGGTTTAAAGGAGTTAAATATGGGCGGCTTAATTGTCGTCCTTATCCTCACAATTGTTGCGATGATAGGGGCTTTAGCTGGTTTTATAGTGTGTAAAAATTTCGGTTGGGGATAACAGCCATGAAATACTTAATTTTAATAATGGCGCTTATCAGCGCTTTTTTTGTTTCTGCTGTTGAGCCTGATATGAGTGATTTAAAATCACCACAGCTTAAGAACTCTTATATTCTTTCATGTTTTACATCATCTGGAAGTATTGTTGTTCATTATGAAACAGAACAATTTTCTAATGACTTAACTATTTTGCATCAAACTTGTTCAGATATTGCAGAGTCTTTACTTGAACCTTCTCATGCTAATTGCCCCTCCGACCCACGAACCTCTCTTTATGATAATTATATTGAGTCTACACGTGATTTACTTGTCGAAGAAACAAGCCAATGGACTGGCGAAAAATATTGTAGACAGTATTCATCATCTAAAGTTACTCTCCATATGGGTTTTAAAGATGGTACTCCACAGTACTCATGTCCCCCAGATATTAGTCCTGAACATACTATTACAGTTCCAGTTAAAGATAGAACTAATCCCAGCTTCATGTGTGCTAAACCTCTTGTTCAATCAGATAATGAATGCTCTGAATTTGGTAATGACTCAATGCTCCCTCATAAATCCGGTGTTGGTTCTCAAGGGCAAAATGCATGTTATACAAATCCTTCCAATGGCCTGAGTTGTCAATATGTTCAGGGTGGTGATAATTTCACAGCAACTGGTAAAGAATGTACAGGTGATGAAAATGACTATGGTGATAAGCCCACTCCTGAACCCCCAAAAGATGACGGCGACCCTAATTGTTATAATTACGGCTCTCTTGGTCAAATTTTGATTTGTGATGTTGACCCCAATGAAGGTTGCAACCCTTTACAAGTTCATGGTGAGCTTCAATATCAATGCCCATCCGGCTGCGGTTCAATGGATGGTGTTTATTTCTGTGCTTATGACGATAAAGACGAAGATGGTATTCCTGACGACAAAAATGGTAATGGTGTTCCTGACAAAGATGAAGTTTGTGTTAATGGTCGCTGTAAACCTAAACCACCTACTGATGGTGAACCACCTACAACCCCAACCCCTGAAGCACCAGATATGACAAAAACTAATGAGCGTTTGGATGGCATCAAAGGCGAGCTTGGTTTTATTGGTGGTAAAATTGATAAAACAAATAGCACTTTAAATGGTATTAATTCTGGCGTTGAAGGGCTTAAAAAAATTCAAGGGGAGGGCAACAAAGCGCTTGGTGGTATTGAAAAAAACACTTTGAATACTTCAAAAAATACACAAGCATTATCTGATAGTTTTGATGAATTTGCCGAAGGTTTTGGCGAAACTGATATTGATTCACAATTCAATCAAGATGCATCATCTAGTTTTTATGAGTCTGTTTATGAGGATGGATTTCAAGGCGTCTGGGATGAAAAGAGCGCATTAATAAAACAGACTGGCTTTTTTACTTTTTTAGATCAATTCAAACTTAGTTCAGGTGGTTCATCACCAGATATGCAAATTTGTTTTGACTCAACCGTTAATTTAGGTTGTCAAACGCTAGACCCTGATTGGCAATTGCTAATGCCATTTTTAAAGCTTTGTATTTTTATAACTGCCGCTTTTGTTTGTCGTCGTATAATTTTTGGAGGTTAATATGTTGGATTGGTTAGCAGAAACGTGGAATGAATTTAAACAGTTTCTTTGGAGTATTGTTTTATCTGTTCAAGAAATGCATAAAGATTTATCTATTTGGATGTTTGAACAATTTTTAGATTTGTCACACTTGGCACTTACGGGCGTTGATTCGTATTTTGATTCACTTAATTTTACTGCTTATATTTCTACTATGCCATCCGGTTTGCAGTGGTTTATGTCTTCCATTGGCGTTCCTCAGGCTTTAACAATGATAATTACGTCTTTAACAATTCGTGTTCTATTACAATTAATTCCATTTACTAGACTAGGTAGTTAACAATGATTAACGGCATTCAAGGCAAACCAGGAGGGGGCAAAAGCTACGAAGCCGTTGTCACTCACATAATACCAACTGTTACAAAAGAAAAGCGAAAGGTAGTAACGAATCTACCTCTTAACGTCGATAAATTTTGCGATGTTTATGGCGAATATTGCAGGGAACTCATCGAAGTAATTGATGGTCAATTTCATAATTATGGGGGTGAAAGGCCATTTTCAAAAAAAGACCATTTCATACAATATGAGGACTGGCAAAACGAACAAGGTCAAAAAGTTTACTTTTTTATAGATGAGTGCCACTTGGCCATGCCCAGCACTGGCACTGAAAAAGAGCTGACTGAGTTTTTTAGTATGCATCGTCATTATGGTTTTGACATCATGTTAATTACTCAGAACTTTAGGAAAGTAAATAGAGATATAAGGGATATGATACAAATGTCATATCGCTGCATAAAAAAATCTCACATGGGTCAAGATGATAAATATATTTTAAAAGTTCATGATGGTGTTGGAACGACCAACGCTTCTGTTTTTAGAACTGATGAACGGGTTTATGAAAGTCGTTATTTTCCTTTTTATACAAGCCACACAAAGAACAATAAATCAGTTCAGGAAGCAGCAACCAAAGACGTTCAAAAATGGTATAACCATTGGAGTATTTGGGGAGCTATAATTTGTTTACCCATCGGTTTGTTTATAATTATTGGTGCTTTAACTGGTGGTGAAAGTCTCGAAGAAAAAGCAAAAAATGCAAACCAAAAAGCATCTAAAATCGATGTTAAGCCTGTTAATAACACTCAGCAATCATCTAATGTTTTACCTGCTCAAGTCGCTTCAGTTAATAGTGTTAATAAACCTGTACAAACTAAATCTGAAGAACCTAAACCTGATGATAACGAAATTCAAAAAAACCATCCATTTTACAAAGTCGGTCTTCATATTGTCGGATGGGGTGAATACACAGAACTGGGCAAGCTTACAAAAAATTATTATTTAAGCGCCAGTCAAAATGGTCAGCATATTTTTAATTTATCATTAAGAGATTTACTATTAGCTGGCTATTCAGTATCTGTTCTTTCCAGCTGTGTTATTGAAATTAGTTATAAGAGATTCCATGACTTTTTAACGTGTGATTCACCAACAGTAAAAGTATTTGATGAAACCAATGAATTGACAGAGTAGTGAGGAGGGGCCCGCTTGCGGGAGGTGTCCTTGCTACACAGTCAATTACATACATAACAACCCCGTCACTGGTGACACTATGACTAGAAATGAAAAGTACGAACAAAAGCAAAAAGGCAAAGGGTTAAAAAAAGTAACCCTTTGGATACCTGACAACTCAGAAATCGAGATAAAGCAGATGGTAGAGTTTTTAATTGATAATCCTGACCATATACCTTTTATGGCTCGCAGCATTACAACTGGCCGTATGAAAAAGGCTGTTTAATACACCGATGGCTTTAGCCATGTAGACCGCACACAAATTTTAATTTAGCATTACCGTAAATCGGTCGTAACTAAGCGAAGCGCAACCCCTGCCCTTAGTTACTCGATACCGCGCTTGCGCCCCTGATAAACCTATTCGGAGTTAGATAATGATTAACCATTGTGATTTTTTTAAAAGGAGTAAAAATCACAATGTTTAAATCAGAATTTCATAAACAGTTTCTTTCTTTATTTGGCTATGATTATGCAAAAGGTGCTAAAGAACTGGGGGTAAGCGAAAGGCAAGTAAGGCGCTATGTGAAATCAGGTAAAGCCAGTCTCCCAGTAGAAAAACTAACAGCTATTATTTATCGAGGTTATTTACCTGCTACTGGAGCATGGGCAGACTGTAAAATTTCTGTAGATGATCATACAATGAGTACACCTTGGGGCGAAGTTAAACCCTCTGATGTTCAGCTCGTTCATCGTTATAAATGGTCTGCTAGAAAATCAGAGTCTATGTACAAAACCCTGAAGGAAAATCACAAAACACAGGATAATTATTTATCTGACTTACAAGACCAATTACTTAATATTATTGGTGAAATATCTGAAAGGACAGGAAGCTAAATGGAACTCAATTATCTTAAATTATACTTCTCACTTACTCTTGCTGGTTTAACAATTTGGGGAGTCGATGAAGCCGTTGATTTATATAAACTAAAGCTTGTTGCTGATGCTGCAAGTTCAGCAATGAAACAATCTAGGTTAGAGTCTAAAAGTGCATCAATTAGAGTTCAAACACAAGCTTTAAAAGAAAAAAACCGTAATCAAATTATCAGTAAGCAAAACTCACAAAGAGAAGCAGTGATAAGGAATGCCCAGAGAACTAACAATGAAATTTGCTCATTCTGGAGAGGACAATATAACTCTTCAAATACCGACAGAAATAAATTAATGATGGAAGGCGCATGTGAAAGAGCTTCAAAACCGCCAAGCATGTCTGCCACGACTATTAATCTTAAAGGTTATAACTAAGTCAAACTGTCACACTTAAAATAAAAACTAAACTATTAATAATAAAGGGCTTTTCGCCCTTTTTTTATGTATTACGTACCGTAATTTATGGGTTGTTTTGTAATGTATAATACCAGCACACCTAATCTTGTATATAAATCTAAATTTCCCAATGCTTAAATAAACATAGATATAAATGGTAAAAAACCTAACTATGTAAAAAATATTTAAAACATAAAATAAGACATAAAATTTTATTTATCTTAGCTACAATGCCAATTACTAGATATAATTAATGAATTATCACAAAAACTAGGAAGTTAGAATGATACCAAAAAAATATTCCCCCAAAATATATACCTAAATTTAGCTTTAATATTCTCTATTTCATCTGTTATTTTGGTTGGGTTATTTTCTTCGAATATTCCCTCAATAGTAAGCTGGGGTCAAAAATATGAAGATTTACATTTCAATTTATCTGTTTCATTTATTTCCAGTTATATATTCTACTTCATTGTTGTTCATTTAAAAGAAAGGAAAGATTTTCAATATACTTTGCCATATATATCTGGTCTAACAGATAAAGTATTGTCTGAACATAAAAGCCTAATGATTTCTTTAGATCAAAGGTTAACTGGTAATAAAAATTATGATACGGCCACGGCCCCTCAACTAAGAGAAGAAGACTTATATAAAATACTTTCTAATTTAGCACTAGCTGATGAAGCGCCTTTATTACTCGCTACAGAAAATAGAAATACAAATTGGAGAGAATATATTATTTTTAGATGCGAGGAAACTCGATCTTCAATTGAAAAAATAATTTCTTTAACACTTTTTTTGCAAAGTGAATATGCACATATCATCTTAAAATTAGAATCCTGTTCGCTATTAAAAACTTCCGATAACCTAAAGAGTCCTGCTTTCGTACAAATGGTCAATAATTCAGGTATGAATTTTCTTCTTAATGATTTTTACAAATATCATGTAATTTGCTTAGAGTTAGAAGATTATAAAAATAAACACATGACTGTTTTTGGTTAAACTTATTATTTATAAGATGCTTAAGCGCTGAAAATAAAAGGGTTTATCACCCTTTTTTTAATTTATAACATAGGATATTTTTTAGTCGTCATGATATTAATGATTTAATATCAAAATTTAAGTTATTTAATTTCTCGTCAAATGTCTCAGCCAATTTTTCAGTTTCACTAAAAACGGTATTCCAATATTTAATGCGTGTATCTGCATCAAGATCGGTAAAGTCGTTTCTGTCTGGAATTTTTCCGTAGGGTAAGCTTGCTACAAATTCTTTTGATGGGGTGATCATCACTACGTTATCGTAATTAAGTGGTGACACTTTACGTTTTAAATTTTTATCGAACCACCCTGCTTTTGGCTCACTATTAAAATGCGGATATAAAATTAAGCCTGGGTTATTAATTTTTAAATCAAAGTGGTAATCAATTATTCCGCCATCGCGATATATTCCTTGCGGCGAGCCTGCAATATCTTTTATGCCTTGCATGATAAGTGGTATAGAGCCCGATGCAAGTAACGCGTCTTTTAAATTATTTTGAGTAAGCGCTATGTTTTGCGTTTTAAAATTGTAGCTATCGGTAATTGATAAGTCACTTGTTGCTGGGCCAAATATAAAACGCTCATACTGCGAACCTAATAATTTTCGGTTAACGCGGTTTAACATATAACTTTTTGACAAGCCCATAAGTTGTATAAGTTTATTTTCGCTGGCAATAAAGCCATTCGATTTTGCTACTATAAAGTGCGCTTTAAATATTGGGTTATTTATAATTTCGGTTACGCCGTTATCGCCAAAAACATCTTCAAGTAATGCGCGCGCTTTTATTGTGATTTCACTTGGTGTAGGTTTATTACTTGAATATCGCGTTTGCGAATACGATTTTGCTAAGCGCTCAATCGCAGCAACAGGATCGTTTTGTGCAAAACACGCAGAGCGAAAAGCGCCAGCAGATGAGCCAATTAAATTAAGTGGTTGGGTACGGCTTTTAAAAAATTCACCAAAAATATA
This sequence comes from Pseudoalteromonas sp. B131b, assembly GCF_037162545.1. NCBI lineage: Bacteria > Pseudomonadati > Pseudomonadota > Gammaproteobacteria > Alteromonadales > Pseudoalteromonadaceae > Pseudoalteromonas > Pseudoalteromonas sp. B131b. The sequence goes on along the minus strand of NZ_JARLUZ010000002.1, from coordinate 503,816 downwards.
TTTATCTAAGCCAAATAATGTAAACCATTTAGGACCGCCACTTGCACCTAAAAATGAGGTGAAAAGTTCTGGTTTAAAGCCCTGTTCGTTAATAATTTTAGCCGCTGTTTTCCCTGCGTGAATCTCGATCATCTAAAAAATTGTGCCTTTATTTTGGTTGCTATAGTTTTCTTACAATACTGAAAGTGAATATTTATGCAAATCAAAAAGCGACTTTATGTTGCCATAAAACCGCTTTTTGTAGTTAAGTGTGCTGAATTAGTCCCAAATGCCGTCTTCGCATTTACCCTGTACTTTTACATCTTTTACTTTAAATTCGGGCTCTAAACCTTTGTCTATTTGTGCGTGGTAATCGCTCGTAACAGACAAAATAGTCGGCGTTAACAGTATAATAGCGATAACGTTAACCACTGTCATTAACCCTAAGGCAATATCGGCTAAATCCCAGACTTCTTTTAATGTGGCCGATGCGCCCCACAACATCATTGATAAATACAGCAAAGTGTAAATACCGCGCCCTACTTTGTTGTCGAGTTTAAATAAGTGCAAGTTGCTCTCTGCATAGGCGTAGTTTGCCACTACCGATGTAAAAGCAAATAAGGTTATAGCGGCTGCTACAAAGTAAACACCACCTTGTGCTAAATGAGCAGTCATCGCGCTTTGTGTTAAACGAATGCCTTCCATTTCACCGCTTATGTCTATATCGGCTAATAAAATGATCACCGCGGTACAGCTACACAGTACGATTGTATCGAAAAATACGCCTAGCATTTGTATGTAACCTTGCGTTACAGGGTGATTAGGAATTGGGCTGGCACTTGCTGAAGCATGCGGCACACTACCTGCACCGGCCTCATTAGAATATAAACCACGTTGAATACCGTTTTTAATCGCAGCGCCCATTGCACCGGCGCCAGCTTCTTGTAAACCAAACGCTGATAAAAATATATCTTTAAGCATGGCGGGTACTTGCGTGAAATTTATAATCGTAATAATTACCGCAGCAAGTACAAATACAATGCCCATTATTGGTACAACGCGCTCTGCAAATCGGGCAATTGCTTTAAAGCCACCGAGTATAATTGAGCCTGCTAGTACTGTAATAACCAGACCTGAATAAAATGTAGGAACTTCAAACGCGTAGTTAAGTGCGTCGGTAATTGTGTTAGTTTGCATTGCGCTAAACGTAAAGCCGTAACCTAAAAACAAACACGCGGCAAACATAATGGCAAACGCCCGGCTACCCAAACCTTGTTGAATATAATACGCAGGGCCGCCTCTAAACTCGCCGCCACTATCACGCACTTTATATACTTGCCCAAGTACACTTTCGGCAAAGCCTGTAGCCATACCCAATATGGCTATTACCCACATCCAAAATATAGCGCCGCTGCCGCCAAGTGAAATTGCAACCGCCACACCGGCTAAATTACCAGTACCTACTCGTGCGCAAAGCCCTGTACACAATGCTTGGAATGATGAAATGTCGTTTTTTTTACATTTGCTACTGCCTTTTAAAAGGCTAAACATATGTTTAAATTTAAGTATTTGAATTGCTTTTAGTCGTACTGAAAACCATACCCCCGTAAACAAGAGTATATAAATAAGTACTTGCCCTTCTCCCCATAAAAGGTTGTTTACGCTTTTGACGACGGTATCGAACATTGCTAATTCCTTCTTATATTTTTTATATTAATACCCTTTTTTGGGTATAACGGCATTTGCTTACGACATCGACTAAAAATTTAATGCAAATAAGGCAGCTAAGCTGCCTTAAAACTATACATTATTTATTTTGCAAATGAACTCCTGCAATCATGCACCTAACTGAGCCACCAGCCGACTCAATAGTCGGTATTGGTAATGGCACAAGCTTAGCCGTTTTTTGTATAACTGTTATTTGTGCCGGTTTAAGTGCATTAAACGCAGTTTGCGATAAGGCTAAAATACGACCATTTTTACCTTGTAGCTCAATAGCATTGCCACAAAAGTTATTAATTTGCTCAAGCGTTAAATCGATAACTTGATGATGGCTTTTTAAAAAATGTTTAGCTAACTGTGCACGTTGATTAATTGGCACCATATTTAAACTGATCATTACAAATTTTGTAGCAATACACATTAAAACATTAGTGTGATAAACCGCAGTTCCTTGTTCGTCATATGCGTTAAACACTATGGGTGATAGTTTTAATTGCTCACATATTGTATTAACCACCGACTTGGTAGTTCTTTTTGATTCTACCGCGTAAGCGAGTTTATTTTGATGATCGATAACCAGTGAACCAGTGCCTTCAAGGAATGAATTTTCTTTCGATAAAAATGAATAATCAGTCACTAAAGACACTTTATAGTGATCCGTTAAAAAATCAATAATATCTTTTCGATATTCTAACCTTCTGTTTTCTACAAACATTGGATAGATTATTAATTGGCCACTTTGATGAGTTGAAAACCAATTGTTAGGAAAAACTGAATCGGGAGTGCGTGTTTGCTCATCTTCAAAAAGGTGAACTGTTACCCCTTCATTTTTTAATATTTGTACGGCATTAGTCACTTCTTTAAATGCTTGTTCACTTTGATTTTGTGCTAAGCATTCACTTTGAAATGCGTTATCGAGCATTGTGTGTGGGTTAGATGTAAAGTGATGCGGTCTTACCATCACTACAGCTCTGGGGGCTTGGTTTACTTCGCTCATGCCACGTGCTCTTTTACTAATGGTTGATCACTAAGCACTGAAAATAAATTACGAGGGTCCGCTTGTTGTGTAATTAAATCAAGCAAAGCAAACTCGCCCGTTTTAATTAACTCATCACGTATAAATACCAGTGCTGTAAAGTCTTCGCTCGCAAAGCCAACGCCGTCAAAAATGGTTAATTCATCTTGGCTAGTACGACCAAGCGACTGCTTATTAATAACTTTATGAAACTCAGTTACTGTAAAGCTTGGACTCATTTGTTGAATTTCGCCCTCTATTCGAGTTTGCGGCTCGTACTCAACAAATACATTAGCACGCTCAAGCAATCTAGCATCTAACTCTGTTTTACCTGGGCAATCACCACCTATGGCATTAATGTGCACACCTTGTGGGATCATGTCGTTTGTTAAAATAGTAGCGTTAGTTTTATCAGCAGTACAGGTAGTGATAATATCAGCCCCTTTTACTGCCTCTTGTACACTATTACAAATAGCCACGTTTAATCCGCATGCACTTAAATTAGCAAATGCTTTTTTAGAGGCGCTTTTATCTATATCGTATAAACGAATATGCGTAATACCTAGTACCGCTTTAAAAGCGAGTGCCTGAAACTCTGATTGAGCGCCATTGCCTATTAAAGTAAGGGTTGTTGAGTTTTTAGGTGCTAAATATTTAGCTACCATTGCAGAAGTTGCGGCTGTACGTAGTGCTGTTAGTAAACACATTTCGCTTATCATAACCGGATAGCCACTATCTACATCGGCTAAAATACCAAATGCAGCGACTGTTTGAAGTTCTCTTAAGGTGTTTTTTGGGTGACCATTTACATATTTACAGCTGAACATTTGGCCATCACTCACTGGCATTAGCTCTATTACACCCTCTGGTGAGTGTGCTGCATAGCGAGGTGACTTATCAAACTCCGTCCAACGGGCAAAGTCGGTTTCTAATTTATGTGTTAGATCTAGCAAAACGTTTTCGACCCCTAAGCTATTTATATGCTTAGCCATTGCCTGAACGCTAATAAATGGAACGCCTTGTTTTGGCTGTGCTATAAAATGACTCATGCTGAAACCTCTTGAATAATGTATTAGTTAATTTAAAACAAGTTTAGCGAGGCTACGTGCTATTTAATATGGCAATTAATTACACAAATAGTACTGATTTTTATCATTTTGCTATGTAGTTATGTACAATTTATGTATTTTGGTCAGTAACTTCTTTTAAAGGTTTGATTTATGACTCCCTATATTTATGACTCTCTTGATAATGCTTTAATAGCAGAATTACGAAAAGACGGCCGCGCTTCTATTTCAGCTTTAGCCGGTTCTTTAAATGTATCACGCGGGACAGTGCAAAATAGGTTAGACAGATTAGTTAGCTCAGGCGCTATATTAGGGTTTACTGTACGCGTTCACGAACACATAGAAACAGAAGCCGTGCGCGCAATTATGATGATAGAAGTCGTTGGTAAATCTACCTCACAAGTAATTAAAACAATGCGCGGAATACCCGAGCTTATAAAATTACACACCACCAATGGTGCATGGGATTTAGTTGCAGAGCTTCAAGCTGCAAACTTAAGTGAGTTTGATGGAGTGTTAAGGCAAGTACGCGAAATTGACGGTATTTTAAATAGTGAAACAAGCATATTGCTTTCATCAACTTAAGTTATTTTTAATATTTTAATTGAAAAATTTTTGAATGAATAATACTGCAACTTCAAGTTCCAGTATTATTCATGATTTGGGTATCCGATTGGCTTAATTGTAACGATACTCGCTTTGTGAGTAGTTATGCGTATTGCTGATCTCAAATTGGCTTTGCTGCGCTAAATAAGATCGACCTGCAGCCAAGCCTAATTTATGATCAAAACGTAAATCGTTATTTGAACTACCTAATAATTTGCTATGCAGTTTTTCGTCTGCAAAAATTTGTATTATTTCCACATCACTTGGTGGATTTGCAATAAACTCAAGCTCATCTAAATACGCTTTTTCGTGCTGTATTAAGTAGTCCAATGTTTTTGGACAATAACCTGATGCAATAGCAAATGTTCTTAGCTTTTGCACCCATGCAGATTGCGCTTGAAAATTAGCGTCAACTGTTCTTATTACAACAATTTTACGAGCGCCTCGGTTGTAAGCTTCACGCACGGGTAGTGGTGCGGCTAAACCGCCGTCTAGATAAAAATCGCTCTGTGCTTGTTCTTCAACAAGATGTGTTTCATTCGCTGCTTTTGCGTTTAACCAAGGTGTTAACTTTACACCTTGTTTGTATAAAAACGGCAGTGCGCTAGAAGCCTTTAACAAATCACGCCATTGACCACTATCACCAGTTGGCGATAAGTAATAAGCTTTTCTGTCTCGTGCATTTGTAGCTGTTATAAGTAGTTCACGCTCACCTAAACTAGTTTTAGCTGTTTTGAAATCTATAGCTCTGTTTACTTCAGTGGTTTTGTCAAAGTACCAATCTAAATCAACTATATGTTTACCCACTAATCCGCGACCAAGCTGAAAAAAACGCTTATTACGCGAAAGCCCTCTGATCAGGCGTTTAGCGTAGCCTTTTTGACGCGCTAAGTAGCTAGTTAAGTTTTGCGAACCCGCTGAAGTACCAATAAATAAATCAAAAGGGTCATAGCTTTGCTCTAACCACGCATCAAGTACGCCCGCTGTGAAGATCCCTCGCTGCCCGCCACCTTCAGCAACCAGTGCAACTTTTGGTTGCGCTGTTTTGTTAACTGAATTAGCTGTTGCGCTATTTAGAGACTTCACGGTGAACCTACCTTTATTTAATGATGTTTGGTTTAACACATACATTATAAAAAATAAAAGTGATATCTTAAAACGGATTGTTTAAATCAGTTCGATTGATAAAACAGAACGCTATATAGTTACTAAATCCACTTACTATAAGCTAGTTATTTAAAAAAAGACTGGTTTTAAACTTTGCAGACATCACATAAATTAATTCAATGTATAAATGAATGTTCTTTAATTGATGCCTGCAACATTAACAGAGGCAAGGTGTACGCTTGCTTAACTACACTATCTAAACTAATAGTTTTTGAGCTAATGTTTTATTTCCATTAAAATTTCGAGTGCACGGTGGCGTTTTTCACTATCGAATACATCATTGGTAAATATAAACTCATCTACTTCTAGCTGTTTCGCTATCATCTCTAACTTGTGTTTAATACTTACATGTCCTCCTACTACGCTTAGGCTTAAAAAGTTCTCTACATGAGCGCGTTCTTGTTCGCTCCATAACCCGTCCATGCTTTCAACAGGTGGTTTTAGCCACAGCTCATTACCGCGTATAAGTTCGAGTACACGTTGCTTAGAAGTAGTCGACAAGTATTGCGCTTCATCGTCGGTATCTGCAGCCACTAAAGGCAGTGCAAGCATTACGTATGGCTTATCAATTACGCTTGATGCTTTAAATTCGCGCTTATACAGCGCTATTGCATCGTGCACGAAGCGCGGTGCAAAATGCCCTGCAAATACGTACGGTAACCCTTTTTGCGCCGCTAGTTGCGCGCTAAATAAACTCGAACCTAATAACCAAATAGGCACGTTTGTGTCCTCCCCCGGTATAGCACGTATAGGATGCGTACCATTGTAAGGACCTAACAATGTTTGCAGCTCAGTTACTTCACCAGGGAAGTTTTCTGCACGGCTCATATCGTTGTTTAATGCACGACTCGTTACAGGGTCGCTACCTGGGGCACGCCCGAGTCCTAAATCTATTCGCCCTGGATATAAACTCTCTAATGTACCAAATTGTTCAGCAACAACTAATGGGGAGTGGTTTGGCAGCATAATACCGCCCGATCCAACGCGTATCTTTTTGGTATTACCTGCAATGTGACCAACCAAAATTGAAGTGGCCGCACAAATTATACCTGGCATATTATGATGCTCAGCAAGCCAAAAACGGTTAAAGCCAAGCTCATCTGCGCGTTGAGCGTATTTAGTACTTTTATGAAGAGTGTTAGTTACGCTGTCCCCTTTGATCATGGGGGCAAGTTCTAATAACGAAAAAGGAATGGAATTTAACAAAATAGCAGCTCCTAAAAATGCATGCTAATAATGGATTACATCATTAGCATAAAACACTTAAATGGGTCTGCTATTAGGTCAATTCAAGTTACGCAGTGGTATTAGAGCAAAATAGGTATATGTTATTTTGCTCTAAGGTATTCAAGCAAGCTGTGCATCACGTTGGCGCAGCTTTTTATAGCCTTCTGAATCCACGCCTTTTTTCCAATACCCTGAGGATACAATATTACCGCGTGGTATATTAAATTGCTCTGTTAACAATGTCTTTGCTTTACGCACAAGCCCAGCTTCCAATGCCATAAATACAATGGGAGGCTCTGCTGTAATGTGCAAATTTTGAAGCGCGCTAAGTAGCGCTTCGTCAGCATTGTCGGTAACAAGCCAATTAACATCGCGGCTTGTTTCTAAATCAATAATATCTTTTTCGGTGGGTACATGTACAAAGGCATCAATTTTTGAAATTAAAGGTAATTGCTGCACATACCCTTTTATTGCATTTACCGATGTTAAATCGCCGAGCAATACATAATGCGAATGCGCATAATTATCTAGCTTTTTAGGGCCAGGACCTGCAATACCTAACTCGTCGCCTACTTTTGCAATTTTAGCCCAGTCAGTTGCCGGACCTTGGTGCATATTTATAACAAAATCAAGCGTTAGCGCGCCTGTTTGTGCATCTACATGCCTTATTGTGTATGATCGCATACAGGCTGTTTTTAAGTTAAAATCTACTTCACCATCTTTTGGAAATAGTACTTTTACATAGTTACCAATGTACTGTGAGGTTAAGTCGTTAAAATCTTCAGAGCCTACAACAATGCGCTGTAAATGCGGTGTGATTTGCTCTGTACTTAATACGTTGGCTTTGCGAACTTGTTTACTCATGTATTACCTCGTTTTACAAAACTTAGACTTTAATACCAACCTGCTATAAAAAGCAGGCATTGCACAACGCCCCATTGGTTGATAAAATCAACTATAACAAGTTAATTGACTTTGTCAACTATATTGAGAATTCTATGAATACACCTTTATCAAATACGCTGTTTGAATTAATGCAAAATTACCGTGTAACAATTCGTGAAGCAATTAACGCAGGCGAACTTGGTATTAATGCTATGCACGTACGCTGCATACATATTATCGCGAACGTAAATAACTGTACGGCTAACGATATTGTTACTAAAACGCAGCGCGATAAAGCGCAAATAGCACGTTTAATTAAAGATCTTATTAGCTTAAATTTAATTAATAAACAGGCGAGTGAGCACGATAAACGCTGCTTTATTTTATCGCTCACAGAGCAAGGTAAAGTTCTTTTTGATAAGTTATTAGCCTCAGAGCAAAAAATAAATAATCAAATGTGTAAAAACTTAAACCCTCAACAAATCAAAGACTTTTTAGATACCGCACAACAAATGATCAAAAACATGGATTGATCAGCCATACATTCTTGGCATAACTTACACAAAACGCATATACTGTACACTTATACAGTATATGCGTTTTAGGTTGTGTTATGTTTGTCATTCCCATTTATATAGAAGCAGGCGTGTGTGGTTTTGAATCACCCGCAGCGCAATACACCGAGCTAGGTGTAACCCTTGATAAGCTTTTAATAAAGCATCCAGATGCTACGTTTATTGGTATTGCATCGGGTAACTCTATGCAAGAAGTCGGAATTTTTGAAGGTGACTTATTAGTTATCGACCGTGCAGAGCCGGTAAAAAATGGTGACGTTATTGTTGCTAACTTAAATGGTCTTTTTGTATGCAAACTGCTTGATAAAACCAATGCGCGGCTGCTTTCAGCTTCCTCTTTACATAAGCCTGTACAACTCACCTCTGCAGACGAGTTTCAGCTCGAAGGCGTAGTAACGCTATCAATAAGAATGCACAGGCAAAGCCCAGAGTTACTAAAATGTATGCCTTAGTTGATGCTGTGTCATTTTATGCCAGTGCAGAAAAAGTATTCGACCCTGCTATTCGATCCAAACCCGTGGTTGTACTTACTAATAACGATGGCTGTGTATGCGCTATTTGCCCTATTGCTCGGCGCTTAAATATTCCTAAATTTGGCCCGTACTTTAAAGTTAAACATTTACTTGAGCAAAACAACGTTGTTATTCGTTCTAGCAATTACGCGCTTTATGCTGATTTAAGCGACAAGATGATGAATATTATTGGCCGCTTTTGCGATACACAACACATATACAGTATTGATGAATCGTTTTTGCACTTTAATGGCTACACATCATTAATTAAAGACTGGCACGAATACGGCCATACAATAAGGCGCACAGTGTGGCGCGAAACGAAGCTTCCTGTAGGTGTAGGTTTTGGCCCAACCCCTACTTTAGCAAAAGCCGCTAACCACGCCGCTAAAAAACTCAGTGGTTTTAATGGTGTAGCAGTCATAAATAGCGAACAAACTCGCCAAGCTATTTTACAGAGAATGAGCTGCGAAGATGTATGGGGAATAGGCCGGCGACTAGCTAAAAAGCTTAAAATAATGAATATACACACCGCCTGGGATCTTGCTCAGCAAAACCCTAAAGCAATGCGCCGTGCATTTAGTGTGGTTGTTGAACGTACAGTAAGCGAGCTTAACGGGATAACATGTTTAAACTGGGATGATGTACGACAAGACAAGCGGGAAATTTATTCGACCCGTAGTTTTGGAGAGCGCATATGTGAGCCAACAGCCCTTAAAACGGCGCTAATTAACCATGTAACCACAGTGGCTAATAAACTAAGAGCGCAACGTTCGCTCACTCACCAGCTTTATATTTTTGCAGCCAGTGGCGCGCACGAAAATAGATATTATAAAAAGTCGTTTGTGTATAAGTTCCCCTCACCCACTAACGATACCTGCGTGATGGCTAATGCTGTATCTGAGGTATTTGATCAAATATACCAACCTGCAGTTAGGTTTTACAAGTGTGGTGTAGGCGCTTTAGAACTTACGTCACAGCAATTTCAACAAAGTGATTTGTTTAACCAACGTACTGACAACCCACAATTAATGAGTTGCCTAGATGCTATAAATACACGGTATGGGAAAGGAATGCTTAGTTTAGCTAGTAGTAAATTAAATGACCGGTGGCACATGAACCGTGATTTTTTGTCGCCGCAGTACACCACGCGTTGGCGCGATATACCTAAAATATACTGCGAATGATTTACTACTTACTACTTACTAGATACTTTGTTTACTTTCATCTGCTTTTTTAAATGTGCACTCTACACTGGGTTTGCTCAATGTGTACTTTAGTGTGTTATCAGCTAAAAATCGGATACTTTGGCTAATTGTTTTTTCGTTTATTGCATCTTCACAACGGCTCATTCTTAAACCGTTTTCAAGGCCATCACTTTTATATTTAAGCGTGCTGGTTATAAAACAAAAGTTTGGTTTTTTAATGGTTCGGGTACCATTGTGGAGCGATCCAAATATAATTTGCTTACCTAGTTTAAAACCCGCACTTGCATCACTTTCATCTGTCAAACTCAAATTACTATTAACACATAATCCAGAATTGGCCGACACAACTTCGTAGGCTCCCAATTTTGACTTTAAAAGCGGTATAAATCGTGTTTTATTACTCGGCTCAGAAAAAGCATTTGCACTTGTAAAAGCGACAGTTAATAAAGCGAGTGTTAAATATTTCATTTCGTGGGTGTATCCTCGTGAGTCAGCGTGTTAAATAATAGCAAAATGCCTAATCACTTAGCTTTTATAACTTTTAACAACTATAACAGAGATTTACTATAAAAGGAGAGAAGTCGTATTCAGGAACCAAGGCGTGAGCAGCTAGCGGAAGCTTTGCTCGACTATTACTTATTCTTACATGTGTAAGCCAGTAAGGTAACGCAGAAGCAATTACCGAGCTCACTAGGTTACACACCTCGTGCCGCGATTAAATCCCTCTAGATTAAATACGTTTAAAACAACAAAGATTCCTCCTAGATACTGCATTACAAACCATTTTGCTGTTAAGTACTTTAGTTAATACGTACTTAAACAACAAAACGATTTATATCAATGCACTTACCTGTAAGGAGACATTGGACTCATTAAATTGTTTAGGTAGTACAAAAGTTACTGTTTATTTTATTGCCAGTACTTTGCAAATAATAAAGGGTAGCTTTGCTTTAAAAACTTAGGTTTGTCTTTAAAACGTTTACCTTTGGGTTCATCGCTGCCTGATGGAATAAACGGCAATTCGTCTTCGCTGCGTTCTTCAAATAATAAACCGGCTATTAAGTCGTACTCATCAATGTACGGATAAGGCTGCTCGTTTAAGTAATAAACAGGTGTACACTGCGCTATAGAATCAGCATTTTCTAAGGCGTTTTCGAAAACTGTTTTACCGCGCGAAATTAACCAACATCTAAACTCGCTAAAACCGTAATCGTCATTACACCCAGCCATCACAAAGGCAGCGCCAAACAAATCCCAGGTAAAGCATTTGCGCATATGTATGCCAAAGTGCTTATCAAAATCAATAAGGTGTTGATCGCTTAAATCATTAAGTTTAGTTTTTAGGTTATCGCTCACACTTTGCGGATCGAGCCCTAAATCAGGCGTGGTTACTAATTCCCAAAAAGCCTGTTCTGTTAACGCTGCCATTATAAAATCTCTTTTACTCGGCCAACTTGACCATCTTCTAAACGTACTTTAATACCGTGCGGGTGATTAGGTGATTTTGTTAAAAGACGCTCAACAACACCTTCGGTTAATGTACCGCTGCGTTGATCTTCTTTTAATACAATATTTACTGTTATGCCTGGTGAAATTTGCGAACGCGTAGGAACGGCCATAATTGAAACCTTTAAAGTAATTTATGTAATTATAAACATCACTGTGCTGTCAAACCAACTAAACCACTATTAATTGGCGAAAAATAAGATATGTGCTGGTTTAATATTCAGTTTAATACTTGCTAGCTGATTTAGTATAATATCTTTTAATTCGTCAAGCTGGGGTTTTGCACTTTCAAGAGCTATATCATCATTAAAAAAGCACTGCACTTTTAACGTGTTTGTTTCGTTATTTAAATCCACTGAATGCGTTAAATAGTGAAAGCCAAATACGGTTTCTTTTATTGTTTCACACGCAATAGTCAATACTGAGCGAATTTGCTTATCGCGTTGTTTTTGAGTTTTAGTCATAAATGTACTAGCGCTACTTATTTAGTCTGGGCTTGCTGCTGCTTTTTAAACTCTTCGTAATTAGAGTCCTGTTTATTTAAGCATTCGTAATATTCTTTATCCGCTTTATAGTTGCACTCATCAAGACGTGCAGATTGAACTTCGTGAAAACGTGCATCAGAGCTGCAACCAGCCAAAATACAAAATCCGATAATAAGTAATGCGCTGTTTTTTAGTTTATTGATAAACATTAAATTTCCTTACACTTTCGATATCGAAAAAGCGTTAAATTATTACAATATTATTGTATATTAGCGCCATTAAACCTTAATACTCACAGGACCCATTATTATGATGTCGCAGTTACAAAAGTTGTTTCAGCGTATAGACAAAAGCAAGATATTTCAATCATTTGTTATAGCTGTAATTATTGTTTCTGCCCTGACAGTAGGTGCGCACACTTACTCACTGCATCCAACGGTAGAGCTTGCTCTAAATTGGATGGACGTTGGCATTACCGCATTCTTTTTAATTGAACTAATAATCCGCTTTATTGCAAGTAAAGGTATAAAAGATTTCTTTTCTAAGGGATGGAATATATTCGATACAATTATAGTACTAGGTAGCTTATACCCAGCAGCAGGTTCTACGATGCTAATTGCACGATTACTGCGCATATTTAGAGTACTGCGATTGGTTTCGATGATCCCAGAGCTGCGCTTATTGGTTAACTCTCTGCTTAAAGCTATTCCGCAAATGGGTTATATCGCTTTATTAATGTTTGTTATTTTTTATATTTACGCCGCTATGGGCAGCATGATGTTTGCTGAAATAAACCCCGTACTTTGGCAAGACGTCTCAATATCAATGCTTACCTTGTTTAGGGTAGCAACATTTGAAGATTGGACCGACATAATGTACGAAACAATGGCGGTGTACGAATTAAGCTGGATTTACTACCTTACATTTATATTTTTAACCGCATTTGTATTTTTAAATATGATGGTAGGTGCCATTTTAGAAGTTATGAGCGAGGAGCACCGAAAAGCGCGAGAAGAGCTTGCAGACGACAGCTCATTACCTGCAACGCAAGGACAAGTAAACGAACTACAATCCCAAATTGCTGAGCTTAAAGCGCTATTGAGTAACCGCAAAAACTAATCTGATAAGAGTACTAAAGCACCCACTTAAAGTTTAAAAAGTGGGTGTAGCTTAGGCATTCAACTAAAACATGCATTCCCAAAATGCTTTAATTTTCCTCGTTATTAGATTTGTTATCCGTATCTTCAAAAGAAATGATGTTATCTACTTTCATTTTAAACGCATCAAAAAATGCGTTTTTTAGTACAGAAATAACGGCTTGGAAAGTCGAAACATCCGTATTATCTAGTTGACCTTCAATAGGAATGCGTGCAGCAACAAGTTTAGATTCATCGTTTTCGAGTATAGAGCCGAGTAAATCAACACTGCCTTCAAATATGGCAGTAAATATGCCGTCATCATCTTTTTCTATATCTTCGCGCCACGAAAAAACACGCAAGTTTTGAACACCCGCTTTTACATAACCATTTAAGTTATTATCTTTAGCCACAAGTTCCATTGCGCCATCAATGCCCCCCGCTTCAATATCAAACGGTGTATACACTTTAAATACAGTGTCGAGATTTTTAACTGAGAAGCGCTGTACCTCTGCGTTAAAATCAAAATTAGCGTGCTTGCTAAAAGGGTCTAATTTGCCATTAAGCCTTAATGCCGCCTCCCCCATTAACGCACCTTCTACGTTTAGAGTAGTCACAAGTGTTTTTGATAGGTTTTGCGCATTCGTTATGTTTTCAATTCTGGCATTAATATTTGATATAAAAGTGGGTTTTTCACCCTGACTAGTTGCATTAACTAGGGACAACTTACCTTGTTCGATAGTTAAGGTATCGATTGAGAACAACACTAAATCGTTGGCGAGTCCGATCCAAGTTGTTTCATCTTTTACACGTTGATTTTGCTCTGCTGCGTTTGGGTTTTTATCATAAATAACAATTTCGGGGCGCATAAAAGCAATATTTGTTACCAGATTCCCTTTTAAAAGCGCCGACCATGCAAGTGAAAAATCAAGTGTTTTTACCGCAAGTAAAGGTCTAGGTGCTGTGGTTGCGTTAGTAGCGTAAATTTCTACATCGTCAATGGCATAAGCGCCACGATATAAAAACAAATCTACATCACCTATATGTCCCGTTATACCTTGCGTATGTTTTAGCTGGTAATTTACATACTGCTGCACTGCATAAGGCGCGGCTATTCTGAGGGTAATTAGCAGTAATACAATTACGACAAGAAAGTTGAACCATTTACGGTGTAATGAATTTAAAAATGAACGCATTGTAATTTCCTTTATTTACACCTACAAAGCAGTATTTTAAACATGTAAAAACTACGCAATTTTGTAATAGCAGTACATATAATGCGAGTAAAATACGTATTCTATAAGGTTTGTTGTAGTTAGATGGTTAACATGGGAATTACAGCAAATGATGTACCAGTTTATAAAGCCCGATTTATAAACTGGTAAAGCGGGTTAAATAAAAAGGGTTAGCAAATTGCTAACCCTGAAAAATAAAATTTACTAACAATGTTTACTCATCATCAATAATAATGCGTAACATGCGGCGCAATGGCTCTGCGGCACCCCATAAGAGCTGATCTCCCACTGTAAACGCGCTTATGTATTTAGGGCCCATGGCTAATTTACGAATACGGCCAACAGGAATACTTAATGTCCCCGTTACTTTAACTGGGGTTAAGTCAGTAGCGCTAATTTCGCGCTCATTTGGAATAACTTTAACCCATTCATTATGCGAGGCTAAAATTTCTTCAATTTTGTCTACGCTAATATCTTCACGTAGTTTGATGGTCATTGCTTGGCTATGACAGCGCATTGCACCAATACGTACACATAAACCATCAATTGGCACTGGTTGCTTAGAAGAGCCTAAAATTTTATTGGCTTCAACCTGCGCTTTCCATTCTTCTTTAGACTGACCGCTTGGCATAGGTACGTCAATCCACGGAATTAAACTGCCTGCTAATGGCACACCAAACTGGTCTTGTGGCAAATCACTTGAAGCCATTTTTTCGCTTACTATCTTATCAATTTCTAAAATAGCAGAGCTTGGGTTATCTAGTTTATCTGCGACACTTGCATGAATAGCGCCCATTTGTGCAATAAGCTCTTTCATATTTCGTGCACCGGCGCCCGACGCCGCTTGGTAAGTCATTGGGCTTACCCATTCAATTAGGTCTTGCTCAAATAAACCACCTAATGCAAGTAGCATTAGCGATACTGTACAGTTACCGCCCACAAACGTTTTAACGCCTTGCGCTAAGCCTTGTTCAATAACATCTTTGTTTACAGGATCCAGCACTATAATGCTATCGTCACTCATTCGCAGTGCTGAAGCGGCATCAATCCAGTAGCCATCCCAACCAGATTCTCTAAGTTTTGGATATACGGAATTGGTGTAATCGCCGCCTTGGCAAGTAACAATAATATCCATTTTAGCAAGTTCGCTAATGTCACTTGCATCAAGCAATGGTTTTGCATCGCCTGCAATGTCCGGTCCTAACTGACCCGCTTGCGAGGTGGTGAAGAAGGTAGTGTCGATATGGGCAAAATCACTTTGTTGCTGCATACGTTCTAATAACACGGAGCCTACCATGCCACGCCAACCGACTAATCCTACTTTTTTCATTGTTTTTTCCACTGTTTTGTTCATAAAAGATGCCTTAATACATTAAAAATTAAATTCATTGCGTGAGATTTAATTTTCATTAACGTCAAAATAACACCACCAGCCCCCTAAAACTAGTGAATAAAGTAGAACTCAAATTTTTTTCATAGTGTAAAAAATGCAAAGCATGCAGTGCTTATTTTAAACTTTAATAAAAGCTTAACCTTGTTGAAACTTATATTTACCACGCTTAATAGACACATTGAATAAAGATGTTTTGTGTAATTCTACATTCAACTAAAGGAAAAGATAATGAAGACATTCACTCTTGCTCTACTTACTTTAAGTTCAGTATCACTTAATGTATTTGCAGATACTACGCTTTCAGCAAGCACAATAACGCTAAAAGAAAATGAAAAAGTATCCTTTGAGCGCGCAGAAATAAATATGGAACAGCAACAAGGTATATTGGTAAATACTGCAACAACCTATTACGCACCACAGGTTTGGATAAATGGGCGCTTAGAGCTGTTTTTTGTGGGTTCTACAAATGGAAATCAATTTTGTGAAGAGCGTGGTCACAATCAAGAAATTTCTGGAAGCACAATTACCTGCGGAGAGGATGAAAGCGCCTACGGAGACTTCGATTGGTATAACCAATCATGGGGCATGAAAAGTACTGGTAGTAAAAACCAATGTTATCAGCTCTATGCAACTATAAAGTGCAAATAGAAAAAATATTGACACAAAAAAGCCCCGTTAAATAACGGGGCTAATCGGTAACTATGGTTATTATAATTCCCTTCCTTGGGCAAAGCTATGCGTTAAAATTGATACTTATACTCAACCGAAAACTCAGTTCCTTTTTCCTTAGAACGAGTTAATACTCCATCCGCTTCAATTTTTTGATCTTGGCCTAAAATATTCAACACTTTAAACTTAATGCTCGAATTGAAATCAGGGAAGTAAGTATAGTTTAAGTCTACAGAATGAAATGGCTGCTCCATCCAATCCTCTTGACCTTCAATACCCGGTATAATGATACGTTCACCAAATACATTATAAATAATTGTCGCAGCATGCTCTCCACTTGGCGCATCGTAGCCTAACTGCATATTTACCACGTATTTAGAGTGTCCGGTTAAACGTCTCTTTGTATTTGTTACAGCAGCTGAAACCCCTGTTTGATCCACAATTGCTTGTCGATCTAACTTTATTTCAGAATCACTTAATGTAACATTACCACTTAAAAAGATATCTTGGCCGATACCACCTAAAAAAGTAAAATCTTTTAGGTAATCAAATTCAATGCCTGCTACATAACCTTCCTCAGCATTCGCTATTCGTACTAATGGAGGACCGTCTTGAGAAGGTGATTGCACTGATTCAATAGGGTCAGTCATATCTTTATAAAATAAACCTACTGAAAAGTTTTCACCTGTATCGTAGTAATTTTCCCATCGGAAATCATAGTTTTTGATTTGTGTTGTACGCAGGCCCGGTGTTCCCCCTACTGGATATTCTGTAAGTGGATCAATATATGTTGATTCTGAAATCTCACGTAAATCAGGGCGTACAACTGTTTCACCATAGCTTAAACGATATTGGGTTTCATCATCATAAACATATGTAAATGCTAACGCACCATAAACATCATCTTCTTGAAAAGCTAAATCTGCAAGCTCGTCGTACTCAATTGATGAGTCAAGACCCCCTGTAAATGGATCTAAAGGGACAGACACTTGCCTAAAGTCTTCCCAACGAATACCACCACTTATACGCCATTTATTATTAAAGAAAAAATCTGCTTCAAAATAATAAGCATCCGTTTTTTGAGCCGACCTATAATCATCACCGGAAACAGTCGTATCATTTAAAATAGGTAAATTAAGCTGAGCATTAGCAATTACATCGTCAGATAAAATGCTGTTTAATTTATTGCCATTTAAATCTACACCGCTAAAGGCACGCGTATTAATGTCAAAACGACGATTAGACGCTGAGCGTTCTTTTGATATAAAATCAGCACCTGATTTTAATTCAATATCAACGCCATCAAGCATAATAGGGAACGTGAAGTTAAACCCGTAATTCTCTACTTCATCATTTAAATCTTGATACGTATAGCGTGCTGCCGTTGTTGCATTAGTTAAAGCGATTTCATTTTGAACATCATAATTACCATCTTCGTTTTCATCAGTAACAATAAATCGCGTTGTTAAGTTACCTGGTGCATAACGATTTGAACGACCATTAGAGTATTTCCAATCAAAGCCTGCAAAGTTTAACCAATCAAACGTATGCGTGCCTTTAATCTGATTTACAATTAACTCACGCTCTTCGTAGCTAATATCGTAAGAACGAATGCGTTTGTTATCCGATTGATTGTTGTTCTCATCAATACCTAACCGGTCTCTAACTTTGTCTTCAGTATCACGAAGTATCAGCGAACTAATATCAATACGATGAGACTTATCGTACTCAATACCAAAATTAAACATCCCAGAAAGCTTTACGTTATGCTCACTAGAGGTCACTTTGTCATAACCTCGCGTAAGCGCAGCAGTAGACTCCCCTAGACGGAAATCTTGCCCTTGGTATTCTTCACCTACAAAATATTTATTATCGTAACTTACAGCAGATAAAAACCCATAACGCCAATCACCTGACTCAAAGCTATTACCCAGTGTTACAGTAAATTTAGTATTTGGGTCTAAACTTGTTTCAGTTGGGTCATAATCTCTATTTAAATCAAGTGCTAATGCACGACTTTGCTCAGGTGTAACATCATCAATTGATTGACCTGATTTATAAATAGCTTTAATAGAATCGGGCATTTCACGTGTGCCGTCATCAAAACCATACCAATCATCAGAACCGCCATTGTATTCAAGGCCATCATCAAAATTGTTGCTGTTGTAACCTAACTGACCTGTAACATCAAAAACAAACTGATTCGGAATACTTTTTAATCTTATATCTACATTACCACCACCAAATGAAGCAGGCATTGATGGTGAATAAGATTTTTGTACTGATAAGCTCTCGATTATACCTGCTGGAAATAAATCCAAAGGGATAACTGAACGTGTTGGATCAGGACTTGGCACAGCAGCACTATTTAATTGCGTACTCGAATAGCGCTCGCCTAAACCCCGTACATATATAAACTTACCGTCAACTAATGTAAGACCCGTTACACGGCGCAAAGCGCCCGCAGCATCGCTGTCACCACTACGGGATATTTGCTCTGCTCCCATGATATCGGCAACAAATGCTTGTTGCTTACGCTCTTCAAGTACAGCCGTTGCAGTGCCTTTTAAACGACTAGCACTCACCACAACTTCTTCGAGTACAGCTTCATCATCAACTTCAGCAGCATTAACTGACATGCTTAGACTACATAAAATTGCGGTACTTAAAGCTGATAAACTAAAATGTTTGGAAAATTGTTTCATGTTTACCTCTATCTGATATAAAACAGAAAGTTATAAAAAGGTGTTAAACAAATTTAACACCTGTTCTTACTGTGTTATTCCAGACCTACAGTCCAACCAGCGGTCCAATCATTAGTACTTGAAACTGCACCTATATGGTCAGTAGTATCAAAGAAGCTATCGATTGCCTTTACGTCTGTTGGAACTGTTGTATCTATTGTAAAAATACCATTTACAACATCAGGTTGTCCTGTTGCAACTAGATTACCTAAGGTTGTCGTCCACCAGTTTTGCGTATCAAAAGTAACGCCACTTGGGTCTTTAAAGTTTTCTGAGCAAGCAATAACTGAAGACTTAATCAATAAAGTTCCGTCGTTGGCATTATTCACTGTTTCGCTTTCAGTAAATAACGGGGTTCCAGAGTCATCTTTTGCAATACCTTCAATTTCTAAACACTCACCCATCCCTACTGGACCGGTAACAATAGTGTTATAGATTTGAGCGCCTGTGCCTTCACGGAAATACATACCTTCACTATCATCTTCACCATCAAAGGTATTACCTATGATAGTTAAGTTAGCAATAGTCGGATTTGATTTAGGTAATTTTGACGGTGATTTACCATCGTTATCTGATTCAATTCCACGGTTTGCATCCGAATTATCAGCAGCTTGCTTTACAAGTACATGTTGTAATTTACCTTGGAATCCATTATCCCAGTCAATACTGTCATCTTGAATACTTGTAAGCACAACGTATTTTGCTTGAACGTTACCACCAAAAAACTCTATTCCATCATCTGCATTTTGGTGAACCTGTAAGTATTCAACGGTTGTACCAGAGCCAACACCGCCAAAAGTAATACCGTTTATTTCATTACCCGGTGAAAGTAAGTAGCCACCATTCATTACGCGAACATAACGCAAAGTACCTGAGTTATCAGTCGTCTCTGTACCACCAAATACCGCTCCACTTTCTACGCCTTCTACTTGAAGAGCACAATCACCAGTATCTGGGCATTTATTAGACGGGGCATTACCAAGAAGCACTAAACCACCCCATTGTCCTGCAGCTGTTGCTTCGCCAGCTACATCTTGACTAGATGTAAACGAAATAGGCTTATCTTTTGTGCCGTTAGCTTCTATTTTAGAATCACGACCAACAACTAAATAATCTTTACCGTTTCTACCATAAACGGTAACACCAGGTTCAATTGTCAAAGTAGCTGAGTCTGTTTTATCACCCCCAACGAATACAGCGCCGTCAAGTGCATAAAGGTTACCAGCGGTTAGTGTTAAATCAGCTGTAATACGACCCGATATTTCACACGTTGTCGTTGTGCCATCACCTGGTGAAATTGAAGTTGTTCCTGTAGGGCAACCTGCAACGGCTTCAGGTGCGGTAACAATTCCGCCACCATAACCAAATGCCCAGCCTTCACGCCAATCATCAGAATCATTCAATGCACCCGCAAAATCAACTGTGTCGAAAAATGCGTCAACGGTATTAGCAACATCCTGACCAGCACCTAACAAAGGAGAGCCGGCAATAGGCTGACCATTAACACCTAGCATAGGTTTGTCATTAATAACGTTACCAGATTGCGCCGCAAACCACCCTTCTAACGCTAAAAGTACTGAACCATCTGCACCTTTAGGGTCTTTAAAGTTTTCACCATTAGTACAAGACATAAAAGTGTTTTGCATTAATATAGTGCCATCGTTAGCATTATTTACTGTTTCGCTATCAGAAAATAAAGCCGTGCCATCATCTGCCAATGCAATACCTTCAAGCTCTAAACACTCACCCATTTCATTAGAGCCTGTGATCACTGAGTTGTATAGGTGTAAACCCGTGCCTTCACGTAAGTAAATACCTTCAGCATCGTCTTCACCATTAAAGTTATTACCAACAATGGTTAAATTAGAAATCATAGGCAACGATTTTGGATCTTTAGAAGGGATTTTACCGTCGTTATCAGCTTCAATTCCTCGGTTTGCATCAGTAGAGTTTTTATCTTGCTCGACGTAAACAAACTGCATTTTTCCTTGGAAGCCATTATCCCAGTCAATGCTATCATCATCGATACTTGTTAAAACAACGTGTTTTAAATTAACCGCGCCACCAAAAAATTCAACGCCATCATCCGCATTATTATGAACTTGTAAGTAATCAACTGTTGTACCAGAGCCTACCGCACCAAATGTAATGCCGTTTAACTCATTACCAACAGAAAGTTCAAAACCCGCATTTTTAACGACTACGTATTTAAGAGTACCTGAACTATCAGTGTTATCAGTACCGCCAAACACAGCACCAGACTCAACACCTTCTACTTGAAGTGCACAATCGCCTTCAGCAGGACATTTATTTGAAATACCATTGCCTAATAACACCATACCGCCCCATTGACCTGCAGCAGTTGTTTCACCTAAAACATCTTGCTTAGATGTAAAGATAATTGGGTCGTTTTTAGTTCCTGACGCTTCAATTTTTGAGTCGCGACTAACAACAATGTAATCGCCTCCATTATTACCAAAGACGACAGCGCCTGGCTCAATAGTAAGCGTTGCACTTTCTGATTTATCTTTACCAACAAAAACAGCGCCATCAAGTGCCCAAATTGCATCAGTTGAAAGTGTTGTATCTTGTGTTATTACACCAGAAAGAACCTGAACAGTAACAGAACGACCTAAGGCAGTAGATACCTCAGTTGATAAACTTTGGCTAAATGTACCGGGTAACTCTTCAGCTGTTGGTGGTGTTGGATTTGTAGGTGAAGTTGGTTGTTCAACCGTTTCTTCAACATTTAGATTTATATCACCGCCACAGCCGGCTAATGTAATTGCAGTAGCCACAAGGCTGACCTTGAATAAGTCAGATAATTTCATTGTTCACTCCGTTAAAGTATTTAATTATTTTGTTAGCGCTTTATTAAACTCAAGTCACCTTAAGGCACTTTTTAATGCATTAAGGTCACTTGAGTTCTTAGCTGCGACTACCTTACGGGAGCTGTATGACAGAGCCGTTACACTTTAATAAACATAAGATGACAAAGTTATTCTCATAAATTTCAAATGGTTAATTAAAAAAACAAAAAAACCGCCAAAAATAAATTTAAGGCGGTTTGCATAGTGCGATTATGAAATAGCTTGACGTGTATACCTGTTACCAAATAATCACGCTAGTTAAAAGTTAAAGTAACGCTGTTCTGAGTGTTTCTGCATGTACTTTTTCACGCTTCACATATTTGATCCATTGCTGTGCTAAACGCTGTGACTTTTTATGCTTTTGGGCTTGTTCAAACGCTAAAATTGATGCATCAAAATTTTGTAAATTGTACTGCGCCATTCCCAAAGCAACAAAAGCGTTTGATTCAAAATCAAGGTCACCTTTATCAAGCGCTTTACGCGCAGCATCGGCAGCTTCTTCAAACTGCTCAGTATTTACATACACTTCGGCTAAACGTTGGTCGTACTTACCACTTGGCGATAAATCAGCCGCCTTAGCAAAATACGTGATTGATTTTTCATCTTCTTTTGCCTGGATCATCGCCTCAGCAACAAAAGCATAATTTTTTGCAGTTTGCTCTGCAATTCCAGCATCTATAGCTTTACTCATAACAGTGGCGGCTTTATACGCTAAGCCATTATATAAATACACCTGAGCCAATTGGCGTAAATCAGATTTAGAGGTTAAAAAACCTTGCTGATACGCGGCTTCAATAACACTAAGCTGTTGCCTTTCTTTCCCTAATTCACCATACATACCCGATAACTGAACCCAGTATTCAGGTTTGTTGTAAAGCTTTACCATACGTTCCAATACATCAACCACTTTATCTGTTTGGTTAAGCGAGTAATACATTGCACGCTGTAAAACTAGCCAATTTTCTTTAGGTGTTTTACCTTCACTATCGCTTAGAGTAATTGCTTGGGTAATATAATTAAGGCCTTGCTTAAAATCTTTTAACTGATAATAGGTTTGTGCTCGCAATACATAATAACCATCAGTAATCGGTTTAGTATTAATAGCATCCCATTGGTCTAAAAATGCAATCACTTTTTCATAGTCACTATTAGCCATTGCCAATTGAGCTAAACTGAACGTCGTGCTCACACGCAGTGATTCTGGGATACCTTCCTCAGCAACTACTTTTTCAAACGCTGCAATAGCTTTTGGTAAGTCATTTTCATTGTAATATATGAAACCATAAAAATTATGCATCATCGCAATTTCGTACGAGTTCATACTCGATGAGCGCTCATTTATGCTATCAAGTGCTTCAAGTCCTGCCTTAACATCGCCATCATCGGCGAGCTTTTGTGCACGTGCCAGCTGGCTGTATACTTTTTCACGTAAAGCTGGCACACGTTTAGTTTTTTGCTCTTGCGCCGCATTGGCTGTAGCTACATCTACACTGGGTAAAATGCTCAGTGCACTAGGAGTAATAATACTTGTACTTATCGCTGCGGTACAAAACAGTGTTAATTTTAAAAGTTTTGCCACAGGTTGTAATGTTGTCATTGATTTCATAATCGCCTCGCTTTTCGAACCATTTACTCGTAGGTTTAATTAATCGCTAAATTAACCACTGATCTGGAAAGAAATTTTGTTCTGAACACCCGCAACTTCAACAGCTTCGCCATTAACTACGCGCGGTTTGTATTTAAATTTAAGGGCTGCATCCATTGCAGCTTTATCAAATAGTGACTCAGGCTCTGCTTTTAAAACGTGGGGCTCACGCACAGTACCTTGTTTAGTTACAGTGAATTCAACAATAACGTAACCCTCAATACCACGTGACAATGCACGGCGCGGGTAAACTGGAGCCACTTTTACTATCGGTAAATATTCGCCATCACTTGAGTCCAGCGATAAGCCACCTGATAAATTGACATCCGCATCAACATTGGCACCAAAGTCAAAGTTGTTAGCATTTGCATTAGCATCACTACTTTGCATTTGCGGTGACTCCATTGGTGGAGGCGGTTCTTTTGGTGTGGGTGGCTTTTGTGGTTTACGTTCTTTTTTTGTACGCTTTCTTCTTTTTTAAGCCTTACAAAATCAAGTACGTTCCCTTTAGCGGGTTCACTCATCGCTCCATCGCCGCCAGTTATAAGTGCTTGCATGCCTAAAAAAAGCATGAAAGTCACTACACCAGCTATAATTAATGCTACTAAATAACGCATTGCTAACCCTTATGCTTCTTGAGCTGCAATCGACACATCAAACACACCTGCGGCACGTGCTGCATCCATTACCTTTATCAATGTATCTGTTGTAGATTTTTTGTCTGCCTGAATTACAACACTGCCTTGAGGATTTTCAGCTTTTAAACGCTCAATGTTTGCTTGAACAGCTCGTATATCAATTTGACGTTTATTGATCCAAATCTCACCTTTGTCTGAAATAGCCACTAATATGTTTGCACGTTCCTTTTTTACAGCTGTTGCAGCTTCTGGACGATTTACATCAATACCAGCTTCTTTGACAAACGATGCTGTCACAATAAAGAAAATAAGCATTATAAAAACAACATCTAACATAGGTGTCATGTTTATTTCTTCTGCTTCATCTTCTTGCATTAAATTACCTAAAGGGGCTCTCATTTTTTATTCTCCTAGGATAAGCGAACTTGTAAGGCGCTTATCAAAATTTATTTAATGGTCTAACACCATGCTGTCTTCAAGAAGCTCTACTTCGCGCTTAGCTTTACGTTGTAAGTACGTTGAGGCAAACACTCCTGATAACGCACCTACCATACCTGCCATTGTTGGAATAGTTGCTTTAGATACACCTGACGCCATTGAACGAGCACTACCGGTACCTGTAATTGCCATAACATCAAATACTTCTATCATTCCGGTTACCGTTCCTAATAAACCGAGTAGCGGGCATAACGCCACCATCACATTAATTAAAGGCAAATTGGTATTAAGGCGCATACTTGCTCGCGAGATCATAGCTTGACGTATTTGTTCAGCATTCCAGCTATTACGCTCATCACGAATAGTCCATGTGCTTTTAACACCTTTTTTATAACTGCGAAAACCATTGAAAAAGTAAATAAATCGCTCGAGTATCAATAACCACATCGCGAAGATTAACACCCCGATGACCAACAAAACTTGGCCACCGGTGTCGAGAAAATCACGGATAGCATTGATTGAATCAATCAATAGCACCATGGTTTATGCTCCCTTCTCGCTTCGCTCTGCGATAATACCTGCGCTCTGCTCTTGTAAAATAAGCAGTAACCCTTTTGAACGTGTATTAAGCAGCGTATATATGAACACAGTAGGAATCGCGACAACTAAACCTAGGACCGTTGTTACTAGTGCTTGTGAAATACCACCCGCCATGAGTTTTGGGTCGCCTGTGCCAAATAAAGTAATTGCTTGGAAAGTATTAATCATACCGGTTACCGTACCTAATAAACCCAATAACGGTGCAACAACAGAGATGATTTTAATGAGAGTAAGGTTACGTGTTATTTTTGGCATTTCACGTAGAATAGCTTCGCTTAATTTTAGTTCAAGCGTGTCGTAGGCCACATTTGGATAGTCGTCTTTTACTTTCATAACACGACCCAGAGGATTGTCATCTCGCGCTACATTATCTTTTAGCTGACGACGAATTTTGCCACCAACAAGTAATAAAGATACAAAGCGTTCTATCGCAATCAACAGTGCAAGTAAACCTACACCTAAAATAACATAACCAACCGCACCACCTTGGTGTACTTGCTCGGCAGTATCTGGGGCTTGTACTAATAAACCTAAAATTGAACCGCCTGTTGGGTCAAGTGCAAACTGAACTGCACCACTTTTAGCATTTTGTAGATCACTCGCTGTTGCGGTAAAACGTGAAACAGGCTGACGAGTAAGTTCACTTAACGTGTTTGTACCTGGATTGTACTCTAAGTATTTACCATTTGAGATTAAATTAAATGCACCAACACGAAGTACTTCTTGCTCAGCCTTGTTACCACCTTCGACTATGACGGTGGTATTAAAGCGACTTACTTTGCCCTGCTCAGTCATTTCACGTTGTAATTCGTACCATACTTTTTCAATATCTTCGATTGATGCAAGTTTAGACGTCGACCCCATTTTTTGGGCTAACTCATCCATAAATGCGCTGCGACCAGGGATTTGCGCCGATACGACAGATGTCGCAAATTTATTACTCGAATCACCAGCAACCTGCTGTAATACACCAAATAGTTCTTTAAGTGAGCCCATACGCTTTGATAAGGTATCCGTTAAATTGGCTAATTTAACTTCATTTTCTTCAAACTGCGTTTCCAGTCGCTCTGACTCAACAAGCATTTGATTACGTTTTGCTTGTGTGTTTTTTAACATCTGCACTTGTTCATTTTGACGCGTTGCAAACGCTTGCTCTCGTTGTTGGTTTTGTACGCTTTGGGCTGATTTCCCCTCCTCTAACGTTTTAAGTAATGAATCAAGGTTCATTGGCTCAGCGGCTAAACTCGAACCGGTAAAGCTAAGGCTTGCAACGAATAAAGCCATTTTTGTCATTTGAGTAAACAATTTCATTTTCAACCTCTTATTCTGCTGCATGTACTGGCAGAGTTAGCATATCTGGGGCAAGTTGTTTACGCGCTATGCGCAAACCTTTGTTAATTTGACTTATTGTCGAATCAGGCAGTGCTGCAAACGATTTCGTTTCTATATTCCAGCTACCTGCTTGTTTGCCATCACGTGTTAAGTAAATAAGTTCTAAACGGCCTATGCGTAAGAAATCAACTTCACGTTCTTTGCCACTAACTTCTAACAAAGCGGTGTACGCTTCGATTGTACGGCCGTAATCAACTTCTACTTGGTACGCTTCGAGAACACGACGAAACTTTTCGCTTGAAGTAATATCAGCACGATCCATCATCGTTTTTAAAGACGTTAAACGTTTTGCACGTTCATCTTGTAAAAATGGCACATCAAGAGATATGAACTGTTCAAGACCAGTGATCATGCGCATCATTAAAGGTGTTATTTGACGTTCAATAATCGAAACCTGATCCATTGATAAATTCAATGATTCCATTTCTTCGATTTGATTATTTAATTGCTTAGTTAGCTGAGAGTTGTAAACAGCTAAGCCGTCAATTTCTTTATTTAGGGTTTTAAATTGCTGTAAACGTCCCTGCATTGAATCTGCAATCTTGTCTATTTTTGTTTGTGATTGCGCAGCGGATATATTAATTTCACTGCTTTTATCAATAATCTTATTTAAATCGTTTGCCTGTACTGCTGCACTTGCGGCCACAATACCAGCTAAGATTAATGGTTTAACGCCTTTCATCGCATACACCTTCACTCGTTAATTAGCAGATTTGCTAGTTTATTTTTCAAGGCCAAAAACTTTGTTAGACAAATAATTTATGGCTTGAGATTTCCAATGAGCAGAAGTTTATAGATAAAACATGACAGGGATGTTGCGCAAAAAAGTCTATTTTATGACAACTGAAACAATTAAGACTTAAAAGGAAGGAGTGAGTATTTGTTGAGCAAACACTCACAATAAAGAGATAAATTAATCTAACAGTTTAATAATTTGATTATACGTGTGGCGCCAGTCTTTATAATTAATCTCAATTGAATACAGCTTATCCTCACGAAGAAATACTAAAGATGGGAATCCATGAATAGGTAAACTCCGTGTATATTGTAATTCAGCTTTGAGTTCATTATTAACTTCATCTGATAGGAAAGCGACGGTAAATTCATTTTTATTTAAACCTATTTGTTCAGCTAAACAAATTAAAACGCTATCATCTGACGGGTTTTGTGCATTTAAATAATAAGCATTTTGAATTGCTTCGATCATTTCACTTTCTTTATTTTTTTTCGTGCAATTAATGCAGCTCTACATGCTGGGTATGTTGAACGTCTTGGTTGGTTTTTCTGCCAAAATTCGAAATTAAATTGTGTACCTAATTCGCTCTCTATTTTATGCCATATACTTTCAAGCCGCTCTTTCATATTTTGCGTCATTGCAGTTTGGCTATCAGGGGCTAAACCACCTACTTTATATTCAACCGTCAGTTTATTTTCAAGCTCAGCTTTTAATTTAAGCCAGGTTGGTGTGTAGCCCCAACACCAGCTGCACATTGGGTCATGGATATAAATAAGTTTACATTGATTCATATTAATCCTTAATCTTTTGTAGAAACAACCTTGTTACGACCAAGCGCTTTGGCGTTATAAAGATACTCATCAGCTTGTTTTAGCGCACTATTATAATCGCCTACTTTATCAACTTGTACCACACCAATACTACAGGTAAGTGATATTTGTAGGTTATCTTCAGCTAATAACACTTGTGCTGCTACGTGTTCACGAAAACGGTTAGCAATATCAACAGCATTCGCACTTGTTTCTTTTGGTAAAATAACAACAAATTCTTCACCGCCGTACCGTGCTTTTACTGCTGATGTAGGAAATTGTGATTCGAGTATTTTGGTAAATTCAATTAACACAATATCACCAAAATCATGGCCGTACGTATCGTTAAGTCGTTTAAAATGATCTAAATCCAGTAATAATAATGAAAATGGAAGGTATTCATTCGGTCGACTATCAACAAGCTTTAAAAAATGAGAAGTAATAAAGCGTCTATTAGCAATCCCTGTAAGTTGATCGGTATAAGCATCTTGTTTTTGTTCCAGTGTAATATCAGCAATTGCCATATGACTTCGATACCTAAAAAACTCACCAATAAATGAGAATATGTACACTAAGGTAAACGATGCTATAAATCGTGTTTTTTCAATATCACCATAAACAACTTGACCGAAATTTGGACCATATAAAATGGCGATACAACACAGTAATAAAGTTAAACCTAGCCATGTGCCCAGTCTTACACCTAGAGAAGAAAAGGTAACAACAGGATAAAACATGAGCCAATACAATGCAGTATTTTCTTTTCCTCCAGTATAAGTAAGGACAATACACAATATAAAAACAATACTCATACAAATTAATGCGACAGTTTCTAATTCCCCAGTTTTTATAAAGTAAAACATACTACAAATAATGGTTACATTAACTGCAATTAATGCACTTGTTAATATTGGTGAGTAAACATCATAATTCAAAAAAATTAGAATGCTAATAACAACAATAGATATAGCAATCATAGTGAATAAAGAAAACGCTTGACGTTGTTTGTCAGAACTATAAACACTGTCAATGTTAATTAAGTTTAGCCAGCTTTGTTTGTTAGAAATTTTATTCACCATTATTTTATTACTTTAAATACTTTATGAGAGTTGTTAAATGCCTTGTATTTCAATAAGAATACGTCGACAAGGAGGGTTTTCACTCGTCATCATACTGGTATAAAGTAAAGCGAAAGCCATTTTTAATTTTTCTTCAACTTATTTATACGTATAGCCTATCAAAAATAAAACCGCTTCATCATTTAGTAAAAATAACTGACTAAATTTATTCACATACATGTAATTAATCGAATACGGCTAAAATACGAAAGCTTAAATGCATAACACTGCAATAGTCACCTTGCTATAAAGTTCAGGCTTAGGGGACATAAATGCATTATTCTTATATTCGTTAGCCTGTTAATTTTAGCAAAATTTAGAAAGTTTTCTTACTTAATAACCCCTGTAAGCTGCGATTTCGTTAAAAATAAGAGTAAAGGACTAACTGACAGAACGTGGATTATCTGTGTGATGAGTTAAACATAAATTGGAACGTTCCATAAAGTAACAGCTTGATTAGTAATTGAATACGTATTCAATCACTAAAAACATTGTGCATTAAGGGATGAATGTACGCTAACTAAATAAGGCTTAATCATTGCAGAGGAGTATTTACTATGGTCGGCTTATTTTCAGGCAGACCTATGTGGCGTCGTTATTTCCCGTAAGTAACCGAGAATACAGTGTAGACGTCAACCATGCGCAGCGCGGTAATTAAATTTACTCGTTAGAGCAACTTTCGAATTGTAAAAGTTAGTAAGCCCTAATAAAATCTTCAATCGCCTTTTATAAAGGCAACAAGCTGATCTAGTTTACTTGTACCAATCTGTATAGGTATTTGGACAACTTAACAAATTAAATTACCTCATATCTAAGCAGATTGGTATTATTTAAACCAAATATGATAAAAACTTAAACTTATGAAATTAAAAAGATTAAGTACAACGGCTCAATCACCATTTTTTTGCTAGTTTAACTACGTTCAAACCGTACCAAGCAATAAATACATAACACAACATTGGGACAAAGAAACTAGCTTGTATATTAACCGTGTCAGCAAAGTACCCTTGTATCAGAGGGATCAACGCGCCACCGACAATTGCAAGACACAACCAACCAGATCCTTTACTCGTTAATGAGCCTAATCGTTCTATTGCAACAGAAAAGATGGTTGGAAACATAATAGAATTAAATAAACCAACTGCTAATACTGAATATAATGCAACGTCGCCGTCGCTAAATATTGTTATCAATAATAAAACAATGACACTGCATGCATTAAAAGCAATAGCTTTAGATGGTGCAATTTTTTGTAAAAGTGCAGAACCAATAAAGCGACCGACCATGGCACCTCCCCAGTAATAACTAATGAGTTTAGCTGCTGAGTGTTCTTCAAGACCTGCAATATGTGCCTCGCCAAAGTAATTAACTAAGAAGCTTCCTATAGCAACCTCTCCTCCTACATAACAAAATATAGCTAACACACCCATTGTTAAATGAGGCGCTTGAGTTAATGAGCGAGTTTGAGTTTGTTGATCGTTATTGTCTTTATGCGCTTCTATTTCTGGTAATTTAATAAAGGCAAAAATAATAGCAATTGACAACAGAGCTGCTGCTAGCAGTAAGTAAGGAATTTTCACTGATTCTGCAGAAACTGCTGAGACAGCAAGGCTACCTGCAGCGCCAAAAAACAATAACCCACCAACATAAGGACCAACGGTGGTACCTAATGCATTAAGAGCTTGTGCTAAGTTTAAGCGCGACGAGGCTGTTTTTTCAGGACCAAGAGCGGCCACATAAGGGTTTGCAGATACCTGTAAAACTGTAATACCTGAAGCAAGGACAAATAGCGCACTTAAAAAAAGCCAATATTCATGCACAACCACAGCAGGATAAAATAACATGCACCCAATCGATGCCACAACTAAGCCAGTTAAAATACCTTTTTTATAGCCTAGTTGTTTAACTAAAATTCCAGCGGGTAACGATACAATAAAATAAGCACCAAAAAAGCAAAATTGCACAAGCATTGCTTCAAAGTAGCTTAAATCAAATACGCTCTTTAAGCGGGGTATTAGTACATCATTTAATACCGTTATAAAACCCCATAAAAAAATAGGGTTGTCATTGCAGTCAGCGGAAACAGATAATTTTTCTTTTGCTGTTCGTTGACCGAAAATGATTGTTTTGTATTTATTTCACTCACGTCGTTTTCACTCCATTAACAAATTGAAAACGATTTTACATGTTTATTTGTGAATAATACGCCACCTACTAGGAACGTTCCACTACAACATTTATTGTTACTAACCTAAACTCTGGTAAAGAGATTTACTAACGTATTGAATTATGATTAAATTTATTTTCTCTAACCGGAGATTTTAAGTGGGGACAAGGCGAATTTACGCGTCAATAGCTGACCTATTGCAGTAACCCAACGCAGTTAGCGCTGAAAATAGCTGCTCGAGATAGATTTATTATTCACAGTTCAGGTTAACTAGTATCCACACTCAGAATTAAGGCTATCAATTAAACGTTGAGTTTCGCCGCTATTATTAAATTTATATAATCCCTTATTAATATCCTCCAAAACACCAAGCCAATTATGGCTCAATTTACTTATTGCAAAATACAGAGGGTTATTTTGTAGTGGGATACTTTCTTCTTCGATTGAATTTAATAAAAGTTGTTTTTGTGAATGACTTAACGATGAGTATTGTACTGAAAACTTTAACACTGTCGGATCGCCAATAATTAAATCAACTCTTTTCGCCACTAATAGCTGAACAAGCTGTAAGTCATCAACTGAATGCATTATTTGAAATTCATTATTGTCCATCATTGCATCAAACTCAGGCGTATTTTGATAGCCACGGACCACACCAATCCGTTGACCTTTGAGTGATTTCAAATTGCCAGAAAAGCGGTCAGCCTCATGCTTTCTTTTAGAAACGCAATTTCGCCCCCTTTAAATGAATTTGATAAACCTAATAAGTCGCTGCGAGTTTTTCCTAATACATAATCAGAAGGTGCTGTGTCTTCAATAAAATATTCAGGCATTAAAATATCTGCTTTGCCTAACTCAACATTTCTTACCGCTCGTGCCCAAGGTAAAAATTCAATATGGACGCTATAACCTTGACTATTAAGTAGTGAAACTGCAAATTGGTACACCCACCCTTTATTGCATAATTTATCACCAATGTACGGGGGCCAATCTAATGTCGCAATATGAAGCGTTTGTTTACTGTTATTTGCTTTATAGAGCGTCCCTGATTTATAAGGTTCACCGTGCAGCATAATATTATTACCGCTACTTTGATAAGTAATCGGTATTTCAGCAGCCGTCTCCGCAGTAAAGATCAAAAGGAGAATAAACAAAAATCGCATGGCATACCTATTAAAAAAATAGTATTAATAGCAATAAGTGTAGGAGAAAATTTAGCCTTGTGTATTTATATTCTCTTTAATTAGCCTAATTAAAAAGTTAATAATGTTAAACACGACTTTACTTAATACTTACCAGCTTACTTAAATCATCGAAGCCAACTTCTACGCAAGTGAGAGCAAGCAAGTGTAATTCGTTTACTCTATGTCCAAATCTTTTAAGCACAAATATATTAACTGCGGCATGCTGAATTAGGGTTATCATTTTAAATAGGCAAAAAAAACACCAACCCATTTAGATGCGGAAAGATTAAAAAGCCAGTAAATTAAATGACTTACAATGATTTGCGTAAGAAAAAAGATGAGCTAAGATTTCACCCATTTCATTTTATTGTTGGTATCACGTGAGCTTATAATTGTTGTATCGCTGCTCTCAACACCACCTAATTTAGCTAAGCGGTCGTACAAAACCACATTACAAGTAGCCGCTAAGTTCATGCAGCCAATAGTTGGAATATACACAACTTCATCACACCACTTTAGAACGTCTTTTGATACAGAGCCATCTTCGGGGCCAAATACATAAAATGCATTTTCAGGGTGTTTAAACTCAGGTAAAGGTGTTGCACCTTCAATAAGCTCAATAACAACAACGGTAGCGCCCTCTGGTTTTACCGTCTCTAAACTGTCGGTTTCAGTTAAAGGGATACGTTCAACCACATTTTTTGTATCTGTATGAAATTTTTTAGCATTTAAGTAACGATTGCCTGTAAAAAAAACTTGTTTAGCATCGTAACAACCTGCTGCACGCAATACACCGCCAACATTAGTCGGGCTTTTAGGATTGATTAAACCAATTACGGCTTGTTGCTTACTCATTAATCTACGTCCTTTGTTGGCCATTCTGCAATGTACAAATCAAAGTCATCGAGCTTAACATCACAATCTTTAACTGTTTTGTCTTTTACAGAAACACCTAACTCATGCATACTCGTTTTATCGCCATTATTTAATAACGGGTGCCAAGAAGCCAAACCACGACCTTCGTGTGAACGACGGTAACTGCAGCTTTGTGGCATAAAAAAGATGTCTTTAAGGTTTTCTTTTGTGAGTTTTACACAAGAAGGAACAAGCGTTTGGCGGTTTTCGTACTCGCTACAACCACAGGTGTTGTTATCAAGATACTGACATACAATATTAGTAAATATTAATTGCTCACCTTCGCGTAACTGATCGGTGGCGGTAAATTCGTCTTCATCTTCGCTATCAATAAACGTATTTAAACAACATTTTCCGCATCCATCACAAATGGCTTCCCATTCGTTTTGACTCATGTCGCTTAAGCTTTTTTTAAGCCAAAATTGTGTATTTGCTAATTGTTGATCAAACATAGTTTACTCGTGCCCCCTAAAGAGCGCGCATTCTACCGTATTGCTGTAAATGGCGCAAAGCCAATACCCTTTTCAAAGTAATGGCTTTGCGCAACAAATTAGCTTTGAGATTTAACCCAACGCTTAATTTTTTCCTCTAGGATTGGCATTGGTAATGCGCCATCAATTAATATTTGCGTGTGAAACGCTTTAATATCAAATTTATCACCCAGTTGTTTTTTAGAAAGATCACGTAACTCTTGAATTTTAAATTGCCCTAACTTGTAAGAAAGCGCTTGTCCTGGCCATGCAATATATCGCTCAACCTCTGCAATTACATCGCTCTTTGCCATAGACGAATTTGTAAGCATGTAATCTATTCCCTGCTGACGCGTCCACCCTTTTGCATGAAAACCGGTATCAAGCACTAAACGCATTGCACGTAATTGCTCATCCGATAAACGCCCGTACCACATGTAAGGGTCGGTAAATAAACCTAGCTCTTTGCCTAAGCTTTCTGCGTAAAGCGCCCAACCTTCTGCAAACACAGTGTAACCACCAAACTTACGAAAATCAGGTAAGCCCTCTATTTCTTGCTGAAGTGCTATTTGAAAGTGATGACCTGGGGCTGCTTCGTGAATTGATAAAGTTTCGAGTAAAAATTTAGGCTGCGCTTTTAAGTTATAAGCATTGATA
The DNA here is from genome assembly GCF_037162545.1 of Pseudoalteromonas sp. B131b. Taxonomy (NCBI): domain Bacteria; kingdom Pseudomonadati; phylum Pseudomonadota; class Gammaproteobacteria; order Alteromonadales; family Pseudoalteromonadaceae; genus Pseudoalteromonas; species Pseudoalteromonas sp. B131b. The sequence goes on along the minus strand of NZ_JARLUZ010000002.1, from coordinate 469,046 downwards.
TAAAAAATACCTGGGCGAGAGCCATCAGGTGCCGGAGATGCATATGATGCACCTGCTGCAGACTGGGCTCTGTATGCTTCAACCGCTTTTACAACGTAAGGGGCTTTGGGTGAGATGTTAAAAAGCAGAGGCAAACGCGCGTCTATTTTTTTCTTAACGTTTTCATATGCTGCAATTAACTCCTCAGGCGTGTCGTAGTAAAATTCATCTGAATCACGTAAATGGTCAAAAAATTCAGATAGCTCGCCTTTAAAGCCTACGGTTTCTTTTACTTTTTTCATTTCGCTTAAAATGCGCGACACTTCACTTAAACCAATGTCATGAATTTCGTCTGCAGATAAGCTAAGCGTCGTGTTTTTCTTAATTTGGTATTCGTACCACGCTTTACCGTTAGGTAAATCACTGTAACCTACGCTTTCTCGACTATTAGGAATATACTGATTAGCTAAAAAGTCACTCATGCTTTTATAAGCCGGTACTAAGTGCTTCATAATCAATTGACGATACTGCGCTGTAATTTTTTGCTTTTGCTGTGCGCTAAACGATTCTGGTAATTTTTTAATTGGTCCCCAAAATAGTGAGTCTTCAGAATTTTTAACTACATGAGCTGCAAATTGTGGCTGCAGTTTTTCGGCAAGTGGTTTTGGTAACGTAATACCTAGTTTAATGCCTTGTGCCATTGAGCGCTCTACACTGGTAAGCCACTTAACAAAACCTTCGCTACGCGAGATAAAAGCCGTGTAATCTTCAGCGGTATTAAACGGCTGAGCACTTTGGCCTGAACCAAAACCTGCAAAGGTGTTATGCGCACCCGCCATTTGATTTATTGGTAGTAAATAATCAGGAAACTGCATGCCTTCTAATTTAAGTGCGAGGTCGCGCTCTAATATTTCAAAACTTAAAAGCGACTGCCCTGTTAACTGTGCTTTATCTATAAAGTTTAAGTGCTGTTGATATTTTTTATAAAAAGCCGCTTTTTTAACTCTATTTTCTTTTGAAATCGCAGGCGTAAATTGGTCGTTAAACTCATTACGACCATTGTACGTTGCGCTGATAGGGCTGTATGTGAGCGATTCATCGTAATACTGCGCAACAAGTACATCGAGTTGTTGCTCTGCCGAAAGCTCTGAAACAATACCTGCCGATGCGTTAACGGTGTTTAACTGCGCACTGGTATTAGTGTGTGTACTAAACCCAGTATTCATACAGCCACTTAAAGCAAACATAACGCCGCTGGCAACTAATGCTAATTTAATTGATTTCATGATAATCCTTTTTAATATCGTTGTTCAATTATGCGCATTAAACCGTGCTTAATAAAGAAATTACGATAGATTGCATTCATCGTATTAAATTTGCACTTTTATCTGAACTTGTTACATTTCTATTAATTCAAATATGATTTAAAAGAAAAATAAAATGAAAAAACAACTACTCAGCACCTCTATTGCCTTACTTTGCTTAACCACTTTTAATACCTATGCAGTTACATACCTATCAGCTAAAGCCATGGTTGATGTTAAAGATGGCAAGCTCATTAAATCCCCCTTAATTACTATTGATGATGGCGTGATCACTAATATTGAACAAAATAAAAAACCAACGCTGACTAAAGATGATAAACATATTCAACTACCTGATTTAACCCTTATGCCAGGTTTAATGGATATGCATGTGCATTTAACGAGCGATCCTACGGTGCCGCGCAGCGAACGTTTAGGCCAGTCAGTTCCTAGAATGGCGATTAAAGCGGCTCATTTTGCAAAAAACCTTAGAAGCCGGATTTACAACTGTACGTAATGTTGGCGCAGAAGGTTACAGCGTTATAGCGGTGCGTGACGGCATAAATGCGGGTGACATAGTTGGCCCTCGTATTTGGGCTGCGGGGCCATCACTCGGAATTACTGGCGGGCACTGTGATAACAACCGACTACCTCCTGAGCTTAAATATACTTCAAGTGGCGTCGCAGACGGTCCATGGGCTGCACGTATAAAAGTACGCGAAAACATTAAATATGGGGCAAACGCTATTAAGTTTTGCGCCACAGGTGGAGTATTTTCGAAAGGGACTAAAGTAGGTGCACAGCAGTATTCTTTTGAAGAAATGAAAGCCATCGTTGATGAAGCCCATATGCGAGATTTACCTGTTGCAGCTCATGCACACGGTACAAGCGGGATTAAAACAGCCATTAAAGCAGGTGTTGATAGTGTTGAACACGCCAGCTTTTTAGATGACGAGGCCATAGCGCTTGCCAAAAAGCATGGTACTTGGCTTTCTATGGATATTTATAATACCGAATACACGCTAACTTATGGCGAGCAAAACGGCGTAGACGAAGAAAACCTAAATAAAGAACGCCAAGTATCTAAAAGGCAACGAGATAGCTTTAGCCGTGCTGTAAAAGCGGGTGTGAAAATGGTGTTCGGTACTGATGCAGCAATTTACCCGCACGGAGATAATGCAAAACAGTTTAGCCGCATGGTTAAGTTTGGCATGACAGAGCTGCAAGCAATCCAAGCATCAACGATTAATAGCGCGAAACTATTAAAAGTGGATGATCAGTTAGGACAAATTAAAGCAGGCTTTGCCGCAGATATAATTGCCGTTAAAGGCAATCCATTAACAAACATATCCCTTTTAGAGCAAATCCCTTTTGTTATGAAAGCAGGTGTTGTGTATAGAGCTAAAAAATAATACCGAGCTTTGGGTAAAGCCGCTATTTTCAGCGCTAACTGTGTTGAACTTACTTACCATAGGCCACAAAACCTAATAAAAGGCTGAATAATTAAAACTCAGCCTTAATTATTTTTTAACATATACATTTTCTATTTTACCAAACTGCTCCCAAACTAAATGTTAACAAATTTGCATTAATGTTTATAAAAAATCACTTAAAGCTCAAATATAAAGCAATCAACTCTATTAAATAAAAATTATTGAATTTTTTATTCACTTTAAAAACAATAACCATTATCATTCGCGCAAATAGTTAAATACGAATGCTTATCACCTTATGAAAAAATTTAAATACTCATTACTTACCTTAGCTTGCTTGAACGCGCACGCAACAATCGCAGCGACAACCTCTGTTGTAGACGATATTGAACGCATCAGCGTATACGAAAAACAAAACCGCGTTGTAATGAGCTCTGGTCTTGCTACTAAGTCAGACATGTCTTTAATGCAAACACCCGCACCGGTTGTAGTTATTGACCGTGAATTAATTGAATCTCAGGGCGTTGATAGCCTTCAAGATTTAGTAAGGAACGTAAGTGGCTTAACGCAGGCTGGCAATAACTATGGTATTGGTGATAATTTAGTAATTCGTGGTTTAGACGCAAACTACACCTACGATGGCATGTACGGTGGCGCAGGTTTAGGCAATACATTTAACCCAACTCGTTCACTTACAAATGTTGAATCTGTTGAGGTTTTAAAAGGCCCTGCAACAGGTTTATATGGCATTGGTAGTGCAGGTGGCGTAATTAACCTAATTGAAAAAAACCGGAGTTTGAAGAAAAACACAAAGTAGCGGCTGAGCTTGGCCAGTGGGATAGCTATTCATTATCATTTGATAGCACTAACGCTATAACAGATGATTTAGCTTATCGTGTAATGGCTAAAACAGCGTCAAGTGACGGCTTTCGTGATTTAAAAGAAGATCGCGATGAAATTTATACCTCACTTAAATACGTGCTTAATGACAGACAAAACATCATACTTTCTGCAGCCTATATAAAAGATGAAATAGCGGTTGATTCTATTGGTCACCCTATTCGTATTTACAATGCAGAAACTGCAAACGGCTTAAGCGCGGGTGAAGTAACTGGTGCCGATTTAGTAAGCGATCCGACAGGAAGCGGCGTACAGTTAAGTGATGCACAACGCGACCAACTTGCTAATTCACTATCGGCATCTGATGGTTTAACACCTTACAGCTTTGGCACAAATGGTATAATTTCGCCAATGGCAGATGCTAATGAAGGTGAAGAACTGCGTTTTAAATTAACGCATAACTATTATATTACTGACGATTTGTTTTTAAACCAGCAGCTACAGTACCGCAACTACACATCAAGTTTTGCACGCCAAACCGGTGCTTATAACTACGTTTATTCAACGCGCAGTAACATTATTAATAATGACCCTCGTGCACCTTTAGTTGAAGACGGCGTACTTTACCCGTTTGCAGCACGCCGCCAAGAATACCGCCAAGTAGAAGCCGATGAAAAATCATGGCAGTACTTTTTAGATTTACGCTATGACTTTATGCTAGGCGACGTAGATAACGAGCTACTTGTTAACGCAAACTACGAAGATAGAGATATTCGTTTTAAACAATTCTCAATATGGGATCAAGATTACGTACTCACAAACAATGATGGTGATGTAACGTACCAAGGTTCATTGCCATATATTTACGACATCAGAGAACCAAATTGGCCATCGGGTAGCTTTGATGATTACGATCCGCTTAAAACAAGCAACTATAATAAAAAAGTACAAGCATGGGGCTTAGGTATTCAACATGTAGGTTATCTAACGGAAGAGCTTACAACGCGTATTGGCGTGGCATATAACCGAATTGAGCAAACTTACGAGCACTTTGGTGTTGATGAGCGTTACAGCTCTAGCCGTGCAGAGCCAACTCCTGAAGCGAGTACATCAGATTCTGGCTTAACATATAACCTTGGTGCAACTTATCAGCCATCTGAAGATTTATCTGTATTTGTAAATCATTCAAAAGGCCGTACAGCGTATAGTGTATTAGGCTCAGTGGCAGGTAATGAAGCTGACCGAGAAGATTCAGAGTCTATAAGTAACGACCTAGGCTTTAGATTTAAAGCATTTGATGACCAACTACTGGCATCTGTTGTTATATTTGAAAGCGCTCGTACAAATTTAGAATATGCAAATCCACTTTATGACGCTTTAACATCAAGCTCAGATGTACCTGAAAGCTATTATGATGGTAAAGAGCAAACAAAAGGTGTTGAGCTTGATTTAAACGCTTACTTGAACGATAAATGGAAAGTAAACGTAAACGGTATTTATCAAGATGCACGTGACAAAAGTAATCCTAACAGCAGCAGTTACGACACACGCCAAAAAGGTGTGCCTTACGTAACAGCAAGTACGTGGGTAACCTACTACGCAGATATGTTTAACTTACCTGAAGCTGTGAATATAAGTGGTGGTATTACGTTTGTAGATAACCGCAGTACTAATTCAAGTTCGTTCTCGATCCCTGATGGTTATGTACCAAGCTACACGATTTACGATACAGCGGTATCGTACACCACCGATAAATGGCATATGCAGTTAAACTTAAATAACTTGTTCAACAAAAAGTATTACTCAAAAGCGATGTTTTTAGGTGGTATGCCAGGGGAAGAGCGTAATGCAAAACTAAGTTTTAGTTACACACTTTAACTAGTTAAATACTTAAAAAGCACGGTTTTTTAGAAACCGTGCTTTTTTGTTTGATGAGCGCTTAATTTAGGTCAGATAGTAACCACTATGCGACCGTTAATTTCACCTTTGAGCATATCGTCAAAAATTTCGTTAATGTCCTCTAAGCGCTTTTCTTCAATAATTGCTTTTACTTTACCTTGAGCAGCAAATTCTAAACATTCTTGCAAATCTTTACGTGTACCAACAATAGAGCCCACTACTGACACGCCATTGAGCACTGTATCAAAAATAGGAAGTGGCATATCCTCTGGAGGTAATCCCACTAATACACATTTACCGCCACGGCGTACACTTTTATAAGCTTGTTCAAACCCCGCTTTAGAGACCGCAGTACACACAACACCATGCGCGCCACCTACTTGTTCGAAAATAGCTTCACTCGGAACCACGTCTTTAAAATCGAGTGTTATATCTGCGCCAAGCTCTTTAGCAAGCGTGAGTTTTTCTTTGCCTGTGTCAACAGCTATTACATTAAAACCCATTGCTTTGGCGTATTGAACCGCTAGGTGCCCAAGACCACCGACGCCAACAATAGCAACCCACTGCCCTGGTTTAGCACCGGATACTTTTAATGCTTTATAGGTTGTAACGCCTGCACAAAATAATGGAGCGGCCTCAGAAAATCCTAACCCCTCTGGTATTTTTACAACGTAATCGCCATGGGCCAAGCAATACTCTGCATAACTACCATCAATAGAATAACCAGTATTGTGCTGCGATAAGCACAGTGTTTCTTTACCATCTAAACAAAACTCACAATGCCCACATGCACTGTATAACCAAGGAATACCCACTCTATCGCCAACTTTAAGGTGTTTTATGTTACTGCCTAGCTTTTCAATAACACCAACCCCTTCATGCCCTGGTACTAGTGGCATTTTGGGTTTTACAGGCCAATCACCATGACAGGCATGTAAATCAGTATGGCAAACACCACAGGCTGCTATTTTTACTAGTACATCGTTAGTTCCAACCTCAGGAATTGGCAGGTCAGTAATTTCTAATTTACCTTTATATTCATTATTTATTGCAGCTTTCATAATCATTCCATCGTATGTAAGAAGTCGTAAGTTAAAAAAAGTATTTTCGTCAGGTTATTTAAATAACATAACCTAATATAGGCGGATACAAGTTAATCTAAATCAAACTTTAGTAGCGAAAAACAAATTTTACACTGCGTAAGATCTTGCTATCCAAAATCAGCGTGCTAGCATTTACTTTCTGAAATTATTGAAAGTTAATAAGCTATGAGTTTATCCGAAAAGAATTTTGCCTTTGTAATGCATTGTGGTGAGATGGGCAGCCGCTGGGGATTCAATCGTACCATCGGACAAATGTGTGGTTTGCTGATTATTACTAAAAACCCAATGACAGCCAATGAGATTGCAGATGCGCTTAGTATTTCTCGCGGTAATGTAAGTATGGGTATTAAAGAGCTGCAATCGTGGCAGTTAATTAAGGTGCAACATATACCTGGAGATCGAAAAGAATACTACGCCCCTGCAGGTGAGATTTGGGATATGGCAAATCGAGTATTTGAAGAGCGTAAAAAGCGCGAAATTGAGCCCACCTTAACGCTACTACGCGATAACTTGTTAGACGAAGCCAGTAATGACGATGAACTTTACGCGCAAAAACAAATGGGGGAAATTCACAACCTACTTGAAACCGTCACTAAATGGTCATCAGAGCTGCAACGTTTAACGCCAGAGCAACTTAATAAGCTGATGAAGCTAGGTTCTGGAATTGGTAAAGTTATTGACCTAAAAGATAAGATATTCAAAAAAGAATAAAGCCGCAATTGCGGCTTTATTTATAGGTATATTTCAAAAATTAGATTTTTGGATAACCAATTCTATCCGACAAGTAACCTACGCTAGTAGCAAAGTAATACGAGCGATTCCAATGCATAAACACTTTGTAGTTATCGTACGCTAAGTACATACGGCCATTTATATCATCAGGCATAACCAGCGCAGCACGTACGTCTACATTAGGTAAATCAGAACCATCAGCTTTACGGACACCCAGTGCTTGCCAATCAGCTAATGAGCGCTCTGAGTCGTTCCAATATTCTAACCACTGCTTGCGTGTTTTTGTTCCACGAACTAAAACATATTTACTATCAAAATTTTCAGGTAACTGAACTTGGCGACCCCAAGTAAGTGAGTCATTCCAACCCTCTTGCTTTAAATAATTAGCAATTGAAGCAAATGCATCTTCCTTTGTAGTCCAAATATCTTTGCGGCCATCGTTGTTGTAATCAACCGCGTAGGCATTAAATGAAGTAGGCATAAATTGTGTTTGCCCCATTGCGCCTGCCCATGAGCCTTTAAATTTATCAAGCGTTATGTGACCTGATTTTAAAATATCCAGTGCAGCCCAAAGCTGGCGTTTATAAAGTGCTTCTCGGCGTCCATCAAAAGCAAGCGTCACTAATGATGAAATAACGTTATGACCACCTTGTATAGTGCCAAAGTTACTTTCAAGTCCCCAAAGCGCGACTATAAAGCGTGATTGTACGCCAAACTCTTTCGCTACTTTTTCAAGTACCTCTTTGTTTTCTGCGTAAAGCTTACGTGCGCGGTCAATTTTCCATTGTGGTACACGTTTTGGTAAATACGTTTCAAGGGTTTCTTTTACTTCTGGCTGGTTTTTGTCAGCCGAAACCACTTTTTCTTTATACGTTGCTGTTGCAAACGCATCGTCAATAAGTTTGGCCTCATAACCTTTTGCAATAGCTTCTTGCTTTAAATTAGCTAAATAATCTTGAAAATCAGCCTGAGTTTTTGCAATCACAGGTGAGCTTAAACATACACCACATAATATAACGATAAGTTTTTTAATCACTATCAACTCCATTGTCTTTTCGTAATTGGCTTAGCAAATTTTGCTCAGGTGGTGGAATTTGTAAGTAGTAGCCTTTATCAGGGTTTGATAACGCTGCTTTTACAGTTTCTAAATCTGCCCCACCTAAATGCTCACGTTTTGCTAAATTGATGATCATCACATAAACAGGTTGACCAAACATAGTCATCAAAGGTTCCGGAACTTTACTAAAATCATCTCTTTTTTCAACAAATAAGAACGTATCCGCTTTTTTCTTACTTTTATATACTGCAGTGAGCATTATGGCCCTATAAATTCTTGCTTAACAATGCCGCACACTATAACATGAGAGTAATAATAAGTTAGAAAAATTAGATTAGAAATTTCATTAAAGGCCTTATTCAGCCTATGTTTATCTAAGATTAATTTCTGATCAGACAATTCAATTGAGCGTGTATGTCGGACCAAATTTTTGAGTTAAAAGGGAATCTTTTTACGTTATCAGTTTTGCATCTCTATACTACTGATATAAACCTTTTAGCAGAACAACTGTATATAAAAATTGCCCAAGCACCTAAGTTTTTTGAGGGTGCACCTATTGTTGTTAACTTAATTGAGATAAAAAATAGTTCACTCGATTTTGTTCACTTAAAATCATTAATCGAGCGGATGAGTTTTAATGCTGTTGGTGTGTGTAATGGTTCTGATGAACAACACATAGATGCGAAAGCTGCTGGGCTCTCTGTTTTAAATTATTCACAAGACGTTAAGAGTGAACCTGTTAAACAGGAAACTAATACGTCTATCATTGAAAAAAATGTAATTTTACCAGCACAAATTATCAATGGTGCTGTACGTTCGGGACAGCAAGTTTATGCAAAAGACAGAGACCTAATTGTGTTAGGTGCTGTAAGTCATGGCGCCGAAGTTATTGCCGATGGTAATGTGCATATATACGGAACTCTTCGCGGGCGGGCTATCGCCGGTGCAAAAGGATTAAAAAATGCACATATATTCTGCCAAAAATTAGAGGCAGAGCTTGTTTCCATTAATGGTAATTATTGGATCAGTGATTCACTCCAAGGTGAGCATTGGGGAAACGCCGTGCAAATACAACAAAAAAATGAATCATTAGAAATTTCAGCTTTGGTTAAAGGATAAATCTCATGGCAAAAGTAATTGTCGTTACCTCAGGTAAAGGCGGTGTTGGAAAAACAACATCAAGTGCTGCAATCGGCACAGGCTTAGCACTAAAAGGCTATAAAACTGTTATTATAGATTTTGATATTGGTTTACGTAACCTAGACTTAATTATGGGTTGTGAACGCCGTGTGGTTTATGACTTTGTAAACGTAATCAACGGTGAAGCAAAACTTAATCAGGCGCTTATTAAAGACAAGCGTGTTGATAAATTGTTTTTACTCCCTGCATCGCAAACGCGTGATAAAGACGCATTAACACGTGAAGGTGTTGAACGCGTACTAAACGAATTAAAAGAAGACTTTGATTACATTGTTTGTGACTCGCCAGCTGGTATTGAAGCCGGTGCAATGATGGCAATGTATTTTGCTGACGAAGCAATTGTGACAACTAATCCAGAAGTGTCGTCAGTTCGAGATTCGGATCGTATTTTAGGTATTTTACACAGCAAATCGAAACGTGCTGAAGAAGGCCTAGAAAACATTAAAGAACACTTACTATTAACACGCTACAATCCTGATCGAGTTGCTAAAGGTGAAATGTTATCAGTCGAAGACGTACAAGACATTTTAGCTATTGATTTATTAGGTGTTATTCCAGAATCTCAAGCGGTACTAAGTGCATCTAACTCAGGTCAGCCAGTTATATTAGACAGTGAATCTGACGCTGGGCAAGCTTATGCAGATGCTATTAACCGCTTACTCGGTGAAACCGTCGATTTTCGCTTCTTAGATGTAGAGAAAAAAGGCTTATTTAAACGGATTTTTGGAGGTTAACGTGTCTTTACTTGACTACTTCCGCTCAGAAAAGAAAAACAGTGCGTCATTAGCAAAAGAGCGATTGCAGATCATTGTCGCGCACGAGCGTTCTCAACGAGGAACGCCGGATTACTTACCACAATTAAAACAAGATATTTTAGATGTGATCCGTAAATACGTGAACGTAAGTAGCGATGCGGTACAAGTTCAATTCGATCAAAACGAAGATGATCTAGCTGTTCTTGAGCTAAACGTTACGTTACCTGATGAAGAAAAGAAGTAAATATAAAATGGGCGCTTAAAGCGCCCATTTTATTTATATCTGCTTTGTAATAGCGGCTCTAAATACCTATGCTTTGATCCTCTGCGCTGAACTAAAAGTTTTTCACCATGCAAATCAACAGATAAATGTCACACAATTAAAGGGTATATTTAATCTTAAGTATCCCACTCTTTTAGCGCATCTTGAACATATGAATAACGCCAAGAGCTAAGTAAGTCAGGCTTTATATGACTCCTTTTTTGCTCATTAGTAAGCTTCCAATTCCAACTGATCAATTGATTAATTTGCTTTTTAGAAGCCATAACGTCTTCTGGTATATTGTGCTCTTTAGCTACTTTGGTGATTTTTTGCTTTATATCTTTAGCAACTTTTTTGTAAGTAGGAAAATCAATTAAGCGCTTAAGTACTTCGGGGTGCTCGCTCTCAGGTATTGCTTTAGCTGCTTCAATACATTTTAGTACCTCAACACCAGAACGATTAACTTCTATAGCTTCAACACCAGGAATTTGACGAAGAGCATTTAGACTAGAAGGGCCACGTTTTGCAATTTCAGTCATGTTATGTTCTTTTAAAACAAAATTAAGCGCTAAATTTTTTCTAATTGCTTTATTTCGTCGCCATACAGCAAGCTCTTTTAATACAGCCAGCTCATGTGGTTTAAGTTGCCATGCATTTTTAATATCTTTATATAAAAGTTCATCGGGTGTTTGAAACGCACGTTTATTAGCAATTAATTCGCTTTCATTAATAACAATATCAAATAAATCAGCTGCTTTAATACGCTCAATAATTAATTTAAAACACGGCAGCAAATGAAATGTGTCAGCTGCTGCATAATCAAGTTGTTTAGTCGTTAACGGACGTTGCAACCAATTAGTACGCGATTCACTTTTATCTATTTCAATACCCAGCAGCTCTTTTACCATAAGCGCAAAACCCATACAGTTGCCTTCACCTAGCAATTGCAGTGCAAATTGTGTATCAAATAACGGCGCAGGGACAAAGCCTGCGTATTTTTGAAATACTTCAATATCCTCTGAAGGTGAATGTAATACTTTTAGTACGGTGGGGTCTTTTAATATTTGCCAAAAATCAAACAAAGAAAGTTCAGCCAGTGGATCAATCAAAGCTAAATGCTCGCCATCAAATACTTGGATAAGTGCAACTTCTGGATACAAAGTGCGACGACGCATAAACTCGGTATCAATAGCTAAAATAGGCTTGTTTTTTATTTGTTCAACAAAAGTGTTCAGTTGATTTTGTGTTTCGATTAATTGATATTGCACTTAGTCTCCTACAATAAAAAAGCCGGCTATTGCCGGCTTTTTTATAGGTTGCTAATCTTTCAAGGCTCTTCTGAGTATTTTACCTACATTAGTTTTAGGTAATTCATCCCTAAACTCAACGAGCTTGGGAACCTTATAATTAGTTAAATTATCACGACAGTGATTTATTATATCTTTTTCAGTCAAAGAAGGGTCTTTTTTTACAACAAAAACTTTAACTTGTTCACCGCTTGCATCATGTGGAATACCAATAGCTGCTACTTCAAGCACACCTTCGTGCATAGCGATAACTTCTTCAATTTCATTTGGGAAAACATTGAAACCAGAAACAATAATCATGTCTTTTTTACGATCGACGATAAAAAAGAAACCTTCCTCATCATAGGTTGCAATATCACCTGTTGCAAACCAACCATCTTTTAAACATTCAGCGGTTGCATCTGGTCGCTTGTAGTAACCAAGCATTACCTGAGGTCCCTTAACGCATAGCTCACCAGGCTCACCTTGTGCAGCCTCTTCACCATTATCAAGAATTAACTTTATATCAGTATTTGGCGCTGGTAAGCCAATAGAACCGTTGTACGCTTTCAAATCGTAAGGACTGATAGTCACTAAAGGAGCACATTCAGTAAGGCCGTAGCCTTCCATTAATTTTGAGCCAGTTACTTTTTGCCATTTTTCAGCGACTGGACGTTGAACGGCCATACCGCCGCCTAATGACATTTTCAAATGGCTAAAATCAAGTTCAGCAAAACCTGGAGTATTTAACAAGCCATTAAATAACGTATTAACACCCGTAATGGCAGTAAATTTTGTTTGTCCTAATTCTTTAACAAACCCGGGCATATCGCGCGGATTAGTAATTAATAAGTTTAAACCACCATATTTCATAAAGGTTAAGCAGTTAGCCGTTAATGCAAAAATATGATAAAGCGGCAATGCGGTAACAACAACTTCTTTACCTCGTTCCAATACTTTATCTAAACAGCCCGATACTTGCTCAAGATTCCCCACCATATTACCGTGGCTCAGCATTGCTCCTTTAGATACACCCGTTGTACCACCAGTGTATTGTAAAAAAGCTAAATCGCTTAAGTTCATTTCCGGGCGTTTATATGCATCTGCATCTGCTTCTAACAAGTCAGAAAACTTAATCGTATTAGGTAAATTGTATGTAGGCACCATTTTTTTAACGTGCTTAACAACAAAGTTTACTATGTGTTTTTTAAGGCCACCAACCAAATCGCCTACTTGCGTAACTACGATATGTTTAACATCAGTATGTGCAAGTGATTTTTCAAGCGTATCTGCAAAGTTTGCAAGAATAAAAATTGCGGTGGTATCAGAGTCTTTTAATTGATGCTCTAACTCACGCACGGTATAAAGTGGATTAACGTTAACAACCACACAACCCGCACGTAAAATACCTAAAATTGATATCGGCGTTTGCAATAAATTGGGCATCATAACAGCGACTTTGTCGCCTTTTTTGAGACCTAAATTATTTTGAATGTAAGAAGCAACTTTTTTGGTTGCTGTATCAATTTCGTCATAAGACAATGTTTTACCCATATTAGTAAATGCAGGTAAATCTTTGTAGTCACTAAAACTTTTTTCGAACACTTCGAGTAACGAGTTGTAATGCTCAGGATCGATTGTTTCAGGCATACCCTCTGGGTAGCGCTTAAGCCAGATTTTTTCCACTCTTAGCCCCTGTTTATAATTATATTTTTATTAACCTTAATCTAAGTAAGGCACTTTAACAATTGAGCAAATACTCTAATGCGGGAATAATCCCACATTTATCGACAATATACAATTAACGTGCACCACTTTGCACCATAAATGCTTGAATATATTCAAAACATTCGTTACTACTTTGCATATGACAATGATGTCCACCACCAACATTAATTACACTTAAGTCACTGTAATAACTAATATACTTAGCTAAATTCTGTTTTACAAACGTATAACCTTCATTACCTATAATTAATTGACATGGTGCAATTAAATCTTTTATTGCACCAATACATTGCGCTTCATCAAACCTAAAACCTGAGTGATTTTTAAGCTTTGGGTCAGTCGTTAATTCAAACCCTCCATCGATTGCTTTTATGTTTCGATTCATTAAAAGCATAATTAGTTCATTATTCAAATCGGTAGTTTGTGAGCGTGCTTCATAAATTAGCGTTTTCGATTTATAAATTCTCGATTTCTTATTTTTTAATCTTGCTCTATTTAATACCGCATTTTTTAACTGTTCGCATACATCTTGGCTAGGGGTTGTAACGCAGCCAATGCCTTCAATAAAGGTAACCGACTTAACATAATCGTTAAAACAGCTAGCAAAAGTCCTGCCACCATGGCTCCCATCGAGTGACCAACTAAATGTACTTTTTTTACACCAAGCGCATTTATAAACTGGTATAAATCATCAATATAATCAACAAAATAATAGTGAGCATCTTGACTTCGCCAAGATGACAAACCGTGGCCTGCAAAGTCAATACAGTACCAAGTATGCTCAGGTTCAACGCCATCAAGCATAGGAGCAAAGCTATTACTATTATCGAGCCAACCGTGCAGTGCAATTACAACATCAGCGCCCGACCCTTTCTTTTGACCACGAATATTTAAATTGTTGGTTTGAATATTAAATGGCTGCATACCAAACCTCTTGTTGTTTTTAATGCATTGTCATTTATAGCATACAAGTTGTCAGACCACTAACATCTCCCTATTTGTTCAGCCTTGATGAGACTTTCACTCAATAAATAAAAAACAAAGTAACCATTAATTTTCAATAAGTTAAATAAACCCTAAATTTAAGAAAAGATCAATTTTCTAAAAACTAAACAGCGTTTTAATCTATTGCATGTTTTTATAAATAATAACAAGTATAAATACTGTGAATGACAACTTTAATTACTATTTATAACCTATCGGCTTAAATAATCCACCTACCGAAATGGTTTCTTACAAATATTCATTTATTTATCATACTAAGTCTATACAATAAAAGCGGCTATTAAATAAGGTACACTCATAAGGTACAACCATGAAAAAACAGATCAGCTTATTGGCACTTTTATGCGCCACATCGGGTGTTTACGCAGAATCAGCACCTAAAAATGTAATTTATATGATTGGTGACGGCATGGGTCCGGCTTACACCACTGCTTATCGCTATTTTAAAGATGACCCTGCGACTAAAGAGATTGAAGGAACTGTTTTCGATACAATTTTGAAAGGTATGGCACATACTTACCCTGACGATCATACTTATGTAACCGACAGCGCAGCAGGTGCAACAGCACTGAGTAGCGGTCATAAAAGTTACAATGGCGCAATTGCAGTAGATACAGACAAAAAATCAGTTAAAACCATGCTTGAAATAGCAAAAGAGCGCAGTATGACAACAGCGCTTGTAGCAACATCACAAATAAATCATGCCACTCCAGCAAGCTTTGCTGCACATAATGAATCGCGTAATAACTACGACGATATTGCCAACGATTATATTGATAATAAAATTGTAGGTAAATTACCTGTCGATTTAATGCTCGGTGGTGGTACTCAATACTTTATTAGAGACGATCGTAATTTAGTTGATGAGTTTAAAGCTGCTGGTTATCAATACGGTGACGATATTAAAAACCTTGGCCAGATAACAAAAATACCAGCCATTGGCTTATACGCACCTAAAGGACTGCCTTTCGCACTTGATGAAAATCCAACTCGCCTAACTCAGCTCACATCTAAAGCGCTCAATTTGCTAGATGACCAAAACAAGAATGGTTTTTTTGTAATGATTGAAGGCAGCCAAATTGATTGGTGTGGTCACGCAAACGATATAGCCTGTGCAATGGCTGAGATGGATGATTTTGCTAAATCAATAGAACAAGCAAAAGCGTATGTTGATAAAAACAAAGACACTATATTAGTCATAACGGCCGATCATTCAACAGGCGGGTTAACCCTTGGCGCACATGGTCAATACAAATGGGAAACTGATGTAGTAAAAGGTGTTAAAGCAACTGCTGGTAAATTAACTCAACTTTTACTGGATGCTGATGATTTAAAGCCAGTATGGACTGCTAACACCAATATTGAATTTACAACTGAAAACCAAATAAAACTTGAGCAAGCTAAAAAAATGGGTGAAAAAGCGCTTAATTTAGCTGTTAAAAGCATTATTAGTGATACTAGCTTTACCGGCTGGACAACCGGCGGACACACCGCTGTAGACGTGCAGGTATTTGCTTATGGTAAAGGCAGTGAACAATTTATTGGATCGCAAAACAATACCGATATTGCTGATAAACTAATCGGCTTTATTGAAAAATAAAAATTGTATTTCATTTTGAATGACAAAAAGCCCGAACACATGTTCGGGCTTTTTATTAAATCTTATAGCTATATTCAAGTAAAGCGCGGTAATGCACTTTAAGCGTATATATCAACGCCTATTAAATTTTGTACTTCTGCTCTGCGTTCTAAATTAGCAAATTCAGTATAAGTAGAAATCGCTTTGCTTACTTGAGCTGTCGGTTGGTCGTAAATTGTTTGCCTGTACTCATTGCTTTTAGCACTGCTTTCAAACAGCTGATTAGCCAGTTCAACACCCTCGACACTGCTTTTTACATAATCGGTATTCGTTTTTTTAGCAGCCGGTTGGTCTAATAAGCTCTGTGGTTTATTAGTAACAACTTTGGTAGAGCTAACCCTACCCGGAATATCTCCGGTAAAAAAACCTGAACCAATAGGCAGCGTCATTACGCGTCTCCAACCTTAATAATGCATAAAATTATGATTTAAAAACAACCAATTTGCAAATAATATGATTACTCACGTCCTGGTAGCTTTTTCCAAGTCACCGTATCGCGCACATATTTAGGTTGAGCGTCGCTCGCTTTTACAACATCACCCGCTAAAAACGCGGCTTCAACATGCGCTAGCATATAACGTGCATCGGGTAATGTAATTTCACTATTAATTGTCACATTTTCAAAGTCATTAAGCGCATCAGGATAGGTTTTAAAACCCGTGCCCACCGCTACAGATGGCTCAGTGGTTGCTATATAATCATTATTTAGTAAATCAGGTTTTATAACGCATTCTTGGTTAACTAAAAGCATTAAATTATTTTGCGCTTGGTAATGGGCAAAGTATATCTCCCCCATACGCGCATCTATACTTGGGTAAACACTAAGACTGCCGTTTTGTTCAAACGCTTGTTGCGCCATAATAGCCAGTGTCGAAACACCTACTAGCGGTAAGTTAGTTGAGTACGCTAAACCCTGCGCTATTGCTACACTAATACGTACACCGGTGAAACTACCTGGCCCTTGGCCAAAACCGATTACATCTAAATCTTTTAATTTGCAGTTTGCTTTAGTTAACAGCTCATCCACGAGTGGAAGTATTTTTTGGCTGTGCTGCTGCGGACACTCTTCAAAATGATGAAATGTTTGGCCCTGAAAATGTAAAACAATTGAAAGCGCCTCAGTAGAAGCATCAAGGGCTAGAATGTTACTTTTTATCATTTTATTACTCTAATTAATTTGTTGTAAAAATTTATTGGCATCTTCTAAACTTCGTGTTCGGCGCATTGGCGGTAAGCTTTTTAAAAATACTTGGCCATATTGTCGTGTAACTAAGCGATTATCACATATGACAAGTACACCTTTATCTTTGCTATCGCGTATTAAACGCCCAACACCTTGTTTAAGTGCAATAACAGCTTGTGGCAATTGTATATGCGCAAAAGGGTCTTTCCCCTGCATTTGGCAATCTTGCATTTTAGCTTGTAATAATGGGTCATCGGGTGCTGCAAATGGCAATTTATCAATAATAACACAACTTAACGTACTGCCGCGTACATCAACACCTTCCCAAAAAGAAGCCGTGCCGAGTAATACCGCATTACCATGGCGGGTAAATTTCTCTAAAATAATACGCTTAGACATTTGCCCTTGCATATAAACTGGGTAGTCTATTTGTGTAGTTAGCCCTTCGGCTACCAAATGCATCATTCGATAGCTAGTAAATAATACAAAACAACGCCCTTGTGCTGATTTTATAAGCTCAAGCGTTAATTTTACAATTGCATGGGGCATATTATCAGCGTGTGATTCGGGTAAGTAGCGAGGTAAACACAGCAGCGCCTGATTAGGGTAATCAAATGGGCTATCTACCATCATGCTTTGTTTTGGTTTTAAACCTAGGCTTGCATTAAAATGCGCTAGTTTGTTGTCAACCGAAAGTGTTGCTGAAGTGAATACAAAACCTGCGCCCGTGTCTTGCATCATTTGAGCAAACTTAGCTGATACATTTAATGGCGTTATATTAATTGTTAAATAACGGCGCGTTGTTTCATACCAATAACTAAAGCCGGTTTGGGCTGTATCAAAAACCCGCTCTAACTGCCCTTTAAACGCAAGTGCACGTTCAAATGGATGCTCAATTTTGTCGCTTCTATCTAGGCAAAGCTTAAGTACTTGGTAAACAAAATCTAAATCACTGATCACACGATGAAGTGCTGCGCATATTTGTTTATCACTGAGCTTTTCACGCCAATCGCCACGGCTGCCATCAACGCCAAACTGTAATCGTAAATCAGCAACGCTTGTCTCAAGCTTATTTAAGCTTTTACCGAGCTGCAGCATATCGGGAATTTCGGCTCTATAAATAGCACGTAAGTCATTAATTAAGTCCACCAGCTTTTTAGTGCTAACACTTTCACCAAAGTAATCGCTGGCAATTTCGCTTAACTGATGGGCTTCATCAAATATGTAAGCATCTGCTTTTGGCATAAGCTCGGCAAAGCCGCTTTCTTTTACGGCCATGTCGGCAAAAAACAAATGATGGTTAATCACGACAACATCGGCATCGGCCGCAGTTAAACGTGCTTTGCGTATATAACAACTTTGAAAGTCTGGGCATTCTTTACCTAAACAATTATCGGCTGTTGAATTTACATAAGGCAGTACTTTGGCATCATCCTCTATACCAATACAATCAGCTAAATCGCCTGATTGCGTTTCGCTGGCAAATTTAGCAACCATGGCTAGTTGATGCATAACATCAGAGTCGTCCGTAGGTACATGTGCAACATGCTGATTAAGCCTGTATGTACATAGATAGTTTGCACGACCTTTTAATAGGGCCGTTTTTTTAGAGGCGCTGAGCGCTTTAACTAATTGAGGTAAATCGCGATGGTACAGCTGCTCTTGTAGGGCTTTAGAGCCTGTCGATATTATCGTTCGACCTTTTGATTTAAGTGCTGGGGCTAAATATGCAAACGTTTTACCCGTACCAGTACCGGCTTCAACGACCAATTGCGAACTGTTTTTTAATGCATCAGCAACGGCGACAGCCATATCTATTTGAGGTTGGCGAGGAGTGTATCCATCTAAAGACAACGCCAAAGGCCCGGTTGCGCTAAACAGTTGTTTGATAATACCAATCACTTTACAATAAATAATAGCGGGATTTTACGTAAGCTAAACATCAAGGGCAAGTAATTAAGTAATCGGTTTGAGTATATAAATAAGGGAGCAGAGCTCCCATTAGTTATTATTGCGCATTTATGGTTAAGGTTATTCCACTAGCTGCGCTGTACCCCTTTAAGTCAATATACCACTTGCCCGCTTGTGGGTTGGTAATACTACACGTTTCAGCATTACCATTTTTATACGGTCTACATTGATATACAGATTCAGTTGATTGACTGGCAAAATTTACATATAAATCGGCATCGCCTGAGCCACCAGCCATAGTTATATTTAAAGAGGAATACCCAGCTTCTAAGTCTTGTGTAAACCGCCCCCAATCTCCCGTAGCAACACTAATATCAGTTTCTGTTCGATTAATGGGTTCAATCGCTGTTGTTTCACTATAACTGGCAATAAGAGAAACATTAGCAATAGCGTTCCATGCTTCTACCATAACGTAATAAATACCGTTTTGGGCACTCGCAATATCACAACTTTCATTGCTCGATGATGTTGTACTTTTACAATCAAAATTTTCTAATGTAGGCGCTGTATTAAATTTAACATATAGGTCTGCATCACCGCTGCCACCTGAGGTAGTAAAGTTTAAGTTACTTGCATTATTAGGTACCTGTAGCGTATAGATAAGCTGCGCTTTAGCATCACCTGCAAGGCCAGAAACTGCAACACCATTTTGTAACTCATTATTAGCTGGTGGCACTATATCACCAGCATTTTTTGCCATTTCAGCTAAATAACTCACAGCAAGTTTTGCAAATTTACTAGCGTGGTCAGCATCAAAATTAGCGTCATTCTGTGTATGAATTAGCGGATTAATATCAGCCATCCTAGATTCAAATGGCATTGATGCTGCAAAGCCTTTTTGATACCATGATGCATGATCAGAACACCCATACCCACATTGGTCAAAACCATAGGTAATGTTAGGTAAGTAGGTATCAATTAACTGACCTAAAAATTGGTTTTGAGCATTTGTAGTGTAATCAGTCATCATTACAATATCTTCGCTACTGCCATTGTTTCCAGTCATATCAAATTGCACCATGCCGATCACATTTTTTCCTTGTGATTTATAAGATGAAGCAATATCTTTTGAACCTCTTAAACCAACTTCCTCTGCAGCAAAAGCCATTATATGAATTGTTTTTTGCGGTTTATAATCATTTTCAACAATCGATCTTAACACTTCAGATAATACAGCAATCCCCGATGCATTATCATCAGCCCCTGGTGAGCGACCGTTGCTTGGATTTGATTGATTAATTGAGTCTAAATGCCCACCAATAATGACAATTTCATCAGCCTCTTCATCTCCTGCAATAGTAACAATGACCGACGACTGCGCCCAGCTATGAGTAAAGTAATCAACATTTATATCATTACGCGTAGCTGCTAACTGTTGCCAGTAATCTTTTAGCCATTGTGAGGCATCTACCCCAGTTTGAGCCGTGTAATAGCGATTATAAAAGCTACTCATCGAATTAACTGTGTTCGTCAAATTATTTGGACTAATACTATTTATTAATTGCTGAGTTGTTTGCGGATTGTCAATGCTATATGTAGCAGCTAACGCACTTAGATTTTGATTTTGAACGGCAGCTAACTGCTGAGTGTATTCATTAGCCTCGATTAACGAATCATGAGCAACAAACCCTCCACAGCGATGATAATTATCATGCATAAACTCACTTAAATGAGCAATATTTGCAGGCCTTATTTTTAACAAATTCACTGTTTGTAATGTTGTATCTTGTATACTCAATAATTCATCATTTGGTTTAAGCGAGTTTTGAACCTGTTTATAATGTTTGGCTGCAACGGGATCTATCGTTACCCAAACACTTTCAGTGTCTTGTGCGTATGAGGGTTGGGTAAGTAATAAAGTACTAGCACTGAATAGCATAATTTTTATCGCGTGTTTCATTAATTGATACCTTTTAAGTCGAGTAATGCCTTTGAGACGAGGGAGTTTTGAAAAATAAAAAAGGGAGCGAATGCTCCCTAGAAATTAACTTAATTGGCTGAAATACTTAATGTTATACCGCTTGCCGCGCTATAACCTTGTAAGTCTATATACCATGTACCTGCTTGAGGATTTTCTATCGTACACGTTTCAACGTTTCCATTTTTATATGGGCGGCACTCATAAGAGCTAGTACTAGATGCTGAACCAAAATTTACATATAAATCAGCATCACCAGAACCACCGGCCATTGAAATATCGAGTGAAGAATACCCTGCATCTAAATTTTGCGTAAAGCGTGTCCAACCACCTGAAGCAACGCTCACATTGCTTTCTGTACGGTTAATTGGCGAAACACCTCCGCCAGTAGACCCGTCATAACTACCTGTTAATGAAACGCCTGAAATAGCATTCCATGCCTCTACCATAACGTAGTATGTACCCGCTTGAGCACTACCTATAGAGCAGCTTTCAGTACTTGTAGAAGTTGTACTGTTGCAATCATAAGTGCTAAGTGTCGGTTTGCTTCCAAATCGTACGTATAAATCTGCATCACCAGAGCCGCCATTAGTATTAAATACTAAATTGCTAGCACCCGCTGGTACATCAAGTGTAAAAAACAACTGCTCTTTAGCTGAGCCACTTATACCAGTACGAGTAACGCCATTAGATAACGCTTCATCTTCCGCTGGCGGAGTGGTTGTGCCACATGAACTACCCGAACTTAAATTAGAGTTTACGCCAACAGCACTTAGAGCTGCTTTAACAGCACTTGGATCGTAATTTAAATCACAAGCTGCATCCATAACGCCGTTACCAGCAAGATCCCAGTTAGTGCTTGCAGTCCAATATAATTGGTTTGCACGTGCCATCACTTTAAATGCCTTTTCAGTATCCCAACCAGATGTAGTTGCTAAGTTATAAAATGCTTTATTAAACACCCCAGAACTATAATGAACATCCATTCCTGAAGAGTAGCTTGATTGATTATCAATTGATCTACCATCTTGTGTTGGATTATTCATGTAACGAAGAGCACCGTTGCCTTTAAATATATCTTTACCAACTAACCAATCGTTTGTGCCTTTCATGTAAAATTCAGCCGCTTCACCAGCCATATCAGAGAATGCTTCGTTTAAACCACCTGACTTTCCACTGTAAACTAAACCTGAGTTTTGCTCAGTAAAGCCGTGGCTTACTTCATGAGCTGATACGTCTAGGCTAACAAGTGGATAAAACGTATTTTGGCCATCACCAAAGGTCATCGCACTGCCATCCCAAAATGCATTTTCATAGTTACTACTATAGTGAACTCGCATTTGCAGTTGGAATGAAAGCGGCGGCGTACCAATCCAATCGTTATACATATTAAAAATTACGTTACCAAAATAATGTGCATCATTAAGTGGCGAATAGGCACCATTAATTTCTTTAAAGGTGTTTTCAGGACATGTAAATGAATATGCACTTGAGCCACTAGTACCACCATTTAGGTTAATGGTTTTTACATTTGTGGTATTCATTGAACAGTTATTGCCTGTCTGACTTACATTTAAGCTATCAAAATCAGTGCCATAAATGTATTTCCCAGTTTTTAGATTACCACCTGGGCCTGTCGCATCAGCATGTTGAAGGTTATCAAAGCTAAAAAGTACATCTCCAGAATTTGCATCTATGATTTGATATGGACGTGATGGGTTACTTCCGTAAGTAACATAAGACACTTCATAAACCAAATGCGCTTCACCTTGCTCATCAACCCAAATGGCTAATTGTGATTTTTCATTATGTTTTTCTAAGCCAACAGACTTTATCGCTGCAGATGATTTTTGCAATCCCTTAGCTACTGCCAATTTTTGATTTAACTTTGGAGTAACTGTGTCAATATCGCTTGATATATCATATACAGCAGCACCATGAGCACGTTTAAGTTGCCCATTATTGTTAAACGTCAAGCTCACCGTATCTCCAATTACCGGTAATCCATTATATACTTGTTGATAACGACGAGTTGTATCACCGTTATTACTTTTTATTTCTTTTAATACAACCAGCTCATTTCCTGCCTCTAAACCTACTAACTGATCAGGGCTAACCATCAATACAGAAGACACACCATTTTGTGCTGAATTATTTATATTTGCTTGTTGATTTAAATATTTTTTATTTGCAGCTACTGCGCTTGTTGCTTGTACCAAAGTAAAGGCAGCAAGTGTTGCTATTGTGATTTTTGATAAATTCACGTTTACGCTCCATTTGTTTATTTGTTTGAATATACTTTTATTAATCGGTACATCTTGTTCCCGATTAAAGCAATCCTAGGCTACAAATCATACAATTGAAAATGAAACAAAAAATTTACAATTAAAGTATTAAAAAATAAATTAAAAGCCTTTAATTCAACAGCTTAATAAAAACCCACCAAATATTAAAAACATTTAATTAACACAATGTAAACATTTATTTACTTTGAGTAACATATTGAAATAAAAATAATACAATTAAGTGTATAAATTTAATAAAGTGATTTTTACAATACAAACACTATTAAATTTAACAAAGGGCCTAAAAAACAAACCTATTTTTAAAGGCGCGGCTGAAGCTTTAACATCTTTAATTTCTTATTTACCAAAACTATTTTTATTAAAAATACAAATTGTCTAACAAACACTGTGACATAGCTATATCTCGGGAGTAACATAGGCATGTTTAGATTCCGCTTAACAATATGTTTTTCTCGTTAATTAAGGTTATTAAATGAATGCTTGGTACCTCATTTGTTTTCTCTCTGCACTTGCTATTTTTATTGCTTTTGCAAATCAGTACATCCTCAAAATGCAAACTACTATTGCAATAACTACAGGCTCGGTTGTTATTTCTTTACTTTTGATTGTTGCAGTAAAATTATTAGGCGATCAAAACGCACTAGAAATGACAAAAATCGTCTCGAGTATTAACTTTAACGAATTACTCCTCAAAGGTATGTTAGGTTTCTTGCTTTATGCAGGTGCACTGGAAATAAACCTGTTAGCACTTAGAAAACAACGCTGGGAAATAACGGTGTTGGTACTGTTTTCCACTCTTGTTTCTACTTTTATTGTTGGCTACTTAAGCTTTTACTTATTTGCTTTTCTTGGCTGGCCAGTGCCTTTTATTTATTGTTTATTATTTGGTGCGCTTATTAGCCCAACCGACCCTATTGCTGTACTTGCTATTATTAAACAAATGCGAGCGCCAGAAGGAATCTCAATTCAAGTAGAAGGTGAGTCGCTATTTAACGACGGTATTGGTTTAGTAATATTTACGACCATTTTTTCGGTTGCTTTTTATGGCACCGATGCACAATTTGGCGATATAGCAGCACTCTTTTTTGTAGACGCCCTAGGCGGTATTGCGTTTGGTTTGGTTATCGCTTTGGTTGGCCACTTTTTAATTATTAACAGCCGCGATGTAAATATTCGTTTATTGATAACCTTAACTATTCCTACTGCAGGTTTTGCTGCTGCAAATATTTGGGAAATATCAGGCGCACTTGCCATGGTAACGAGCGGCATATTAATGGGTAACATTACTCGTACTAAAGCAACCGAGCGCACGGGGCCTGAAGATACTCGTTACGTAAAAGATTTTTGGCATGCAACCGATAGCTTTTTAAATGCCCTACTGTTTTTAATAATAGGTATGCTAATTGTGACTATGCCTATTACAATCGGGGAAATTGGCTTAGGGTTGTTAATGGTACCGGCTGTATTACTAGCGCGTTTTATAAGTATTGGAGCACCGTTTATTATCTTTAAACGCTTTAGAACTTACGACAAGCACAGTGTTAAAATATTAACTTGGGGTGGTTTACGTGGCGGACTTGCACTTGCAATGGCGGCAGCAATCCCTCGCGAGCAAGTTTTTGTAGGCGGCTCTGACTTACACAACCTTATTGTTATTGTTACTTACGTTGTGGTTATATTTTCTATTATTGTACAAGGTTTAACTATCTCGCCGCTTATTCAAAGCAGCATTAAGTCAGCTGAGCAAGCAAAGTAATAAATGCTTTGTGAGCAATCAAATCAGTAACCAAGTTATTATATAAATCACTTGGTTACTGTTACTCTCGTGTTACAAAAACACTTTAAAGTTCTATAAATTGTTATCCTTTTTATTTATCTGCTTTGTTTAAATTAATCCGCTTGAAATACAAATGAAAACAATTATAATTTTGGCTTTTCCTCTGTAGGGCTTTTCAATGTCCAAAAATAATTCTCACGTGTTTTTTAATTTTGTATCTCTGGGCAAACATCAATTTCATTGTTTTTTTGTGCTTTTTATAATGGCTATGGCAAGCTTTAATGTGTCGGCCTCACCTAATGAGCAAACAAAAATAAAACAAATTGCACAGCTTGCAGAGTATGTAGGTGTAGATTACGTGGCAGCTGTTGGAAATGGTGAAATACTTGACCCTGACGAATATCAAGAAATGACTGAATTTTCGCACGTCATTATTGAGCAAGCTGGACAACTATCAAGCCAAACCAATGAGTTTGATACAGTAAAGGCACAAGCTAAAGCACTGCATACAGCGATTGCTAATAAATCGAGTGTTGTAGATGTACGTGCAGCAAGCTCAGCACTTCGTGAGTCACTACTTACCTTTATGCCGCAACTATCGTTACCTACATCACTACTTCCCGTTGAGCAAACCAAAGCGCTTTTTGCTGCTAACTGTTCAATGTGCCACGGCCCAAATGGTCAAGGCGACGGCCCGCTTGCAAAAAACTTATCGCCAGAGCCTACCAACTTTACCGATGAAGAACGCGCAACAAACCGCTCTTTAATGGGGTTGTTTGACGCTGTAAGTAACGGCATTGACGACACACCTATGGTTGCTTTTACCCAATTTAATGAACAACAACGATGGTCTTTAGCTTTTTATGTAGGTAGCTTGGCATTTAAAGATGTTCAAAAACCACAAACTGTAGAACAAAACATTACCGCTTCGCAGATTGTAAACCTAAACCCCGCACAATTATCGGCAGGTCAAAGTGAAGCACAAGCACATTACGTTAAATGGCTTCGTGGTAATCCAGAGCAATTATTTAGCGCTAACAAAAATCCGATAACAGTTACTCGCACGCAGTTACTTGCAGCGCAAGCCGCACATGCTAAAGGCAATTACTCACAAGCAAGTGATTTAGCAATTAGCGCATACTTAGATGGCTTTGAGCTTGTTGAAAACAACTTAAATGCCTACGATGAAACACTGCGTAAAAACATCGAAGTACAACTGATGAACCTGCGCCAAACATTCAAAAACGAAAAAGATACGGCTGTTGTTGCCGAAAAAGTAAGTGCCGCACTAACTCAACTCGCTAAAGCAGATAGCATGCTAAACGAAACTAAGCTAACTGACGGCGCGCTACTCTCAGCAAGTTTAGTTATATTACTGCGAGAAGGCTTAGAAGCACTCTTAGTTATCATTGCCCTTATGACTGTGCTTATTAAAACTAAACGCAAAGATGCGCTAAAATATGTACATATTGGTTGGATAACAGCACTTATTGCTGGTGGTTTAACGTGGGCTGCTGCGCAAACATTAATAGAAATAAGTGGTGCGAGCCGCGAAGTAATGGAAGGTGTTGGCGCATTGTTTGCCGCTGTAATTTTACTGTATGTTGGCGTATGGATGCACAGTAAAACAAGTGCGCAGCAATGGCAAAAATACATAAAAGACAATATAGATAAGCGCCTTGAGTCGGGTACATTATGGGGATTAGCGGGGCTTTCTTTTATTGCCGTATACCGTGAAGTATTCGAAACCGTATTGTTTTATCAGTCTTTATTAACGCAAAGCTCACCTGCTCAATATTCATCTATTGCATCGGGTTTTGCGATAGCTATAGCAATACTGGCTATTATTACGTGGGTATTAATTAAATACTCAATTAAATTACCGGTGGCTAAGTTTTTTGCCATTACCACTTACCTACTATTTGCACTCTCGTTTGTGCTTATGGGCAAAGCCGTTATTGCATTACAAGAGGCCGATATAATAGGTATTGCGTCGCTACCAATAAGCTTTGATATAGCATGGCTTGGTATAAAATCGACATGGCAAGGTATTGTGGCTCAGGTATGTGTGTTTGCAATATTTAGCTTTTATCTATTAAAAAGTAAAAGTCAAAACTAATTAGTTCAACAGAAAAGGGAAGCCTATTTATAGACTTCCCTTTTTAAACTCTAGCAATATATAAGTAACTGTTACCTATTAACTGTAACCTATGCCCATGTATCTAAATGGGGGTTTTCGTCATCGTCTACGTTAGACTTTTTTTACTACTTTGATCATCAAGCATATTGAGCTTTTTCTTTTTCTGTAACTCACGCCTTTTTTTATTCTCTAGTTCAACTTTTTCAGTAGCCGATCCACTTTGCACACCCGCAATATGGAAAGCGCCTTTTGACTCAACTTCTAGCCTGGTGATTCTTCCTAAATAAGGGATCATGATATCCATACGTACTTCCTTATTTAACTGTTTGATTATCAAAATGCTAAATTTGAATGATAAACAAACAATTATTCGCTAAAATTGCGCTTATTATCTTAATATTATCGACAGTTATAACATATGCTTTAATTAAGCTAAAAAAAACTTGCCATAATATGGCCGTTTATGTTTTTATGAATGCGAAATTTATTTAAACAAATAACAACTGCACGTTTGCGAACTTACGGGCAGTTACATAGGACAAAAAATGCGCTTAAACCTGACAACAGTACATCATCACCACCATTCACCGGAATAACCTGTCAGGTCTTTCGCTGAGAGGTTATTCCTAAAAGGAACCTCTGGCGATTCAAATAACATTGATTCATTTTCGCCCTGAGGTTCCTCTCGGGGTTTTTAGTTTTTAAATTAAAGGAAAATGAATAATGAACAACAGTAATCGTCTACGTATCGCCATCCAAAAAGGCGGCCGCCTATCTAAAGATTGTCAAGATCTACTAAAACAGTTAGGTGTTAAACTTAACCTTCGTGAACAACGCTTAATTGCACACTCAACTAATATGCCAATTGACGTACTACGTGTGCGCGATGACGATATTCCGGGTTTAGTAATGGACGGTGTATGTGACTTAGGTATAGTTGGCGAAAACGTACTAGTAGAAGTTCAAGCAGAACGTGAACGTCAAGGTGTTCCCAGCGAAGTAAACAAACTTTCAAAACTAGATTTTGGTTACTGTCGTCTTGCACTTGCATGGCCACAAGAGCTAGGCGCTCGCGATAAGAGCTGGTTTGAAGGCAAACGTATTGCAACTACCTACCCTGAAATTTTAACTCAGTGGTTAAAGCGCGAAGGCATCAACGCAAGTACAGTAATGCTTACTGGCTCTGTTGAAGTAGCACCACGTGCAGGTTTATCTGATGCAATTTGTGATTTAGTATCTACTGGCGCAACACTTGAAGCTAACGGCTTAATTCAAGGTGATACAATTTTAGAATCAAACGCATGTTTAATTCAAAATAAAGATCTGCAAGACGCTGACAAACTAGCACTAATCAATAAGCTTATGCCGCGCCTACGTGGTGTTAGACAAGCTAAAGAAAGCAAATACATCATGCTACACGCACCAAAAAATAAACTTGATGAAATTTGTGAAATTTTACCTGGTTCTGGTCAACCTACTCTACTTGCCCTTGCTGGTAATGAAGAATACGTAGCACTGCACATGGTAAGCAGCGAAACATTATTTTGGGAAACAATGGAGCAGTTAAAAGCCCTAGGCGCTAACTCTATTTTAGTTATGCCAATTGAAAAAATGATGGAGTAAGTACCATGCTTCGTTGGAATGAGGAATCTTCACAAGTACAAGCCGCGGCGCTAATGCGCCCTGCAGTTTCTGTAAGCGCAAAGGTTGAAGCAATATGCAAAACTATTTTAGCTAATGTAAAAGAGCAAGGCGATGAGGCCTTACTTAGCATGGCCAAAGAGTTTGATAATAGAGCTAACCCACGTTTGCGTGTACCGCTAGATGAAATTAACGCATCAGAGCAAGCACTAAGTGCAGAGCTTAAATACGCAATTGATACCGCTTATGCAAACGTTAAACGTTTTCACGAAGCGCAGTTGCCAAAAGATATTAAATTATCGACCCAACCAGGCGTTGTATGTGAACTGAAATATCAAGCCATCGAAGCAGTCGGTATTTATGTACCCGGTGGCAGTGCTCCACTGCCATCGTCGGTTATTATGCAAGGTGTATTAGCACAGTTAAGCGGCGCTAAAACCGTTGTACTAGCTACGCCGGTACAAGGTGACAAAGCAATTAACCCTGCTATTTTATATGCAGCTAAGTTATGTGGCATTACTACTTTGATAGAAAGTGGTGGCGCAGGCGCAATTGCAGCAATGGCTTATGGCACCGAATCAGTTCCTAAAGTAAACAAAATTTTTGGCCCAGGTAATAGCTTCGTAACAATGGCTAAACAGCTCGTTGCGCAAACTATCCCAGGTATGGCAATTGATATGCCAGCAGGTCCTTCTGAAGTATTAGTTATTGCAGATGAACGTGCAAACCCAGAATTTATAGCCGCCGATTTACTCTCTCAAGCAGAGCACGGGGCAGACTCGCAAGTTATTTTACTATGTAACAGCGAAAGTATTATAGAACAAACTCAGCAGGCACTTACACGCCAGTTAGCTAATTTGAGCCGCAAAGAAACAGCCGAGCAAGCGCTCGCTAATTCTTCACTTATTTTGGTTGATTCAGTTGAGCAAGCATTTGACGTATCGGCGCAATACGGCCCAGAGCACTTGATTTTACAACTAGGCGCTGCAACACCTTACCTAGATAAAGTTAAAAATGCAGGCTCAGTATTTGTAGGTGACTACACACCAGAATCTGCAGGCGATTACGCATCGGGTACTAACCACGTGTTACCAACATATGGTTACAGTGCAACTTACTCGAGTTTAAATTTGCTTGATTTTTTCCGTACATACACAGTGCAAACAATTACTAAAAGTGGTTTAACGCAGCTTTCAAAAGCAATTTTACCACTTGCAGATGCAGAAGGCCTTGATGCCCACGCTAATGCGGTTTCAATTCGTTTAGAGGCAATTAAAAATGAGCAATGAGAGCGCACAAGCGTCTAGCTTATTACCTAAGAATATTGCAGCCCTTGCTGCATACAGCTCTGCAAAAAGTGAAAAGCTAACCGGTACTACGTGGCTAAATGCTAACGAAAGCCCGTATGCTAAAAATCTTGAACTGAGTATTGAGGATTTAAATCGCTACCCCGACCCACAACCGCAACTGGTTATTGACCGTTACGCCGCTTATACAGAGCTTGAAAGCGAAAATGTATTAATGACGCGCGGCGCAGATGAAGGCATTGAGCTTTTAGTGCGCACATACTGTGAGCCAGCTAAAGATAGTATTGCGCTATTTTTACCAACCTACGGTATGTACAAAGTTACCGCCGATACACACAACGTTAGTATTAACGCGCTTACCCAAGAATTATTATTAAGTGGCAGTGTTGATGAAATAGTTGAGGCAGTGGGCAACTCAAAACTGGTATTTATTTGTAACCCAAATAATCCAACGGGCAGCCTAACACCACTTGATAAAGTAAAAGCGATTGCAACAGCACTTATGGGTAAAGCACTGGTTATTGTTGACGAAGCCTATATAGAGTTCTGCCCAGAGCAAAGCGCCACAAAACTTATTAATGAGTTTAGTAATGTAGTGGTTTTGCGCACGCTTTCTAAAGCCTTTGCGCTAGCAGGGCTCAGAACGGGCTTTACGCTTGCACAAGCAGCAACACTAGCGCCAATTCGTAAAGTCATTGCGCCGTATCCGGTATCTGGTGTTGTAGCAAGTATTGCAGCGCAAGCAATTGCACCCGATGTAATTACATCAATGCGCCGCCAAGTTACTATTTTAAATAGCTTAAAAGCTAAGTTGGTAGATTGGCTAAACGCCTCCCCTGCTGCATTAAAAATTCTCACTGGTGAAGGTAACTTTGTTACTTTAAAATTAGCCGATAAAAACTATTTTAAAATTGCACTTGAGCAAGGTTTGGTTATGCGCGCTTTTACACTATACGGTGAAGACGACTGGCTACGAATTTCAATTGGCAGTGAACAAGAACTTGAACAAGTAAAAATTTGGTTAGATGGCTTACAAACGCCGGCTACCGCAGCATCTTTAGCAGGAAACGAAGTATCATGAGTAACCCCTATTTATTTATAGACCGCGACGGCACTATTATTGAAGAGCCAATTACCGACAAACAGGTAGATAGCCTTGAAAAGCTAGCATTTTTACCTGGTGTTATTCCTGCGTTATTACAATTACAAGCGGCAGGTTACCGTTTAGTAATGGTGTCTAACCAAGATGGTTTAGGCACAGATAGCTTTCCTACTGCTGATTTTGACATAGCACAAGACAAAATGATGGACATAATGCAAAGCCAAGGCATTAGCTTTGACGAAGTATTAATTTGCCCACACTTTGACGAGCAAAACTGTGATTGCCGTAAACCTAAAACGGGCTTACTTACCGAGCTTATGCGCTCTGGCAAAGTAGACTTAGCGCGCTCTTTTGTTATTGGCGATCGCCAGACCGATATTGGCCTTGCACAAAACTTATGTTGTGAAGGTATTTTATACGACGGCGATTGGAGTGCCATAGTAACTAAATTGACCACCGCAAACCGCGAAGGTCGTGTTACACGCAACACCAAAGAAACCCAAATTGATGTAGCCATAAACTTAGATCAAACTAAAAATGGCAGCATAGACACCGGCCTTGGCTTTTTTGATCACATGCTTGATCAAATCCGTACTCACGCAAACATTGGTTTAAATATTAAAGCCAAAGGCGATTTACACATAGATGAGCACCACCTTGTTGAAGACATTGGTATTGCACTCGGTGTTGCACTAAAACAAGCCCTCGGTACTAAATCGCAAATTGCGCGCTATGGTTTTGCGCTTCCTATGGATGAATGTAAAGCTGAAGCACAAATTGATTTATCGGGTCGTGCATCATTTGTATTAAACGCTAACTTTAGCCGCGAAAAAGCAGGCGATTTAGACGTGCAAATGGTTGAGCACTTTTTCAAAAGCTTAAGTGATAACGCCGCCATTAGCCTTATTTTATCGGTAAGCGATGGTAACTGTCATCACCAAGTAGAAGGCTTATTTAAAGCGTTTTCACGTGCTCTTCGTATGGCAGTGGCACAAGACACGACCCAACAAACAGCCAGCTCTAAGGGATGTTTATGATTGCCATAATTAATACCGGTTGTGCCAATATTAATTCAGTACGCTTTGCGTTTGAACGCTTAGGCCAAACGCCAACAGTAATTACATCACCAGAGCAATTAGCGGGTTTTGAGCGCGCTATATTGCCAGGTGTAGGTCACGCGTCGGTTGCTATGAAACGCCTAGTAGATAACGGCTGGCAACAAGCTATAAATGAATACCAGCGCCCGCTTATGGGCATTTGTTTAGGTATGCAGTTACTGTGCGAAAGTACCGAAGAAGGTAACGTACAGTGCTTGGGTAAAATACCAGGGCAAGTAAAAGCGCTTGATGTAGGCAATTTAACGTCGCCGCATATGGGTTGGAATAACTTAAGCGTTAACAAAGAGCATGCATTAACTAAAGGGCTGACGCTCGATGAGCAAGTGTATTTTGTTCACAGCTTTGCGCACACCGTAAACGACGCCACATTAGTGAGCGGCGAATATGGTCAAACCTTTTCAGCCATTGTTGCTAAAGACAATTACGCAGGCATGCAATTTCACCCAGAGCGCAGCGCAAAAGTTGGCGCACGTTTATTACAAAATTTTGTTGATTGGCAGTTGTAAGCTGCCCATTAACTAACAAAAAAGAGATTATTTGTGATTATTCCAGCATTAGACGTATTACAAAATCAAATTGTGCGCTTGTACCAAGGAAAATACGACACAGCACAGTTTTACCCTTTCGAACTTGGCTCGCGTTTAAAAGAATACGCCGACAGTGGCGCAGGTAAACTACACCTTGTTGATTTAGAAGGTGCACGCGATCCAAGTAAAAAGCAGTGGAAACATATTCAAGCTGCGACCAAAGCACTTAACGTACCGTACCAAGTGGGCGGCGGTATTCGCTCAGAGCAAGATGTAAGTGATTGGCTTAAAGCCGGTGCAAACCAAGTGGTTATTGGTTCAATGGCAGTAGAAAAACGCGAACAAGTAAAAGTCTGGATTGAACAATTTGGCGCAGAGCATTTTGTAATTGCTCTTGATGTAAATAAAACATCCACGGGCTGGGCACCTGCTACGCACGGTTGGTTAAGTGAATCTGAATTTGGTTTACTTGAGCTGGTAGATTTTTATGTGAGCTTAGGTGTTATCGATTTTTTATGCACGGACATCAGTAAAGACGGCACTATGACGGGTCCATCGTTTGAATTATATGAAGATTTAACTCGCCATAACAGCACAATCAAAGTGCAAGCTTCAGGTGGCGTAAGCTCACTAGATGACATTAAAAAGCTTAAAGAGCTCGGTGTGGGCGGCGTTATTTTAGGTAAATCATTGCTTGATGGTGCATTTAGCGTTGAGGAGGCACTGGCATGTTATCAAAACGCATAATCCCGTGTTTAGACGTTAAAGACGGCCAAGTAGTTAAAGGCGTTAAGTTTAAAGGCCATGAAGTTGTTGGCGACATTTTAACAATGGCTAAAGCCTACAGCGAAGCTGGCGCCGATGAACTGGTTTTTTACGAAATCAGTGCAAGCGTTGAAAAACGCCTACTTGATGTAAATTGGGTAGAAAGTATTGCACGAAATATCGATATTCCATTTTGTGTAGCGGGCGGTATTAAATCAGTGGCTGATGCAGCGCGTGTTTTAGAACGCGGTGCTGATAAAATAAGCATCAACAGCCCTGCTATTGCGCGCCCTGAACTTATTAAAGAATTACACGATGAGTTTGGTAAGCAATGTGTTGTAGTCGGCATTGACAGCTTTTTTGATGAAATTACCGGCGAGTATTTAGTGTATCAATTAACCGGCGATCCTAATGCATCAAGCCGTACGCGCTATAAAACACAAGAATGGGTTAAACGCGTACAAGACCTAGGCGCAGGCGAAATTGTATTAAACTGTATGAACCAAGATGGCGTTCGTAACGGTTACGACAACGAGCAACTAAGTAAAATTCGCGAGCTGTGTGATATTCCTTTAATCGCCTCTGGCGGTGCGGGTAGTATGCAAGATTTTGTTGATGTATTTAAACAAAGCAAAGTAGATGGTGCATTAGCCGCCAGCGTTTTTCATAAAAATGTGATTAACATTGGCGAACTAAAACAATTTTTAACAGATAACCAAGTGGCAGCAAGATTATGCAAGTAACACAACAAAACCAAGCTCAAGTCGATTTCGCTAAAAGTGACATGATCCCTGCTATTATTCAAGATGCCCGCTCGGGTGTTATTTTAATGCAAGGCTTTATGAACAGCGAAGCACTCGCTGTTACGCTTGATACCAATAAGGTAACGTTTTACTCGCGTTCAAAATCGCGTTTATGGACTAAAGGTGAATCATCAGAAAACTACTTAAACGTAGTATCTGTGCATACAGATTGTGACTACGATTCAATTTTAGTACTTGCCAATCCAGAAGGCCCAACGTGCCACTTAGGCACACAAAGCTGTTTTGGTGATGAAGCAAAACCAAGTTTAAGCTTTTTAGCACAATTAGAAGATGTGATTGTAGCGCGTAAAAATGACGACCCATCAAAAAGCTACACTGCCTCATTATTTGCAAAAGACTTAAGCCGTAGTTGTCAAAAAGTAGGTGAAGAAGGCGTAGAAGTTGCCCTTGCCGCTATGAAACACGATAACGATGAGCTAACAAACGAATCTGCTGATTTAATTTATCACCTGACAGTATTACTACAACGCCAAGGCTTAGCCCTTGAAGATGTAGTTAAATGCTTGCAAGGTCGCCATAAATAGCACTTGCTAAAGCAAATTACAAAAGGCCCATATTTTATGGGCCTTTTTGTTTTTCGCTTTTAGTTGAGTAAATTATATATGGTATAGTGCAAGGCTCAATTAATCGGTTACTGTGAACTATGAAAAACTATATTACTCCTTCCTTCGTCGCATTTATTTTAGTTACCGCGTTTATTTTAGCGGGCTGTACAAGCAAAACTGATCAGACTACAACTACAACAACCACTACTACAACGAATCAGTCTGTAAAAACCACAGTAACACCCGGTGAATGCAGCACCATAAATAACCTATTAAATGGTTATGAGTCTGGTTTTAATTCAATCAAAACAGATAAAGTAAATAACCAGTTTACTAATCAATGGCGTACTAATACTCATATGATTGGAGCAAACTGTACGGTTACTTTAAATAAGTCAGGGCAAGCAAGCTACCAATGCCAAACACCTGTTAAAACACAAACGCAAACAATAAAGTCACATCAAAAACTGGCTAAGCAATTACGCCAATGCTTAACCAAAGCAGGCTGGTTTGAAAGCCAAAAAGAAACAGCAAGTTCAATTTACAGCACCTTTGTCCTTGATACTAAAACCCCTGTCATTACACTTGCTACTAATCAAGAAGGTAATGGGTTTTCTTCTCGCTTTGAAATTGCACCACCATTAGGACTTTAACAATGCGCCAATTAAATCAAAACAAAAAATCGTCTAAATTTAAAACTGATTGCCTAGGAATATGCGAAAGGCGCAGCGGTTACTGCACCGGTTGTGGGCGTACCAACGAAGAAATATTTGATTGGATAATATTATCTGAAGATGAAAAAAAGCGATTTTAGAAACACCACGAGTTGATATAAGAAAAACATAATAAAGCCTCGATACCTCAAGGCTTTAAATTAACGTTATGCTTTATCGAGCGCTTGGCTTACATCGGCAATTATGTCTGCAATGTTTTCAATACCGACTGACAAACGGATTAAATCGCGACTTACACCCGCATTAGCAAGCTCTTCATCATTTAGTTGGCGGTGTGTAGTTGACGCAGGATGGCACGCAAGCGACTTGGCATCGCCAATATTAACTAAGCGTAAAATCATGTTTAGCGCATCAATAAAACGAGTACCCGCTTCTAGGCCACCCGTAATACCAAAGCTTAAAATACCCGATGCTTTACCACTGGTAATTTTTTGACTCATTTCGTTATACGGGCTTGATTTAAGCCCTGCGTAATTAACCCAAAGCACTTTTGGATGATTTTCTAAATACTCAGCCAGGTGCTGTGCATTTTCGCAGTGGCGATCCATTCTTAAGCCTAAGGTTTCAAGGCCGATTAAAATGTCAGATGCGTTTTTAGGGGCAAGCGCTGCGCCGGTATTTCTAAGTGGCACTACTCTACAACGTCCAATAAATGCAGCTTCAGCAAAAGCTTCGGTATAAACCACATTGTGATACGACGGATCGGGCTCGTTCATCATTGTAAAGCGCGTGGCATTCGCTTTCCAATCAAATTTACCTGAGTCGACAATCATGCCGCCAATAGCAGTACCGTGCCCGTTTATATACTTTGTCAGTGAGTGAACCACTATATCGGCGCCCAGCTCAAATGGGCGGCATAAATACGGCGTAGCCACGGTATTATCAACAATAAGCGGCACACCTTTGCTGTGTGCAATACGTGCTAAACGTTCAATATCAACAATATTACCTGCCGGGTTACCAATAGATTCACAAAAAACAGCGCGAGTGTTGTCGTCAATTGCATTATCGAACGCGGTAAAGTCATCGGCTTTAATCATGCGTGCTTCAATACCTTGCCTAGGTAAGGTATGTGCAAATAAGTTATACGTGCCACCATATACTTGGCTGGTGCTTACAATATTAGTGCCTACTTCGCACAAGCATTGAATAGCATACGTAATAGCAGCCATCCCAGAGGCAACAGCCAGCCCACCAATGCCCCCTTCCATCGCGGCAATACGTTGTTCAAGTACGGCATTGGTTGGGTTCATTATGCGGGTATAAATATTCCCAGGTACTTTTAAATCGAATAAATCAGCACCATGCTGCGTATTGTCAAATGTATAAGAAGAAGTGTGATAAATAGGCACGGCTGCCGATTTGGTCGTAGCCTCAGATTCGTAACCGTGGTGCAGTGCTAATGACTCTAATTTCATAATTATTTCCTTCAATTAATTTACCACTAACCTAGCACTTCTTGGTTATAAAATGCACATGAAATATATTAAAGGGTGTTGAGGTGGTTTGATTTAAGTTAAAGGCGGTGATTAGCGGGCGAAAGCACGCAGCAGTGTGCAAAATGCAAGATGTGAATCCATTTATTCGCATTGAGTAAAGAATCTTAGCTCAATGAAAAAATGTATAAAGTAACTTAGTGGCTTATAGCCAAATTTATTTTGACAAGAGACTAGGGTCTGTTGATCTTTCAAGGTTAAATTTGCAGCAGTCTGTTTGGTATTTAGGCAAGGCAGAGCCTATGTAGTGTGGCTATTCCCCATAAATGGGCGATAACGCAGCATTAATGCCAAACAGGCGCTGCCCAAAGGGTTCTTCCTAGGGGCTATTTACTCCTTGTTGCTCGGTTCTTACTTAGCCCACTAGGTTACAAACCTCGCGCCGCGATTAAACAGCCCCTAATTTGAACAAATTTTAATCCGCAAAGATCAACAGACCCTAATACATCATGACGCACTTGGTAGTAAAAATGACAAAAACTGGCAAATCACCCTTTCTTACATGCTGGTATTGATTACCGTTTTTTCTTGGTAACAGTATTTGGTCAGCGACAAATATACTTGCAAACTTAAAGCTTCTATGTGAAGTATTATTTCCCTTATCTACATTAATCGTCGCCTGTATAGGATTACAAAGTTGGAAAAAGGCAGAGCGCTTTAAAATAAAATTCAAATTAGCAATCGAAGTTCTCGAAAAAGTCAAAGAACAAAACAATCAATGTATCAAAGCCACAGTAGAGCTAAACATTCTGCTTGATAAAAAAGAAAGATTTGTAAAAGATGGCACGTTGAAAAGATCAGAATTTCTGACCGATGGGGTGACATCTCAATTTAGATCGCTGGATGACCAGCATAGACTACTTGCAGAAGCTTATCGTAATTATTTTGATGAGCTTTATATCTTAGATGAAGAGTTAAAAAATAGTAAACCTATTTCTAATATTTAATCAGCCTCTTTCGAACTTACATATTGAGGTAAACTTTAAAACTCAACCTACAAAACAGTTGGATGCATGGATTGCAAGACTAAAAACTCAATGTGAACATAGGACATCTATCTATAAGCATCTGTTAGAAATTGCGGCATCATGACTTATAACATTGGCGAAAGACAGCTTGTATTTCAGCGGCAGTCTCTCGCTAAGAGTCATGGAAAATCTTAACTTAGATTTTCAGTTATTTTAGATAGAATGCCAAACAAAAGAATTAGGATGACACAGAATTTTGAACGCCCTCGTAGCCGCTGCTTTATACCGAGTTTTTGCGTTTCTGCTTTACTGCGCGCGAGGTAAACTCCCACCTGCAGGGCTGACGTTATATTGGTGGGCGGGGCTTTATGCCGCGCTTTACGGTTTTACTATATTTGTGCGAGTTAAACTCCAGCCTACAGGGCTGACGTTATATTGGTGGGCAGTGCTTTATGCCGCGCTTTACGGTTTTACTATATTTGTGCGAGTTAAACTCCTGTATAAAGAAGAAAAATTTATTAATCGGTTTTAATCCAGCCCTAACAAAAAAGGCGCTTCCTTTACGGTAAGCGCCCTTCTCTTATCTCACTAATTACTTATTTTACGATTGTCATTTCGTCTAACAAGTTTTGTGCATTATCTACTTTATCAATTACCCACAGCATGTAGCGTGAATCAACGTGGATTGAGCGATTAAGCTCTACTTTACCGTTAAGTGTTGGCGAACCTGAGTTACCACCTGTTGGGTCATCATTTAATAAAAAGTTAACAATCATTATTTTGAGCGAAGTAAACTCCTGCCTACAGGCATACTATAATCATTAAATTCATTAACCTAAAAATACAGTTTAAAAGTGCTAGCCGTATAATTAAATATAAACACAAAGGGTAGTGAGCAAAAACATACTGTAAAAGATCTATGTTGACATAACAACCCTCAATGTATACGATTTGCATATAAATCATATACGGTATATATAATGGGAATAGTGAAAATATCAGATGGGCTGCATGAAGAAATTAGAAAATCGAGTAATATCATGTCCAGATCTATCAATTCACAAGCAGAGTTTTGGATTAAAATAGGCATGCTTGCTGAGTTAAATCCGACACTTACCTACCATGAAATAATTAAAAAACAACTCATAAAAGAAAAGCTTACTATTCAGGATCTTTTGCATGAGTAAAGCAACAATAAAGACTGATGCAGAAATTGAGCTCATGAGAGAGTCAGGAAAGCTTTTAGCTCAGGTATTTAAAATGCTTGATGATTTTATTTGCGAGGGCATAACTACGTTAGATATAGACACTAAAGTAGAAAGCTATATTACCAATGTGTTACATGCTCGTCCTGCCAGTAAAGGCCAATATGGCTATCGGTATTCATTGAACTCATCTGTTAATGACGTAGTGTGCCATGGTGTACCCAATAATATTTATAAATTAAAAAACAAAGATATTTTAAATATTGATATTACCTTAGAGAAAAATGGTTATATCAGTGATTCAAGTAAAATGTATACTTTTGCAGCGACAAGCTCAGAAGCCAAACGATTGGTTAAAACGACTTATGATGCTATGTGGGAAGGTATTAAGGTGGTAAAGCCAAAAGCAAAGCTTGGTGATATTGGCTATGCTATTCAAAAGCACGCTGAATCTTCTGGTTATAGTGTAGTACGTGAATATTGCGGTCATGGTATTGGTAAAGAAATGCATGAAGAGCCGCAAGTTTTGCATTATGGTAAACCTCATACAGGGTTAGTGCTTGAAGCAGGTATGACCTTTACTATAGAGCCTATGATCAACCAAGGTTCCAAGAAGGTAAAAACTAAAAAAGATGGATGGACAGTCGTAACAAAAGACAAGAAACTTTCTGCTCAGTGGGAACATACCGTTCTAGTAACAGAAACGGGCTTCGAAGTTTTAACACTTCGCGATGAAGAGAAGCGTGCTTAGCAAAACTAAGTTATGCTACTGACGTATACAAACCGTAACCCATTATGATTAATAAAAAAGGCGCTTCCTTTACAGTAAGCGCCCTTCTGTTATCTCACTAATTACTTATTTTACGATTGTCATTTCGTCTAATAAGTTTTGTGCATTATCTACTTTATCCATTACCCACAGCATGTAGCGTGAATCAACGTGGATTGAGCGATTAAGCTCAGGGTTGTAATCCCAGTCACCAATAATACTTTCGTAAACACCGTCAAACAGTAAACCAACAAGCTCTGCTTTGCCGTTAAGTGTTGGCGAACCTGAGTTACCACCGGTAGTGTCTACATTTGATAAAAAGTTTACTGGTACTGTATTCATGCCGCCCGTGTAATCACCGTAAAGCTTGGCTTTAATTTGCTCTTGTAACTTTTTAGGTGCATTAAATGGTTCAACATCGGTGTTTTTAG
This sequence comes from Pseudoalteromonas sp. B131b, assembly GCF_037162545.1. NCBI lineage: Bacteria > Pseudomonadati > Pseudomonadota > Gammaproteobacteria > Alteromonadales > Pseudoalteromonadaceae > Pseudoalteromonas > Pseudoalteromonas sp. B131b. The sequence goes on along the minus strand of NZ_JARLUZ010000002.1, from coordinate 428,097 downwards.
CTAGTAATCCTTCAAGCGAGGTAAAAGGTGTTGCTACCAAGCCGTCTTGAGGTGAGTAGCCGCCTACGGTGCCATAGGTAACACGGAGTGTGCTGTTGGCATCGGCGTATACAGGTTTGTTTTTAGCTTTGTTAAACGCAATGATTGCGCTCATTAGCTCTGGGCGAGCTGCTTGTAATTTACCTGCAAGTGCTTTTGATTTATCTTCCTGTGCTTTCATTACTTTAAATATGGCTTTAGCATACTGCACAAATGGGTCTTGGCTTTGATTTAGCTGGCTAAACGATTGCTCAAATAATGAATTGCGAACAGTGGCATTATCGAGTCTTGACTGCTCATACATGCTATCAAGTAACGCGCTTTGAGTTGCTTTATCAAACCCATTTTGTACTTTAAATACGTTATCAACTTCGCTAAAACGCTCTTCTTTTGGAAGTGCTGCATACAGCTCTAAAAAGTGCAGTAAAATAGCTTTATCTACTTTGCTATCATAACGGCGGCTCATACGCTCAAGCCCCGCTTTAATGCGAGGTAAATCACGTTCTTGATAACCAGATTCACGTTCGCTATTTGGCTTTTGTTTTTCGTAAGCTAGGCGGTATAAACGTCGTGCTGTGCTGATCATTTGTGAGCGATGTACATAACCTAACATTCGGTCGCGTTCACTGTGCTCTTGTGATTGTGCAATTAGCTCAGATAGCTCACCTAATACGCTTCCGTATTGCTCTTTACGCTCACTATCGCTATTGATCCATTGTGTTAGGTCTTGCTCAAACTGTTTTTTGCGCTCAAGCATAGTACCTTTTTTGAAGCTTTCGATCATCGAACCATAGTTTTTAATATAGTTGTTATAACTTGCAATGGTGCTTTCGTAAGCAATACGCGCTTTACTGCCGTCTTCTGAGTTTTCTTCAATAAGCGACACGTATTTTGAGTTATGAACGCGTGCTTTAGGGTAGCTGTCGTTAAATACGTTATCTACCTCTGTTGCTATGCGGTAGCGGTTAGTACGCCCTGGGTAGCCTGTAACCATTACAAAGTCGCCTTCTTGCACGCCTTTGGCACTTACTTTTAGGTAAGAGTCAGGTACGTAAGGTACGTTGTCTTCGCTGTACTCAGCTGGTTTTCCATCTTTGCCTACATAAGCTCGGTAAAAACCAAAGTCTCCTGTGTGGCGCGGCCACATCCAGTTATCTATATCGCCACCGTATTTACCTACGCCCATAGCTGGTGCGTAAGATAAACGTACGTCTTTAATTTCAAGTGACTTAATTAGGTAAAACTCTAAACCACCATGAAACGAATACACGTTACAACGGTAGCTTTCGTCGGCTTCACACTGGGCTACTAGCGCTTTTTCGTTTTTTACTATTGCGTCGTAGCGTGCTTTACCGCTTAGTTCTTCAATACCTTTACTAACTTTGTCAGTCACATTAGTAACTGTTTCTGTGACGTATACGCGTGAACCCGGCGCTGCTGGTAAGTCCTCAGCAGGGCTTTTAGCTAAAAAGCCATTTTCTAATATGTTGTTTTCAGGTGTTGAATTGTATTGCACCGAGCCATAAACACAGTGATGGTTTGACACAACTAAACCCTTAGGCGATACAAACGATGCTGTACAGCCACCTAGGCTAATTACCGCATTCATTGGGAATTCGGTTAATTTAGAAATAGATTCAACATCAATTTCAAGCCCTTTGGCTTTTAAAATTGATTCTAATTCTGGAAGTTGGTGTGGTTGCCACATGCCTTCGTCGGCTATGGCACTACTTGCAAGTGATAAAGAAAATGTGGCTGCTAATGTAGCTACAATAGGTTTTAAACGCATTATAGAATCCTTTTTATTTGTTTGTTCGATAGTAACCGATTTACTTATTAAATAATTGAGCCATTACTAAGATGGATAAATAACAAAGTAAAGGGAGCACACACTCCCTTACTTTAAATTAATGTATTTAAACTAGATTTAAATCACTTTTAGTCTTTTTTTACATCTGCAGGGTGTTCTACACCTATCCACGCTTTAAATAGCGCTTTTTGTTCAAGCGTAGCGTCTTTATTAGCAACCACTTTTTTAGGTTTATCAAAATCTTCTGATAATACTAATGTTAAGCTATCAAGAGCATCGCGACGAATATAGTCAACGGTTACTTTCTCGCCTGCTTTAAATGTTTCTAGGCTCGTTTTTAAATCTTTACCTACATGATGCTTATTTATAGCAACAATTTTATCATCGGTAGTTAAACCCGCTTCCCATGCACTTCCGCCACGACGAACGTAACTTAGTGTTAGTAACTCACCGGTATTTTTAGCGGTGGCGTCAATACTCGCAAGCGCTTTTGCTTTTTCTGGTCGTTCATATTTTAAGCCCACTTTAGCAAGTAACTCATCAAAGTTGATACTTGCAGGCGATTCTACATTTTTTTGCCACCAGCTTGAGTAATCACGCCCTGTTAAATCTTTTAAAATGTTAAGCACATCTACGTCTGTAAACCCTGCTGGCATTTTATGATTGTTATAAAGTGCTTTGTGCACATCGCGGTAGCTTATTTTACCTTGGCTTTTTTCTAGTAAGTCGATATCTAAAGCAAGTGAAAGTAACGAACCTTCTGAATATATATTGGTGCTGTAGTTACGTGCGTGATCGCCACCTTGATTAATCCATTTATCAAAACTTGTTTCACTTGCGCTTTGCACTTCACGGCCCGGTGTTTGTAAATGACGGTTGATTGTTTTACTCATTACTTTAAAAAATTCATCTGTTGTTTGAATGCCTGAGCGCACTAATAAATGATCTTCAAAGTAACTTGTTGAACCTTCTGCGATCCAAAGTAGTTTAGAGTAATTCATATTCGTGTAATCGTACGGCACTAACCCCTGTGGGCGGTATGCTTTTACATTCCATGTATGAATAAATTCGTGTGCGGCTGTGCTTATAAAACCTAAGTAATCTTCTCGGCTACCAAATCGATCGCGTGGGCGTTGTATAATAGTAGAGTTTAAATGCTCAGTTGCACCACCCGCTCCCGACGTTGCATGTACCATAAATACATAACGTTCATACGGATAGCCATCCCAAATTACATTACCTGTCGCTACTAGCTTTTTCAGATCTGTAAGCATTAAATCTACATCGTAGTTACCATCGCCCCATACAACTAAGTCATATTCGCGGTCATCTACTTCAAATGTGTGTAATTGATTTATACCTGTTTCTATTGGCGAATCAACAAGCACATCGTAGTTAGCTGCTTTGAATGAATTTTTACCCTCTAAATTATCCATACCTGATACAGAACGCCATTTTTTAGGTATATCTAAATTGACTGTTACTGGCTCTTGACGAAACGACTCGCTAAACATAAAAAAGCCTGATGCATCAATAAATGCATGGCTGTCGTCAATATGACGGGCGCGTTTGCCTAGTTCATTTGCATACACTTGATAATCAACATTAACTTCTGTTGGCTTATTAAGATGTACACGCCATGTACTATGGTCAATTTTTTCCCACGTTAACTCTTTGCCATCTTCATCTTTTGCATTGAAGTAACGTACGCCATTGGCTAAGTTTAAAATTTCGTATCGCCCGGTACGCCAAGCAGGAAGTTTTACATCGATATGAGATTGTGCTGATTTTGGAAATTCAACACTTACATTACCCAAATGATGCTGTGGTTCAGATATTTTTAATTCGTAATTTACATCAGCAAAAGCTGAAGTAGAACATGCAGCTACAATCGATAAAGCTAATAACTTTTTCATAAAAACTCTTAATAGAAACTTAATTATTAGCTAGATTAACAAGCTCGGATTTAAATGTGAATTAAATACGATAAAGAGTCTTGTACATGAGTTTATACGCATTAGCTTACTAAAATTACTAAGTTTTTAGTTAGATAACTACACATAACAAAAATTTGTTGTAAACTGAAGATAATATAACTAATACGATGGCGGTAAGCTTAGGTGTCTGATAAATCTAACGCTACAGATAAGAAACTAAAACAAGCAATTGACGCCCGAATGGCTGTTGAAGACGCGCGTAAATATCAGGTGGACACTCTTTCTGATTTCTCAGCTAAATTATCATTGAGTTGTAAAGGCCTTGATACTGAATTAGACAATAGGCTTGCTAAGTTCAGGGCTGCACTCATTAAAGGTGTCAGCTTTGAAGATCTATCGCCATTGATAAGTGAAACAATTGTTTTATTAAAAAACCAAGAATCAGTGCAACTCTCCCAACAACGAGATTTGTATAGCAGCGTACAGAATGCTGGTAAACAACTGCAAAAAACAAAAGGGTTACCAGAGGATACACGTAGAACACTTCGCCATTTATTAGATCACGAAATTAATCAAGTGCACTCTACCCATGATTTTATACCTTTACTTGACCAACTAATTTCTTTTTATCATCAAACATTAAGTCTCAAACTAGAACCTGCGTCTGACGATGAATGTACTGCAACACCTGAGCTTGCACAAGAATTACTAAAATTAGCTAACGAATTAGTGTTGGAAGACGAAGCAACTGAAGAAATTAAATACATAAAAAATTGTATTACAGAAAGCGACACGTTAGATGCACTGTTAAAGGCTTCTATTAATATAATTAGTGTTATTGTAAAGAATATTAATAAAGAGCGTAAATCGGCACAAAGCTTTTTATCTTCTTTAAACCAAACACTTGAAGATTTACATCATTCGATTGTATCAACAAGTAAACACTCAAAATCGATGGGAGTTGAGTTTGATATTTTAAATAAAAACATTGAAAGTAAAATTAAAAATCTTAATGTGCAAACACAAAATGCAACTTCTATATCATCTTTAAAAGAGTTGGTTGATAACGAATTAAAATCGCTTAGTAAAGACTTTATTGCAAAAGAAAAACTTGAACGCACTGACAGAGAAATGCTGGTTTCTAGCTTTGATGAAATTAATGGTCGTATTGGTAGCCTTGAAAGCAAACTAACAAAATATAAAAAACGCTTAAACGAACAACGTTTTAAAAGTCTATTGGATAGTTTAACAAAACTGCCTAATCGTGCTGCATTTGATGAACGTTACAACCATGAAATACACCTATTTAATGTTCAGTCATCGGATGTCACTCTTGCGGTGATTGATGTTGACCATTTTAAATCCATTAATGATAGATTTGGTCATACTGCTGGGGATATAACACTACAAGTTATAGCCAAAGCACTACAAAAATCTGTTAGAAAATCAGATTTTATTGCCCGTTATGGCGGTGAAGAGTTTGTTTTACTTATGCCTAGTACTTCGCTCATAAATGCTACGGCCCCTCTTGATAAACTGAGGAAGATAATTAAAAGTATTCCTTTTAAATTTAAAGATAAACAAATTGAAATAACTATTTCTCTAGGTGTTACTCAGTTAAAGAAAGGCGATACACCTATAATCGCTTTTGACCGAGCAGATGATGCTCTTTATGAAGCGAAAAATACAGGTCGGGATCGTCTTTGTATAAGTAAATAATGTGATATTTTTATTTTAAATAAAAGATATCACGAAGTGGTAATTTACATAAAAGAATAGTAAGGAGAACGCCGATGCTAATACAATTAAACCCAACTGGGGTTTTAGATTTATTGTCACAACTAGAAGTTGATTTATTAGAGCAATCATCCACTAGCGAGCGCTATAAACTATTTAGAAATTGTGCACTTGCTGTGCTAAACGTAGGGAGTCATACGGACGCCAGCAACGAAATTTATGATAAGTATCAAGATTTTGATATACGCCTATTGAGCCGTGAACGCGGGATTAAAATTGAGCTTGAAAATCCACCCTTAACTGCTTTTGTAGATGGTGAGATCATCACCGGTATTCACGAACATATTTTCTCTGTTATCCGCGATATTTTATTTATATGTCAAAAATACGAAAAAAATCTTAAAGAACAAAAAGCCATTACTCATATGGTGTTTGACATGCTAAGAAATGCCGATGCATTGCGCGTAAATAGCGAGCCTAGCATGGTAGTTTGTTGGGGCGGACATTCTATTAATGAAGTAGAATACAAATATACTAAGCAAGTGGGATACGAATTAGGCTTACGCGGTTTAAATATTTGCACAGGCTGTGGACCTGGCGCAATGAAAGGCCCTATGAAAGGAGCCACCATTGGCCACGCGAAACAACGCATTAAAGATAATCGTTACTTAGGCTTGACTGAACCAAGTATTATTGCTGCTGAACCACCGAACCCAATTGTAAATGAGCTGGTAATTTTACCTGATATAGAAAAGCGTTTAGAGGCATTTATACGCACCGCTCACGCTATAATTATTTTTCCTGGTGGAGCTGGCACCGCAGAAGAGCTTTTGTATTTATTAGGTATATTGTTACATCCTGACAACGCAAAACAATGCATGCCTGTGATTTTAACGGGCCCAAAAGAAAGCGAAGCTTATTTTAAAGAACTGTGCGAATTTGTTGAAATGACATTAGGTAAAGAAGCGCTCAACAAATTTGAAGTAATTATTGATGACCCTAAATTAGTTGGACAAACATTAAAGTCAGCAATGACTGATGTACGCAATTATCGTAAAAGCGAAGGTGATGCGTATTACTTTAACTGGACGCTAAAGATTGATAACGATTTTCAGCAACCTTTTGCACCAACCCATGAAAATATGGCTGGTCTTGATTTACACCTTAATCAACCAAAACAGTTATTAGCAGCTAATTTACGACGAGCATTTTCAGGAATTGTTGCCGGCAATGTAAAAGACGAAGGTATAAAAGCGATTAAACAAAATGGCCGTTATATTTTAAGCGGTGAACCCGCTTTGATGAAAGATATGGATAAACTGCTTCAGGCATTTGTTGACCAAGGACGTATGAAACTCCCTGGTAGTAAGTACACTCCATGTTATGAAATAAAAGCATGAGTTTAATAATTTGAAACCACATTTACTTCTTATAGATGCGCTTAATCTAATTAGGCGCATTTACGCGGTTGACGTAAACCAAAAACACCACAGTGATGATCAAATGATCGAAGCATGTTGTGCTAGAGTAGCTCATGCATGCAAAAAACTACTAAACACTACCAACGCCACGCATGCTATTGCTGTGTTTGATGGTGACAGAAGTTGGCGTTACCATTTCTATAAAAATTACAAACATTCACGCTCGCCAATGCCACAAATTTTGAAAGATGCATTAATACATTTCAAAACAGCCATTGAAGAAACAGGTATTGTAGTATTTGAACCGATTAATGACGAAGCTGACGACATTATTACCACCCTTGCGTGCAAAGCTGCAACGAATAATGTAAGCAACACAATTGTATCTACTGACAAAGGTTTCTTACCTCATTTAGGTCAATACATAACTATTTATGATTACTTTAAAAAGCAATATCTTGATGAGCACAGTATAAAAGAACGTTTTGGGGTTCAACAAAGTAGGTTAGTAGACTTTTGGGCACTCGCTGGTGATAAAACCAATGATATTCCAGGCGTAAAAGGCATAGGGATAAAGTCGGCTCAACAACTTATTAATAATTATAATACTGTTGAGCAAGCGCTAGAAGATAAATTACTAAGCCCAAGTATTCATAAAAAGCTAGAAGCAAATATGGATATGTATGTAATCTCAAAACAACTGGTTAGTTTACGCACGGATATAAACTTGGGTTTTAGTTTAAAGCAATTAAGGCTTAGTTAGTCGCATGTTTATAGCGTGTGCTAATTACAATACGTATACTATTATTAGATTCTGTGACCAGAGTAAATAATGTTGAAAAAGTTTTTTAGGTATTTAATTCTAGGTTTAGGGCTATATGCGCTAATAGCAACATTGGTGATCACTTTTTATAAAGATGACCCCCAAGCGATGATTTGGCAAGACCGCGAAGCATTTAATAAACGTTATATCGAAAAGCTTTCACTAGAGCAGCCTACTACTATTAATAGTGTACTTGACTACTTAGGCAGCCCAGATCTTACTTTTGCAAAACGCAATAGTGATGAAGTACTTCAAATCATTTTTTATCGCACGCAACATAAAACGTCCGATGGCATAACAACCATAGATGAATGTACCGGACTGTTATTTAAAAATGGTCAACTTATTTTGTGGGGGCCTAGTGCTTATAAAAAATATCAGGATTAAAACTAGGTGAAGGCATAATGAATGAGCCTATTTCTGTCAAACTAAACCAATTACTTGAAAATACAAAACTATTTTTAACTTTATATAATGTAAAAAAACAATGGCAGACAGTCTACCCTGCAGTATGTAAACTTTCTGAGCAATACAGAGAATTATATGAGCAATACCCTGTAGCTTTACAAGCTAGGTGTGCTGTATTTAACCCTAAATATAGTTATTCTGTTAATTTGGTTATCAATCAATGTGTTTTAACCGCTGCTTTGTGTAAAAGCCAGCAATACAATAATCAGCTTAGTGAATTATATATCTGTGCTGCACTTGTTGATCACTTATGTGTGGGTGAGCAACTAAACAAGCTTTCCAAACAGTTAAAGTTTAGTGATAGTGATAAAAGAATATGGCAATTACGCCACCAGCTCACCGCTAAAATAATCTTAACTGGCGGTGATTCAGCAAAACCAATAACGCAAGTTCTTGCAAAACTAACTAAGTACAAGCAAGCATTAGTCACTACACCAAAAATAATGCTTTATGATGGTGGCATTACGCTTGTTGCTATCGCTAATATAATTGCAATGAACATTACTTATAGCCCTTCTAAACAACATATTAGTCTTTTTAAAGCTCTTGGCGATTTATATATACGTACACCTAACCTATTTGCGCAACAGCTAATAAAATTTTTAATCGCACATATAGGCCCATTATTACCGGGTAGCCGAGTTATATATAATGATCAATTAATGGTGTATTTGGCCAGCGACAATCAGCAGCGTCATATACTAATAAACGTCGAGAATAAAAATAAAATAGCGTGGTATAGAGTCAAGGCATTGCTAAACAGCAACGCTATCCAGTGGCAATCAAATGATTCACGTATCCAAATTAGTGTATGGGACAGTGAGCATATAACTTCCACTGCCAATATACTAAATAATGGGTCGCTAGCTTTGATAGAGTTAATTAGTCGTCTTAAGTTACAGCATGAATACAGCTACAAAGCGTTAAGCCAAATTATGGCGCCTTATCCTAATGTAATAGAAAATCTATGTGAGGCTGTAAAACCTTATAATAATGAACATCAAGCAGCTAAAAATTTGAAACATAGTCTATCTATGGTTGGTTATTTTAACGCCCCTGCAATTATTCAGCGAGTTATATTTGAGCAACTGGTTAAGGTAACTCCTCACCCTTTACAACAATTTGTTTTAACGCGACTAGAGTGCATAGTAGAAATTATTGCTCTATTTGTTAGTAAAAATAAAATGATTCAATTTGAACATATCGCACTTCCTCTTTATGGCTATGCTTATTTTTTATTAACACAATGCAGTACACATATATCTAGAAAAATAATGATTGATGAAACACTTAACACCACATTGAATACGCCTATTAGTGCCTTTTTTGGTGTTAGTTCATTAGACACTGAGCAGCTAAAAGCACAACTTACATTACTATTAAGTGATAACCCTTGGGCAATCGCATTATTGGAAGCTGAACATCTTCCAAAAAAGCAGCTCAACGAACGCAGTAAACTATGGGTAGCAATAAAGGCGCTTACACAAACCGTATTTAAACCGCAGCTAAAGCTAAGCACTTGGCAACAGAAAATATTAGATCAGCAATTAACTACTCAAAAATGGGAAAACCATCACTTATTTAATGAACAGCTCCAAGAGCTTGCCTTATCTAATACTATTTAATACCAATCCGTAATAATACTTAATCAATTTGAGGGATTAAATCTGACGCTAACTGCGTTTAATCTACTTGCAATAAGCAAGCTAATGACGCGCAAATTCGCCTTTTTTCATTGAAAATCTCTGGCTAGAAAAATAATTTTAAATATCATTATGGTTCAATATGTTAGTAAATATCTTGTTCTGTGTTCAGGTTATTTAGTCTTTTTATTTCCATTATAAATACAATTTATACCCAGTATTTGTAGTATAAACTAGCAAAATGGGCGATAAGTTGGTATAAATGCGCCCTTACAATTTTCAATCCCATTCACATAAATGACCTAACAAGCTGTTACTCTCTCAGAGTAATAATTTATGTGCAAATCAAAATCTTTAAAGGAAAAGTCAATGGCCAAACAAACCATCACAGTGATCAAAGGCGACGGCATCGGTCCGAGCATTATCGACTCAGCACTTGAAATATTAAAAGCCGCAGGTTGCGACTTTGATTATGAATTTGTTGATGCAGGCCTTGCAGCACTTGAAAAAACAGGTGAGTTACTTCCGCAAGAAACGGTTGATACCATTGCTAGAAATAAAATCACATTAAAAGGTCCTTTAACTACGCCTGTAGGTGAAGGTTTTACGTCTATTAACGTAACGCTTCGTAAGCAATTTGGTTTATACGCTAACGTACGCCCAGTTAAATCATTTGTTGGTACTAAAGCGCGTTACGACGATATTGATATCATTACTATTCGTGAAAACACCCAAGGTATGTACTCAGGTGCTGGCCAAGTAGTAAGTGAAGACGGTAATGAAGCACAAGCAAAATCGATAATTACGCGTGAAGGCGCAGAAAAAATCGTAACTTTTGCATACGAGCTAGCGGTACGCGAAGGTCGTAAAAAAGTAACTGCCGTTCATAAAGCTAACATTTTAAAATCAACATCTGGTTTGTTTTTAAAAGTAGCACGTGAAGTAGCAGAGCGTTACCCACAAATTGAATCAAATGAAATGATTGTTGATGCAACATGTATGAAGCTGGTAATGACACCTGAAGAGTTTGACGTAATTGTTACGACTAACTTATTTGGTGATATTTTATCTGACCTTTGTGCTGGTTTAGTTGGCGGTTTAGGTATGGCACCTGGTGCTAACATTGGTGAAGACGCTGCAATTTTTGAAGCTGTACATGGTAGCGCGCCTGATATTGCAGGCAAAAATCTAGCTAACCCAACATCTGTAATTTTAGCATCTATTCAAATGCTTGAGCATTTAAATATGGGCGATACAGCAGAGCGTATTCGTAGTGCTGTTGCTGATGTAATTAAATCAGGCGACCGTACAACTCGCGATTTAGGTGGCAGCCACGGTACAACTGATTTCACTCAATCAGTAATTGACCGTTTATAATTAATATTTGTTATTAATTTAAAAAGCCCGCTAATTTAGCGGGCTTTTTTATGTTTGCTAACTACGTTTATACTAACCTAGTGTATTTATGCAAGTTAGTATTAAACCTAAATAAGCCCAAAAGTAGTAATCCTAATAAACCTGAAAGTGATCCGCCACTTGAACCCGAACTACTTTGTTGTTTTTGCACAGTAGCAGATAACTCTTTAGTAAAAGTATCATTGGTTTGAGTATCAGTAACATTCAACGTTACGTTATATGTCCCGTCAGTTTGATAAGTATGTATTGGGTTTTGTAAATTTGATAACGCACTGCCATCACCAAAATCCCAACTGTAAGTATAACTATTAAAGCCGCCGGTTACTTGGGCATTAAATTGTGCGCTTAAATCACTAACGGTAGCGTTTGCGTTTATGCTAAGCGGAACAGTTGCAGTTACATCAATCGCTTTAGTTTGCTCCGTGCCTTCGTTATCTGTCACTGTAAGCGTTACTTGGTAATCACCAGAGTATAAATAATTATAAGTAAGCGATTGCGTCGTTAAAGTACTTCCATCCCCTAGCTGCCAATTATAAGTATACGGTGCGACCCCACCTGTAAGCGAAGCCTCAGCTGTTAAAGTTCCTTGGTTTATTTCATATTCAATTTCATTTACAGATAATGGTTCAGCTAGTGTAACTTGAACTACAGCTACTTGATCTGAAGTACCATTACTTGCCATAAACTCAACGTTGTAAGTGCCATAGTCTTGGTATTCATGAGTAGGGGTTAACTCTATGCTTGAGCTACCATCATCAAAATTCCACGTAAATGTATCCGAAGGCGTGAGTGCAAAACCTTCTACATTAAAATTAACGGTTAAACCTGTTTTGGTAAAATTAATACCCTTAGTGACATCGTAATTAAGCTCTACTTCTATGTCTTCACTATCAGCTGACTGATTTATAATATTAAACCCAAAACCAACCTGTGGAAGCATAACACCCGATGGTTTTTGTGCTGAAAAGCTATAATCGTTTTTATCAGTGAACTGGGTGATAGCTGATAAATCATCATCACCTAATCCTGCCCTTTGTTGGTATAGACTAAAAGCAGCATCACGTATTTGAATTGCTGAAGCAGCCGGAGTTTGCGTACTGCCTTTATTTATTGAGCGCTGATCGGCATCTACCACTAATGCAAAACCACTGCCTGGATGCTCGGTAGTGTTATTATCTGCTTGAGATTCATTGCTGTACCACAATAATAACCCCGGTGAGTACTGCTCTGCTTGTAAGCTACTGTCAACGTCTGTGTATGAACGCAATTGTAAATAGTAATGTGATGGTGATGCATATGTGTAATTACCAATTTTTTCAAAGCCATTAAACTCAGTGTTAACTTGATCCTGTGCATTATTTTGCCAAATTAAAGTATCACTTTGCTCAATGCGCATATCATCAACAATAAAACCATAATAATGTGTGTTCGCATCTGTTATGTATTCAATTTTTAAATCAATTGTTTGCCCAGCATAAGCTGATAAATCAAACTTATGGGTTAAATAGCCGTTAGGTTGCTTAGCATCACTATTAAGAAATGAATCACCTGAGATATACGGACCAATATCACCGTAGTATGGATTAAGCGCTTGCGTATAATTACTCGCGATTGGCTCGCCATTTACTTTTACTTGAACTAAATCGTAATCGCGCTCAATACTGTAATAAGCAATAAAGCTTAAAGTAAGTGTCTCAGTTGTGCTTGGTAGCGCTATTGTATTCGCTAAGCTGTTGCTAATATTGTCGCCCGTATTTGAATAGTATTGAAAATCACCTTCTACTGGAGCTCTAAATTTTTCGAGCCTTGGTGGCAGTGTTATTTTTATTTGATTTTGCAGTTGTGAAGTACTCGCAGTATTAATTAATGTTTGCTGTGAGTTAGCCTCTATCTCATCCATATCAAGCGTAAGCTGGTTAACCCAGTTACCCCGGTATCGTTTTTGTAAATACTCAAGCGCATAAGGACTAAACATAACCGGCTCTGAGCCTCTTGGCGAACCAGCCCAACTTCCTGTCGACATAACTGACCAAGACGCGACGGGCTCACCTACCGTGTTAGATTGCAAGTCGTATTCATCCAATAATCCTAAGTCATGTCCAAACTCATGCACTACCACACCAATCCCTGCATCAATAGGGTTAATGGTATAACCAAAGAGCTTAATATTGCTGCCTGCAATCTCGCTCGGCCCGCTATTTTCATCAAACACATAGTAGCGGTGCGACCAAATAGCATCGGTGCTTAGGTAACCGCCACCTGCTTCCTCACCAATACTTGAATGAAAAATCATTACATGGTCAATGATGCCATTAGGTTCATTAACAATACCGTCGCCATCAATATCATCTAAATCGGTTAAATCATAATCCGCTAAATTAATATTAAACTTTGCAACCGCCTTCTCCACAGCCTCTTTAATTAAAGCGGGTGCATTTATATCCCGTGTACTGCCTTGGCGCTCACCATATATTTTTGCATTGCTATCAGCGGTTACCCAGCCATACACCTGTCCGTTAAAGTTTAAGCTGTTCCCCGAAGCCACTTTATAATAATCAGCAGCCGTTTTTAAGCTTTGTCCATCAGGGCCCGTATAACCTTGAGTATTAAAAAGCATTTGCTGATAGTGCTCAGTTGAATATTCAGCGTAAAACATGTCGGTGTCTTGCTCTACAAGCTGATTGTCGTCATGTTTTAGATCAGGAAAATCAATTAAGATAGCTAACACTTTTACATCATTAACACTTTGATCTGGCACTAGTGACGTTGAAAAAGCAACCTGCTGTTTATTTGTGTTTGAAAAAACGTTGGAGGAGGATTTAAATTGCCTAAAGCCATTTTTAATTGAGTGATTGGCAGCTTCTTTATTACTCATATATGACTTAAATGAACTATCTAACTCACTTGAAGATATTTGGTCTCTTTTTTTAAGCCAATATAAAATACGTTCTTCGTTAGTTATACCAACATCATGCGGACTTATATTATTAGCTGCCACTATTGGGCTTAATAGCGTAGTTAAAAGCGCAATTAACATCACTTTTTTCACTGTGTCTTCCTCAAACATAATTATGTAGTAATCATACCTAATAATAGGAATTTAAACAGGCGATAAAAACATATAGTTAACATATGCAATAAAAGTTAATGGTCTCTCACTATTTTTATATCTAAAATCGAACCCACAACCTAAAGTGCATAATTTCTGCTAGTAAACTCAGTTAAACACAGAGTTTCTGCAGATTTAAATTAAAAAAAGCCACAAAACGAATTTAAAATGCAAAAAACTGCTTTCAAGGTTGACATAAAGGCTCAAAACCCTTAAAAATAAACCTATACAGAATTTTTAATTTAAAAGCAGTGTTTTGCTAAGTAGAGTAAAAACTATGAACACACACATTAATCTTTTAGTCGTACTCGTACTGGTCTTAGTTATAAGCCCAGCGGGGATGTATTAAAAGGTGATACTGCTTTTTAAAAACCCTCGCACTACGCGGGGGTTTTTTTATGCATAAAAAGCGCACAGAGGAATGAGGATGAGCAAACAAGAATATAATGGTTCTGAACTAGTTGTTCAGGCATTAAAAGATTTAAAGGTTAAATACATATTTGGCTACCCCGGTGGTTCAGTATTAGATTTATACGATGCACTTTTTCAACAAGATGATATTGAACACATACTTGTGCGTCACGAGCAAGCTGCTACGCATATGGCCGACGGCTATGCACGAGCAACTGGTGACGTGGGTGTTGTGCTTGCAACCTCAGGCCCTGGCGCTACAAACTGTATTACAGGTATTGCAACGGCCTACATGGATTCAATTCCTATGGTTGTATTATCAGGCCAAGTACCTACAAATTTAATTGGTGACGATGCATTCCAAGAAACTGATATTGTTGGCTGTTCTCGCCCTATAGTTAAACACAGCTTTAATTGTAGAAGTGCGCAGGAGATCCCTGCAATACTCGCTAAAGCCTTTTATATAGCCAGTACAGGTCGTCCAGGCCCAGTTGTAGTTGAACTCCCTAAAGACATGCTAAACCCTGCGATTAAGTTTGAATACGAATTTCCTCAAACAACAGAACTTAGAACCTACAGTCCTAATACTAAAGGTCACTCTAAGCAAATTCGAAAAGCTGTTACTGCCATTTTAGAAGCTAAAAAGCTTGTTATTTATTCGGGTGGCGGCATTGTTATTTCAAACACGTCAGAGCAATTAACACACTTAGTTGAATCGTTAAATGCGCCAATTACAAACACACTAATGGGATTGGGTGGTATTTCAGGTGTGCACCCTAACTTTGTCGGTATGTTAGGCATGCACGGTACACTAGAAGCAAACAAAGCAATGGCTAACGCCGATGTTATTTTGGCATTAGGTGCCCGATTTGATGACAGGGTAACTAATAATGTTCAAAAGTTTTGCCCTAATGCCACAATTGTACATGTAGATGTAGACCCAACCTCTATTTCTAAAACAATCAAAGCGCATATTCCCGTTGTGGGTTGCTTAGCAACGGTGCTGGAGCAACTACAAGCAGGTATCGATAAAAGCCCAATTAAAATCGACCGCAGCGCACAAGAAGATTGGTGGCGTCAAATTATCAGCTGGCGCGAACAAAAATGTTTAAGCTACAACACTGATAGCGAAAAAATTAAACCACAAGCCGTTATAGAAGCTGTTTATAAAGCCACTAATGGCGATGCTTACGTAAGTTCTGACGTTGGTCAGCACCAAATGTTTGCAGCGCAATACTACCCATTTAAACATCCTCGTCAGTGGATAAATTCAGGCGGCCTAGGCACTATGGGCTTTGGTTTACCTGCTGCAATGGGTGTAAAGCTAGCCTTTCCGGATAAAGAATCTGTATGTATTACAGGTGATGGCTCTATTCAAATGAATATCCAAGAACTATCTACCTGTTTACAGTACAACCTTGCGGTAAAAGTTGTATCACTTAATAACCGCTCTTTAGGTATGGTACGTCAATGGCAAGATATGGTTTACGGCGGACGCCATTCATCATCTTACATGGATTCCCTCCCTGATTTTGTTAAGTTAGTTGAAAGCTACGGACATGTAGGTATTCAAGTAAATACGCTTGATGAACTACAACCTGCAATTGACAGGGCGATGAGCATAAACGACCGCTTAGTCTTTTTAGATATTCTTGTCGACGAAAAAGAGCATGTATATCCAATGCAAATTAAATTAGGTGGCATTGATGAGATGTGGTTACGTAAAGGAGTAAAAGCATAATGCGTCGTATTTTATCTATATTATTAGAAAATGAACCCGGTGCTCTATCACGTATTGTTGGGCTTTTTTCACAACGTGCATACAATATTGATAGCCTGACTGTAGGTACAACTGATGATCAATCATTATCGCGTATCACTATTACCACCATGGGTGATGACCGTGTTGTTGAGCAAATAACAAAGCAAGTTAATAAACTTGTTGATGTATTAAAGATTATAGATTTAACCGAGATGAGTCACATCGAACGCGAGCTTTTATTAGTTAAAGTATTCGCGCAAGATGAATCAACCCGTGCTGCAGTAACCCGTGTGGTCGATGTTTTCCAAGGCGCTATTTTAGATATGGGACGTCAAAGTTACAGCCTACAACTTGTTAGTAGCACAGATAAGATAGAATCATTTTTAGATACGTTGCGACATGAAACTGACATTATTGAAGTTGTGCGCTCAGGTGCTGTAGGCATAGGAAGAGGCGATAAAGCCTTAAAAGCATAACTTACCTATAATTAAGCCATTGAAATTTGGCTTTTTAATAGATAAAAAAAAGGGCTAATTAGCCCTTTTTTTATTTAATTTGTTAAACCTATTAAGGGTTTACTTGGTCTTTAAGACCTTTACCTGCTTTAAAGCTTGGGATAGTTGCTGCTGCGATTTGGATCTCAGCACCCGTTTGTGGGTTACGGCCAGTGCGAGCTGCACGTTCTTTTACTGAGAAAGTACCAAAACCAACTAACGCTACTGAATCACCTTCTTTTAAAGAAGAAGTTACAGCACCGGTAAACGCGTCAAGAGCACGAGTAGCGGCAGCTTTAGAGATTTCTGCATCAGTAGCAATTTTTTCAACTAATTGAGCTTTATTCATTGTTAGATTCCTATTCGTTATTATTTTGCCTTCGCAAATCCTATCTTTATGCATTTTTAAACAGTTAGCAACAGCAAATTGCATTTTTTGTTTAAAATCTTCAAAAACACATAAAATTTAAATAATTCTCGGTAAAATACAGCATGTTGAGTTAACAACAACTTAATTTAAGTACAATTTTGGTGCAACTTAGGCAACATAATAAACTATATTTTTTCGATAACTAAGGTCACTTCCCCGACCTCGACACCAAACTTAACAATAGATGTGCGGTTTATCAAGCGCGTTTGTGTAACCAAGTACATCCAATCGTCAAAATTAACGTTTAAAGTGCTGTCATCATATGCAAGTTCAACATTATAGTTCCAATGAAATACACTGCCATTACTTTTCCCTTTAGCTACACCAATAACATCATCAGCAGTGCCCGTTAGGCTGTTATCGTTATTAAGCGTTACTTTCCAAATACGTTTTTGTGTTTCACCATCATCGTAAACAAAATCTTCCTCAATAACGCCCTGGTTACCATCCCACGTTGCATTCATATCAACAACCAGCTTGCGGGTCAATTCGCCCTTAAAGTCTTGTACAACGCCATAGGCTTTTAAATTTCCACTAAAAAATGTTTTAAAGTCGAAATTTGGCGATGTGTTTTTATAATGTTCAACATTTGGCGCTGAACAGCTAATTAAAAGTAGAGCTGATGAGCAGATCAATGCTGTTTTTAACGTGTTTAATATATTCATATTAATTCCCTAATAGTTGCTTTCGTAGTTTTGGCTCAGAGGTTTTTTCATCAAGCCAAATAGCTAAAAAGTCACTCGAAAATTGAGGTTCATCAATTTCACCCATTTTTTCATCATTATGATAAAAAGTGCTCATACCTTGCTCATTTGTCACTAATGTTAGTGAGTCACCCTTTTTTATATCAGGCCAAATAGACAATAATTTACTGTCATATTTATCAGCTAGCTCTTTTTTCCAAGATGTTCCCACTGCTCATTTGTTGCTTTAACTATTCCTTTAGCTTCAAAGTCGCGTAAATAGGTAAGCTTAAACTTAATAGGATGTGTTCCTGCGCTGTAATTACCTGAAGGGGTAAATAGCACAGCGTCATATACATCCCAAAATAAATACTCCATTCGTGCTTCGCCTACTTTATTGAATTGTGTGTTAGCTAAAACAATTGAAGTTGTAAGCAAATAAAAAGTAACTGCCTTTAGTAAAGATTTCAAAATAAGCTTCCTTTGAGTCAATGGGTAATGTTACGAAATAGAAATTATGGAAGATCAGCGATTGATAAATAACTTGATTTTTTGGTTTATAAAAAGAATAGCAGTAAACACTGTAGACCAAAGCGCCCCGTAAACGAGCCAGAATTGCCATAAAGGGAACCCTAAACTTATTACTTCAAAGCGTGCTCCAGCCCAATAACTTGCTGGCGCAAAAGCCATGCATACTAAAAAGGCCTGCCAAAGTTTTAACCTACCTAAAAAGATCATTGAGGTGTTTAAAGAAAGTAATAATGCAACCCATAAAAAGGCGAGCCATAGAGGAAAGGGATAAACTTTAAATTCTAACAAGCCTAACTTTACCGCTATAAACTCTAACAACATTACTAAAGGTAGGGCTTTAATTAGTAGTAAGGTGTCTTGTTTTTTCTGCTTTGACAAACAAAACATTAAAACAATAATTAATCCGCTAAAAAATAGCGAATTAGCCTCAAGCAGCAATGATAAAAACCACACTGCTTGAAATAAAAAAATTAATAACCGAGCGCAATATCATCGTTATCGCTCATAAACCTCGGTTTACGTGCCATTAAATGCACTGTGCTTGTAGCTCTAGCTCTAAACGCACCTTCGCAATAAGCAAAGTAAAATAACCACAAGCGATAAAAGCGTTCATCAAATTTTGAACGGTCCAAATCTGGCCAGCTTTTTATAAAACGAGTTCGCCAATCTGCTAATGTTCGTGCGTAGTGAGCACCAATATCATTAACAGTATGAATTACCATGTCGGTATTATTTTTAATCTGCTCACTCATTTCGTTAAGTGATGGCAAACATCCGCCCGGAAAAATATACTGTTGGATAAAGTCAGAATTTTTTAAGTAGTGCTTATAACGCTGATCGCCAATAGTTATAGCTTGAATGAGCATTGCGCCATCGTCTTTTAAGAGCTCACCACACTGAGTGAAGAAGCTAGGTAAATAGTCATGACCAACCGCTTCTATCATTTCAATAGAAACAAGCTTGTCGTATTTACCTTTTAGTAATCTGTAATCGAGCTTGAGTAATGTTATTTTATTCTCAAGACCAAGCTCAACAATCTTGTTAGCTACATAATCATGTTGCTCATCAGATATGGTTGTTGTAGTTACATGGCAATCGTAATGTGTGGCTGCATATATAGCAAAAGCCCCCCACCCTGTACCAATTTCAATTACTGAATCATTTTTTTGAAGCTCAACTTGCTCGCAAATGCGTTTAAGCTTGTATTGCTGCGCCTCTTCAAGTGTTGCTTCTTTAGTAGGATATACAGCACTTGAGTAAAGCATTTCTTTACTTAAAAATGATTCGTACAAATCATTACCTAAGTCGTAATGAGCAACAATGTTCTTTTTAGAGCCCGATTCTGAATTTTTATTTTTTATGTGATTAAATCGGTGTGCGATATTACTAAAAAATGCGAATTTTTTTCAAACTCATCGAGTTGCTTTTCGTTTATAGCAAATATCTCTATAAATGAAGTTAAGTTGTCACAAGACCAGTGACCCAAAATATACGCTTCGCCTGCGCCAACACTGCCTGACAGAGCAAATGCTTTATACATTGCTTTATCATTTACTGTAACAGTTGCTTTTAGTTCTGAAGATGAATCCCCAAAAATAGTTCTTTCGTTTCCCTCAATCAAAACTATTTGACCAGTTTTAATTGACGAAAAGGCTTTAGTTACTAATTTTTTATATATGTTAGTTAACCAACTAGTGCTTTGTTCACAATTTAAGCTCGACACTTTATCCATTAAAATACCTATTTATTGTTCTAACTATCTGTATATGTTTTATGGCCTACCTGAGTGACCTAAAAAAGGCACTCGCTTTATAAATAACTTTAGCGCTTGATGGTAAATACCTTTAAATATCGACCACGTCATGGCCGGAAAACGTTTTAGTAACTTACTGACTTCTTGATTAGTAAGCTCTGCACGTTTCAAACGAAGTGTTGCATCAAATAATAATACTTCATCTCGTTTATTTTCAATATGTATCAATGTTTTATCAGGCGACTGTCGAATATGCCAATGATAGTTCATATCTAAATTCATAAAAGGTGATACGGAAAAAACCTTCTTAAAGTTCACTTTTTTTCTAGGGAGACTAAATAGTAATGGCGTTCATTCCACGGTGTATTACTTACTTCAGCAATCATATACGTAAAGCTATTATCGCTATTACCAAAAAAGTAAAAATTAACAGGGCTAAAATAAACCCCTAAACAGCGTAGTTGCCCAAGCATATAAACATGAGTAAATGTTTCCTTTATACCTAATGAAGAAAGTTGCTTATGAGCACGTTCAATAATGGGAGATTGGTCAGAAGCTGATAAACTTTGAAGGTAATCTGCCTCGTTAAACTTTAAGGCTTTTAAGCCTGATGTACCTAAGTTTTTATGTACACCATTTAATTGCTGAGGATTGTTTAGATCGACCCACATCATATACAAAGGATAGCTAAAACGATGTTCTTTAACAGCAAAACGGCGATGTTTTACATCGCCTAAATAAACTGCACTAGTCAAATTCGACCCCAAGCTGTTTAGCCACATCTACACCACTGTGTACACCATCTTCATGGAAGCCATTGTACCAATAAGCACCACAAAAATAACTATTATTGTTCCCATCAATACTGTGTTTTAATTTTTGAGCAGCAATAGATTCTTGGTTAAATACAGGGTGATGATAGGTAAACTCGCGCAAAATTTTACTTTGGCTTATTCCTTCAAGATGATTAAGCGTTACACAAAACTGTGTATCCGATTGTATACCTTGCAAAATATTCATTTGGTAAGTAACAACAGCTGCTTTATCAGTGTTGTTATTAAGTAGGTAGTTCCAGCTTGCCCATGCCGCTTTTCTATCTGGTAAAAGGTTTGTATCGGTGTGCAGCACCACTGAGTTCTCAGTGTAAGCTATTGCCCCCAATACTGACTTTTCTTGCTCCGTAGCATCACCAAGTAGTGCAAGCGCCTGATCTGAATGACAAGCAAATATTACTTTATCAAATTTACTTTGCTCACCATTGGCAAACTCTATTGTTACTTCATCATTTTGACGCGTAACAGATTTAATATTTGTATTGAGGTTAATTTTGTCGGCAAAGCCTCTGATCAGCGGCTTAATGTACTGACGAGAGCCTCCTGGTACTACATACCACTGTGGTCTATTGGTTACATCTAAAAGCCCATGATTAAAGAAAAACTTAACAAAAAACTCAACGCCTACGTTTTCCATTTCTTTAATACTGGTAGACCAAATAGCCGCGCCCATAGGAAGAATATAATGGTATTTAAAAAAGTCGTTAAACTGGTTATCGTTAAGCAATTGTCCTAATGATTGATCAGACTGGTAATCACCTTTTTCATGCATTGCTTTGCACAGTTTGTTAAACCTAACAATGTCGTACAATAAACGCCAAAATTTTGGTCTAAAAATATTACGGCGCTGTGCAAACAAACTTGTAAACGTATGGCCATTATATTCAAAACCAGTGGCTTCGTTGTGAACACTAAAGCTCATTTCTGTTTTTTGTTTATTGACACCAATACGCTTTAGCAGTTTTTCAAAGTATGGGTAAGTTCGGTCATTAAACACAATAAAGCCTGTGTCTATTGCGTATTTGATGCCGCTTACATCAACATCAACTGTTGCAGTGTGGCCACCTATGTAATCATTTTTTTCAAATACGGTTACATCGTAATGTTTGTGAAGCAAATGCCCACATGTTAAACCAGATACACCAGTTCCTATTATTGCTATTTTTTTCAACGGGCTAATCCTTTTGCGATTCTAAGCCAAAGTGGGAGTGGTAAAATACGTAATGCTTTTAATATAAGTGTAAAACGATAAGGGAAATGAACGTCTTTGCGGCGTTTTTGAATACCCTTAATCATGTAGTCAGCGGCTTTTTCAGCGGTAACGGCCATAGGCATCGGGAAATCATTTTTACTAGTGAGCGGGGTTTTTACAAAACCTGGATGAACTAAAGTCACATCAACATCATTTAAATCAACAGCTAAGCTTTTTGCTAAATAACTTACACCCGCTTTTGATGCACCATAAGCTTCTGAACGAGGTAGCGCAAGATAAGTAACACTTGAGCTAACTAAAACAAGCTGGCCGCCTGGATTTATTTTAGGGAGTAACGCCTCAAGGCAATACCCCATAGAAAGTAAATTGACGTTTATTACACGTTCAAATAATGCACTATCAAAATTTCGCGCATCATCTATATATTCACAGTTACCGGCGTTTAAGATAACTCGATCAAAATGAGGAAAGCCAATAGTAGACTCTTTTATATCTTGCAGGTTAGTTGCATCAAATTTACAAGCTTGAATATTGTCGTATTTAGCAAGCTCGGCGAGCTTTTCACTATTACGTCCGCAAGCTATAACAGTGTCTCCTAGCTGCGCATATTTAATTGCTAGCTGCTCGCCAATACCTGATGTAGCACCCGTTATAAGTGTGATCATAATTAACCTGTCCTTTTATCAATTAGCTTTATAACGCTACCAAGTAAAGGAATGTGTTTGTATAACAACTCGCCCACATTAAAGTAGTCTCTGTGCTTGATAATTTTGCCATCTTTAAAAATAAGCTTGCTATGACCTTCTACCGAAATAGTTTTACCTGATGAGAGCTTTGGATGTGCATAATGCATAGTCCAATAAATAAAAGCATTGTTACCGCTATTAAACGAATCACTAATATCAAACTGGCAATGCTTAACATTGCTGTATAAATTAGCAAAGTACCTGCGCAATTCTACAATGCCGTTAATTTCATGCATCGGATCTATAAACTGTATGTTGTCGCAGTAAATATCACTCAATAAATCAAGATTAGTGCTATTAAGCTGTTGGTATATTTCAACAAATTTATCTACTGGTAACTGGTTATCCATATCACACCTTAAATGCAGCAAGTGCACGTTCTCGTGCCGCTTTATGATCAACTATTGCTGGCCAGTAACATTCCTTATCTTTGCCTGTTGCGGCTAAATAAGTGTGTGGAAAATGAATGTGTTTATCTGGCACGTTTTCAAGCTCTGGCAAATACTTACGGATAAACTTGCCCGTTGGATCAAAGCGCTCGCTTTGTCTGATAGGATTAAAAACTCTAAAATAAGGCTGAGCATCACAGCCCGTACTTGCAGCCCACTGCCAACCACCATTATTTGAGGCTAAATCGCCATCAATTAAGTGCTGCATAAAAAAGCGTTCACCTTCACGCCAGTCTATTAATAAATGCTTAGTTAAAAAGCTTGCAACAACCATTCGTAAACGATTATGCATCCAACCGGTTTGCTTAAGTTGTAGCATTGCTGCATCCACTAACGGGTAACCTGTACGCCCTTCGCACCATGCTTTAAAATCGCTTTCGCTTTTACGCCACACTACAGCGTTATACTTTTCGTTAAAGTTATCGCCACGCGAAAGCTTCGGAAATTCAGCAATTAAATGCCTGTAAAATTCGCGCCAAACAAGCTCGTTAATCCACGTAAACGTTTTGCTTTTTGATGTAGTTAAAATATCAGGATAACGCTGCTGAATATTAATAAGCAGCTGCTTTGTGCTTACAATACCTAGTGCTAAATACGGGCTTAAACCCGATGTGCCTTTTACACTAGGAATATCACGCTGGTCGTCGTAACTTGTAAGTTTGTCGCATATAAAGTTATCGACCACGGTAGAGAGTGTTTCGTCGTCAACCGGCCACTTATCTGAGCACCCATCACTTTTTAGTAAATCACTCTCGTCAAATTCAATAGGGTCAGAAGTTAAAGGCCATTGTGGCAAACTAAAGTGTGTATCTTGATACTGCTTTAACCATGCACGTTTAAATGGAGTAAACACTTTATACATTTCATTACTTTGATTTTTGACCGTTCCAACAGGTGCAATTAAATCACCTTCGTACAAAGTAAAAGTAATAGAAAGCTCATCGCATTCATGCAAAATTGCTTTATCCCGGTTTACTTCATTAAGCTCATATTCTGTATTAGCAATTACGTGTTTTACATCGTTTGCTTTACAAAAGTTAATGAGCTCGCGCGTACAATCACAAAAGCTAGGCGCTTCAATAATATGTAAAGTAATACCGTAATCAGCAAGTTGGGATTGAAGATAAGTAACTCGACGCTTGAGTAAGTCAATCTGAATAGGCGCTGTTTGGTGTTGTTGCCACTGCTTTTCAGACACAAAAAAATGGCGTGTTTAGCGCCATTGTTTAGCGCTTGAATTAACGCTTCGTTAGAAAAAAGGCGCAAATCGCGCCTAAACCAAAATAATGTATCCATTAAATACCAAATCGTAGTTTTAAATCGTGAGGGTATGGGTTAAAAAACACTTGTTTTTCGAGGTACTCATTTGGATGAACTTTCAAATGATGCTTTAACAAGGTAAGTGGTACATACAATGGCACCAATCCTTCGCGGTATTCATCTATCGCATCACGAAGTTCTTGTTTTTCAACCTTCGATAAATCAGTTTTAAAGTAGCCTTGTAAATGCATTAGCGTATTGCAATTATTTCTGCGAGAAGCTGGCTTTTTAAGACCTGTCATCAAACCTAAAATATATTCATCAGCAACTGCATTTATATCGTCACCTACAAACGTTCCAAGCAGGTTACCCAAATCACGATAAGCTTGGTAATTATGAGCCATCAACAAATACTTATACTGAGAGTGAAATTGAGTAAGCTTGTGAACCGTAATCGGCTCTTGTACTAACTTTTGCCAGTTTTTAAATACGTAAATTCTCATTACAAAGTTTTCACGTAAATGCATATCGTTTAAACGCCCGTTTTCTTCACATGGCAATAATGGGTTGTGCTTCATTATTTGCTCAGCAAAAAAACCAACGCCTTCTGAGGTATTACCCGTGCCTGCTTCATTGTATATTTTAATGCGTTCCATACCGCAACTTGGACTTTTCGCGCAAAATACAAATCCACTCAACTCTTTAGCTTGTTCTGTTGCAACTTTTTTACCATATTCGGTAAGTTGCTGACCTACTTCGCCAGTGCCATCTGGGCGACATACTTTAATAGTGTCGCCCACTTTAACTTGGCGAATAGTTGGGCGAGGTATCGGTAAACCAACAGCTACTTCCGGACAAAACCGTGTGTATTCAACGTGTTTACCTAGCTCATCCATACAAAAATTTGATTTTTTATGACCCGTATCAAATCTAACTTTTTCGCCTGCTAAACAGGCGCTTATACCTATTTTTATTATATCTGTGTGCATATATTCTCTTAGTAAATCAAATTACCTATTGGATTTAGTAACTTGCTGAAGCCCTTATTAAAATGTAGCGCACTACTGACAACTGTAAAGCACAAACACCCGTCTTTCGTTAAAGGTGTATGCTGATGACTACCATCTTGCCATATAAAGTCGCCTGGTACGTAACTACCATCTTCGTCACTAAACTCACCATCTAGGAGTAGAGTAACTTCAAATCCAGTATGCGTGTGCTCTGGTATTTCACCACCCGCATCAATGTGTAACAGGCTAGAACGTAGCGCACCATCATCAAGCGAAACTCGAGATCGCGCTAACTTACCAACTTGTGTAAATTTACTATGAGAAATACGCGTTAAAGCACGTGGAAGCTGGTAGTTATGTTCATTTACTTTAATAGAAACAGGCTCTACCTCATAAACTTCGTCGATAGAATCATCAGATGTGATCATATCAAGAACATTCAATTCAAAGTCTTCAAATAACTCAGATTGCTCAGTTTGAACTATCTCAAATTGGACTGGCTCTTCACTAAATAACGCGTCTGCATTACTTGCTTCAATTTTAGCGACTTTAGCTTGGCACACAGGGCACATATCTACATGTATAGAAACGGCTAAACTCAGTGATGTAGCAAGTGATGCATCGCAATACTGTGTCAGTAAAGTTTCACTCGGGTGATGTTTAATCATGCTGATCTCCCATTTCATTACGTAATTTTTGCAAGGCCAAACGTAACCGTGATTTTACCGTGCCTACTGGAATGTTAAGTTGATGTGCAAGTTGCTCTTGCGACATATCTTGAAAATAAACGCCTCTTACCACTTCACGTTGAGCGATTGGTAGCTTGTCTAAATAGCGCTTAATTTGCTTATCTTCTAAATGATCACTGTATTCGTGATGTGTATCTTGTGATTCGTTTAATAACGGCCAAATATCTTCGCTTATGTTTTCTTCTTTGTTACTTTTCATTTTGCGAAGCATATCGAATGAAGCATTACGCATAACGGTATAAACCCACGTAGTCGCTGCACCTTTATCACTGTGATACAAATGTGCTTTACGCCAAACAGACGTTAACGTCTCTTGAACAAGCTCCATTGCTTGAGCTTCAACACCAAACTGCTTAATTCCAAAGCGTTTAATTTTTGGCGCAAAATATTCAAATAAATAGGAAAACGCTTTTTTGTCGCGTGATTGCGCAACGTCTATAAGCGCTTGCATGAGCTCTTTACTCGGCGTTTCTGGCATGGCAGTGTACTTACCTGTATTAGGTTCACAACGTGGTGACTGTTGTTGACTTACCATAATAATTTATCCCGTTATTGCTTTTGTATTAAGTAATACGGGCAATAATTAATTTAGGATCATAAAATTTAGGCAAATTCGTTATTAATCACAGTATGGAGGAAATTCAGTAAGTTATCAAAGTTCGTTTCAAACGCAAGTTGCTGTTTTTTCTCGATAGAAATAGGCAGGAGCTCAAGCCAACGTGCTGCAATCCAAGGCAACTTGTCAAAATGAGTTTTTTTGTACAGTAAACTAAGTTCCGGATTACTTTCAAAGACGTTTAAAAGCGCATCATGTAATAGGTAATGTTTGCCAATTGAGTTGTTAATGTCCTTGTACCAATAAGGCGTCTTACAAGGCGATACCAGCCCATGTCGCAGTTCGTCTTCGTCTTGGTAAGCATCATTAATTTGCACGTTTTTAGATGCATATACATCAATTAATAATACATCGTTATCGTCTTGATCAAAATCGATAATATCAACAAGACAACCTTGCGCACTTATATTAAAAGGCGTGTCATGCTCGAATGTACAAAGCACAAACCCTGTATTATTTTTTAATGCGTTTTTAACCATATTTAAATAGCGAGGCTCAAATATGCGTAATCGCGTATAACCTTCAGGTAACATAAAAATGGGTAATGGAAAAATCGCACGTTTCATAAAGTCTACTTATTTCAAACACTCTGCCTTTACTTACGTGCGCTTTTGCTAAGTCGATCAGCTTTGCATGAATCGAATTAATTACCTACTCCACCATTGGTTAAATATTAAACCAGCTCCCCATGCTTTTTAGTACTTGGACTGAGTAATATGCACTTATCATACTGGCTACTGGCGCTAACATTAAAGCAAATAACCCAAATTCACTGCTCATCGTTTTAATCCTTTAAATGGTTTATTTAACGTTTTTAACACTCGCGTCAGTATTTTTAGACGCAGTATTCTCGGTTAAAACAGCCTCATCTAATATTCCAACTAAAACAGTTTTAGCATCAAAATAAAGCGTTTCTTTTAATGACTTTTCAAGTTCGAATGTTGTTTGCTTAACGTAGCTTGTTACACTTTGAGCTAATATATCAGTAACATCTAGGTCCACTTCTGTTGCGTGTACTTGCGCAGAACCTAATACTAATAAACTTGCCATAGCGATTTTAATTGAATGTTTCATAATGGTATTCCTTGTTTGTATATTGTTTGATTAGACGAAGTTATATAATCAAGGGTTGTGCCAACATGAAAATAAAAATTAAAGTATTGTAATTAAATAGGTTTTTATAAATTTAATTAATTTCAAAAATTCACACTCTATTAATCTAACCACTTAATTTTATTTTTTGACCAATATTTGGTTAATAATTAAGATCTATTTACCCACGTTAATAAAAGTCACAGTAAATACATTTAGCGTTTATAAAAACGTCATATCTAAACGTTAAAGTTCCATTACTATAAATAATTGAAAAGTGCAGTATGTCTATCTTATCTCGTCGTGGTTTTTTAAAAACATCAGTAGCCAGTGTATTTACCGTTGCTATTTCCAGCGCTATAACAGGCTGCGCTCAAACACTAGCTGACAGACCATTATCAGCAATTGAGTTTAAGCATGGTGTTGCCAGTGGTGATCCACTAAGTAATGCTTTAATAATTTGGACGCGAGCCACAACCTCTCAACCATCTTCCATTGCGACTGTTTCATGGGAGCTGGCAAGTGATCCTGATTTTAAAAATATATTACGCAGCGGTTACGAACAAACAGATAAAAGCCGCGACTTTACTATAAAAATAGACGTGCAAGATCTTGCACCAAATACCGAATACTTTTACCGTTTTATGGGTTTGCAAACACAAAGCCCTATAGGCCGAGCTAAAACACTGCCAATAAGTAATGTTGAACAAATAAAAATGGCTGTTGTGTCGTGCTCAAACTACCCTGCTGGGTACTTTAATGCCTACACTGATGCCGCCAAGCAAAAGGATTTAGATGTAGTACTGCATTTAGGAGACTATATTTACGAGTACCCAATGGGTGGATACGCCACTGATAATGCTGAAAAAATTGGCCGCCAATTAGCTGCCGATAACAGCGGTGAAATTATTACTTTAAGCGACTACCGCAAACGCTATGCAATTTATAGAACAGACAAAGGCCTACAAGCACTTCACGCAGCAGCGCCTTTTATTGCAATATGGGATGACCACGAAGTTGCTAATGATACATACAAAAATGGCGCGGAAAATCACAACATTAATGAAGGTGACTTTTTTAAGCGTCGCGCAGCGGCTATTCAAGCCTATTACGAATGGCTGCCAATTAGACCGCCTATGGGCGAACAAAGCCCGCAAATATATCGCACGTTTGATTTTGGTAATTTAATAAGCTTACACATGCTAGATACGCGCGTAATAGCACGCGATAAACAACTCGCTTACAGCGACTATAAAAACCCCGAGACCAAGCAAATGGATATTGCGCGCTTTGTCAGTGATTTAAATAATCCAAAAAGGCAGTTACTAGGTAACACACAACTAAACTGGCTCACGAGTGCAATAACTGAGTCAAATGCAAAGTGGCAAGTATTAGGGCAGCAAGTACTCATGAGCAAAATGTGGCTGCCTACTGAAATATTCTCGCAATCCGATCGCACTAAAATCCCGCTGGTATTAAAAGAGCTTGTTGCCATTAAAAAAGCCGTGTTAGCTAATAAAGCGGTAACACCCGCGCAACTCGCACGCGTAAATACTTTAATGCCTTATAATTTAGATGCGTGGGATGGTTACCCAAGCGAGCGCGAAGCATTATACAAAAGCGTTACCGCATTAAATAAAAAGTTAGTAGTGGTTGCAGGTGATACGCACAATGCGTGGCATGGCACATTAAAAAATGCAAAAGGCGAAAGTGTGGGAGTAGAATTTGCAACACCTGGTGTAACATCCCCGGGTATGGAGCATTATTTAGCGCTTAATACAGCACAAGCAAAGCAGATGGCTGACTCGCTTTCATTGTTAATAAACGACTTAAACTATTGTGACTTATCACACCGTGGGTATATGTTACTGACTATTACTAAAGAGCAAATCACAACCGATTGGCGCTATATAGATAACATAAACTCTCCAAGCTACAACATTGCTGCTCAACACCAAAGTGTCTATAAGGGCTAACATTTTGTATAAAAAGAGAAGGTAAACACATTATTTACCTTCTCGTTTATTTTATTAAACGCGCTTAATTACAACTATAAAGAAGCGTCCACGAAGCATCACTTCCTGGAAGGCTGTTTGTATACCAATTTGCACTGTATGCATTGCCTTGATATTGTATTTTGTCGTCGGTGTTATTGTGTGTAAATGGACCGGCCGAATAATCCTTTTTCACCCAATTAGGGTATGTATTAATACCATTACAATCGGTTGAACTCACAACGCTACATCCATTTGCATCAACATTTGTACCAGCGGGTGTATCTGGGCACTGATCAATATCATCATTCACTCCATCATTATCCGCATCACTTTGTGGTTCAACTACTTCAACAGCACAACCTACATCATTAACAGTTTCCCCTGCAGGTGTATTTGGACATTGATCAACACTATCGCTAATACCATCAGCATCGGCATCAGTTACCGCACAACCAATACTATCAACCACTGTATCGGCAGGAGTATTATCACACTGATCAAGGCTGTCACTTATACCATCGCCATCAGAGTCTAAAGCAACGGTACTGCCACCCCATCCAGTGAGTATTTCTTTAACTTTAGTGCCTGAAGCGGTTAATGAATTCCAACTGCCGCCAGGGGTGAATAACGAAGCCCCTTCGTTTTTATCATTAATAGACCAGTTAGCGTGACTAATATTGTTTGTTTTAAAAAATGCCATCCATGCATCTGTTTCATTAGCATTAACACCACCATTGCCATCAGCATTAACTGTCCCCCACTCTGTAGCAAACAATGCAATACCGTTGTCGAGTGCTGTTTGCGCTTTATTTCGATATGATTGTCCGTGCGTGCCAGCATAAAAGTGCAGAGTGTAAGCAATATTGGCGCGATCTATCGGATCTTGTGATGCCACATCAACGTCTTGAGACCATGTTGGTGTACCAACCACAATTAAATTATCAGGATCGATTGCTCTAATTTTATCAATTACAGTTTCGGCGTAAGGCTTAATATCGTTAGCCCATGAAATTTGTAACGGCTCGTTATAAATCTCATAAATAACATTATCGTATTGCCCATACTTTGTAGCTACGTCTTCAAAAAATCGAACGGCAGTAGCCTGATCTGTATGTGCTTCATGGCTATGAAAGTCAATAATAACGTACATATCCTCAGCAATAGCAGCATTTACAACAGTATCAAGACGGCTCATATTCCCATCCCAGTCATAATTTAAGCTACCACCAGCACTTGACCCATGGCCTATTGCCGCGCGAATCAATGTTGCATTAAATTCAGACTTAGCACGTGCTACTGTTTCTGCGGTATAAAATTTTTCAGCCCCCCACCCCGTGTTACTCCAGAATAAGCTGGTACCTGCAAAGCTCGTATTTTCACCACCAGCAAGAATTTGATTACCGCTAACCGTTAATTTCTCAATAGCGGCATTAGCCATTGTTGAACAACCTAATAATAAAGCTAACGATAAGCTCGTCACTTTAAAGTTCCTTTTGTTGTGATTAATTAAACTGTTATTCATAATATTTCCTTAAATTGAAGTTATCAGTCGTCATTTCGCTGATGTAATAAAGTAAAACCGCAAAAAAACAATACAAAATAAGTGTCATTTATATTTTACGTAAGTTAAAAGTACCAACTTATTATTAACATTAACTGAACAAAAAATTCACGAAGCACTGCCGTGAATTAGGAAAAGGAGAATAAAAGGCATGTTTAACGAAGTTCGAAGATTTTGTCGGGGATATATTGTTTTTTACACTTTTTTTACATTAGGTAAAAATAAAATGTTTAAGTAGAGTAAATAGGTAGCCATCGATTAAGAAACACCTCCTTGCATACATTTCAGTCAATTATATTGGGCAACACCTTACGTCCTAAACGATAGGCATCTGCAATACTCAATACCCAAATAACAATCATTAAAGGCACATACTTATATTCAGCGAATTGGGCGCAGGCGTCAGAAGGTTGTTGCGCGGCTTTTAAAATGGCCGTAACCGACATAGGGATTTTTCCGTGTACAATTTCATTTGCAGTACACTGTGCAATCGCAAATATATCTTGAAAGGTTAAAATTAAAAGAACAGAAAATACCCCCGCAAAAATAGCGCCTATAAGGTGTCTTTTTAAAGAAAAATGCCCCGCTCCAGGATAAACAATGGCGGTAAGTAAAGCAGCTTTAAGATCTGGTTTCATATTTATCCAATATAGAAATTACACTTTTTAAAGTGGTCACATAAAAAAGCCACTTTGCAGTGGCTCAATTAAAATATCAAGTAGTTAAATGTATTATTGTCCGCCAAACCCGAGAGTTAACTCAATACCAACAAAACGAGGTGCCCCTGCAACAAATGTTGGATTGCCAAATCCCCTCCAGTATTACCTGCATCAACTAAATACTCTTTATCTAATAAGTTACTGGCAAAAATACTAACGGCCCAATCATCACCACTTGCAATTCCTAAGCGCGCACTGACTAATCCAAGCCCTGGTTGGCTAATATCTAAGCCTGATATTGGCGCATTTGCTGGCTCAAAATACACTTCAGAGCGGTAGCTATATATTAAAGAGCTCGTTAAATTAAGTGAGTTTGACAATTCTGTTGAATAAAACAGCCCCGTACTAAACGTCCACTCTGGTTGTAATCTAAATTTATTACCTGCGAGGTTACCGTTATTACTATCATCATCTATTTCAGCATCAAGGTAAGCCGCATTGGCAAATACCTCAAACTCATTATTAATTAACGCCCTTACTTCAGCCTCTGCGCCAACATTAGTGGCAGAGCCCGCATCAGCAGAAAACGCAACGCCTTCATCATCCTGTAACGTAACCTGAAAGTTAGAGTAATCTTGATAAAATACAGCGACAGAGTAATCTAAACGCCCGTCAAGCGCTTTGCCTTTAATACCGGTTTCGTAGTTCCAAATAATTTCCGCTGGAACTTCTGATATAGAGGCTTCAGCATTCCCTTGTTCGTCGTTAGCCGAACTTACTTCAAGTACTTCCGAACGACGCCCTTTTGAAATAGTCGCATACATATTTGTAGTAGGGTTTATTATATAAAGCGCATTAAAACGTGGCAGCCAATCATCATAATCAGCATCGCCATAGAATGTTTCACCATTTGTATCAACCGTAAACAATGGCGCTTGTGTTAAAACACTATTGGGTGCAGCAGAGCTATAACCACTGCGCTTTTCTTCTTTTATATAACGAAGACCCGCTGTTAACTCCAGTGCCTCAGTTGCAGCATAAGTTACATCAGCAAACGCTGAGTACGCTTTGTTTTCACCATAGTTTGTAAACTCTAATGAATATGGCAACTCGTTTATTGCACCACCTGTTAATGCTGGCGTTAAAATATTAACGCTACCATCATTATTAATACAAGGAACACCTGAGCCCAATACACCTAAGCAATTTAAGAATATAGACTCCTCTGTACTAAATGGAATACGCTGGCTACCATCTTCTTCAAAGTAACTCACACCAAAAATACTAGTAAACTTATTCTGCGTATAAACAGCGCGTAATTCTTGGCTAAATTGATCGCCCTCAGCAGCTTCTGCAAATTCTAAAAACCATGCCTGCGTACCATCAGCATCAAACACTTCTAAAGAATCAAAGTTACGCCCTGCGGTAATTGAGGTGATTGTTAAATCGTTACTTACATCCCAATTTACAGTCAAATTTAAATCGTTAACTGTGCGCTCCACACCTAAGTCTTTTTTCCAAACACAGACTCTGCATACGGACTACCTGGCATTTCAACAAAGCTATATGGGCTTGTATCACCACCGGTTGGTGCATAAAGCCCATTTTTAAAAGATGTACCCGAGTCATCATTTTTTTCATACGTATACACCAAATCAATCGTTACATCGTCACTAGGTGTAATACGTAAAGACGGACGATAAGAAAAACGCTCAATAGCATGCATATCATCTTGCTTAAACCCAGCCGGGTTTTGGGAGTTACTATCTCCTGCAATATTTTTTATAAACCCATCACGTTCACGATAAGTAAAAGCAACACGGCCTTGCATTAAATCATTACCACCCGTTACAAAACCACTAACACCTTTGGCCGAGTAATTACCAACGGATGCTTTTAATTGAGCCGAAAAATCTTTTTCTGGTTTACGTGTTGCTACACTAATAGCACCTACAGAAGCTGCTGTTCCAAACAGTGTCGCTTGTGGTCCTTTAACAACTTCAATCCCTTCTACATCAAAAAGCTCAAAGTATGAGCCACGAGAGCGTGATACATCTGCTCCGTTATAATAAATAGACACACGAGGGGATGATTGAGACGACCCACTATCAGACGTAATACCACGAATTACAAAGCCTGGGTTGTTAGGGCTTTGCTCTTGAATAACAAGCCCCGGTGTTATTTCAGATAAAGTGTCGAGTTCGCCAATACCTAAGCTTTCTAAAAAGTCGCCATCGTAGGCACTTATTGTTACAGGCACATCTTGTATTGATTGCGCACGCTTTTGAGCAACAACCACTATTTCATCAAGTTCTTTATTTATGGTTTGATCTGCAAAACTATTTGTTGATGTAACGCAAATCATCGCCACAGACAATTTAGTAAGTTTAAGAAAAGGCCGTGTTGTTAATTTATTTTTCATGTTTTTCACTGTTCGTCCGGTTAATTGTTTTTAGGAATTACCGGTAATCTAACGAACTATTACGACTTTTTTACGTCT
Source organism: Pseudoalteromonas sp. B131b (assembly GCF_037162545.1). Lineage (NCBI taxonomy): Bacteria > Pseudomonadati > Pseudomonadota > Gammaproteobacteria > Alteromonadales > Pseudoalteromonadaceae > Pseudoalteromonas > Pseudoalteromonas sp. B131b. The sequence goes on along the minus strand of NZ_JARLUZ010000002.1, from coordinate 392,945 downwards.
TATTAATTACGCATTGGTTAAATTGATGTTTCAACTTTATGAAAAATAATAAATTATTGTATTCATATAAAAATTATAAGATTGAAAAACTCAGCGTACACTTGTACACTAAAATTCATTCAAATAGTGGTAGGATCTGTCATGTCGTTAGAAGCGCCCTATTCTAAAAAAGAAGAACAACTAAACGTAATTAGTCATGCACTTGGTATTGTATTTGCCGCATTTGTTATGTGGGATTTATTTAGCCAAGCCACCAGCACTAAAGCGTATATTAGTACTGCAATTTATGGCAGTAGCCTATTTGTGCTGTTTTTGTCATCCACTTTGTACCACGCCAGTATTCAACCGCGCTTAAGAGCCTTTTATAAAAAGTGCGATCACTGCGCCATATACTTATTAATTGCCGGCACCTACACTCCCTTTTTATTAATCTCATTAACCGGTGCTTGGTCATGGGCAACACTTGCATTTATTTGGACTGTGGCACTAGCAGGCGTTGCATACAAAGTATTTGTAAAAAACGGTAATAAAAAAATATCACTCGCCACCTACTTACTCATGGGTTGGTTTGCACTGGCTATTGTTTATCCGCTTTATTCAAGTGTTGATGTAAAAGCACTTTACTGGCTACTTGCCGGCGGTATTTTTTATAGTTTAGGCACTTTTTTTACAGCGCTAAAAGCACACAATTTAGCCACGCAATTTGGCACTTGTTTGTTATTGCTGGGTGTGTTTGCCATTATATTTCAATTAGTAATTATGTTTATTGAGCTGGTTAAGCCAATTAGAATGGTCAGGTTTGAGCGATAACCAGTCATTAAGGGGAGCTCAGGGCGCGAGCATACTTTGTTAAAAATGTTAACCAAAAAGAAGTTCTTCTCTAAAAGCATCATCATAACAAGCTCTTACACACTTACTTCTTATTGACCCCTTGCTTTTCGTATGCTGCTTTATCATGTTCCTAACGACGCGTCTAAATAGTGCCATATGTTGCGCACTTAATGGCTCATGTATTTGACAGGCATCTTCTTTAAATACGACATCCAGTATCCAGTGTTGCTGATTTTCTATCAGCCAATGTTGTCTTATTGCTTTACTTATCAATATATTGTCTGTCAGCGATGTTAGGTAGTAATGTGTGTCAATACTCGTTCTATTACCCTTCGTTCGCTCTCGCTGCACCGCAACGATTGTCCTAACTGATGGCCAGCTCTCTTTAATTTCACTCGGTAATAAACGCGCATCAAGACAATCTATCGTGCGTACTTCTTTTCGCCCATGCCCTGCATCTTGTGTTACATGACTAAGTATCTCTGAGTTTTCAGATTCATACTGGTGTGTAAATGCATCTTGAATCGCGCTATAAAGTTTCTTTTGATTACCCTTTGCTTGCACTAGATAATCTGCATGTCTGCTAATTAGCTGTTTTAGCGTTTCTTTTTGGCAGTGCAAAGCATCAAGTGTAATGACGGTGTTATTGATATCGAGTATTTTCAATAAATCCCGAACTGCCGGTATTTCATTCGTCTTACTGCCAACTGTTTGATGGAATAATGTGAGACCTGCCTCACAATCAAATGCTGAAACGAGGTGTAATTTATCAGCAATGTGTTTACTTGCTCCGCGAATAGTTTTGCCATCGAAGGCAATGACAGGATGCGCTGATTTAACGCGGTTTTGATTGACCCAGCTATACATCGCGAGTAGTAATGAGTCAGTATCAACGGTTCTAAAAATCCGAGCAATACTATGTCGAGTGGGTATGCCATTTTTGAAAGAACGAAATCCTCTTAACCAATTAAGCTTACTTTCGCCATAGACTTCAATATCTTGCCAGTTTTCACACCCTGATGTAACGGCAGTAATAATAAGAAAAAGCACATCAACTAAGTTATGGTGTTGATTTATATGTGAACGATTATCTTTGACGAGTTCTAAATGTGAGAAGAGTGACATAATAAGTGTAAGGTTATGAAATTTATGGTATTAGATCATAAAATTTGTTTATTTACAAAGTGTGATCCCGCCCTGAGGGGGAGCTATAGTTAGCTCAGTAATCCTCAGAGAAAACTATCACTTTTTTATATAGTAAAATAACCTTTACTAGACTTAATATTTATAGGTGGCAATAACTTACACTATTTGCTATTAATAGAAACTCATGAAATAAGGACGTTTTCGCGCAAAATAGGGAAAGTGTCCGCTGATAAAGATGTTAGCAGCCAAAGGAGTTTAAATGACACTTATACTTGCTGGTCATAGTTCAGGAGGATTTGAAGAAGGGATTTATTTTGCATCAGACTCCCATATCACACAGAACAACCATGTCTTAGTTAAAGGCTTTAAAAAAGTAATTGAGATTCCAATTCGTGTTAAAGGATTAAATTTTTGTGGTGAGTGGTTTAATGGTTACTTAGGCAATAGCTATCAAGGTGCTTGTAGTGTTGCGTTTGCTGGAAGCTCTTTAGTTGCTCAGCATCTGATTAATTCAATGAAGAACCATTTAACAGAGCTATTTCCTACTTATTACAATGATAGTTATCAAATAGTGATGTCTTGTGAAACTAATAAGCACCTAAGACAAACTGATTATGATGACTCTATGTTTTTAGATAGTCACTTAGACACAATTTTGACCGCCGAGTATGTATCTCAAGTAATCTGCCATTCTATTGAAGCAGTATTAAACAAAGCTAGGGAGCATTGCTCTATGAGTCGGTTGTTTACTGCTTATCAGGCAGAGTTTATCTTAGGTGTGCAATGTCCTCAAACCCGAGAGTATCATTTATATCAATATGAAATTGTTCCAGACCAAGAGTTAGGAGCTAAAGTTGAGATAACCAGAGTTAATCAAAATGAACTAGCAGTAATTGGCGCAAAGAAATTTAAAGACGATGCTCTAACTGAGTTAGCGCAATGTGAAGGTGAAGAAAAACCCTCAGAAAAAATATTTCGGTTTCTTAATAGTGTAATTGAGAGTGAAACAAGTATAGAGAACAACGGGATAGGTAAACCAAGTGGTTTGTATAATCTACAAGGTAGTATTCTGACTAGAATTGGATTTGAGCGTTAATGCGATTCACACCTGCACCTAATTGAGTATTCTATAGCGAAAATATTGAGAGAAACTTATGGAAGAATTTGACAATAGATTGGAAAACTTAAAGCAGCTTTTAAGCTCGCAAAGCAGACAAAATTGGCTTTTTGGGGCTGGAATAAGCTTCGGTTCAAAAATACCTTTGATGTATCCATTGACTAATCGCGTTGAGGAAATCATCCAAGAATATTCAGGTGCTAAAGAAAAAGATATTTTGGCTTCTTTAAAAGAGGACCTAACCGAAGACTGCCATGTTGAACATTACTTGAGCCATTTAGGTGATCTTCTCGCTATCGCGGAGCGCTCAAAACAAAAAACCGCATACCTTGGCGCTAATAGTTGTACATCTGATGAGTTAAAACAGCTATATCTAGAAATCATTAAGGCTATTGGTGGGATTATTAGATATGGATATGTGGGTGCCAATGCTAACTACGGGGTAGAAGAGGAGGTTGGCAAAGCAGAAAATCCAATTATTGAAATAACACCTCATTTTGAATTTATTGAAGCATTATTGATTAGTCAATCAAATCTAGAGCGACGCTCAAAAACAACATTTTTTACTACTAATTACGACACATTACTAGAGGATGCCTTAGCTCTACACAAAAAAGTTGTATGCGATGGATTTTCAGGAGGTGCTGTAGGTTTTTGGAATGCCGAAAAAGAGTTTTCAAATACCGCTATAGATTCAAATACCTATCATCTATATAAACTACATGGTTCGATAGATTGGCACCGAGATAATAATTTAGGGCTAGTGCGTGCACGGTATGGAACTAAATACTTATCAGACCCTGCAAATATTATGATTTACCCTCAAGCAACAAAATATGTAGAAACGCAGAAAGATCCATTTGCCAGTTTATTTCTAGGTTTACGAAAAACTCTCATGAATGGTCAGCAAAATACATTAATTACTTGTGGCTACAGCTTTGGGGATGACCATATTAACGCTGAAATAGAAAGTGCGTTAAGAAGTGAATCTAACCAAACGACAGTTATTGCTTTTATTCAAGAAGCACCGAAAGATGGAGTCGTTATTAATAAAACCTTAGATGCTTGGCTTTGCTGTCCTAAGATTGGTTCTAGAGTGTATGTCGCTGGTGAATTGGGAATTTATCATAATTCAACAACTCCTTTGGCTGAATCTGATGATAGTAAATATACATGGTGGCGTTTTGATGGACTAACTCAGTTCATAAAAACAGGGGACGTATCATGAGTAATGTTTTCCAAGCAAGGACAGAGCTAAAAATCGGGAAAATTATTGAGGTATCCGGCAATAATTTACGTATAGAAATTGATGATAATGTGAACGAATTGATTCGTGCTGTTGATGGGCAAGTTTATTCCGTGGGCCAAATGGGTAGTATCATTAAAGTTCATTTTGGCAGAAAGCTACTATTTGCTTTTGTTAGGTCGCTTAAAATGAGATCAGAGTTGATTTCTGATGACACTAGTCAAATAATTAATGCTGCGGATGATGCTCGTATTTTAGAAGCTGACTTGTTTGGTCAAGGAATATGGTCTAACAAAAATTCTCAACTTCATTTTTCCCGTGGTGTCGAGACTTATCCCTTGCCCCTTCAAAGTGCTTATATCTGCCTCAATGATGAACTAGAGGCTGTATATAAAGCTGCGGAATCGAATGCTCAAGATGAAGCCATCACTCCTATGGTACCCATAGGTAATTACATCGGTGGTAACAATGCAATATGCAGAGCAAATATTGATAAACTCTTTGGTCATCACTTTGCAATATTAGGGTCTACAGGTTCCGGTAAATCAGGAACAGTTGCTTCAATTTTACATTCTGTTTTAGATCATGAGCCAGAAGGTACAACATTGAAGCCCAGAATTGTAATGATTGATCCACATGGTGAATATGCTAGTGCTTTTGGTGATAGGGCAAAAGTATACCGAGCATATAATGATGCTTCTGTAGCCGATGATGAAGCAGAGCTTTTAAAATTGCCTTATTGGCTGATGTCTAGTGATGAATTGAGATCATTGATTATTGGTAAGACTGAACACGAGGCTACATCTCAAAACAATATTATTTACGAGGCAATCACTTACGCTAGATTACTTGAAGCCGGATATGTTCAGGATATCGGAGCAGAGCCAAATGGAGGGGCTGAAGCAGCACTCAGCGTCGATAAAACTGAAGAGCAGGTTTTGAATTTTGATAGAGATAAGCCAGTTCCGTTTAAGTTGACACAGTTTGTAAAGCACATTGACAAGGTTCAGGGCCGTAAGGCGGGGAAACAAGATCATTTAGCGGCATCTGCAGGCCGAGATAAAGTTGATAATATACTTAAAAAACTCAAAGTCCTTCGTTCAAACCCTCAACTTAGTTTTTTATTGAAAGAATATACTGAGGAGTCTTCGCCTAAGCTACAGGAAATATTGTCACAATTTGTAGGTGAAGCGGATGGGAAAGATATCCGTATTATCGATATATCAGGTCTCCCAAACGAAGTAGCCGGACCGTTGACTGCATTAATATCTCGCCTTCTATTTCAATACAAGCTCTGGCAAACAAGGGATGAAAGAGAGAAAGACCCTGTACTATTTGTCTGTGAAGAAGCACATCGTTATGTACCGAATCATGGCGAAGCACAATATAAAGAAGCTCAAGATGCTATTCGACGTATTGCAAAAGAAGGTCGGAAATACGGGTTAGGACTAGGTCTTATTTCTCAAAGGCCTTCGGATGTTGAAAGTACAGTTCTTTCTCAGTGTAACTCTTGGATTGTTCTTAGGTTGTCGAATTCCAGTGATCAAGAACATGTATCAAAGTTTTTACCTGACAGCTTAAGCGGTTTAACCAAAATGTTATCAGCCCTTACAAGACGAGAAGCTATATTTGTTGGTGAGGCCGCAGCACTTCCAAGTAGAATTCGAATTCGAGAGCTATCACCTGAACAATTACCCAATTCTAACGATATTAAATTTGCAAGTGGATGGTCGAATGACGCGATCCAAGAAGCTGACTTAATGACAATTGTAAATCGATGGTGTGGAACTGCGGGGAGTAATTCAGTAATGTTGGCGAGCAAAGCTTTAACGAGGCAATTTTGTCGGACTCGCTTTGCTCGCTGCAAATTACAGCGTTACCATCGTCCGCTAATGGCACTCTCCAGCCACTCGACAACATAAAATATTGATAATAATTGATAAGGTATTTTACCGTGTCGGATGGCGTGGCTTCGCCACTTATCCGACATACGTCAAAAGGTAGATTGGTTAAGCCGAAGACGCCATCCAACAGAGTATCGATTCACGCCTTAAAGGTCAGCTTTTGGCACTCAGCTAATAGTCGGTATCAAGCGATAACCGGCAATTCAGGAGATTTGCCGTCAGCTAAGTAAAACTAAGAGGATACCTCCCCTTTACTACATGACTAAATAACCCACCCCAAACATAATATATATAGCTAGCAATAACTTATGCTTTTTGCTATTAATAGAAGCTCATAAAATAAGGACGCTTTACGCTAAAATAGGCAAAGTGTCCTCTGATAAAGATGTTAGCTTGACGATGAAACTTTCTCTGATATTTTTTACATTACTTTTTAGTACTGCGGTTAGTGCGCAACAAGAACTTTCAGGAAACTGGGAGGGCTTTTATTCTGGTTCCACAAACGCGATCGGTGCAATTAATATAAACATCAATTCTTCAGGTTGTTTTGTAGAAATGGAAGACATCTCAAATGTAACCAAGCTTCCTTTTCCATGCGAGTCTTTACGCTTGATAAATGGTATTTTCTCTTTTACCACTAGGAGAAGCTTCTCAGAAGGTAAAGATTGGGTGGAAACTCGCTATCAACTTGCGCTATTACCCCACTTTGCAGATAACAAAGTTCCTAGAACACTTATTGGTACTTGGTTACAGGGAATGGTTAAAGTGGGTCAAACTAACTTCGTAGCACTTAATTCAGGCACGTTAAAGGTAAAAGAGAGACTTGCAGATTAGCAAAGCTAACAAATTAAGTCGCCCGCTGCGCGGGCTGGGAGAAAATACGGTCGCTGCTTCGCATTTTAAAAGTGAGGGGCTTTCAATTAGAGTAAAGGATGTATTAATGAGATTTATCGTAGGAATTGTTTTTTTACTGGCATTGAGTGGTTGTATGAACCCCGCAGCCACAGGCCCTAAGTTTTCGGGTCTTATGCACACAAATCAAGATCAAGCTTTGGTTTACTTTTACCGGCCTTTGGCTGATGACGGTGGAACTGTTTGTTTAAATGTTGTTGTAAGTAAGATAGAAAAAGGCTGTTTAGGAACGAAAGGTTTTCTTGGGTTTTATCTTGCGCCAGGTACTCATACAGTACAAATAAAACCAGATGCTTTTCCTGTCCACACGCTTTTAGAATTCGAAGTAACTATTGCCTCAAATGACAGACGTTTGTTTCGGTATTCGATTGCAAATTCTAGCAACGTACCAAAAGACAATCTTGTTTCCAGATACACGATGGGTGGAACTGTTTTTGTTCAAGAGGTTTCTTTTAGTTTAGTGCAGCAACAGCTTTCCGATTTGAATGAGTCAGTTGGCTTTTAACAAGTTGCTAAACGTCAGCTATATGTTGCACAATCCGTCCTTCTCTTGGCTCTCACACTTAACTCCCAAGTTATAAAATCTTAGTCAAAACTGATATTTTGCTTTAAAAAGTAATCTTTAGTTTCAACAACGTGGTAAGTCGAGTTGTTTGTATTAAATTCATCATTTTTATCGGATGGCGTGGCTTCACCACTTATCCGAACTATGTCATACAGTAACGTCAAAAGGTAGGTTGGTTAAGCTGAAGGCGCCACCCAACAAGAGTATCGATTCACGCCTTGAAGGTCAGCTATGGCACTTACCTGCCCATATAGTCATATCACTCCCATCGGCACTCGCGCATATTCACTTTGTCGTTATTAAAAAATACGCCTTCTGATAATAGCTTTTCGCGTTGTTCTTGGTATTTTTCGCTACCTGCAGGGAATGATATTTTACCTTGGCTATTCACTACCCTGTGCCAAGGTATAACTGAGTCGTTTGGCATCATTTTTAATAAGCGCCCGACCAACCGTGAGTTTTGCGGGTAGCCCGCAAGAGCTGCAACTTGCCCGTAGCTTGCCACTTTACCTATTGGTATGCCTGCGATAACAGTATAAATAAGTGTTTCTTTATCAATATCAGCGTTCATTTAAATACGCCTCACTAAGTACTTTAAATTGCTCCCAAATAGTGCGCGCTACAGGGCCATGGTGCACTGCATGTTGTCTAAAGGCTCTAATTTGTGCACTAAACTTATGCTCACGGTCAGTTATGTGTATTTCTTGAAGTAAGCCTGCTTTTATTTCAGGGTCGCAGTGCTCTAGGCTCATCATTGCCCAACCCGCGCCTGAGAGTAAAAACGATTTTAAGGTCGATACATCATCAATTTTCATCATGGCCGAGCCTTTTGAGTACGATAGCCTGTCACTGTCGATACTCAAATCACTTTCAAACATGGCTAAACACGGATACGTTTGTAGTTCGCTATAGGTTAGCTTTTGAGGAAGTACGCCTTTAGCGCTGACAATGCCAATATCGAGCCTGCCTATAGGTACGCTTTCTAAATCGCCTGTCGCATGGAATAAATCAAACCACGGGCCAATACCTAATTCGGCTTGCCCATTATTTACTTGCTCTAACGAAATAAAGCGCTTCCCGCTTGTTAAGCTAAATTCCGTGCTGGTAAACAACCTAAAAATATTACTTATGATCTCGTTGTAACTTTGCATATGGCAAAGTTGTTCGTAACAAATTCTAAATTGGGGCTCATTCCCGAGTGCTAATTCTTTAGCAAGCTGTGCTAACTCGCCGTTCGCATGCAGGAGTTGCTGCGCCTCGCGGTGAAAAATACGCCCTTTTTCAGTAAGCTGTAATCGGTACTTACTTCTATCTAGTAACTCAAATCCTATTTTTTCTTCTAGTTTTTTAATAGCAAGTGTAAGCGCGGGCTGCGTTTTATGTAACTTTAATGCGGCTCCGCTTAAGCTTGCGCTTTGCACTATGGCATCTAAAATTATTAATTGATTCAGCTTCATATACCGCCCTGCAACATTATAAGTAAAACTTATTGAGTTTCTAAAATTTAATGATTTTTATTTTATATGTTTGCAGCGTATGCTGCACTTAATTATTTTGCCATTATTGCAACGGAGAAGACATGAAACTCTTTCGTCTATGTTTATTAACAACGACCTTACTTAGCTTAATAGCCTGTTCTGAGCCAGAACAACAAGTTAAAGAAGAGCCCATTCGCCCTGTTAAATTATTCAACATAGGTCATGATTCTCAAATTAACATTCGCAGCTTTCCTGCTGAAGTTGTTGCAAACCAAGGGTCATACCTTGCTTTTAGAGTAAATGGCGAGCTTGTAAAATTTCCTGTCTTAGCAGGCGAACATGTAGAGAAAGGCCAACTATTGGCAAAGCTCGATCCTGAAGATTTTGAATTGCAATATGATGATAGAAAAGCTAGGTATGAACTTGCAAAATCTCAACTTAACCGAATAGAACAATTATTTGAAAAACGAATTACTAGCCAATCAGAGCTCGATAAAGCAACTGCTGATATGCAAGTTGCTGAATCAGCATTCAAAATAGCTGAAACAAACCTTGAGTACAGTGAATTACGTGCTCCCTTTAGTGGCATCGTCGCTAAAGTATTTGTTAAAAACTTTGAAAATATTCAAGCGAAGCAAAATATATTACGTTTAGAAACCCGCGATTTAATGGACGTTGAAATACAAGTTCCTGAAAAAATAGTTGCACGCTTTAATAAAGGCACTAGCTACCAACCTACTGTTAAATTTGACGGTTACGACGACAAAGAATACACCTTAACGATAAAAGAATGGGATACGCAAGCAGACCCTGCAACACTTACTTATAAAGTTGTTTTTTCTCTGCCTGTACCCGATGACTTTAATTTACTTGCTGGCATGACAGGCAGTGTACTAATTGATTTGAGTAAAGTAACTAACTCACAAGTTGCTTACACAATTTTACCTATCGAATCCGTTTTTTCTGATCCTCAAGAAACCATTAAAAATAATGCATATGTTTGGCTTTACGACGAGCAAACAGGTCAGGTTCATAAGCAAGCGGTAGAAATTGGTCAACTTCATCGCGACGGCATTGAAGTACTAAGCGGCATTAAAGAAGGTCAAATAGTTGTAGCCGCGGGTGTACACTCAATAAAAGAAGGAATGAAGGTACGCGCGTGGAATAAAGAGCGAGGCTTATAACAATGAGCTTTGCACAACTCTCTATAGAAAAAAGTAATCAGCTGGATGTTTACGTTGCTGCTATTAATTGGTGGTAGCGTATCGTATTTTGATTTAGGGCAATTAGAAGACCCTGAATTTACACTCAAAAAGGCCATGGTTATAACCATGTACCCAGGTGCTTCACCGCAACAAGTTGAAGAAGAAGTAACCTTCCCTATCGAAAATGCGATTCAGCAATTACCTTATGTCGATTATGTAACGTCAATTTCCTCAAATGGAAAATCGCAAATTACAGTAGAAATGAAAAGCACCTACCGTAAAGAACAACTGCGACAAATATGGGATGAAATGCGTCGTAAAATTAATGATCTCTCCCCCTCATTACCTACTGGTGTCTACCCAAGTATAATTTTAGATGATTTTGCCGACGTATACGGTGTGATGTATTCGGTTACAGGCGATGGCTATTCGTATGATGAACTTAAAGATTACGTAGACTATTTAAAGCGCGAGCTGGTACTTGTTAAGGGGGTTAGTAAAGTTACCGTTGCTGGAGAGCAGCAAGCACAGGTTATGGTAGAGATATCGACTCGTAAATTAGCGCAATTAGGCATAGCTCCTAGTCATATATTTCAACTTTTACAATCGCAAAACACGGTATCAAACGCGGATAAAATTCGCGTAGGCGATGAATCAATCCGTTTTCATCCAACGGGTGAGTTTAAAAATGTAAAAGAGCTTGAAACGCTACTGATTTCAAAAACAGGCGCAAGTGAGCTAATTTACTTAGGTGATGTAGCCAAGGTACACAGAGAATATGCCGAAGTACCAAGTAATATTATTCGCTACAATAATGAACAAGCATTATTAATAGGTGTGTCATTTACCTCTGGTGTTAACGTGGTTGATATAGGCAAGCATATAGATGAACACTTGGCATCGCTTGAGTATCAACGACCACATGGCATTGATATTAGTTCGGTGTACAATCAACCTAAAGAAGTTGAAAAGTCAGTTGATGGATTTATTATCAGCTTGGTTGAAGCTATTGCGATTGTAATTGTGGTTTTGCTTTTGTTTATGGGGCTAAAAAGCGGCATTTTAATTGGTGGTATTTTACTACTGACCGTACTAGGTACGTTTATATTTATGAAGTTGTTTGCTATCGATTTACAGCGCATATCGCTTGGGGCACTTATTATTGCACTAGGGATGCTGGTTGATAACGCAATAGTAGTAACCGAAGGCATACTAATAAACCTTAAACGTGGCCAAACAAAACTCAAAGCAGCAGTTAATATTGTTGAACAAACAAAGTGGCCTTTACTAGGTGCAACAGTCATCGCGGTAACCGCGTTTGCACCAATAGGTTTAAGCTCTGATGCCAGTGGTGAATTTGCCGGTAGCTTATTTTGGGTGCTGTTTATTTCGCTTTTATTAAGTTGGATAACAGCTATTACATTAACGCCATTTTTTGCCAATTTGATGTTTAAAGAAACTCAATTCAAAGGCGAAAATGACCAAGAAGATGAAGACCCATACAAAGGCTTTATTTTTAATGGCTATAAGGCTGTATTAGATTTTTCTCTACACTTTAGAAAAACCACGCTTATATTAATGGTTGTTTTACTGTGTACTGCGGTTGTTGGTTTTGGCTCTGTAAAACAGTCATTCTTTCCTGCCTCTAATACACCTATGTTTTATGTAGATTACTGGCAAGCACAAGGTTCTGATGTTCGCTCAACCCTTGAGGGAGTTAAACAGCTTGAGGCGTTTTTACAAAAAGAAGAACTCGTTGAAGAAATAACAAGTACCACAGGGCAAGGCGCACCGCGCTTTATGCTTACCTACGCGCCAGAAAAGTCATACCCAGCTTATGGGCAATTGATTGTTCGTGTTGCCGACAGGGAAGCTGTTGCCACTATAATGCAAAAAGTCCGTGATTATTCAAATCAGTATGCGCTTTCTGCACAACTTAAAATTAAACCAATGGAAATAGGCCCTTCTACCGATGCCAAAATAGAAGCCCGTTTTTCGGGCCCTGATCCTGTTATTTTAAGGCAACTGGCCGCTAAAGCCGAAGAACTGATTGGTAACGATGATGGCGCATACAATATTCGTAATGACTGGCGCGCACGTACCAAAATGATTCGCCCACAGTTTAACGAACAAAAAGCACGCCGCTTAGGCATTAGCAAATCAGACTTGGATGATATATTACTCACCAGTTTGTCAGGTAAACAAGTAGGTGTATATCGTGATGGTACGCAGTTGCTGCCTATTATTGCACGATCCCCGGCTAACGAGCGCTTAAACGTAGAAAGCGTTCACGACCTTCAAATATACAGCCCAGTACTTGGTGTATTTGTACCAGTAACCCAAGTAGTAGACGAGTTTATTGTACAATGGGAAGACAGCCTAATAATGCGCCGCGACCGTAAACGTACTATTACTGTGATGGCCGATCATAATGTACTCGGCGATGAAACCCCAGCTAAACTATTTGCGCGTATTCGCGGCCCAATAGAGAATATGGAACTGCCACGTGGTTACCAACTGGAATGGGGCGGCGAGTTTGAGTCATCAAGCAAGGCTCAAAAAGCAATATTTGGCTCTTTACCATTGGGTTACTTAGCTATGTTTGCAGTAACTGTATTATTATTCAACTCAGTTAAGCAACCTTTGGTAATTTGGGCAACCGTGCCTCTTGCTATTATTGGCGTAAGTGCAGGGTTATTGATTATGAATACACCATTTAGCTTTATGGGTTTGCTTGGTTTGTTAAGCTTAAGCGGTATGTTGATCAAAAATGGGATTGTGTTGGTCGATCAAATAAATCTCGAATTAAGGGAAGGTAAATCGCCCTATGAAGCCGTATTTGACTCTGGTGTGAGTCGTGTGCGCCCAGTTGCTATGGCCGCTATAACCACTATTTTAGGTATGATCCCGCTGCTATTTGACGTGTTCTTCCAGTCAATGGCGGTAACCATAATGTTCGGTTTAGGCTTTGCCACCATACTAACCCTCATTGTAGTGCCAGTACTTTACACGGTTATCTTTGGAATAGATTACGAACCGCGTAAGTAGTTAAACATCTAATCGGTTAACATAAAAAAATGCCACTGGCTCAAGGTCAGTGGCATTTTTATTTAATACCGATGAAAAAAGAAAGGCCACATATTGAGTGGTTAATAAATTAGCCGCAACACTTTTTGTATTTTTTGCCGCTACCACATACACAAGGTGCGTTACGCTCTGGTACTTTATCAAATACTTGTGGTGTTGACTTGCTAAGCGCAAAGTCTAGTTCGCGAATATCTTCTGGTACGTCTGCTTTAACTTCAATCGAAGCAAACAGCGAATGCTCTGCTAATATTGCTTGTACTTCAGATTGTCGTTCAGCCGAGTTTACAATTAATGTTAGCGGATGTAACTCTGTCCCTACCTTTGCGGTACGTTTTGGCGAAAATCCGCTACTGTTATTTTTACCCATTATATCGGGCTTACCCATAAAGAAAAACTTTGACATGCTACTTCTATAACCTTTCTACATTATTAAGACGGCGCATCTTAACAGCTTACCCAACATATAACTAAGTGTACTTGTTAATGCACAATATAAATTAGGCTTTAGCGTATATACGCCTAATATAACGACATAAATAAGCTATTTAATGGATTTAAAATAGAGATTTAGACAAACCTTAAATTCGTAATAGAGTGAAATTACGCTGACTCAGCTTAGAGACATTTTAGTATCTAATATCAATCCGTAATAATACTTGATCAATTTGAGGGCTTAAGCCTGGCGCTAACTGTGTTAAAAACTTCTGATATACGACTGCATGGATGCAGAAGGTAGAGCAATGCAGGGGCAATTACTGATAACAACTAAATAAGAAATTTTTGCCTTGTTATCGACACTATTTCTCACCTCAAAATAGCACACTTAATTAAGCTAAGTGGTATAACACCACCACTTAGCTGCACATTATTTTTTAAACTGAGAATACGGCCTGAGCTTGGTTGTGAGTCTGATTTAGCATTAGACGACTTATTCTCTTTAATACTTTTTGGCTTACCAACATACGTGGTAGAACGCTTTTGATAAGGTGCTTTACTGCGCTCATTTTTGCGCTCGCCATTAGCATTACTACGCTCAGAGTTGCGATTTGAACTTCGCTCAGTATTACGCTCGCCACTTTGTACGCCTTTATTAAAACGGCGAGGATTTTCACCCTGAAAGTCACGTTTTTTGGGAGCCGACGGCGTATTATTTTCTGATTGTTTGTTAGCATCAAGCGAATGTTCTTGGGTTTTACCTGAGTCAGAAATCGAGTCGTTTATTTGCGCCATTTCAGTATCAGACAAATGACGCCACTGCCCTACCTTTAAACCTTTTAGTGTTACGTTCATTATACGAGTGCGCTTTAACGTAACCACTTCGTAACCTAAATATTCACACATACGGCGTATTTGACGGTTTAAACCTTGGGTAAGTACTATTTTAAATTCTTTAGGGCCACTTTGCGTGACTTTACATTCTTTAGTGACGGTATCTAAAATAGGCACGCCATTGGCCATTTTTGTAACAAACTGACGATTAAGCGGTTTATCCACCGTAACAACGTATTCTTTTTCGTGATTATTGCCCGCACGCAAAATTTTATTAACGATGTCGCCTTCGTTAGTTAAAAATATAAGCCCTTCAGACGGTCTATCTAAGCGCCCTATTGGAAATATACGCGTAGGATAGTTAACTGCTCGTATAATATTACTTTGAATTTTACTTTCGGTAGTACACGTAATACCAACGGGTTTGTTGTAAGCGATATAAACGCGCTTTGGTGTGGCTTTAAGTGGCTTGCCATCAATTAATACAACATCGGTAGCGGCTACTTTTACGCCCATTTCTGGAGAGTAGCCATTAACGCTGACACGACCCTGCTCAATATATTTATCGGCTTCGCGGCGTGAACAAAATCCTGTTTCACTAATAAATTTATTTAAACGTTTTAATTCGGTCATGGCACTTATAGCGTAGTAATTTTTAAGGCGAGTAGTGTAAACCACCCACACTATTTTTTCGCCCCTAATTTAGAATTTATAGGTGTTTAAGCATTAATTTTTGCTTTCGTTAATTTACGCCATACAAATTCAAGCGGGCCTTGGTTAAAATAGCGGCTGTATATAAAGGTAAATATGAGCTGCATTACAACTAATGCCGTTGCCAGCACCCAGTAATCAATACGATCAAAACCGAGCACCCAGTGTGTAAATAGCACTTTATATAACAATAGTTGCATGAGTGTTTGGCTAATATACAAGGTAAATGCTAAGCGCCCTGTTTGCTGAATAAGCTTGCCAACGTGTGCGCTGTTATTGCAAAATTTAACAATTAAATGAATATACAGCGTCGCCATTCCAAGTGCCGCAAACATATTTATTAACTCTTGTATGGCATACATAAAGCCACTACTGTATTGCGAGGTATAGAGCCTAAATGCACTCAAGATCGTGGTTGCAATAACGATTGTTACTAGCTGTTTTGTGCTTAAGCCTTCACTAAATACCCCCTGTTTATACAAGTAAATACCAATGAGCATAATCCCTGCACACATCCACAAGGTCATTATCGGCACTATAAATACCATTAATGCATTCATACCTAAGTTAGAAATAAAATAATCAAAATAATGTGGGCTATATAAAGAAATAAAATCTTGAGAGTCGCGATAAATAATATCCACAGGTGCACTATACATAACCAGCCCAGTGGTGATGCCACACAGTAAAATAAATGCAAGACCTCGCCTCAAAAGTAACGCATTATCGCTTTGTAGGTATTTCAGAGTAAACCAACCTGAAATGCCATAAACAAATAAAATATCACCAGCCCAAAGTAAAAACCCATGTGCTAAACCAAACAGTATTAACCAGTAAAGCCTACTTTTTAACTGCACATCAGACTTATAACGTTGCCATTGAATATAAAGCCCAGCCCCAAACAGCAAACTAAACAGCGTTCTAAAACGACCGTCTACAAATAAGGTACTAAAAATATAAATAGTAGAGTCACTAACAGGGGCATTACTGTGCGCAATGTAGCCTAATTCAAAAACACCAAAAGCATAGCTATTCATGTAAACTAAGCCCAGTACAGCTATGCCACGAATGAAGTCCATATTGTAATTGCGCATTAAAGCTAATGTCCGTTAAATATTGTTCTTATAGCTGTCGGCCCAATTGACCGACTGTTGGTAGAGTGCAGGCAGTATAGCATTGTCTATATTCAACAAAAGCCCAGCTTGCTCTAGCGACCACCAGCTTCCAGTTTCGTATGCTCTAACAACATTTAAAATATAGTAAAGGTTATTTTTATCATTTAATAATGCAGCTTTTATCTCATCTGGAAAAGGCAGCTTTTCAACAAGTAAGCTCATCGGTTGATCAAGTATTGCATCAAGCAATGAAAATAAACCGGTTAAAAAAGCCTCTCCAGTTTGGCTCTTTGCTACATTTTTTGCTAAAAGCTCACAAAAACGAGCACGAACAACGCAAACCTGCATTAGCTCAGCAGGTTTCTTTCCTGCTGTATGAGCGGTAACAATAAGGCTCACAAACTTTTTAAGACGATCATGCCCTAAATAGACAAGTGCTTGCTTTAATGACGATATTTGACTTTGTATAGGAAAAACACCACTGTTTATTAAACGCAGTAGTTTATATGCAAGGGCGGCATCTAGCTCAAACAACCCAGATATAACTTTTATATCTGGGTTTGGCTTCATTATTTCAGCATAAATAGCGACAACTAACCCATAATTATAATCGATATCGTTTTGCTTGATCATAGTGGGTTTTGCAAAAAAATAACCTTGGAAATAATCAAACCCCATATCAAAGGCTAATTTATAGTCGTCTTGTGTTTCTATTTTTTCGGCTAATATTTTTATTTGTTTATGTGCTTGCAGCTTTTTAACGATGGGTTGTATTTCGTTAAGCGGTGTCATTCTTATATCAAATTTTATTAATTTGACGAGCTTTAAAAAACGATCCCACTGTGGTTTATACACAAAATCATCGAGTGCGAGTTTATAATTACTATGAAATAAACCTCGGCATAGTTCGTAGTTATCATCGTTTGGCTCAATGGTTTCAAGTAGTTCGATTACAACATCTTGGCAAGGCAAAAAAGCGCATAAGTCGAGCTTCAATGATTCAGGACCAATATTAATGAGTGCTTTTTTTCCTGATGTAATATGGCGAGTACCTAAGTTAAGTTGATTCTCCATAATAAGACGAGCGGTCGCTTGGCCTTCTGCAATATCAGAAAATAATTTTTAGGGCTATCACGAAAAAGTAGCTCGTAAGCTACTACATTTTGACGACGATTAAATATTGCTTGCCTTGCAACAAATACAGACACATTACCTACTTCTTGTTTTTTATATCAGACTTAGTCATTAAACATTAAAGCGATACAATTGTCACTGAACTTTGCAAAACACGTAATAATTTACCTATATAAGGTTGTTATATAAGCAGTTGCGATTTGCGTCCATGAAAAACGGGCTTGCTCAGCACCCTTTTTTACTTTATGCCACTTTTGAGGTTCTTGCTTTTTAATTGAGAGTGTTTCGTCTAAACAGGTGAGTAAATTACTAGTTTGCATGGCTAATGTGTCGCCACTAAAACTAAAACCATTTTCATTATGCTGAACGGTGTCTTTTAATCCACCAACACTATGCACCAAGCAAGGCTGTCCCGCTCGCATTGCCAGCATTTGACTAATACCACATGGCTCAAACGAACTTGGCATTAAGAACAAATCACCTAGTTGATACATTAAATCACCAACACCTTGACCATAACCTTGCAAAAATAAAAGGTTAGAATTGCGTGCCATCGCTTTAGTAAAAAGACTTTCAAGTTTTTTGTCACCCGAACCTAAAACAATGAATCGACCACCGTATTTATTAACTAGTTGGCAAACGTTATCAATAGCTAAAGTACCGTTCACCTGCTGGCACAACAACAAGACTTTTTGCTCTGTAAGTCGGCCTACACTTGTTACTAATGGGCCAGTATTTGCTGCAGCTTTAAATTGCTGTAGTCGCTGGTGCGCAATATAATAACCACTTTGAAGCTGCTTATGGTTACTCATCCAGCTAAATAAAGTGTTCTCTATTTTTTTATATAAAGTATTTAAGTCTGCATTTTCATTTGTTAACTTAGGATACTCACAGCCATTTAAAATACCAACCAGTTTGCCTTGTTCTGCCGCATTTTGCAGATCTTGTTCAAGCCCTTCGCCGCCAAAAAAACCATGTTCATAATTACTTGGTTTAAGTACTTCTTGGCTATAGGTTGGTGATACAACATGTACTTTATCGCATAGGTTAATGGCACTGCGCATTGGGTTAAAACAATGCGGATAACGTGGATCACATAAATGTTGACCGTTATAACTAAGCGAAGGAAACCATGCTTCTAGACTCGAGTCATCGTGCTTAAAAGGCCTTATTCCCTGCAGCGCTATGTTATGTACAGTGTAGGCTATATGTATGTTATTTAGTGCGCTATAACGTGGCTCAAATTTAATTAAAACGGCAACACACGCGCTGTGCCAATCATGCAAATGTAATGCATTAGGGCGTGTAAGTACCCCTTGTAATAATGCCTCACAAACTGCGGCATTAAATAAAGCAAACTTGGTTGCATCCGTGGCAAATGGCCTACCGGGTGCATCGTTGCAGTAAACAGTGCCTGATTCACTAAACAATGGGTGGCTAATAACAATTTGGCTGACATTACTTTGCGTTTGTCGTACTTTAAAAAGTGTTAAAACATGTGGCTGTGCATTAAAAGCAACCGTTACTTCACCGAGATAAATACGCTCAATAAACGCAAAGCCGTAATCAGGAATAACAACATCTACAGTTACACCTTGCTCTGCCAAGGCCTTTGGTGCATCACGCACTACATCAGCTACTCCACCTACTTTAGCGCCTGGTAACGCGTCGTTCTCTGCTGCAACCATTAATACATGCATTAATTTACTACTTCCTTTAACCTAATGAGCCTGCTCAATAAAGAGCAAGCCTTGTTGTCATGTTTAAAATTAGTTAGCTAGTTTATTTAAGCTAACTTTTTATTTTCATTTGCTTGGCGCGCAAGCTTTTTTGCAAGCTCAGTGAGCATATCACGGGTCACGAGTACGATGCCTTTTTTAGACACTCTAAAGCCATTGTCTTCATCTGTCTTACGATCAAAACCAATTTCTAGTCCTGCTGGTATCTCACAGCTTCTATCTATTATCGCCCGCTTAATTTTGCAGCCTCTATTTATAATTGCACCAGGCAATATAACTGACTGCTCTATCTCGCAAAATGAACGAATATGTACATTTGAAAACAATAAAGACTTTCTAACAGCAGAGCCCGAGATAATACAACCCCCAGAAACTGTTGAGTCTAAAGCCATTCCGCGCCTATCATCGTCATCAAAAATAAATTTAGCGGGCGGTAATTGTTCCTGATAGGTCCAAATTGGCCACATCGGATCGTATAAATCAAGTTGCGGCTCAGGCATTACCAGTTCCATATTAGCTTCCCAGAATGAATCTAGCGTACCCACATCACGCCAATAAGGTTGTCCTTCTTGGTTTGGATCTCTAAATGGGAAGGCAAATACGTTATGCTCTTCTATTATTGCTGGAATAATATCGTGCCCAAAATCGCGACCAGAACCTTCATTTTCAGCATCTTTTTTGAGCTGTTCAAACAAAAATTCGGTGTTAAATACGTAATTTCCCATTGAAGCTAAACACGTACCTGGCTTACCAGGTACTGAACTTGGCATTGCAGGCTTTTCGTCAAAACGGCAAACACGATTTTCCTCATTAACGGTCATTACACCAAAAGTATCGGCGGCTTCTTCTACGGGTACTTCGATACAACAAACAGTCATGTCGGCGCCATTTTCTACGTGCTTAGCTAAAAGAGCACCGTAATCCATACGATATACATGATCGCCCGATAAAATCATCACATATTTTGGTAATTCATGACGAATAATATCTATATTTTGAAAAACAGCATCGGCGGTTCCACAATACCAATCATCGCCTTGACGCTGCGATGCTGGTAGAATTTCAACCGACTCTCCCAATTCCTTTTTAAAATGCCCCCAAGCACGGTTAACGTGCCTAATAAGTGAATGAGATTTATATTGTGTGGCAATACCAACGCGCCTAACGCCTGAGTTAATACAGTTAGATAACGGAAAGTCGATTATTCGATGTTTACCACCAAAGTAAACCGCAGGCTTTGCTCGCCAGTCAGTCAGTTCATGCAGGCGTGAACCGCGACCTCCAGCCAGTATTAGTGCGTAAGTTTCTCTGGTTAGGCTGCTTATATAACGATTTTCGTAGTTGGGCATAATACTCTCTCCATTTAGTTTTTGCTGTTAGTGGTATGACTTTTAGTTGTCGTTAAGTCTGTTGCACTAATGTTGAGGGGTTCTAAATGCCAAATGTCGTCACTGTATTGGCTTATGGTTCTATCACTTGAAAACATGCCACTGGCTGCTGTATTTAAAATACTCATTTGTGTCCAGTAGGCTTGATCAGTGTAGGTCTTATCTACTTGTTTTTGAGCATCAACATAGCTTTCAAAATCATGCGCGACCAACCAAGGATCGTTCGGGCTCTTAATCGCATTGATCACGTCATCAAATAAGCATGGTTCGAATAAATTAAAATGGCCACTTTCTAAAAGCTGCATTACGTTTGCCAAGTCACTATTTTGTGAAATTAAATGCTCTGGATTATAACGTGATTTAATATCATCAATTTGATGTGCTTGAGCACCAAACAAAAAGAAATTATCAGCACCCACGGCATCTCTAATTTCAATATTTGCGCCATCAAGTGTACCTATCGTCAATGCACCATTCATCATGAACTTCATGTTACCTGTACCTGATGCTTCTTTACCTGCGGTAGACACTTGCTCTGACAAATCGGTTGCAGGGCAAATAACTTCCATTGCTGTTACGTTATAATTTGGTAAAAATGCTACGCGTAAATACGGTGCTGCTAATGGATCTTTATTAATAACCTCAGCCACATTGTTGATTAGCTTAATAATTTTTTTAGCCATGTAATAGCCTGGCGCTGCTTTACCACCGAGTAATACACAACGCGGAACAAGCCCTTGCGTATCACCGCGACGAATACGGTCATATAGATGAATTACATGCAACACATTAAGTAGTTGGCGTTTGTATTCATGAATTCGCTTAACTTGTACGTCAAACATCATCGATACATCGAACTCAACACCGCAACGCGCTTTGACTAAATCAACAAGGCGTTGTTTGTTTTCGCGTTTAGCTGATTGCCACTGAATATGAAAGGTTTGGTCATCAAAAAATCGACGTAGTTGACTAATTTGACTAAAATCGCCTACCCAATCGTTACCAATTTTTTCGCTAATTAATTTGCTTAGAATAGGGTTGCAGTGAGCAAGCCAACGACGTGGTGTTACGCCATTTGTTTTGTTATTAAACTTATCTGGCCACAGTGCATAAAACTCTTTAAACAAGCCTGCTTTTAGTAACTCAGTATGCAGTGCCGCGACTCCATTTACGGAGTAACTACCGACTATTGCTAAATAAGCCATACGAATTTGCGGCTCATCACCTTCTTCAATAAGCGATAGCGCTCGCTGTTTATTAACATCCCCTGGCCACTGCTGTGCAACTTGGGCCAAAAAACGTGCATTTATCTCGTAAACTATTTCTAAAATACGCGGTAATAACCTTGCAAACAAAGATACTGACCACTTTTCAAGTGCCTCAGGAAGTAAGGTATGATTTGTATAGGCCATTGTTTTAGTAGTAATTTTCCAAGCACCTTCCCAATCAAGTTCGTAGTCATCAATCAAAATACGCATCAGCTCTGCAACAGCAATACTTGGATGCGTGTCGTTTAATTGAAACACATGAAAATCAGAAAAATCAGAAAAACTCTCACCGTGTTGTGCAACCCATTGATCAACAATGTCTTGAATACTCGCAGACGATAAAAAATACTGTTGGCGTAACCTAAGTTCTTTACCATTTTCGCTACTGTCGTTTGGGTAAAGCACCATAGTAATTTGTTCAGCTAGATTTTTTTGTGCTACAGCTTCTGAGTAACTACCAGCATTAAACTCAGTTAGATTAAATTCATCTGTCGCTTCTGACTTCCACAGACGAAGTGTATTAACAATATTATTTTTATAGCCAGGAATTGGTACATCATATGGCACAGCTAATACATCGTGTGAACTCATCCATTGACGATGCTCTCGGCCATATTTATCTGTATAGCTTTGCACATAGCCACTAAATTTAACGCGCTTTGCATGCTCTGGGGCACTCAGTTCCCATGGATGCCCTTCACGAAGCCAGTTGTCGGGTTGTTCTATTTGATTTCCGTCATTTATAGACTGATTAAACATACCGTATTCGTAACGAAGGCCATACCCAATTACAGGCAGGGCCAAACTTGCACAGCTATCTAAAAAACAGGCTGCTAAACGCCCTAAACCACCATTACCTAGCCCTGCATCATGTTCGGCATCTTCAAGCGTTTCGACTGTTGTACAATATTCTTGTAATGCAGAAGCAACTTGATCATCTAAATCTAGATTTAAAATAGCGTTACCCAGTGCTCGTCCCATTAAAAACTCAAGAGAAAGGTAAGCCGTTTTACGGCGCTTTTGCTGTCTAATTTGTTGATTGGTTTCTCTGCAACGAGCAACAAGTCGATCGCGAATAGTGAGCGCTAATGCATGATATAAATATAACTGTGATTCGCCGACCTTATCTCGGCCGAGGGTGTAATAAAAGTGACGTGTTAAATCATCTTTTAACGTACTTTCATCAATAACAGGGCCTTCTTGCCAACCCTTTACTACACACACTTGTTCATCTTGCTTAGCCATGACCTACTTCCTCTAAATTTGAACTGAAAACCCAGCTACTTTGTGCAGAAATTTCAACCATCGCATCGTTGTTACTACTTACAGATGCATTATTTACACTTGATAAAACCATTTGCCAAGGCGCACTTATTGGAGATTGCGGCAATTGGCAGGACATTACTTTTTTACTCGCATTAAAAATTATTAAAAGTGCATGTTTATTTTGCTTATCGAGCAAGCTGTACATTAAAAACTGACGCGTATTTTCATGCCAATGCGCGTCAGTCATAGTTACACCTTCTTCGGTAAACCACCTAACTGTAAAGCGCTCATCAATATCATCTAAAAACACACTGTGTTTAAACGCACTGTGGGTACGTCTGATTTTTAGTGCATCGTCTATAAAACGAGTCAATGTATGATTTAATTGTGAGTCTTTCCATGCAAGCCAACTGGTGCGATTATTTTGGCAATAAGCATTATTATTTCCCCCTTGCGAGTGCGCTATTTCACTCCCAGATGAGAGCATAGGAACTCCTTTGGACAAAATAAGTGTAAGCAAAAAGTTTTTTTGCTGTTGCAAGCGGAGCGCTGTTATTTTGGGATCATTTGTAAACCCTTCTACACCACAATTAAAAGAATGATTAGCACTGTGACCATCTCGATTTTGCTCACCATTTGCCTCATTGTGTTTTTCTTCGTAGCTAACTAAGTCAGCAAGCGTAAAACCGTCGTGACTCGTTATAAAATTTATACTATTGAGCGGACCGCGCTCACTGTGCTCGAAGATATCAAATGAGCCATGTAAACGTTTGGCAACGGTGGCGATAATGCCTTCTTCACTTTTCCAAAAACGCTTTATTACATCACGATATTGATCGTTCCATTCTCGCCAAGGTGCCGGAAAAGCACCTAACTGATAGCCACCAGGGCCTATATCCCACGGTTCACTAATGAGCTTTACTTTGTTTAAAATAGGATCTTGGGCAACCGCTTGTAAGAAAGTATGAGAAGCGCTAAACCCAGATTGAGAACGCCCTAAAATAGTCGCCAAATCAAACCTGAAGCCATCAACTCCCATTACTTCAACCCAATAACGAAGACTATCGAGTACAAGTTGTAATACACGAGGGTGGTCAATATTAATCGTGTTACCGCATCCAGTATCGTTTATATATAAATCTGGTCGATCGCTTACAGTGCGGTAATAAGCTAAGTTATCAAAGCCTCTAAGTGACAATATTGGGCCATCATTACCGGCCTCTGCGGTATGGTTGTAAACAACGTCGATAATAACTTCAATGTCGGCCGCATGAAGCTCTCGCACCATTTGCTTAAACTCATTTATATCGTCTTTAACCAAGTAGTCTTTATGAGGTGTAAAAAAGTTAAGCGTGTTGTAACCCCAATAATTTTGCAGCCCTTTACCCGTTAAAAATTGTTCACTAATAAATGAATGAACAGGTAAAAGTTCCACAGCTGTAATACCAAAGCTCTGTAAGTGTTCAATAAAACTGGGATGACTTAGTCCTAAAAATTTCCCTTGTAGGTACTTAGGAATTTCGGGATGACGGCACGTTGCTCCTTTCACATGGCATTCGTATATAACCGTATTTGACCATCTATGGTTTGGCTTTTTATGCGCGTACAACACAGGTGCTGCTACTTTTGACTTAGGTATATCAATCGCATTATTTACGGTGCTTTTAGTGCCGATTGGCATTTGCCCATAATGACGCTCACTCCAAGTAAACTCACCAAATAAGTCTTTTGCGTAAGGGTCTATTAATAGTTTGTTTTCGTTAAACAATTGACCGTGCTTAGGGTTATATTCACCCTCTACTCTAAAGCCATACAAAGCACCTGCATTTAAAGGAAATATATGAATACTCCAAATGCCGCCTTCGTTAATGCTCATTGCCACCTTTAATATTTCTGAATGGCCACTTTTGTCAAATAAACATAAGTAAGCTTGAGTTGCTTTTGGTGCATAAAGTGCAAAATTTACACCGCCGTCAGTAACACTTGAACCTAAGGGTTCAACTTGGCCGTGAGTGACTTCAAATTGATTACTCATCTTCGACCTTTTGTAAATAAATAGTAGTTAAACCACCAATGGCAATAGAAATGCTTTGAGCGAACCCATGATTAGGGCTGTCGAAGGTAGTAACTATCTTTGATTCGTTTTGTGTAACGTCTATCCCTGAGCCAAAATAATCGGTTTCATCTGTATTTAAAATTACTTTATAGCGGCCTTTATTTGGCACACCAATGACGTAATTTTGATAAGACTCTGGAGTGAAATTAGCTATAACAACCACTAAATTTCGTGCATTTTTGGCATACCGTACAAAACTTAAAATACTTTGATCGTTATTGTTGTTATCTATCCAATCAAAGCCTGCTGCACTTGTGTCAAGTTCGTACAAAGCAGGTTGGTTTTTATATACATGATTGAGTGTTTTAATTGTTTGTTTTATACCATTGTGACTTTGATGCTCTAATAAGTGCCAATCAAGCGAATGATCGTGGCCCCACTCAGTGCGCTGAGCTATTTCACAACCCATAAACAATAATTTTTTACCTGGATGCGCCCACATAAACGCATAATAAGCTCGAAGGTTTGCGAACTTTTGCCAATCATCCCCTGGCATTTTTTCAATAAGTGAGCCTTTGCCATGCACTACTTCGTCGTGACTCAATGGCAGTATGAAGTTCTCACTAAAGGCGTATACCATCGAAAAGGTTATTTCGTGATGGTGGTGCTGTTTGTAAAGCGGATCGCGTTGCATATAGTGCAAACTATCGTTCATCCAGCCCATATTCCATTTATAGCCAAACCCTAAACCGTTATGCTCAACACTTTGTGTAACACCTGGCCATGCAGTTGATTCTTCGGCTACCATCATGATGCCAGGGTTGTTTTTATAACTTCGTAAATTAACCTGCTTTAGGCACTCGATTGCACCAAGGTTCTCACGTCCACCATAACAATTAGGGATCCATTCACCTTCTTTACGGCTGTAATCTAAATACAACATTGAAGCCACTGCATCTACTCGTAAACCATCAAGCCCAAATTGGTGTAACCAATACATTGCATTAGAAATCAAAAAGCTTTTAACTTCAGGGCGATCGTAATTATAAATATAGGTATTCCAATCGGGATGAAAACCTTGACGCATATCGGCATGTTCGTACAAATGAGTGCCATCAAAACGATGCAAACCATGCGGATCACTTGGAAAATGCCCAGGTACCCAGTCGAGTAAAATACCTAAATTTGCTTTATGGCATTGCTCTACAAAATATTTAAAACTGTTATAGTCACCAAAACGGCTAGTAGGTGCAAATAAACCAACGGGTTGATAGCCCCACGAGCCATCAAACGGGTATTCACTGATAGGCATAAGCTGTAGGTGGGTGAAATTCATTTCAAGTGCATAGCTAACTAGCTTGTCAGCAAGCTCTACGTAACTTAAATAACGATTATTTTCAGCGCGTTGCCATGAGCCTAAATGCACTTCATAAATACTAATTGGTGCATCAATATGGTTACGCTTTTGTCTATTTTTTAAGGCCTGTTCATCAAGAATTATAGGTTCTGGTTTGTATTGCAATACACTGGCAGTACCGGGGGCTTGCTGCATTTTAAACGCATATGGGTCTGCTTTTTCAAACACGTCTCCACTTTGTGCGGTAATTGCAAATTTATAGCACATGTCAGCTTTAAGGCCTGGTATAAATAATTCCCATACACCACTTGCAGGATGAAAGCGCATAAAGTGACGATTAGCTTGCCAAAAATTAAATTCACCAATAATTGATACACTTGCTGCATTTGGCGCCCACACACAAAAACGCACCCCTCTACATTTTGTTGAGTGCTAAAATGTGCACCAAAGTGTGAGTATGCATGCTCTAAACTACCTTCGTTAAATAAGTACATTGCCTGTGTATCGAGCGCAGTGTCAAAACTGTATTCATCGTAAAACGTAACGGCTGTATTTGTGTATTCAACATCACATTGATATGGCGCGCTTGGCAATGTTTTTAGCTTTGCAATAAACAAATCACTTTGCTTGTATCGCACCGCTTTTATTTTTTTACCGCCAAGGTTAATTACAACATTCAACGCAGTGGGTAAGTAAAGTCGTAACTCTGTGTCTGTGTTTGTTAGTTTATGTGCCCCAAGAAAGCTAAACGGGTCTTTAAAACGACCTGCGCTTAACGCTTGTACTTGATCATCATAACTATTAAAAGAAGATCCAATATTATCTACTGCTGAGCTACTCATTAACCTTTCCTTATTGAATCTATTGCAGCTAACAAAGAGGCATTTTTACTAAAAATCTCTTCGCAAGTGTGTGTTAAAACACG
The DNA here is from genome assembly GCF_037162545.1 of Pseudoalteromonas sp. B131b. Taxonomy (NCBI): domain Bacteria; kingdom Pseudomonadati; phylum Pseudomonadota; class Gammaproteobacteria; order Alteromonadales; family Pseudoalteromonadaceae; genus Pseudoalteromonas; species Pseudoalteromonas sp. B131b. The sequence continues at coordinate 365,226 of NZ_JARLUZ010000002.1, read as the reverse complement.
CCGCCAATTGGGATACTCGGTATCAGTTCCTGGAATATTCACACTGTAAAGCTGCTCATCTAAATCATCTATTTGCAGCGCAAGTAATCGTGATTGCGACTTTGCTAAACATAAGGCAAGTGATTTATAAACGTCCATTGCATTAGCTTGTAGGTTAAGTTCATTTGTTTGATTGGCATTAATAAAGCGCAATAATCGCTCTTGCTCTTTTACACGTTGGTGGGTTAAGTCGTTGCATTGCTGCTCGTTAATTAAACTGTATTGCTGCTTTATATCTAAATCATCGTGTTGCCACCAGCCCATAAAAGGAGGCACATCGTGATTGGCAATCATTAATAAGCAACGTGATGGTAAATCGTTAACCAATAAAAATTCATCATCGTGCTGTTTTTCAAAATAAAATAAGCTGTTAGAAAAAATACCGCTAGAGGCTAAAGCATCTCTTACCTCAGGGGGACTACACCCAGATCTTCGCCAATAACAATACTTTGATTAATATGCGATTCAATTTTTAAAATTGCGAGTAAATGCTCAAACGGATAATAAACATAACAGCCATCTTGTTTACCATTCGTTTCAAAACACCACCATAAACGCCTAATAGCCATTACATGGTCAATTCTGAGACCACCTACATTTTGCATATTTGCGCGAATAAGTGAGCGATAAAACTCGAAGTGATTATTGCTAAGACTGCGAGGATTGAGTGCCGGAAGCCCCCAATTTTGACCTGCTTCAGCCCATGGGTCTGGCGGGGCACCAACACTTGCCTCTTGGCTAAATAATGATTGCTGATTTTTAAATTCGGCCCCATCGCCAGCACACCCAACAGCTAAATCGTTGATTAAACCAATAGCCATTCCCAGCTCTATACAACTTTTTTGACAAAGTGCTAACTGTAAATACGCTTGCCACTGCAAATAATAGTCAAACGTTAAATTATCTGATTCAAGGGTATTTAGCGTACTTGTATGAGTGTTACAAAATGCTGTAAACGCTTGTCGACGCTCATTACTGGCAGTTAATTCAAACTGACTATAAAGCGCTTTAAATAACGTATATTTAATACGACTTACGTTTTCGTAATTTATAAATTGATCATTGCTTTGCATGAGAGAAATAACATCATCACTTTGCATTAAAGCATTTAGCTCTGCATTGTTATTAGCGTCGTCACATAAATCAATGGCAATATATAAAGGGTTTAGCAAAGCACGACTGTTAGGGCTATAAGGACTTGCTCGCTCTGGCATATCGGCAAATAATAAATGAAGTGGATTAAGTAAAATATAATCCATGTTTTGCGCACTACATAAATGAGTTAACGATAATAAATCGCTAAAATCGCCAACACCTAATAGCGCTTTATTTTTTAAAGTATAAAGCTGAATAGAGAGCCCTGTACGCTTTATATCATCTACTTGATATACTTGTTCAGGAACAGACCAAACCTGTGTATTTGAAAATTGCTCGCCTACTTTTATCGTTGCATCATAATATCCAGCTGGGATAAAAGGTAATTCAAGCGCAACCTCAATATATCGCACGCCATGCAAGTAATATTCACCTGTGACAGGTAAATCACGCATAGTTTGAAATGCCAAGTCAAGACCAAGCGCCTCTACTTTTATGCCTACACATAAATGCTGTTGACGCTCATCTATACGAATCTTTAAGGTATTTTCAGGCCATTCAAGCAAGCTAACACGCGGAACTAATTGCTGCCAAGTAGCTGCATCTAATTCATAGTTAAGATGCGCTATTTGATTAGCATCGTTAGTGTCAATACCACAGCACTGTAAAGCTTGCTTTCGTGTATCGTTGCTAAAAACAACCTGTTCACCAGTGTATTTAGTGAATTCATAACCAATGCCATGCAGGTAAAATAACTGCGAAAGAGCGTCCATTTATTGGCCTTAATTTATACGTTGCGTATTCACTATGCTATTTTCTGTGCCAAATGTATTACCAATGTAACCGTCGGCTTGGTGGTCGTTATCCCAAATATCTCCATTGATTAGATAACGAAAATGGAACTGCTGATCAATAGGAAGGCGTTGCTTACACTTAAAAACGCCCTGTTTTTTATTGAGCTTCATTGGCACTGGCTGCCAATCATTAAATTCACCTAGCAAACAGACTTGCTCTGCCTCAGGGTGAGTGAACTCAAAAGTAACTTCAGCTTCATCTTTTGTTTTAAAAAAACGTTTATTCAACATAGCAGGCTCCAACTAAACCATAAAGGGTAATTAATCTTTGCCACAGGCCATACAACTAAACAAAAAGGCGATGTGGATTCCATTCAAAATCATTAAACACGTTGTAAGTTAACCAAAACTTTATTTACGCATTATTACAGTGCAGCAATTCTTTTTTTGCACCTAAAAAGTGCAGTTAGTATCTAAACATTCACTTTTGTAAAGCTCAATATTATAGAGCAATATTTAAACCAACTAGACGTGCCACACTTTATTTATTGTCTCAACTTTTATTAGTACCAAACATGAAATAATTCAAAAGTATTACTTAAACTTATAAAATTCTTTTGTTATGCGCTTTTATAAACGATAATAAACCGCATATTAATACTTTGAAATATCATAATTTTCATGTTGAAAAAAAGCATTCTAATAACTATAGCAATCACCTTTTTAATAATAGCCACACTTATTGGTTCTTCAATCTATACCCTTTATAGCAAAAAAGAAATCTCAGTTGATCCTAAATTAAAAGAAATATCAGGTATAGAATTTGATAAGCAAAAACGCCTATGGGCTATTAACGATGGAGGCAATGAACCCAAACTATATAGGCTCAACAAAGATGGCTCTATCGCCAAAGAAATCTTAGTTGAAAATGCCAAAAACATAGACTGGGAAGATATGACTCAAAACAAGTTTGGGCATTTTTTCCTAGGTGATTTTGGCAATAACAAAAACGATCGCAGATGGCTCACTATTTATAAAATAGAAAACCCAATAGATATAAAAACAGATATAACTCAAGCAGAAATTATAAAATTTACCTACCCAGAAATGGATGGAAGTCCAATAAAACCCAATAATCGAAATTTTGATTTAGAAGCATTTGTCGCGCTTGGCCGTCATTTATATTTATTTACTAAAAACCGCACTGAACCGTTTGATGGTATTACTAAGGTATATAAAGTGGGCGATCACGCCGCTAACTTTAAAGCTGAGTTAATCGATTCTTTCAAAACATGTACTACATTAGAAAAACTATGTTGGATAACATCAGCAGCCTTAAGTCCTGACCGTAAAAAATTGGTATTACTTGATTCAACCAGTATTTGGTTATTTGAAAACTTTGAAGGTGATAAATTTTTCTCTGGTGATGTATCAAAAATAGACCTAGGGATTGTTACTCAAAAAGAGGCTGTTACGTTCTTTGACGACAACACCATTGTATTTACCGATGAAGAGTTTAAAGGTATTGGCGGTAATGCTTACTTTATTAAGCTTGATGAAGCAAATAAAACAGTGGTGAAAAGAGTAAAAGTGACGCCAAAAATAACCAATGCATCAACAAAGTAATCTGATGCATTGACATGATACATACTCAGGCTCATCGCTTAAATTTGGTTTCTAAAATAACAGACGATGTTGTACGCTCTACCCCATCAAGGTTGCCAATATCGTCTAGCAAATGACTAAGTTGCTCCAAATTTTGTGCTTGAACTACCGCAATTAAATCAAACTCGCCACTTATTGCATAAAGCTGTGAAATAGCGTCAATTTGTTTTAGTTCTAAGTTGGTTTTAGTGGTGAGCTTTTGCTTTACTTTTATTGATACATGCGCCGATACCATTTTGTTTAAATAGTCATCTCCGTAGTCTACGCTATACCCTTTAATTACCCCGCTTTCTTCTAACTTTAACATTCTACTTTGCACTGTAGAGCGCGACAGGTTCAATAGTCTGGCAAGGTCAGAAATACTCGCGCGTGCATTTGTTTTTAGTATCGATAATAGCTTTTCGTCTTGTGGAGTTATCATAATGGTTATTTATTTCGTTATTTTGCCTTTTATTCTAATCATTTTTCACAAAATAGCACTGCAATTTTAACTGCGAACCTTCGATAATAGTGTCCTATAAAAAATAATAACGTGTTTGCTCAAGAATAACGGCTATATTCTTCTTTAATTTAGCAACTAATCTTTTATCTAAGCCCATTTAATTTAGGTGTACAAAAATGCAAGTAACTAGAGACTTATTTAACGACGTAATGGTACCAAACTATAACCCATCAGCAATTATCCCAGTTCGTGGTGAAGGTTCACGCGTTTGGGATCAAAATAACAATGAGTTCATTGATTTTGCCGGTGGTATTGCCGTTAACTGTTTGGGTCACTGTCATCCTGCATTAGTTAAAGCATTAAAAGAGCAAGGCGAAAAAATTTGGCATTTATCAAATGTTATGACCAATGAGCCAGCACTTCGTTTAGCTCAAAAAATGGTTGAAGCAACATTTGCTGATAAAGTTTACTTTGCAAACTCAGGCGCAGAAGCAAACGAAGCCGCGCTTAAATTAGCTCGTCGTTATGCATTGGACGTATATGGCGCTGAAAAAACGCAAATTATTGCATTTAATAAAGGTTTCCATGGTCGTACATTCTTTACAGTAACTGTGGGCGGGCAAGCGGCTTATTCAGATGGCTTTGGTCCAAAACCAGCTGACATAGTACATTGTGATTTTAACGATATAGCGGCATTTGAAGCGCTGATCAGCGATAAAACATGTGCTGTTATGATGGAGCCATTACAAGGTGAAGGCGGTATTATTTCACCAACAGATAAATTTGCTAAAAAAGTACGCGAACTTTGTACTAAACATAACGCGTTACTTATTTTTGATGAAGTACAAACGGGTGTTGGTCGCACAGGCGATTTATACGCTTATGAAGGTTTAGGGGTTGTTCCTGACATTTTAACAACGGCAAAAGCATTGGGTGGTGGTTTTCCAATTGGCGCTATGATCACACGTACACCGATTGCTGAGCATTTAAAAATTGGTACTCACGGTTCTACTTATGGCGGTAATCCGCTAGCTTGTGCTGTAGCTGAAGCGGCATTTGATACAGTAAATACACCAGACGTACTAAATGGAGTTAAAGAGCGCGAGCAATTGTTCCGTGACGGATTAAACGCAATTAACAAAAAATACAACGTCTTTAGTGAAGTACGCGGTAAAGGCTTATTAATTGGCGCAGTACTAAATGACAAATTTGAAGGCCGCGCACGCGACTTTTTAGTAGCCAGTGCTAATAATGGTTTGATGAATCTTGTAGCGGGTATGAATGTAATTCGCTTTACACCGTCTTTAGTTATCCCGTTTGAAGATATTAAAGAAGGCTTAGCGCGCTTTGAAAAAGCCGTTAGCGACGTAGTAAACGGTTAATATAGTTTAAATTAGCACGCCTACAGGCGTGCTATTGGAGCAAGCAATAAATGCAAGTATTACGTCCTATTACAGCCAATGATTTTGACGCGCTTAAACAAATAGCGATTGAATCCGGTCATGGGTTTACCTCTTTACCTGTGGACGATGCACAGCTTAAAGAAAAAATTGAACGTGCTGAAAAAAGCTTTGCCAAAAACATTAACCAGCCACTTGATGAAAGCTATTTATTTGTTTTAGAAGACAGTGAAACAGGTGACGTTATTGGCACAACCGCTATAGAAGCCGCGGTAGGTTTATCGGTGCCTTTATATCATTATCATTTAGGTAAAACAGTACACCACTCGCCTACTTTAAATGTATATAACACCGTTGATATTTTAAGCATGTGTAACGACTACACAGGTTGCTCAGAAATATGCACATTATTTTTGCGAGAAAATAGCCGCAAAGGTTTAACGGGTCGATTTTTATCACGTTCACGCTTTTTGTTTATGGCTCAACATAGCGAGCGTTTTGCCGATACTGTTATCGCAGAAATGCGTGGTGTTAGCGACGAAGACGGTCATTCTCCTTTTTGGCAATGGCTACAAGAGCACTTTTTTAGTATCGAATTTCCACAAGCGGATCACTTAGTTGGCTTAGGCGATAAGGTATTTATTAGCGAGTTAATGCCTAAATACCCTATTTATGTGAACTTGCTTAGTAAAAAAGCCCAAGCAGTGATTGGGCATGTGCATGAAAAAACAAAACCTGCGCTAAAACTATTAGAAAAAGAAGGGTTTGAGCACAGAGGCTACGTTGACTTATTTGACGCAGGCCCAACAGTTGAAGCAAAGCTTGGAAATATTCGCAGCATTCGCGATTCTCAAGTTTGCCCTGTTACGATTGGCGAGCTTGATCACATATCACAAAATAGCTCTGATACGCTGGCTGTATGCAATCAAGGCGTAAGTGGCTTTAGAGCAACATTTACCAAAGACGCACATTACAATCATGCAAAACATACCCTCGTCATTAGCCAAGATGTGGCTAATGCGCTTAATTTAAGCCAAGGAGATGCAGCGCGATTTTTCCGCCTGTAAATAATTTATGAATACACACCTAATTAATAACCAATGGCATGTGGGACTTGGTCCAGCATTTGAGTCAATCAATCCAAGTAATGGCGATGTGGTATGGCAAGGTAATGGCGCAAACGCCCAGCAAGTAGATTCTGTTATAAAAGCAGCTAGAGCCGCGCAATTACAATGGGCAGACAAACCACTTGAAGAGCGTATCGCCATTTTAGAAAACTTCGCAGCACAATTAAAAGAACACAGCGAAGAATTTGCTAGCATTATTGCACGCGAAACGGGTAAGCCATTATGGGAAACCCGTACCGAAGTAGGCGCAATGACAGGAAAAGTAGCTATATCTGTAAAAGCCTACCATGAGCGTACAGGTACAACCGAAAACCCAATGCCCGGTGCTAAAGCGTTTATTAGACACAAACCGCATGGTGTTGTGGCTATTTTTGGCCCGTATAACTTTCCTGGACATTTACCAAACGGGCATATTGTTCCTGCAATTTTAGCCGGTAATACCGTTGTATTTAAGCCATCAGAATTGACTCCGCACGTTGCAGAATTTACCCTCTCACTTTGGTTAAAAGCAGGTTTGCCAGCGGGTGTTATTAACCTTGTGCAAGGTGAAATTGAAACAGGTAAAGCGCTTGCTTCTCATAAAGATATAGATGGCTTGTTTTTTACCGGTAGCTCAAACACAGGCCACTTATTACATAAACAGTTTGCAGGACACCCTGGCAAAATTTTAGCACTTGAAATGGGCGGCAATAATCCTCTTATTGTAAAAGATGTGAGCGATATAAGCGCCGCTGTACACGATATTATTCAATCAGGCTTTATTACCTCAGGTCAACGTTGTACGTGTGCACGTCGCTTATTTATTGAAAAATCAGCCAACGGTGATGCTATTTTAGAAAAGCTAATAAGCGCAACTAAAAACATAGTTGTAGACGACAGTTTTGCTACAGAGCAGCCTTTTATGGGTGCAATGATAAGCGAAAAAGCAGCACTGGGTATGGTTGCCGCGCAAAGTGAATTAGTCTCAAAAGGCGCGCAAATCCTTGTTGAACTTAAGCAATTAAATCCAGGCACAGGTTTTGTAAGCCCGGGCATTATTGATGTAACAAGCATTACCGACATGCCAGATGAAGAGCATTTTGGGCCGCTAATTAAAGTGTATCGTTACACCGACTTTGACAGCGCAATTATTGAAGCCAACAACACAAGCTTTGGTTTATCTGCAGGTTTACTTAGCGACAGTGAAGATGACTACACTCACTTTTTAAAGCGCATTCGTGCCGGTATTGTTAACTGGAACCGCCCTATTACAGGTGCCTCTAGTGCAGCTCCATTTGGCGGTATTGGCGCCAGTGGAAATCACAGAGCAAGTGCCTATTACGCCGCCGATTATTGCGCATACCCTGTAGCATCTGTTGAGTCAGATAAAGTGAGCTTACCGCAAACTCTAGCACCAGGCTTGGTAATTGAATAAGCAATAAAACCAAATTTTAGATTTAAGGACTTAACATGCATACTGATGTAAATACATTATTTGAGAACCTTTGGGAAAACTATTTAAACGTAACTCCATCGGCAGATAAAATTCATGACCTTTTAGGTTCAACGCAAAAAGATGACATCATTAACGATCATATTGCGCTGCGTACATTTAATATTGAAAAAGTGGGTCTTGAAAAGCTCGCCGCTCACTTTTTAGCAATTGGTTACAAAGAATGTGGTGAGTACCACTTTGAAACTAAAAAACTTTACGCAAAACACTATGAGCATAGCGATCCTAATCAGCCAAAAGTATTTATCTCTGAACTATTAGTAGAAAAATGCTCGCCAGAGTTACAAGCCATCGTAACCGATATGGTAAGTCAAATTGACGAAAGTGCAGTTACAGCAGACAACTTTTTATATTCAGGCACGCATTGGCAAGTAAGCACCGATACTTACAAACAACTGCTAGCTGAAAGCGAATATGCAGCGTGGATGTCGGCGTGGGGTTACCGTGCCAATCACTTTACCGTAAATATTAATACGCTTGCTAAGTTTGATAACATTCATGATGTTAACCAAGCTCTAAAAGATGCAGGTTTTTCGCTTAATACATCAGGCGGCGAAGTTAAAGGCTCACCAGAGGTGTTACTAGAGCAATCATCAACACTTGCTGATGAATATTCAGTGACCTTTAGTGACAGTGATATGAGCATTCCTAGTTGCTTTTATGAGTTTGCTATTCGTTACCCTAAAGCAGACGGTGAGCTTTATACTGGTTTTGTTGCAGCCTCTGCTGACAAAATATTTGAAAGCACCAACGCTCGATAATAAAATTCAAAATTTAGTACAAAAAAGCCCGAAAGGGCTTTTTATAAAGACAACACTGGAGATACTTGGTATTTTTAAAGAAAAAGGCATAAATATGAAGTTTTTTAAAATATGTATTCTTATCAGTTTATTAGTTACACCTTCTTTAATTTATGCGAACCCTTCCCTTACTATTTTATCTTATTCGTATTTTTCAGATGAAGATGCCGATTCAAGGGCCCGCGAACAATACTATAATTTTTTTCAGCCAATTTTGAACACGTATTTTGATACCGTTTTAACGAGAACAAATCATGCTCGATTAATTAAACGTTTATCGACTAACGAGGCAGTTTGTAGCTTTAATTTAATAAAAACAAAAGCTCGAAACAAACAGCTTGTCTTTTCTCAAATTCCAACTTATATGCATCAGCAACGCAAATTATTTGGTTTCAAAAACACTTTAAAAGATTTACCTACAAAAGTTTCTATTTCAAAATTACTTAATAACAAACACACCTTTGCCATAGTTAGTTCCACAAGTTATCAACAATTAGATGCGATATTTTCGGATTATAGAACCCAAGTAGCAAAAATAACAGGCGCAAACAGCTTTGCTCAACTTAGCCAATTATTAATTCATAAACGTGTTGATATGATCATCGATTATGAAAACACTATGAAAATGAACTTAACAGATACGCAATTTTCTCAGCTAGAAAGTCGAGACATTAGTGAATACCCCGAGTTTATAAATGGGTACTTTGCTTGTAGTAAAACTTTAGAAGGAAAAAAAGCAATCGCCTTAATTGATAATTACATGAAAACACCTGCAGCCTATGATTTTTTAAAGCAGACTCACCATAATTCGACTTCGCCAGAGGTAGCAGAGCGGATGATGGCAATATATAAAACTACGTTTAATATAGCTCAACACAAATGAATATTAAGATTTGAAACTTAGTTGACCTTCATCTGACCCCTGTTTCTTGTCATGTTCATATAACCACTTGACAATTAATAATTAACTTCAAGAATTTTTAAGAGTCACCTACGAGGGACGTTTTACTCTTTGTTGCCGGCATGAGTATAACGGCGAGAGCCGAACGCGAAAGCTTTACTCGGTTTTTTACTTATCCCACTAAGTTACAAACCTCGTACTACGATTAAATCGTTCCTAAATAGAACAAATTCCAATCATGCAAGGTCAACAAAAGTGAATTTAACTGTGCACATACATTATTAGTGACACTGAACTGACTCGTAGATAAACCATACACAAACAGTTGTTTGTACTTACACCTACAGCTGGAGGTACGTGCACTAACTTGGCAACAACCAGTGAAGCCAACTTAGTTGCTAGCGAAGATATCCCGAGTGAAAGTACTATTCACAGGGTTCCAATTAAAAGCAGTTGCTCATTCCAACCGCGCTTTTATTAAATTGAACCTTCAAAACATTGCTTTTCCCTTAATCTACCCTCAATTATGAGTGGTTTTTTAAGTTTGGATTTTTTTATGTCCGAAACTATTTCTCGAGTGGTTTCATCTTCAATCCAAATAAATACATTATTTCCATCTATTTTTCTATTTAGAATATATCTTCCCCCTGATTTTAAATTAACTTTAAATTTTACAAAGGCATTTTTTATGCTCGATTGAAAATCTCTGTCACCAATTACTGCTTTAACCCATAAGATGTGTTCTCCTCTCTCATATTGTCTAGCCTGATGCCAGTCTGTTGGTAATTTATTATTACACATTAAAAATACGTATTCTCTTTTCTTACCTTTATCAAAAGCAAAGTTTTCAAAACGAAAATGATTATCTTTTATATCTATTTTAATAGGAAAATTTTGACATCCAGTTACAAAAGATAAGCAAACTAAAATTAATAAGTAAACTTGCTTCATATAATTTCTTCTTTATTATTGTTTTACTTCTAAAGGAGTCATAAAATAAAAAAGCACTATAAAATTATAGTGCCTTTATTAGATTCATTTCGACTAGGTCAAAAAATTAGAACATCATATTGAATACAACTTCAACACGACGTGGCGTTTGGAAATATAGAGAACTACCAAACTTCGCATTCGGGTTGAATGCTGCATCTTCTTCTGCTAATTCTTCATAAGTGGTAACATTTGAGGCATCAAATAAATTGAATACATTTAAAGCTATATATGCAGAGTCAAACGTCTCAAAGTCACTTAAGTCATATTTTATATTAGCATTAATTGTTGTAGTCCAAGGTGTTCGGCCAAAACTACCACGAGAGAATTTAGTATCTCCTACATAATAAGTATCACCGTATTCATAAGAACCTTGATCTGGAGCATAACCCGCACCAAGTGCATTACGAGGACGACCAGAAGTAATATTAGCATTCATACCAACAAGTAAGTTATCTGTAACAGCGTAAGAACCGAACAGTTTTAATGCATGACGACGATCATTTGGTAAATAACCGTTTGCACCATCCATTAAGTAAGGGTAATCCCAGTCAGTAGTTAAACCAGCATCATCTTGACCATTATCAGATTTCACATAACCTTCAGCATTGCCGTAACTTTGTGACCATGTATATGTTGCGTTAAACATCCACAGTCCGTCCCAAGATTTTTCAAGTACTACATCCACTGAGTTGTAGTTCCGTTTAGCATCTGGATAACCTAGTTGCTCTGCAGTGAAATCGTAATCTTCTAATGTGCCGTCACCATCATAATCATACTGGAAGGAAACACCCTCACCAGGATTAAATAATAAGAAATGATCACTATCTAAACCAATATCCTTGAAGGCTTCAACCATACTGCCATCATCTATGATGCTTTTTACTTCACGGCGCGTAAATTTAACACCTAGTGACCAGTCTTCGTTAAGCATGCCTTGGTATCCGAAAATCAGCTCATCTTGGTACATTGGTTGTAGACCGTTATCACGCACACTAACAGGGCTAGGTGTAGTGCCATCCCCTATTACATCTGTCTCACCTAGCTTATCTCCAAGTACAGGAACACCATCAGAACCTTCACTTTGAATTGTATAGTAATCATGCGTATAAAGCTCGGCACCTGATAGACGAACATTTGTATTTGATGCAACTGGTAGATAGTAACGACCTGCGTTAGCAAATATCTTATGCTCACCATCACCAAATAAATCATATGCTAGACCTAAACGAGGAGCAAACTGATTATCAATTTTAACAAAAGTGTTACCACTTGCATTTAAGTTTTCAAAACTATCCCAACGTAAACCAATTGTTGCTGTTAATTGTTCTGTAACATTCCAAGTATCTTCTATATAAAATGCTTCATTATTGATATCAAATTCACCACCAACATTGTAGTTACGAACACGTACGTATCGGCCTGATTCATTAATTTCATAACCGTTTGGTAAAATTGAACCTGCATCATAACCAATATATCTGTAATAAATGCCACCAGATAAGTCAACCTGGCTTGTGGAAGTGTTTTTTCAGCATCATACCCGAAGCGTAAACGATGATCGTCAGCAACTAACCAATCAAAATCTAAACGATACTGCTTTCGCTCATCGCTATTAGTAGAAATTTGAAAAGCTGATGGATCCCAACAACCTAAGTTTTGCCCTGCTTGAGCATCGATAACTACAGGGCAATCAGCGCCAGCTGAACGCGTAGTATCATTGAATTCTACTTTACCAGCCATTGCGGACACAGATAGATAATCTGTCAAATTGCCATTATAGCGGATAGACCAGCTAGTACCACCACTTAGTGTATTAGAGCTAGAAGCATTTTCTTTATCGAGAGCCCCATTTTCATCACGATCATAAGTAGTTGAGTATTCTTTAGATTCATCTTTAAACATCCAAGCCATTAAAGAGTGATCTTCATTAATATTCCAATCAAGACGACCCAAGTAATATGGGTCATCATCTGTACGATTCAGCAATGCCGTACCACGTGACGACAGATCATCGTAGTCGTACTCTCTAAACTCATAAAGAGCATAGAAAAATAAAGTGTCTTCGATTAATGCACCACTAGCAAAAATATCAGTAGTTCTTGATGCTCGTGAATCTTCGCTATTATCAGTTATAATATCACCAACTGTGTTTGCGCAAGTTTTAACAACTTCATCATTTACAGATTTATAACTACAATCATCTGATAAATAGTTTGTGTTCGGACGTTGGCCACCGAGTGATTCAATATTCTGGCGATGTTGAAGACCGAAATGAAATTCATTAGTCCCAGCTTTTGTTACTGAGTTAATTACACCGCCTGTAGAACGACCGAATTCAGCTGAATAACCACCCGTTTTGATTTGAAAAGAATCATAAGATAAGAATGGAATTGTAGAGCCCCCAACACCATTTCGGAAGTTGGTCATATTGAGACCATTTACATAATAAACATTTTCAGCTTGTGATGCCCCACCGAAACTCCCTAATGAATTCCCTTTTGCATCAGAAAAACGTGAGTCACCAAGGTTTACACCCGGCGATAATAATGCTACTGAGGTAATATCTTGCGCAACCGGCAGGCGAGTTAATTCATCAGCTGAAATATTAAATGAAGCCTCAGAACTAGTTACATCAACACGTGCAATTTTACTTCCTGTAACAGAAATAACTTCAATATCACCCTCAGTCATTCCAACTTCAATAGCAGCTGATTTACCGATACCAATTACAATGTTTTTAAGTTCTGATGTCTGGTAGCCTACTTTTTCAATTTTAATATTATAGGTACCAACTGGTACAGCGTTAAGATTAAATTGGCCATTGCTGTCAACCTGGATAGACTTAACATAACCATTCGCTGGATTCGAAATTGTTACAGTTGCACCTGCAATCGGAGCTTCGTTAGCTTGTTGTGTAATGATACCTTTAATTGCACCATCAACATTGCTAGCTGAACTAATACCACTATAAAAGGTTAATGTTGAGCATATTGCAGCGCATAACGCTGCTTTTTTAAATAGTTTTGCTTTTGTTTTCACGATAATTATCCCTGTTTTTGTTATTAAATTACATCCAAAAGGATGAAAAAATACAATAGCATTAGCGTTTCCAGTATGTAAACAAAAAAACAGATAGTTAACATAAAAAATAAAAATACCATTAATTATAAAAATAACGGCTTATAATCGTTTTCTAACTTTTCAAACGATAAGTCGCCAATAAAACGACCGAAGCTCAACCAAGTGGCCAAACCGCGTAAATCTTTAAAGTGTGGCGGCACAAATTGTGGGCTCTCTATCACACCTAAATCATGAAGCTGCGATATTAATCTAAAGTCATCTATCGATATTTTACCTACCAATAATAAAGGTAGCCTATCGATTCGACCAAGCTGGATTGCTACGCGTATTAAGTTATAAACCAGTACAAAGCCTTTAATGTAGGCAATATCTTTTGTAAACGGCAGACCTGTTGGCGTACTACCTCTAAATACACGCTGCGCAAGTGTGTAACTGTCATCTTTTGATAAACCTTGCGCTACGTAATCACGGTAAATGTCAACAAATTCAGCACCATCTATTACTTTTGTAACCGCTTGAATACGATTCACTAATTTAGATAAACGCCTTGGGGTCGATTTTAATGTAATAATTTCGGTAAGTACCGCTAAACCTTCTTGGGTAATAGTCGAGCTAGGCGTGCCTTTACTTAAACAGGTTAAATACGGCTGCGCTAATCCATTTTGAGTTGTGCCCACGTGTATCCACCCTTCGTGAACTTCTAAAATATCAAGCTCACGCTGAGAAAACTTAACATCTTGATTTAGTTTTATATTATTTGCACCGGCGGCTGCATCACTGACAATCCCATCGCTAAGCATAACCTCTACGTTTATACCTGCCATGCTGGCATTTACTTGCTCAGACAAAATACGCACCGCATCAACAGCAGCAATATTTTTAGGGTCGTCAGGTAGTATGTCGGCTATGAGTAAATTTTGCAGCGGTTTATCTAGCATATTAGCTAGCTCAGAAAGTGAGGGCTCACCGGCATGAAATAAATCTTTAGGATGACCAAATAACTCTACCGATAAGTCATGGAACTCAGGTGTGCCACGATACTCAAGCATGCTTAATACTGTTTTATACTCTGTGCACATTTTTCCCATGTATTGAGCAATGGGATTTAACTGCCCCAATTGATTAATAATGTTACGGTGCAAAGTAGAAAACGCTTGGCGTAACTCGCTAGGTACAAAACCAAGATCGCGCTGTTGATAGTATGCACGATCGATCAGTGGATTTTTTGACATTTTTGTCTAAAAAACTCCTCTTTAGTTTGTTTATCCCAATTAATAGCATCGAGTATCCTAATAGGCGTTTGCAATGCAATTAATTGATCCGATAACTCACGAGTTTTTAGTAGTAACGCCTTGTCTATCATGGTGTAAGCTCAACAATAAATGAGTTTTGAGCATAATTTAAAAAGGCTAAATTACAAAGCAATATCACACTTTTTTAGCTATTGTTTTTAAGTTGATCGACCCTCATATCTGTATCGTATGAGTTACTAAATGAAAGGTATAAAGCATGAAAAACGAACTCGACAATAAACAGATTTTGGCCGTTTATGAACGTATAATTCAAAAAGGCGAAATGACTGATGAAGGTAAACATTATCAAGGGGTTACTGCTTATTCTGACGTAGACGGTTACACCGTATATTTACAAGGTAGCGGCGTAGAACTGCGCTTTGGTTTTCATAATACTTACCACCTTGACTACCAACATGAAAAGCATAAGGACGACTTTTTGAAAAAATTATATAACATTGCAAACGAGCGATAATGCACCCACGAAAACTAAGACACCGCCCTACCAGTAAGCTCAATACTACTTTTATTAACCAAGTAGTAGAAGAGCTTCAAGCTGATCCAAGCAAAATCTCAATTATTCAAAAAAACCTAGAACAGTACCGCTCTCAAACTCATTTAAAGCGTGGTTTTTTACTGGCTATAGAGCGTTTTGATTGGGTCTTTGAGGCAAGCAAAGATATAGACTTTATTTGCCAGCAAATTTTAGCTGATGACTACATTGGCAATAGACTAAGACGTTACCCCCTACTATTTAAAGGCGTTATTAATAACGCTTAATTGCAATAAAAATTTAAAATCAGAGCATCATGTTGTCCGAATCTAGTTTAAATATTAATTAATTTATAGGTCAACTATTTACACATGTGTTTATTAGAACACTAACTAATTGTAGGTTTAATACTCTTTTGCATTAAAATAACACTATTAGTACTCTAACTATTACGGTACTAACGATTTTATAATAATTTTCTTAATTTATTATAGTAACGAAATCATCACCATTTCAAAAACTCAAAAAAATAAACTTAACCATTTGATTTTATTGAATACACATCCACTTTAAAATCATTGCATTTATTCTATTAATCACTAGATCATTAATGTTCTATCTACATTTTAATATCTCGGTGTTTACCTTAACCTTGAATTATTAGAGCTATTACCTTAAGCTTATCTTTATTGAACGTTCAATTAATAATAATTATGCCTAAAGTCGGAATGGAACCTGTTAGACGTCAGCAGCTAATTGACGCAACTATAGAGTCAGTTGCTACTAAGGGACTTCAAGGCACAACGATAAACAGCATTAGTAAAAATGCAGGTTTATCATCAGGTATCATTAGCCATTATTTTGGTGGAAAGCAGGGGTTAATTGAAGCCACGGTTAGATACTTACTAACAAGCTTAAAGCAAGGCTTAATAAGTAAAGTAAGTCATCAAACCACTGCCACTGAGCGTTTAATGTTTATTATCGAAGCCAACTTTGCGCTTGTACAACAGCGTAATGATACAACCCGAACGTGGTTGAGTTTTTGGGCGCAATCGATGCACGATGAAGAATTACACAGACTACAAAACGTAAACAGTAAACGCTTGCAAAGTAATTTAGCATTTTCTTTTAAGCAATTAATGCCTATTGAGCAAGCAAATCAAGCTGCAGAACTTAGCGCCGCGATGATCGATGGCCTATGGTTAAGAGCAGTACTGAGTAAGTCAGACAATAATCAGTTTAAACACAGTGAAAAGTTAGCAAAAAGCTATGTACTTTCACTTATCAAGCAATATGGAGCCTAGCGTGACTACACCTGTCTATCAAAATTTTATTAACGGCCATTTTCTTGCAAACCAAAGCGGCAAAACATTTGATGTAACAAACCCAGCTACGGGCGAGGTTATTTACGCAGTAGAGATTGCCGACGAATTTATTCAAAACGCAGCCATTGCCAGTGCAAAGCAAGGCTTTGCTCAGTGGTCAGCAATGACACCCATTGAACGCAGCCGCATTTTATTAAAAGCAGTGGCTATTTTACGCGAGCGTAATGATGAGCTAGCACTTGTAGAAGTACTAGACACCGGTAAACCAATGCAAGAGGCAAATTGTGTTGATATTGAAACCGGCGCTGATGTAATTGAATACTTTGCAGGCCTTGCGCCAGCACAAGTAGGCCAACAGCAAATGGTGGGTGATGACTTTTACTACACACGTAAAGAACCGCTAGGTATATGTGCGGGTATTGGTGCATGGAACTACCCACTACAAATTGCATGTTGGAAGTCGGGCCCTGCCCTTGCTGCTGGTAATGCATTTATATTCAAACCATCTGAAGAAACACCTCTTGGCGCTATTAAACTTGCAGAAGTATTTGTTGAAGCTGGCGTACCTGCAGGTGTGTTTAATGTTGTTCAAGGTGCTGGTGATGTAGGCCAGTGGCTAACGCAGCATAACGAGATTGATAAAGTATCGTTTACAGGTGAAGTAGGCACTGGTAAAAAAGTAGTGGCAAGTGCTGCCGGTACTTTAAAAGATGTAACGATGGAGCTTGGTGGTAAATCTCCACTATTAGTATTTGATGATGCTAACATTGAGCAAGCGGTTAGCGCGGCTATGTTAGGTAACTTTTATACCCAAGGCGAAATTTGTACTAACTGTACACGTATTTACGTTCATAAAAATATCTATCAGCAGTTTATTGATGAACTTAAAGCGCGCACTGAGAAAAACATTATTGCCGGCGACCCACAAGATTTAAATACAAACTTTGGTGCGCTTATTTCTAAAAAGCACCAAGAACTAGTAATGAGCTACGTTAATAAAGGTATTGAAGAAGGTGCAACGCTATTAACTGGTGGTACAACGCTTTCACCTGAGTCTGCACCTAATGGCTATTTTGTAGCACCGACTGTGTTCATTGATTGCAACGACGATATGACTATCGTTAAAGAAGAAATATTTGGCCCTGTAATGAGCGTGCTTGTTTTTGACGACGAAGACGATGTTATTGCACGCGCTAACGCAACTCACCTAGGCTTGGCCGCAGGCGTATTTACTAGCGATATTAAACGTGCGCACCGCGTTATTCATAAGTTACAAGCTGGTATTTGTTGGATTAATGCATACGGTAACTCACCTGCTGAAATGCCAGTTGGCGGTTATAAGCAATCGGGCATTGGCCGTGAAAATGGTATACAAACTCTTGATCAATACACGCAAACTAAGTCTATTTATGTTGGTATGGCCGACATAGAAAGCCCATTTTAAGGCGCCCTACTATGAGTAATCATTACGACTATATTATTGTTGGCGCGGGTTCGGCGGGTTGTGTTTTAGCAAACCGTTTATCTGAAGATTCAAGTAACCGCGTGTTACTACTAGAAACTGGCGGTAGCGATAAAAGTATTTTTATAAAAATGCCAACCGCGTTATCTATTCCTATGAATAGTGACAAATACGCATGGCAGTTTCATACGCAGCCTGAGCCTCATTTAGATAACCGTGAAATGCATTGTCCTCGAGGCAAAGTATTAGGCGGCTCGTCATCTATCAACGGCATGGTATATGTACGTGGCCACGCAAAAGATTTTGACGAATGGCAGCAACACGGTGCAAACGGCTGGGATTACCAATCGTGTTTACCGTATTTTCAAAAAGCAGAAAGCTTTTACCTTGGTGAAAATACTTACCGTGGTGGAAAAGGCCCGCTTGGCGTTAATAACGGCAACGAAATGAAAAACCCGCTTTACCGCACCTTTATCAAAGCAGGTGTGCAAGCCGGTTACGCTTCTACAGATGATTATAATGCATCGCAGCAAGAGGGTTTTGGCCCAATGCACATGACCGTAAAAGACGGCGTGCGCAGCTCTGCTTCGCGTGAGTATTTAGACCCTGTTAAATCGCGTAGTAATTTAACGATTATTACAGGTGCACTCGCACAGCGCGTGATTTTAGATGGCAAAAAAGCCACAGGCATTGAATACAAAGTAAATGGCGACGTTAAAACTGCACATGCTGCAAAAGACGTTGTACTAAGTGCAGGCCCAATCGGCTCTCCACATATTTTACAACTCTCTGGTATTGGTGATACTCAAGCGCTTGAAAAAGCAGGCGTTGAAGTACAGCATCATCTACCAGGTGTAGGTCAAAACTTACAAGATCATCTTGAGTTTTACTTTCAATACAAGTGTAAGCAACCTATCACGCTTAACGGCAAGCTAGGCATTGTTTCAAAAGGGTTGATTGGCGCGCGCTGGTTATTAACGCGTTCGGGTTTAGGTGCAACGAATCATTTTGAATCGTGTGCGTTTATTCGCTCAAAACCAGGTGTTGAATGGCCAGATATTCAGTATCACTTTTTACCAGCGGCTATGCGTTACGATGGTAGAAGTGCATTTGCAGGTCATGGTTTTCAGGTGCATGTTGGTCATAACAAACCAAAAAGTCGCGGTAGTGTTACTATTGCTTCTGCGAACCCTGAGCAGCCACCAACTATTTTATTTAATTACCTTGAACACCAAGACGATATTGAAGGCTTTAGAGCGTGCGTTCGCTTAACACGCGACATAATCGAACAAAGTGCCTTTGATGAATACCGCGATGAAGAAATTCAACCTGGTAAACATATTCAAACAGATGAAGAAATAGATGCTTTTGTTCGCCAAGCCGTAGAAAGTGCCTACCACCCTTCTTGCTCATGCAAAATGGGTGAAGATGATATGGCCGTTGTTAATTCAAATACGCAAGTACATGGTATTGAAGGACTGCGTGTTGTTGACTCTTCTATATTCCCAACAGTTCCTAACGGAAACTTGAATGCGCCTACTATTATGGTTGCCGAAAAAGCAGCTGACATAATTTTGGGTAAAAACCCATTACAGAAATCGGATGTGAATGTTGCCATAACAACAAACTGGCAAGAAACACAACGTAGTTCAAAGATCTAACTTTAGCCACATGCTCAGGTTTAGCCTCGTCGGGCTAAACCTGAGCGTGCCTTGCAGTGGCACACGATGTAAATAGGTTACGTTGTGTTAATGCGAGAATAAAACAATAAAATACGGAGTGCTTATGAATTATTTTTATTCATTATTGGAGGGTAACAATGACTATTTGGCTTAATGCAGGCATCATTTTTACTTTACTCGCAGTTGTTATTATCTTACTTAAATGGGGTAATGTACGTGTAGTAGGTGTAACACCGGTAAAAACCTTTACGTTTATAGCGATACTATTTACATCAGGCCTTGATGTTGGCCTTATTATGTTTCCTTTAACTGAGTTTGCAGGTTATGCAGACATAAAAGCAAGCCCAGAATACGCGTTTGCAAATCCACTGGCTATTGAATTTGGCTATTGGGGATTCTTGATCTGGGGATTTTACTTTCTTACGTGCTTTTATTTCTGTGTAATAGAACCTAAAGTTAAATTTTTCGAAATTCCTTGGGTCAAATTTATCAATAATGTTGTAATTATTGGCACATGTGCATTTACCGCTTATTTACTACTTACAAATTTACCTTGGTACTTACCCGAATTAGGTGACGGTACAAGTGTAGTTAGCGAGTTTTATTTAATTGTATTTGCTGCGATTTGTTTTGCAGTGTACTCAAGCACCGACATTAAATATGTGCGTATTTTAAGTATTGCGACTACGTGGTTATTCTTAGCGTTAATAGGTTTCATGTGGGTTGGCGCGTTTGTTATTGGTGATAGTGAAATGTCTGCGTTTACTAATAACTTGGGCTCAATTGGCACTTACTTTGCCAACATTAACGAATTTGTTTTACCGTTGAATGATTACCATGAGTTTTACTTATTTTGGTGGTTTGCGTGGAGCATAATGATTGGTCAATTTACATCACGCTTTGTTGGTGGACTTAAAACATACCAAGTATTAGGTGCGATGTTGATATTCCCTTCTATTCCTATTGCGATATGGTTTAGCGTACTTTATCACTACCATGAAGCAGGGATCCCAACTCAAGGTATTAAAAACTTTGCTATGGTATTTGTAGGTATTGTATTTGTAATCAACTCACTCGACTCGTTAGTGCGTTTATATACAGATAACCTAAACCTTACTGTTAAACGTTTTGGTAAAATGAAATATATACTTGGGAATGTTGTCGCTCTGTCTCTATTAACACTATTATTTAAACTAGAGTTTTTACAAATTCAGTGGGTAGGCGCATTAGTTATTGGACTATTCTTTCTGTGTGCTGCTTTTATTGGATACAGTAAATTTAAAACAGTCAAAAATATAGACAGCTCACCAAAAGCAAACAAGATTGATTACACAAAAATAGACACAGTACACTAGGGATAAACAATGAATAACAAACTAAAACAACTTGTAGTAGCACTACCATTTGCACTTTTATCAACAACGGCAGCTGCTGATTGGTCAACAACAATCACGGCAGCGTCTGACTACACATTTAATGGTGTAACACAGACAGATAGCGACCCTGCAATTCAAGGCAGCTTAGATTATGCTTTTGATAGTGGTGTATACGCCGGTGTTTGGGCGTCAAATGTAGATTTTGGTGATGACACTGATTTTGAACTTGATGCTTATGTAGGCAAGTATGTGCAGCTTGATGAGCAGTTTAGCGTTGACTACGGTATTGCTTATTACACTTATCAAGGTAATAACAGCGATGGTAACTACGCTGAAGCATACACTAAGTTTGGCTATGCGAGTGAATACGGCCAAACTGAGCTTAACTTTTGGTATAGCTGGGATTACTTTGGTCAAGGTGGAGGTCATGTAATCTCAATGGTTGCACACACCTATGAGCTGGCTCCAAATCATGCACTACGTGCAAGTTTTGATATATCAAACTCACTTGATGGCCAAAAATGGGCGTGGGACGTTAACGAGAAAAAATCATACAACCATTACCGTTTAGCATATCTAACTAGTTATGAAGGATTTGGTATTGAAGTGGCGGCTGAAAATACGAGCCTTGACTACGATTACGCAGATGAGCGTATCGTACTTGCCATATCACGTACTTTTGATTTGTAAGTAAAACACATCAATAATTAAAAGGCTTCTTATGAAGCCTTTTTTATACTCTCAAGATAAGCGCATAAAGAACTCGCATCTAACGGTTTAGAAAAATAATAACCTTGTAAATGCGAAACGCCTAAACTGTATAACTTTTCGCTCTGATCAATTGTCTCAACACCTTCAGCAACCACATCAAAGCTAAGTGAACTGGCCATTTGTACCACTGCATTTACTATACTCAGACCTTTTTTATCGACATCTTGAATAAACGTTTTATCTATTTTTACGATATCCACACCAATATCTAACATACTTGATAAGGATGAATAGCCAGTACCAAAGTCATCTATCGATATCCTAGCCCCTAACTCTTGCAAAGATTTAACCGTTGATAAAAATGTACTTTTATCCTTAGCAAATACTGACTCAGTGATTTCTATATGTAACTTATCAGCTGGAAAGCTAAATTTTCTTAAAATATCAGCAACTTCAACAACAAATTTTTGCCCTTGAAGCTGCATAACAGAGACATTAACACTAATTGATAAATCGGGAATGATTCTTTGAAACTCGAGCCCTTGAATACACGCGTTTTTTAAAACCCAGAGTCCAATTTCACTAATCATCCCATATTGCTCTGCAATAGGAATAAACTCATCCGGTGGAACCGGTTCACCATCCATTTGCCAACGTAAAAGTGCTTCAACTGAACTGGGGCGATTTGTACTAGAATCTATAATAGGTTGAAAAACAAGCGATAAACTTCCGTCTTGTACCGCAAAAGAAAGCCTGTCATTTAAGCGTCTTATACGCTCAAGTTGCATACGCAAATTATCATCAAAATAACTAATTTTTCCTCTATTAATACGCTTTTGATGATACATCGCCATATCTGCGTTTAGTATTAATTCGTCCAAATCACTGCCATGTTCAGGATAAAATGCAATACCTATCGTTGCACCTATTCCCGCTTTGTAATGGCTATTCGAGTGTACTTGTGTAATGGCACTAATGATTTTATTTGCAAAATCATTAGTTTTATCCTTACAGTTATAATCAGTAAGTAATAAAAATTCGTCACCTCCCCATCGACACTTATACTCATTTTGGCTACACACTGCTGAAATTCTCTGGGCAGTTTTTGTTAAAATCTGATCGCCAACCTCATGCCCCATAGTATCGTTAATATGTTTAAAGCCATCTAAGTCAATAAATAACAACGCAAATGATTCATTAGGGTATCGCGATAGCCTTTTTTTGACTCTTTTAAAAAAGCGTTTCTATTCAATAATTGAGTAAGGGAATCGCTATTTGATAGATGATAAATTTCTTGTGTTCGTAATTCGACACGCTGCTCCATCAGCTCTAATAGTTCAATATTTTGATTTTTTAAATGGATGGCATTTTGCGTAAAGTTTGCAGCCTTGTGTAAAGCAATAAGCGTAACAAACCCAAAGCCTATACCTAATACTCCTAATACATTTTGATAATGTTCTTCAGATAGGGTCAGTAGCACTGAATATGGTATCAATAACAAAAATGCGTATATAAAACATGTTGGTCGATGCGCTGAAAGAATATTTGCAGAGCCACCACCTAGTGCAGAAAAAATGATGATTATACTTGTAAGCTCTAGGACGCTGAAAGATGAATGGAAATACAATCCATAACAGCACCAAATCAACGCCGTGAGGGTTACACTTAAAGAGAATCTATATAAATCAACATAACTCGCTGCTTTACTGCTTCGTTTAAAATAGTAAACATCTATCAAACGGATCCCTAAAACAACAACCATGATAAACCACCAAATAAGCTTATCGGTAACTGAAGTAAAAGACTTATCACTAAAACCAAAAACTATGCCCGTACTAGCAATAAAAGATATAAACAATCCAGAGTAGGCATTTAAATAAAGGATCCGCACACTATCATTTAATTCTTTTTCTATTAGAGGGCTCACATGCATTAAAGATATGCCTTTGTTTAATATTATCAACTTTTTATACTACTAAACGTAAGCTTTAAATTCGATATTGTCCAATATAAGGTGTCTTTTGATGTGTTTATTTTCAGTGCTATAGAAGGTAAAAACGATAGATATGAGCGTTGTTCTTCACAAAGCGAAGACCCTATGTACTTGCTATGTTGAATTAATTTTATTGAGGAAGTAGTTCAGCAAACACTACCTTTACTGAAAATTTAAATCTGCTAGGGGCTGTTTATCTTTCGAGGTTAAATTTGCAGCAGTCTGTTTGGTATTTAGGCAAGGCAGAGTCTATGTAGTGTGGTTATTTCCCATAAATAGGCGATAACGTGGAATAAATGCCAAACATGCGCTGCCCGAAGGGCTGAGGGATCCCCACTTTATCCAGCGGCCTCTTTTTGATAATTAGAAATAAAGTTTTTTAAACTTTTTTCTATATAGCTTTGTGTAATACGTCTCTTACATAGCTTTATGACTTGCTTGGCTAAGGTTAAAAATGAAAGAACTCGGCGATTCTTAACACTATTTGCTTGAAATTTTATATGCCACTTTCTTTTTTCTGCTTCACACCCTATAAACCATAACGCAGTGCTCGCTATTGTGGCTATCAAGCATAATATTCCTATTCTATTTATGCCGGTGCTTTTACTAAAACGCCACGAAAAACCATATCTCAAACTTTTGTCATCGCGGAAATTTTGCTCTATTTGCATTCTTTTACTATATAAACCAACTACTCGCTTACTCGTCATTGTATTGTCTGATGTCGCGAGTAACCATGGCTCTTTCGCTAAGTTTTGATACATTTTTGTATCTTTCGTAAATCTGCTTTTTCCTTTTCTTCCTTTATTTTTTCCATGATATACGTGTAAAAATGCATCGCATGCTGTCGGGCTGGACTGAGTTAGTCTTGCTTGACCTAACGCCTTTGGTATATCGCTGGCACCAGCCCTAAGTTGTTTTAATGTATGCCATTGTGATTGCATGGCTAGTTTACACTTCATTGAGCCTCTTAATCGACCTATCATATGCCAACCAAGTTCGCGTACTTTACTATACCAAGGCGTAAGAAAGCCGCCGTCTGTTACAATATAGACACTAGGATGTCGTCCAAGCACTTCATAAAGTTCATCTAAAAACAGGCTGTTGGTTGCTGGGCTATCAAAATTCTTCTGCTCAACAATCATGTTATAAATCACGATAGAGCGCCCATCCACAAGTAAGCTTGCTCGCAGTAAGTGATAGTCGTGACCACAGGCACCGCTCCAGTCAACGGCAATTGCAAGCATTGGTAAAGAGTCGATAATAGGATGAGCTAATGCTTTATAGATAGCGACCCTTTCATTGTAGAGGTGAGTATTTTTTAAGAAGCGATCAACGCGTTTTATTTTATGTTTTACATCCACAGCGCCAGACAAATTTCTGCCGATTTCAGTTAAGGTAAGTTTATTACCCGAAATTAATGCATTACTGCAGCTTAGTAATGTTTTTACTCTGGCATTATTGAATGGCGCTAATGCATGTTTAAAGTACTTATGGCAAACTGATGTGTCAGGCATAGCAGTTGTGACTTATGTGGGTTGTGGTGATTTACATAAGATCATAAATTGCTGTGCCTGTCACGTTTTGGGGATTCGTCAGCCCGAAGGGTTCTGCCTAGGGGCAATTTACTCTTTGTTGCTTGGTTTTGACTTAGCCCGCTAGGTTACAAACCTCACGCCGCGATTAAATCGCCCCTAGATTGAACAAATTTTAATCCTGGAAGGTCAACAGGCCCTAGTAAAAGAAATTTACTATTAAACTCGAAACTATACATATGATTATTGTACTTAAATAAAATTGTAACAGTCTTTCGAGGTGACTAATAAGCATTAATCACCTCGTTTTAGCTACTTTAAAGTTGCCATGCATAGCTAACTTTTGTAAAAAACGTACGCTGATCTCGTTCAATATTTTTAAGTGAATCGTCTTGGTACCCTCTATCTGAATACCCTAAATAAAATAATGTTTGTGCGTTAATTTTATATGAGTAAACAAGCTGGCTACCATAATCCTTATTAGTTTGACTAACCTGATAAAAGTAAGCTTTTTCGTTACGATCTATATCTTCAAATTGTAAAATTAACTTAAGTATTGAACGCATACTGAATTTATAATGAAGCCTAAAATCAACCAAGTTCGCTGTAAATACACGATCCCCTTGTGGGTTGTCTAATTGGCTGTAATTATGTTTCACATCAAGCTGCCAGTGGTCGTTAATATCCCATATTACTTGAGTTTGGGTATCAAACACATCGCCAACCTGCTCATTCGCATAATCAATTCGGCTAGCGTATTCAAGATATAACGAAAGCTTTAAATCTTTAGTAGGTTTGAACCCAGTGTAAATATATCCAATATTTTGATTATAAAAATTATCGTTATAATTTTCATAACGGTGCACTAAACCAATTTCAAAAATGGATTGTTTTTGACCTTTGAAGCTTAAAAAACCTTCGTATTCTTCTTCAAGTAAGTCGCCGTTTTGCGCCCACGTTTTATCCCAGTCAGCTTCATATGACCATGAAGTAAGTAAATCTGACTCATCTCTGTACCATGTTTGTCCGCCACCTAAGCCTACTTTTTCATAATCGACTTTAGCTTGATAACCTAAATCAGTGCGGTAATCCTGCCCAATATTTTCATAAGAGGCGAACAATTTGTAATCACGTTTATCACGGGTAAGTTCCAGGGCATATGCTTCATCTGACTGAGTTTCAGATAAGTTATAGTTTTCAATTAAAAACGCCGAGTTGCGAGTATCAGCCGTCGATACTTGATACAAAAGAGTATCCGATTGATTAAACCAATAACTACCATCAACTGACAATACTGTATTATGGTAGCTATCACTTTCTCTATGTGTGCTTGAAAGTCCAATAGTACCTTGCTGACCAATATCATATCGATAACGCCCAGCCACCGCATTCGTTTTTTCGTTTAAGCTTGCAAAGCCAGAGCCCTGATTCGTTGGCAGTAAAATATTACTGTTGTCGTCGTCAGCGAGCAGCAAAGCATAACTATGATTACCCGTTTTACCCGTTAATTTTGCGCCTAAATTAGGCTCTGCAATTGTACGCGTGTATAAAAGTTCAAATAAGCTGCTTTTAAAGTAAGAAGCACCATCTAAAAAGAAAGGACGCTTTTCAGCGTAATAAATAGAGAAGGTTGTGTTTACATCAAGTTCTAAAGAGTCTGTTTCTACTTGCGAAAAATCAGGGTTAATTGTTGCGTTTAAAACAGCGTCTTTTGTTAAACCCCAGCGTAAATCTAAACCCACCTCAGTGTCTATATCGCCATTATTCCAATCACCCGGTAATTCAGGTTTGTTATCGTTACGAAGTGCCGTCAACGTGGGTGTTAATTGAATATTTTTACTTGATTCAATGTCACTAAAGCCAACTAACTTATCAAACTGACAAAGACTGCATTTCACATTTCTGTCAAAGCCCATGTTTGATAGCTGATATAATACATCTCGTTGATAGTTTCTCATTACAGAAAAACCCCACGTTAGCTCATTTTTATTTTCAGGAAAACGCAGTGCTTTAAAAGGAATACGCATTTCAACAACATAACCTTTCTCGTTAATTTGCCCTGCGCTATCCCAAATAGCATTCCATGAAGTATCAGAGCTCCAACCATCGGTATCGGTCATTCGTATATCGCCTTGCGCGCCCAGCGGGTTCACATGGAATTCATAGCCACTGCGTTCATCATTAAATGTATCAATAACTAGAATAACTACGTCGTCTTCCCAGAGCGTATCACGATCACGAAGTGATGCACGAATTTGCGTAGGGTCTGGGTCTTGTGCAACATAGGCAACATATAAGTTTGTGCCATCTTCATAGATAAAGGCATCAGTTTTTACAGGAGGAGTGCCTTTTTCATTAGGCTCGTCTTGGTAGAGTAAGGAAACACGTGTCGCATCTTTCCAATGCGCTTCATCCATAACACCATCAACGGTGATATTTGAAGCAATGCGGGATAAGGATACTTGCTGTCTTTCAGCGGCTACATCTAGGCTGGATAGTAATAAAGAAAAACTTGAAAGTATAAAAATAATTTTTTTATTATGGTTATAAAGAGTTGCATAAACATCCATTTAAATTTGCTTTACTCGTTGTGAGTAATTTATAGGATGAATTGTAATTTAAGCGAGTACATTTGTTAATACCTTGCAAAGATTATTACGCTAAATATTAACGAATTAATAATAAAGGACTAATTTTAAAATGATAATTAAGTTTCGAGTAACTTAAGTTTGTTGTCTATACCATTCCATACATCAGCGTCCTCTGGTGCAGGTTTAACCTCTGTAATGCGCGGCCAGACCAGTGCAAGTTCAGCATTTAATTCAGTAAACTCTTTTTGAGACTCTGGTAGCTCATCTTCTTGGTATATCGCATCAGCTGAACACTCAGGGACACATAAGCCACAATCAATACAATCAATCGGGCTAATTGCTAAAAAATTAGGGCCTTCAAAAAATGCATCTGCTGGGCACACTGATACGCAATCGGTGTACTTACATTTTATACAATTTTCGGTGACAACAAACGCCATACTATTTTAATACCTAAGATTTTGAACAACAGTTGTGGATCATACCCATCCACCCCAAAAATACAATAAATAAGTGCCATATCAGGCTATTTTAACGTAAAATGCGCGCCTAATGTTTGCACACTCGTTGTGCCCTGCATCCCCTTATTGTGAGCGGTAATAATACCCCGCTATGACACCTAAAAGAGATATAAATGATACGTTTAACCGAAATAAAGCTGCCACTTGATCATGACGAAGACGCAATTGGTCAAGCAATTGTAAATAAACTAAAAATCCAACCTGAACAATTGCACAGTTTTAATGTGTTTAAACGTGGTTATGATGCACGTAAAAAATCAGCTATTTTACTTATTTATACACTCGATATAGAAGTTGATAACGAAGCCGAGCTACTCGCAGCATTTGAAAAAGACCAGCATGTAAAAGTAGCACCAGACACAAGTTATAAATTTGTAGCCCAAGCTAACAATAATATCAAAGAGCGCCCTGTCGTGATTGGTTTTGGTCCTTGTGGTTTATTTGCGGGCTTATTACTTGCTCAAATGGGCTTTAAACCCATTATATTAGAGCGCGGTAAAGAAGTACGTGAACGTACAAAAGACACGTTTGGCTTTTGGCGTAAACGCACACTTAATACAGAATCAAATGTACAATTTGGTGAAGGTGGCGCAGGTACATTCTCAGACGGTAAGTTATACAGCCAAGTAAAAGATCCAAAGCATTATGGCCGAAAAGTCATTACTGAATTTGTAGAAGCAGGCGCACCCGATGAAATTTTATACGTAAGTAAGCCACACATTGGTACGTTTAAACTTGTCACCATGATTGAAAAAATGCGCGCTCGTATAATAGAGCTTGGCGGCGAAATTCGCTTTAGCACACGTGTTGACGATATTCATTTAGACGACGGGCAAGTAACAGGTTTAACGCTTTCAAATGGCGAGCAGCTAAACACTCGCCATGTTGTATTAGCCGTTGGCCACAGCGCACGTGACACGTTTGATATGATCCACAAAAAAGGGATTTATGTTGAAGCAAAGCCATTCTCAGTCGGTTTTAGAATCGAACATAAACAATCAATGATCGATGAATGTCGTTTTGGCACAAATGCAGGAAACCCAATTTTAGGCTCTGCCGATTATAAACTTGTGCATCATTGCGACAATGGCCGCACGGTTTACAGCTTTTGTATGTGCCCAGGTGGCACAGTAGTCGCGGCAACCTCTGAAGAAGGCCGTGTTGTTACCAATGGTATGAGTCAATATTCACGAAGTGAGCGCAACGCTAACAGCGCTATTGTGGTAGGTATATCACCAGAGCAAGATTTCCCTGGTAATCCACTTGCTGGAATAGACTTACAACGCAAACTTGAAGAGCAAGCGTATGAGCTTGGTGGTAGCAACTACGATGCACCAGCGCAGTTAATTGGAGATTTCTTAAAAGGTAAATCATCTGCAGATTTAGGAGAAGTACAACCCTCTTACACACCTGGTATTAAGTTAACTGACTTGAGTAAAGTGTTACCACAATTTGCAATTGATGCCCTTCGCGAAGCGATACCAGCGTTTAATAAACAAATTCGTGGTTTTTCAACTAACGACGGTTTATTAACCGGTGTGGAAACACGTACTTCGTCGCCTATTAGTATTAAGCGTGATAAAACATTCCAAAGTATTAACACCAAAGGGCTTTACCCTGCAGGTGAAGGCGCAGGTTACGCTGGCGGTATTTTATCAGCGGGTATTGATGGTATTAAAGCAGCTGAAGCAGTCGCACTGTCTATGTTAGAAAACGCTTAAACCTCTTTTTTAAGCTGTTTATCGAAAAGCCTCACTTTGTGAGGTTTTTTTGTGCTAAATGTATAGAAAATAATAACACCTCAAGCACCTCAACAATGATCAAAACATTTACCTTTTCGTTGCTTATTGTATTAGCAATTTTTAACGCTAAAGCACAAGAGCTAAAAACCATCGATGAAATCCACACTGCATATAAAAATAATTCTATTAATGCACAGCAACTCACCCAAAGTTATATAGAGCGAATTAATAAACTTAACCCACAATACAATGCAGTTATTAGTATTGAACCTACAGCTATTGCTCAAGCTAAAACGTTAGATGAACTTGCCGCCAAAGGCTCTTGGGCAGGTCCATTACACGGAATACCTGTACTTCTTAAAGATAATATAGAAACGAAAGGCACACTTCCCACAACGGCTGGCTCTTTAGCACTTAAAAATAACGTTACTAATAATGATGCTTTTGTTGTTAAACAACTACGTAATGCGGGCGCTATAATTTTAGGCAAAGCTAATTTAAGTGAATGGGCAAATTTTCGTTCATCCTATTCATCGTCAGGCTGGAGTGCCGTAGGTGGGCAAACACATAATGCGCACGATGTAACACGTAATCCATGTGGTTCTAGTGCAGGCTCTGCTGTGGCAATCGCACTTAACTTTGCGCCTATAGCATTAGGGACTGAAACAGACGGTTCAATTACGTGCCCTGCCTCAGTAAATGGAGTTTATGCAATAAAACCGAGTATGGGCCAAGTATCACGCTCAGGTGTAGTGCCTCTTTCTAGCAGTCAAGATTCAGTAGGGCCGATGGCGCATTCACTTAAAGATGCACTGCTGGTTTTGTCGGTTTTGCAAGGTGAGGACCCCCTTGATGCAACAACTACAGGGTTTGAATTAAAAGCAGGTAATCTAAAATCAAAATCGTCACTTATTATCGGTGCGCTACCTAGCGATAAATTTACAATTGAAACGCAGCGCCTTTATGCCAAGCAGTTACAAGCATTAAAACAGGCTGGGCACACTGTTATTAATGTAGTTATTACTGATAACTTAGATACGCTATTTGTTGATGAATACTATATTTTACTTTACGACTTTAAAGCCGAAATTAATCACTACCTCGCAAGCACTCCCGCACAAGTAGCTGTTAAAAGCCTAAAAGCACTTATTAATTTTAATATTCAAAATAAAAATACAGAAATGCCCCACTTTGAGCAAGATATCCTAGTTCAATCGCAGGCTATTGATTTAACAAACAAACAAAAATACCAAGAGACTAAAGAACGCTATCGCACTTTAGCAACGACAGCCATTGTTAATGTATATAAAAACAACAAGCTTGATATTGTTATAGCGCCTACAGTATCACCCGCCTGGAAAACAGACTTAGTTAATGGTGATAATTTTAATGGCAGTAGTAGTTCGTTATCTGCTATTGCAGGAACAACGCACATAACCCTACCTGTCGGAAAAGTAAGTGGTTTACCGGTTGGTTTGTCCATAATAGCAAATAAAGAGGACGAGCAAGCGGCTTATGTATACGCAAATATTATTGATGAGGTGTTATCACTAGGCACAAAAAAACCTGAGTAAACTCAGGTTTTTTTAAACTAAACGGCGTTAACTATGACTTTTTAAGTGACAGTTTTTCGCCTTTTAAGCTTTTACGAACGCTTGAAATACGTGAGCGATTTACTGCTCGCGCTTCACCGGTTGCTTGTCCTGATAACTTGTTAGAACGTGTACGGCGTAAATGCGCTGGTTTTTTACCAATTTTATCAATGAGTATTTCACGGTTACTTACTTCGTAACCTTCTAAATATACACGTTTGATTTTTTGACCGATTAACGTTTCAATTTCAAACAAAGTGTTTTCTTCTTCGCGGCTAACAAATGAAATTGCTTGACCTTGGCGACCAGCACGACCTGTACGGCCAATACGGTGAACGTAATCTTCTGCAAGCCATGGTAAATCAATATTAATTACACGAGGTAAACCATCAATATCAATACCGCGAGCAGCCACTTCTGTAGCCACTAATACGCGCACTTTACCTTCTTTAAATTCACGAAGTGCACGACGACGGTTACCTTGAGATTTGTCACCGTGGCAAACGCCCGCCGGAATACCATCAAGGTTAAGCTCTTTTACAAGCTCGTCAGCCGTTTCTTTCATGTTTACAAATACAAGCACTTGTTGCCAGTTTTTCTTACCAATCAATTCAGAAAGTAGCTCTTGCTTACGACGTTCTTCAACAGGGTAAACAACATGCTCAACAGTGCTTGCTGTACTGTTAGTTTGATCAACACGTACTATTTCAGCTTGTTTTAATACCTTAGATGCAAACTGTTTAATTGCTGCAGGGAATGTAGCTGAGAAAAGTAAAATCTGGCGCTCTTCTGCACAGCTTTTAATAACGTTTTGCATATCTTCAATAAAGCCCATATCAAGCATACGGTCAGCTTCATCAAGAACAAGGTGCTTAACACTTGCAAGGCTTAAGTTACCTAAACGAATATGATCAAATAAACGACCTGGTGTAGCAACAACAATATCCACACCTTCTTTTAAAGCGTTTGCTTGGCCGGCGGTACTAACACCACCAAATAAACTAACGACTTTAAGCGAAGTATGCTTTGCAAAATCTCTGAAGTTATTTGCAATTTGTTCTGCAAGTTCACGCGTTGGCGCAAGTACTAATGCATGAGGTGCATTCGTTGTGCTGAGTTCAGACTCAACCAATTTTTGGATGATAGGTAAAGCAAACGCGGCAGTTTTGCCGGTACCAGTTTGTGCACTGGCTAAAACGTCTTTACCTTTACGAACAGCAGGAATAGCTGCGCGCTGAATGGGCGTAAGAGTGTGATAGTTAAGTTCGTCCAACGCCTGGATGATTTCAGGAGCGAAACTAAAAGATTTAAAATTCATGCTGTATAACCTACGGCCACATTATCAAGGGTCGCAAATTATACAGCAAAAACGAGTCAACAGTTAGTCATTAGTTCTATTTTAACGCGTTTAATCTGCTTTATAACGTTTAAATATTAAAGAGGTGTTAATACCACCAAACGCAAAGTTATTACTCATCACATAATCGGTATTAATCTCACGTCCTTGATGCCTTATGTAATCAAGCTGAGCACATTCGTCATCAACGTTATCTAGATTAATTGTTGGTGCAAACCAATTATCAGCCATCATATTAATGCTTGCCCATGCCTCTATTGCCCCACAAGCACCTAATGTATGCCCCAAATAACTTTTTAACGAGCTAATAGGTTTACTACCCAATGCTTTAAACGTTGCGTGAGACTCGGCAATATCACCTTTATCTGTTGATGTACCATGAGCATTAACGTAACCAATTTTTTCTGGTTCTAAATTGGCATCTTGTAGTGCCATTTCTATCGCTAGTTGCATTGTTTTTGATGTTGGTTGAGTAACGTGCTGTCCATCAGAATTACAACCAAAACCAACCACCTCAGCTAATATTGTTGCTCCGCGCGCTTTTGCATGTTCGTATTCTTCTAAAATAAGTGTACCCGCGCCTTCGCCTATCACTAAGCCATCACGATTTACATCAAAGGGACGAGGTGTTTGCTTTGGTGTGTCATTTTTTGTAGATGTTGCATAAAGCGTATCAAATACTGCAGCCTCTGTGATGCATAATTCCTCCGCTCCACCAGCCACCATTATTTTTTGTCGGCCAAACTTAATCGCTTCATAGGCGAAGCCTATTCCTTGAGATCCCGATGTACAAGCAGAGCTTGTTGTTATAACACGCCCTTTTAAACCAAAAAACACACCAACATTTACAGGGGCAGTATGTGCCATCATTTTAATGTAACTCGTGGCTGTTACACCTGACATCGACCCCGTTTCCATCATATTTGCAAAGGCGAGTAGTGGCTCAGTAGAGCCCGTAGATGAGCCATACGCTATGCCCGTAGAGCCATCTGTTAGACTGTCGTGCTCTAGTAGTTTGGCTTGTTCAAGTGCGCATTCAGTAGCACGAGTTGACATAAGTGATACTCGCCCCATTGAACGGATTTGTTTTCGTTTGTAATGACTTGGTCGCTCAAAGTGTTTAACTGGCGCGGCTAAACGGGTATTGAGTTCGTTAGCTATATCCCACTCTGGCATAGTAACAACCGCATTTTCGCCTTTAATTAAGGCTTGTTTAAATTCAGACCAATCATCACCCAATGCAGTGACCACTGACATACCGGTTACGACAACGCGTTTCATCAAACCATGCCACCATTAACAGAAATTACTTGGCGTGTAATATATGCTGCGTCATCAGACATTAAAAAAGCGACGGTTCCTGCAATTTCTTTAACGCTCCCCATGCGCTTGAGGGGGATCATTTTCATCATTTCATCAATAGGTAATTCGTCAGTCATCGCCGTTTCTATCAAACCAGGTGCCACACAATTAACTGTGATTTTGCGTTTTGCCAATTCTAATGCAAGTGCTTTAGTAGCTCCAATAATACCAGCTTTTGCTGCACTATAATTTACTTGCCCTCGGTTACCTGCAATACCTGATACCGACGACATTGTAATTATTCGCCCACCTTTACGGCTTTGTACCATAGGCATTACAGTTGGGTGTACTACATTATAAAACCCATCAAGGCCTGTACGTATTACACAATCCCAGTCTTCCCCTTGCATAGCAGGAAATGCCATATCGTTAGTAATACCTGCATTACACACCACGCCATAATAAGCGCCATGCTTAGCTATATCTTCTATTATTTGTGCTTTGGCTTGCTCTCTGTCGCATACATCAAATTGTAATAAACTGGTAGCTCTACCTAATGCATTAATCTCATAGCATGTTGCTTGAGCCTGCTCAACACCCGATCTGCAATGCACTGCAATATCAAACCCTTGCTCAGCAAGTTTTAACGCAATAGCTTTACCAATACCACGGCTTGAACCTGTAACTAAAATTCTTTTTATCATTGATTTTCTCTTATAAATTCCAGCGGATTTTCAGGCTGAAATACATTAATTTTTGCTTGGCAAAGTACAGTCTCACAATCATGTATTTGGCATTCAAATACACTCAAACCTGACTCTTCTTGATATAGCTTTTTCACTTCAATAGTCAGCTTACTGCCGTTTTTAAAACACGGTAGATAAGTTTGATATTTTCGCGTACCAATTAAAAAACCAATTTTTACAGGTTTATTTTCATCATTCGCCAACGCGCCAGCGTAAGCGGCAATAGACTGCGCCATATACTCAACGCCAATATAGCTAGGTACACCATTAATCGCAGGACTAAAAAAAGGGCTTTGCTCAGTGATAGTAATAATGCATTGTGCTTCATCTTCGCTATACGCTAAAAGGCTGTCGATTAAAATCATAGGCGCGTCGTGCGGGACTACTAGCTCTATAGGGTAATTAGTCAACATTAACTCCCAATATTAAGCTGGCATTATTACCGCCAAATGCAAATGAATTAGATAAGCAGTATTTAAGAGCGGGCTTAAACGCTTGTTTTATTATTTTTATATCAGCCAAATCACCGTCTTCTTTAATTGCGTTATATGGCAGTATATGTTGGCCGCTGTCTTTTAATAATAACCAACATATACCGGCTTCAATGGCGCCTGCAGCACCTAAAGTATGTCCTGTTAAATGCTTACTTGAGCTAAGCGGGGTATTGTTGCCAAACACGCGATTAATTGCAAGTGCTTCCATTTCGTCATTTTTGAAGGTGGCCGTACCATGGGCATTAATATAGTCAATATCACCAGAGGATAACTTTGCACTTTTTAATGCTTTTTCCATTGATTCTTGAGCACCCATTCCATTAGGATCAGGTGCAGACATATGATGAGCATCAGAACTTTCCCCACTGCCTACTAGCATAATGCCGTTATTTATTATTGGTGTATTTTTAGTCATTACAAATAAAGCTGCCCCCTCACCAATATTAATGCCGTCTCTATTGCTAGAAAAAGGCTGACATAAACCTGAGCTTAAAGAGGCTAGCGAATCAAAGCCATTAATTGTTAATTGACACAAACTATCTGCACCACCACAAATTACTACATCAGCTAAATCAGCATTTAACAACGCACGCGCACTAATTAGCGCTTTTGCACTTGAGGTACACGCTGTAGAAATACTGTAACAAGGCCCTAATGCACCTATTTTATGTGCAATGTAATGAGCGGGTGTAGCTAACTCTTGATCACTGTAACTAAAGTCATCAGGCCAGAGCTTTGTACTTTCATAGCTTTTACGCGCTCTTTCACCATCATGAATACCTGATGTACTAGTACCCATTACAATTGCAATACGCGACCTATCAATATGCGAAAGTTTATCTAAGGTTGGCTTAATCTGTTCTAAAGCTAGATCAATAAATGTATTGATACGTTTATTATTTGATAAAGCAATAGACTGAACTTGCCCTACATACAGCAGGGCTTGCTCAGCACTTAAACTTTTATTTAAAGTTAATAAAGGAGTTGCAGGGTTATATTTATTTAAGCTTGTTGTGGTTGCATCTTGGCCTATGCCCATCGCACTCACAATGCCTAAATCATTCAGCCAATATGTCACTGTTCTACCTTTTTAAATGTTATTTGATACTGATGTAAAATATTGTTCAACGTTGTCGAATCATCACTATAGTCAATAGTGATAAATGTACCCTCATCGTTAAATACCTCCCGATTAGAGTCAACCTGCTCTATTAAAGCACCCTCTAACTGCTTTTGTAAAAATGCTACTGGCCAATGTACTAATGCAATATCCGCCAAAATATAATGAGGGTCTATCCCTTCTACCGCCAACATCTTTCTTGTTTTTACTGGACCATTTAAAGGTTTTTCTAGCTCCATAATTGGAAAGCCTTGCACTGTCATTAACAATAACTTAATTGCACCTTTGCCATTTATAGCTAATTGAGCAAATACAGTGTGTGTGTTTTGCTGATTCGTAATATACAAAACATGCTGCCAAGACTGGCCAAACATTTGTGTTGGGACGCTATTAATATTTAATTGGATATTAGGCGATAGATACACTCTATTTTTAGATGCTGTTAAACTCGTACATGCACTCAATACAGCAAATATAAATACAATACACACCGCATACTTAATTAATTTTGACATAACTGAGCCAACACATTTAAACGACGTTCACTTTGCGCAACAAATGGATTATTAGTATCCCATGCATAGCCCGCTAAAATAGCACTGATCATTTCTCGTACTTGGGTATTTTGTTCAGAGTAAAATATTACATCCTGAAAACGTGTATCGTACCACCCTGTTACAAATGTTCTAAAACAATCGACTCCAGCTTGTAATGGCTGTGCGTAGTGGGTGTCAAAATCAACGTTCTCATCTTTTAAATAGCGATCAACAAGTGGGGCAATTAAATTTGCTGATTTGAGTGCAATTGTTACACCTGATGAAAATACAGGGTCTAAAAACTCCCCCGCATTACCCAATAAAGCAAAGTGCTTACCATATAACTTACTCACATTTGCCGAGTAACCTTTAATATTCCTTGCAGGAGTTAATAACTGACGTTGTGCCAACAGTGTTTTTAAATAAGGGTCTTGCTCTATAAATTGATTTAGCACATCGCTAGATTCGTCGTTATTAAGACGCTCCGACTGCGCCACAACACCAATACTCGCAGTACCATCACTAAAGGGAATAAGCCAATACCACACATCAGAATATTGAGGATGTACGGTAATCAAAATTTTATTGCGATCGAAGTTTTTATCACTAATATTGTCTTTAAAGTGGCTAAAGTAAGCGCTGCGTACAGGAAAGTGAGAGGGAAGCTCTAAATCTAACAATTTTGGTAATACACGCCCAAAGCCACTTGCGTCCAATACAAACCGAGCATTAACGCGGTAAGCTTGCTGCTGCTCGTTGTGCACAAGTAACGACGCACCATTTAATTCGTCATTATAATCGACTACAGTGTGTCTATATCGAATTTCTACGCCTTGGTCTTGTGCTTTGTCTGCTAATAACTTGTCAAAGTCGGCTCTTTTTACTTGGTACGTAGTGCCTGGGCCATCAGTGAATTTTTCGGTGAAGTTTATAGTTGTATTTTGCCCCGCCCGATGAAAAGCAGCACCATCTTTAAATTGAAAACCTAAAGACGCTGCATTGTCATGTACTGAATCAATTAAAGCTGCCTCTTCTAAGTAGGCCATGCATTGCGGTAATAAGCTTTCACCAATTGAAAAACGCGGAAACACCTGTTGCTCGAGTACAAGTACCCGCCAACCTTTTTGAACTAACAGGCTACTAGCCAGAGCGCCTGATGGACCCGCGCCAATAACAACAACATCGTACTGCTCAAGGTTATTCAATTTATTGTTCCTTTTGAGGCTTTAAAACACTTAGCGGTGATAAAAAATAAATAGCTAAGATCCCGACCATTACACTCAGCCCAAAGCTAAAAATAGCAGGGGTTTCAGAGGCACTCAGCATGCCAAATACCCACATTGATGACGCTGCAGATAAACTAATCGCCAGTACATTTTTGGGCTCTAACTTATTTATTTGATAAAAAACGAGGTAATCAATTGCTAAAGCAATAACAAGTAATGCACCGAGCAAATTAAATAACGACAAGCTACCTTGAATTGCGTTACATATCCAAAGCATACTCAATACCACAAAAGATAAAATGGTTACTTGCAGAAGCGCTATCTTAATCGAAAATCGCCAGCTAAATAGTAGCCAGCTGATCAGACCCGCGAGAACCAAGCTTAATAGCAAATATTCGCGGTAGTCACTTAATAAAGCACTAATTTGTTGAGGTTTGTTATAAATATAAACACCTTTGCTTTTTTCAACTTCATTAATTAATTGATCAGATGAAATACCCGAAATAGACATCCATGTTATCGATTGACTTGGCTCAACAACCATTTGAGAAAGCAGTAACGGTTTAAATGTACTCGCGACGAGTGTTTCATAAGTGATTAACGGTGATTTTGTACTTGCAAGTGCTTGCCCTGTAACGCGCTCTGCAATATCCAAAGTCCCTTTGTTTTTAGCCTGTTCAAACACAGCCTGGTTATCGCCCTGTCTTTGTAAACTAGGCAACCAATGGCTAATGCTATTATGTTTAAAATTTGGGTCTAGTTGGGTTAAGCGTGTTAAAAATTGTTCTTGTTTTTGTAAAAGCGCTTCGTCGCTATTTGCAAACATAAAAACAATTTGGCTGTCCCATTGTCCAAGTAATAACAAATGCTTTTTTTCGTTTAGCATTAAGTGATCGGAGCTTGCATTTAATAGCTTTACATCATCATTAAAGCTAATTGGTTTAATTAAAAATAACGCACTGATAAAGGCCAGTAATGTAATAAGTATTGGTGTTTTTAGGTGGTTACAATATTCAAAAACATTGATGAGTTTTTTACTCATTAATAAACTCGAAGGCGATAACGTGAGCGTAGATTGCCACAATGGCAAAACTAACACGGTAAATAGCCATGCACTCACCAAACCGGCAATAACAAACACCCCAACTTGAGACAATAACGTCAGTGGCGCACCGAGTAAGCAGCAATAACCCAGCGTAGTCGTAATAAGAGACAGTAAAAGCGCAGATTGTGTCCCTTTGCTGTAGCCTTTTTCATGCTCTTTTTTGGCTAAATCAGTCATGCCATGAAATGCATAATCAATGGCAATACCAATCAAGGTAACTGCAAAAACAAGCGTTAATAAATGAATAGTCTTAAATAGCAACACCATAGCGATAGCGCCACCAGTAAGTGCGCTCAGTACGGTAAAGCTTGCTAATAAAATACTGTTTAAACGCCTAAATACCCAAAATACCATAACAATAAGGGCTAATAAGCTAATGCCACCAAACAAGCTCATCTCGTATTTAGCTTGTTTAGCATTTTCAGCCGTATGAAATAGCACACCGGAGTAAGTAATGCTTAAATCAGGGTAGGTTTTATTAAGTATATTGATCTGTTTAATTATCGCGCCAGCTAAATCAATTGATTTATTAACCCCTAAATTTTCAGGCGCTAAGTTTGCCAAAATGACACGGTATTCAACGCCTTTTAAACGTCGAGTTAAACGGCCTTGTTCAAGCGTAAACAATTGGCTTTGTTTTAAGTTATCTTCTATAAATGCCGCTAAGCTCAAACTTGTATCTTTGCTTAAGGTAGCACTTACAAATGGGTTGCCTAACTGATTTAATTGCGCAAGGTAATAATGTTCAAACGTTGTTTTGTTGCTTAATGTTTGTTTGTAAGTATCACTTAATAACGCATGTTTGAAAGGTGAGAATGTTTGCGCTAAATCGTTAACGGACGGAAAGTTAAATGTGCTTTTAATTGCATTATCGTCAAGCCATTTTTGGAAATCATCAAATGCTTTATTTTTATTATTTCCTGCAAACGAGAACATAACACGGTTAGCATTTTGTTGAAAAAAAACATCTTCCGCATAGGCAATTTGAGAGTGTGATTTTGGTAACAAGCTAAACATATCGGCGCTAAACGTTGGTTTAGACAGCCAAAAAGCTGCAGCAAAAAGTAAAATTAAACTGCTAAACCACCCTACAATAACGGTAATTCGTTTTGTCACTGCACTATTCCCTTAATTAACCACTGCATTATTTAAAAACATAATTTTATTTGGGATAAGTAAACTCAATTTTTGTGTTATTTCCTGAGTGCTCATTTAGTGTAATACTGCTCACTTGCTTAGCAGTATTACATAAAATAAAATCACTAAATAATTGCTGTAGCATCGCTTCTTTTGGTGTTAACTGTGTGCAACCGTCTTGCATTTTAACAATGTCAAAACGTGTTTCCAGCGCACTCATATTTACGCTAAGTAAGTCACTCAGTAATCCTACAAATTGCTCGCTACCGGGTTGTGGTATTAACTCACCATTGGCATTTTGTGCAAGCACTTTGCCGTTTTCTATTATGAGCATACTCTCAACAGGCATTTTCACTTGCCAAATTAGTTTTTCGTCAATTAACGAAAAAACACCCGACGAAATAAAAGGCTTAGCAAATCCATTAAATTGCTTATATTGCTTAAACTCACCTTTAATAGCTGCTGCATTTACTACAGAGCAAAACAGCAAAAAGCTAATGGCAATGCTCAATGTAAAACATTTTAAAAAATTCATTTAATCGCCTATAAAATAAAAATTTAATTCAAAACTGCTTTTAACTTATTAAATAAAATAGCGGGTGATTCAAATTGCATTTCTTTGGAGCTGATCTCAACCGCAACTTGCGTGGTTGAGGCTTTAGTAAGGCGCTTATTAGTTAGCGAGTCAGTGATTACGTAGTCAATCCGTAGTCGATTCTCGAATTCTTTTAAATAAGCCGCTACTTTAATTTTTTGAGTAAATACCGCTGAGGCAATATACTTTATTTGCATATCAACAATAGGCCACGCGTAGCCCGACTCATGCATTTGTGGGTAATCGTAATCAAATAAACGCAGTAACTCACAGCGCGCTACTTCTAAATAACGTGGGTAATTACCATGCCATACAACATTCATTGGGTCGCAGTCATGAAATGGAATTTCAATTTCTACCACATGCGTTAATAATGCACCTTTACTATTCATACAACGCCCAACGTTTAGTTTGAATATACCCTATTGTTTGCCTTAGCACGGCTTCCATTGGTCTATCCTCTGTGAGGTTTTCAAAGTAATCAGTTATATCGGTATACATGTTTTGCATATCTTGCGTTAAAGTCGAAAACTCAAGATCGCCTTGCTTAATACGTAATCTAACACCTTGAATACTGGCTAA
The DNA here is from genome assembly GCF_037162545.1 of Pseudoalteromonas sp. B131b. Classification (NCBI taxonomy): domain Bacteria; kingdom Pseudomonadati; phylum Pseudomonadota; class Gammaproteobacteria; order Alteromonadales; family Pseudoalteromonadaceae; genus Pseudoalteromonas; species Pseudoalteromonas sp. B131b. Next base: position 322,882 of record NZ_JARLUZ010000002.1, on the reverse strand, counting down.
TAACGTACTTGCTAACACTTGTTCTGTTAGCTGTAAAATACGTAAACAATCGCGTGACGCAATAGTCCCCATACTCACTTTATCTTGATTATGGCACTCTGTAGAGCGAGAAAAAACGCTGGCCGGCATGGTTAATTTCAATGCTTCAGCAGTGTAAGCACTACAGCCAATTTGAACCGCTTTAAAACCATGATTAATATAACGGCGCTCTGGTGCACTATCAGACAAGTTTGAAGGTAGGCCGTTGTTGTACTTAGTATCAACCAAAGAAGCAATTTGTCTGTCTGCTAAATCAGCAAGGTTTGCAACGGCTGTTTTCATGCTATCCATTGCCATTGCAATGTGGCCACCGTAAAAATGCCCGCCGTGCAATACATGCTCACCTTGGCCGTCAATTATTGGGTTATCGTTTGCTGAGTTAAGCTCGTTTTCTATCATGTGCCTAAAAAACGGCAGACTGTCTTGCAGCACACCAATAACATGGGGTGCACAACGGATTGAATACCTATCTTGAAGTCTGTCTGCATTACGAGGGTGATCGTGATGGTTTAAATCTTTTCTTATCCAACGCGCAATTTGTTGCTGCCCTGGGTGCGGCTTAACTGAAAATAATATCTCATCAAAATGATGGCTATTTCCTTTAAGTGCCAAGCTTGCTAATGCAGTAATACGGCTCGCCAATTTAGCCAAGTAATTAGCCCTATCAAATGCTAAACACGCTAATGCAGTCATTACCGCTGTGCCATTCATAACGGCAAGACCTTCTTTTGGCCTTAGTGTTAGTGGCTCTAAGCCAACTTCTTTCATAACTTCAGCACTGTTACGTACTTGGTCTTTGTAAAACACATCACGCTCGCCTACCATCGCACCAGCAACGTAAGATAACGGTGTTAAATCACCGCTGGCACCTACTGACCCTTCTTGTGGGATCACAGGCACTATATCGTTATTTAAATAATCTTTAAGTAGGTGCAGCATTTCCCAGCTAATACCAGAATAGCCTTGTGAAAGTGATGTTAAGCGGGTCGCTAAAATTGCACGCCCTTGCACTTTATTAAATACATCCCCCAGTCCACAGCCGTGAAAGCGAGTTAAATGCAGAGGTAATTCATCAACTAAATCAAGGGGTACTGCAACTGTTACAGAATCACCGTAACCAGTTGTAACGCCGTAAATTACGCCATCTTCTTTTAAAAGTGTGTCTAAAAAACACAAAGCGCTATTAATTTTAACGCTAAAAGTTTCACAGCTATTTAATTGCACTTGTGTTTGATTAAAGGCAACTCGAACAATATCTTCAATTGATAATCGCTGATTGCCAAAAAGCTGTATATTTTGTTCAGTCACACTTGCTCTCCATTGATTGATCGCGCACTACCTGCTGATCACTTTTCCAAAAATCGTAAAAATTAAACCACTGATAAGGATATAAAGCTGCGTAATAACTCAAACGCTCTGCATAGTCAGTAATAATAAGTGTTAGCGCCTGCTGTCGCTCTCGTCGAGGCATTTTTAATGATTGGCTGTAATGCTCAAATATCACTTGATACTTTTTGCTTTTTTTATCTTTTAAACAAAACAAAAAGTAAACGGGACAATCAAGCAACGCGGCTAATATAAAAGGCCCCTGTGAAAATGGGGCGTTTTTTCCTAAAAATGGTACCTGTACCGACCGAGAAGCCGTTGTTGTGCTTGTTCTGTCACCAACAATAACGATTATTTCCCCCAGCTCTACTTTTTCTTTTAATAAAATAGCTAAGTCAGGGCCCATATCAGTCACTTGTATTAAATTAACCGACACATCTGGGTTAATCTTTTTAAGCATTTTATTAAATTCAACAGCGTGATGAGTAAACACCAATACATTTATTTTTTTACTGCTGCGGTGTTGGCTAAGTGCCCTGCATACTTCTAAATTACCCAAGTGAGAACCTATAAAAATAGCCCCTTGGTTTTGCTCATCTAACTCAGCAAATAAATGCTCATTAGTGTACTTAATATCACGTTGGGTTATTCGCCCAAGCCAAGCATCAATTTTATCTAATGCGCTATCTGCAAAACTGCAAAAGTGTGTTAATTGCATTTTAAACGTAACAAGTTGTTTGCAGCCTTGGTAAACATTAACCTGCGCTAAAAACGCTTTAGATGCTTTACGTGCTACTTTTCCTGTTAAGAAAAGATAAAAAACCACAGGAAACAAAACAATCCACAGTCCTTTTCTACCCAGTAATTTATGGGCAAATAACAGTATTTGAATACCTAAAAAATTACCGCGTTCCTGCATTTTAGACCAATGTTTAGCGGCCATAACGCCTCTTTAATTTATGACAAATTAACACAGGAGAGCGAATCAACATGCCAAAAAACAAACGAGTGTGTAACCAGGAAATACGCGCATTATCGTGCAATGGTTGAAAATGAGAAAGCCCATTTTCAGGGTAAATTACTTGGCTAGGTAAAAATACAAAAGGCACATTGCGCCAATATAAACGCACTAAAATTTCAGGGTCAAAATCCATGCGTTTTCCAAGCGACACCTCATCAATTAGCTTTGTACTTTGCTCAAGTGGATACACTCTAAAGCCACACATCGAATCTACAATTGTAAAACTTAACGTTTCAATCCATACCCACACATGCGTTAAATAACGTGCTAAATAACGGTGTTTAGGCACTGAGTCATCATATATTGGGCAACAACTTATAAGCGCTTTAGGCTGAGCATTTGCAAGTGCTATTAGTTTTTTAATGTCAGCTAAATCATGCTGCCCATCTGCATCAACCTGTATCGCATGTGAAAAACCTAGCTTATGTGCCTGCTTTAAGCCTGTTTGTACCGCGCCGCCTTTGCCCTGATTATCGTCGTGGGTAACTACACTCAACTGCGCGTATTTTGCATCAAGGTTACTGAATACATTTTTAGCTTCGGCGTTGCTTGCGTCATCAACCATAATAATAGGAAGATTAAATGACGATAATTGGCTCAGTACATCATCAATAACCGTAATATGATTATAATTTGGGATAACAATGCAAAAGTTATTCATTTATTAGGCTATCAAAAACAACACGGCCAGATGCATGCTGTCCTTTGTTTGAATTATAAGAAAAGGTATATTTATTCTCTGCTTTTTGCTCAAGCAATAATTCAACTGTTATACCTGGGGTGATCACTACCTGAAACTTTAATACTTCAACATTTTTAACAGGTTGCTGAACCTTATAATATTTACAAATTGCAGCCACAGCCCAGTCTAATTGCACAACACCTGCGAGTATTGGGCCATCCGTAAAGTGTCCTTTGAAATAATCTAAATCATGAGGAACTAGTAAGCTTAATTTATACTTTTGCTCTGCTTTTTCACAAGACAGTAAATCAGGCTGTGTTTTAGTCAACTTTTGCAAAAAGACTCTCCAATGCTTTTAAATTTAACTTTGCCTGTGAGTTGTATGGTAATTGCTCTACAAAACGCCACTTTTTAGGGATACAAATTCGCTCAAAGCGCGCTAATGCATGCGCTTTTAATAAATTATTTGTAGCTAGCTTACCCTCACCATTAAAGAGCATCTGCCCTTTATGCGTAAGCACAACAATAGCCCCTACAATTAATCGCTCACCAGGCAAGGCGATTACTTTAGCTTCACTTACCCACTCACTAGTACACAAATGTAGTTCTAGCTCATCTAAACTTAATCGTTTTTCTTCTAATTTTATAATTCGGTCGAATCGACCTAATAATCTAAATTGACCATTTTTAAGTACTTCGCCTCGATCATCTAAAGGGTAATTTTTGTCGCGAACAAGTGGAGAGGTTAAAATTAAACGCTGATCATCCAAAGCCCGTACTTTAATACCCGAGAAAGGCTGCCAAAGGCTAACTTTTTCATGTGATGTAACTTGTCGATATGCAATACCACCTGTTTCGGTACTACCAAAAACTTGTGTGACTGGTTTATTTAATTGCGTAAACAACGAAATGGCATCTTCATTTAGTAGCGGTCCACCTGATGAAAATATCCATTGTAAATGAGACTTATCATTCACTAATACATTATCGATACATAACCGTTTTAACTGCGCTGGGCTTGAAACAAACACTACTTTTTTAAATAACCTAAGCTTTTTAGCTACATGCTCGGGGTAATGCAGTAGTTCTGTATTAACAACTTTCCCTGCACGCAATGGCCACAGTAACCTAAACAGTAAACCGTATATATGCTGATGCGAAACACTTGCTATAAAAATAGGATTATCAATCAGTGCGTAGCTGTTAATTAATGTATTTACTTCTTTATTTATTACCTGCCACGTTTTTACAATTGGCTTTGCTTTACCCGACGAGCCCGACGTATAAAAAACGATTGTACCTTCTTCAGGCCAATTAATTGTTTCAATGAATACAAAGTGAGGTTGATTGGCTAAAGTGCTTACATCTAAAAAATCAGCCGCTAAATCAGCTATTAATTCAGACTCACCAATAAAAAACGGCGTCTGTTTAAGCAAGGAGTTTAACGTTTCAGGTTGCCCATTAGGCGGCAAAATCACTGTATTTCCGTGTAATGCCAAAGCAAATAAGTACACGGAAAATTTGTAGGCGTCTGTGGTGTATAAAACAACCGATGATGTAGCGTTTAACGTTGATAGTTTTGCTAAAACCTCATTTATATCACTAACAAACTCACGCTCAGAAATATCATTATCAGTATGATTAAAACATGTTCTTATTGCATTACTTTGAAAAGCATTAAACACCGGCGTTCCTTTTTACTTTTTGTCTGACTAACCACTCTATAGCAAACAATGTGCCCATAGCTAAGTAAGCAATAAAACCATTATAAAAAGCCCAGGTTTCTAGGCTACTAAAAATACTGGTGTACAGGGCAATACCACCGTTTAATACAAAAACAGACACCACACTAGCGTTACTTTTTTTGTATAAATCAGAGCGTTTTCATCAAGTGAGGGCTCAGTAATGCGCGCAAAGGTTTCAATAATAGAAGGCCCTTTATACAAAGAATACGCAAACACAACTAACATAACTAAATTAATGATTACGGGATACAAACGCAGCCCTAAGTCGCTATCCATTACCTTGGAAATCAAAATAGTAATGACTGCTAAAAATGTAGCGGGCTTTAACCACGGCATTTTATCAAATAAGGCTCTGCTTAACCAAAGTCTAAGCCCGAGTAAAAATAGCAGTAATACTGTAATAATCTGACTATTAAAACGCGTAAGGCCTACGTACACAATAATAGGGTAGCAAGCCAAGCAAATCATAATTAACGTTGTTAAAACTGCTTTTAACATAGTATTAGTTAACTAACTTTTCTATTTCGGTGACTATATCTTGCACTGTGCGCACAAGCTTAAAGGCATCAGGCTCAATTTTTTTACCTGTGATTTCTCTTAATTTCACAACTAAGTCAACTGCATCAATACTGTCTAAATCAAGATCTTGGTATAGGTTAGCCTCTAAGCTAATATCTTCTGGGTCTATTTCAAATTCGTTTTCTAAAATGCCGTGTAATACATCATAAATTTCAGCAGCGGTTTTCATTTTTCTTCCTACTTTTATATATTAAGAACGTGCTTGTTCAATAAATTTTGCTAAAGAATTAACTGAGGCAAAGTGCGCTTTAGTTTGCTCAGAATTTGCATCTATTTTCACATCAAATTGCTTTTTTATCGCAAGGCCAAGCTCTAACGCATCTATGCTGTCTAGCCCTAGCCCATCTACAAATAAAGCGTCATCGTCTTTAATGTCAGCAGTGGTCATGTCTTCAAGGTCAAGGCTTGAGATAATCAGTTGTTTTATTTGTTCTTTTAATTCGCTCATATATTTTTTAGCTCTTGTGTAAAATAATGTTGTAAATCTTTAGTCAATTGGCGTGATTGCATTGCAGGCATATCGCTGTCGTACGTTGCACAATTAAACTGCTGGCTCGTAAGCCTCATTGTAAAATGCGCCTGATATGGCGCGACTTTATACCAAGGAGTGCCTTTGGTTAAAGTGTTTGGTTTCATTTTAATTAAAAAAGTAGTGATAGGCGCATTACATCTAATTGCAATATTTGCAGCGCCACGTTTAAACTTTAATTTTTTGTGAGGCTCTGTCCGTGTCCCTTCAGGAAATACAATTAAGTTATTACCCGTTTGTAAACTTTGCTCGCACTCTCGTAATAACTCTTGCGGATCATCATTACTTATATAGCCTGTGCTTTTAATAACGCCGCGCACAAAAGGGTTTTTAAATAAATGCGCCTTTACTACGCAATCTGCGTTTTTTATCACCGAAATTAAAACAACAACATCAATTAAAGAAGGATGGTTTGCTAATATCAATTGTCCTTTTAAGCTTTCAATTTGTGCTTTATCGTTAACATGAAACCGAATAGCACCCAGTAAATGCATTAAGCTAACAAACAATTTGAAGCAGTAATGCACTGTTTTTCGAGCTTTAAGCTTTTGTTTAACTGGGTTATTTTCAAATAAACGCTGAGCGGGAAAAATAATAAAGGCTAATACTAAACCACCAATTCCAAAAACTGAAAAGCAAAATGCAGTAGTAATCATTCGCCAAAACAATCCACATAGCCTTTGTGCATTTTTAAGCATGGTACGTAAGCTGCCAATCGTGCTCAAGCGCGTTATGAACAAGTAATATATTGCTGCGCTCATACAAAGCTTTAGCGCATTGGATACTCATTGGTAAGTCGCTTTTTTCCATGCCCGTATTAAATACTTTTTTTAAACTAAAATGAGGTTCGCCTTCTTGCGGGGCTCTGATTATTAAACCAATTGAGTGTGCTATTTGCTGTTCATCAGCGAACTGCACGTAAATGTCAGGGAGGGTTTCATCGGTATGGACTATTAATATATGTTGCTGTTCACTATCAATAAGGCGTACAACGCCATCTACTAGTGCATAAATAAAGCTTTCAGCGCCTGCCGAAATTGCATTTGTAGCACTTGTATTACCCTGTATTATCCCAAAAAGTCCTGAAGCCGCATTATGCACACTTAGCCCAAAACCAGTTGGCGACAAAGGCTGATCATTTACTACATCAACAAGTAAGTTAGACGTTTTGTGAAAATCGCCGTGGCGAGAAGAGAAAACACTAGGTAAATTAATATAGCTACCTTGAGCACTTACTTGATGGGCACTAAAGAGCGCCATTTTAATAAAAGGAGTCATGCGGCGTCGCTGCATAGCAGGCACCCAACTAAGATTTAATACGGAGGAATCAAACCAATTACTCTCTTTTATTTGTCGCTGTTCAGGCTTTATCCATATAGCGAGTTCTTCAACAACAAATTTCACAGATATACATATTTTATTAATTATAAGGACGAGAATTTTACCGATATTAGCAATAAAAGTAAATAATCATTAAATAAAAGCCAGCAACTAAAATCATTCAGTACTGGCTCATATTACTAAGAAAGTAGAGCAATATTTTTTATATCTATATAGTCAGCCTTACCGCCTACTACATCACTTTCGTTAAGTTGATTTATTAATGGCAAACCGATTTTTTGTTGCTCCTCGCTAAGCGGTAAATACGGTAATCTAAATACTGGATTTACTGCACCTGTCATCATCAACGCGGTATTAATAGCAATCGGGTTTGGTTCACAGAACAACCAGTTCATTAATGGTTGTAACGAAGTATTTAGCTCGTTATTTTTAGTATCCATTAATTGGCGAAATAACCCAGGTATTAAGTTAGAAGTAACCGAAATAACACCGTGCGCTTTATGTGTGTGGCGCGCATCGTGGCTTTCGTCATCGTTACCCGACCAACATGCAATACCTTGTTGCTCATAATGGGCAATGCGTTCATTGCCGCCACACTCTTTAACACCAATAAAATATTCGTGCTTTGCAAGTGGCTCAATAATATCAGGTGTTAGGTCTTGACCTGTGCGCCCTGCTACGTTGTAAATAAAGGCTGGGCCAATATCAAGCACACGCTTAAAGTGCTCTTTAACACCCGCGATTGACGTACGTCCGTAGTACGGGTTAATTTGCAGTGCTGCATCCATACCGCTGGCAAAGCCATATTTAGTTGCTTTAATCGCTTCACGGGTGTTGTTACTACCGGTATTACCAACAATAACCAGTTTGTCGCCATACTTGTTTGCACTGTGCGCTATAAGCATTAAATGCTCTTCCCAGTTCATTAACTGGCCTTCGCCTGTTGTGCCACCGACTACAATGCCATCAACGCCCGCTGCAATTTGTATTGCAACGAGTTCATCGTACTTTGCTAGGTCTATTTCACCGTTTGCTAAGTATGGCGTTTTAATCGCTGTAATAAGGCTTGCTTGTTTAATTTGTTCTAGGGTGCGCATAAAAATTCATTATTTATAAAACTTGCGCTATTTGTAACATATTTGCCAGTACTTTTGGAGGTGTAAGCGCATATTTAATTATAAAATACCTTGTGTTATTGAGTTTGTTAATTCAAAATGAAGTACTGTACATATAAACAGTATTTGTATTTTAACGATACCAGAGGCTTTATGCGTTTATCTGACTACTTAGCAACTCATTTTTATAACACCGATGAACTATGCCAAGCATTAAATATAGATTCAGACATGCTTTTAACTTGGCAAGAGCAAAGTGTTTTCCCCAAACCAAGTTATTGTATTAAAAGTCAACTTAGTTGTAGTTCATATTCAGGTTTGTATGAATGCGAAGAGTATGACGATTACTACCCACGCGGCTGTGTAAATTGGGGGCAAGGTTTAATAAAACAAAAAATAGAATCATCAAGCCATGCTTTTAATTACTTTGCACAACAATACATTGCCATTTTGACTAAATTAGCTCAGCAAGGGTTTGAATTTAATGAAGAGTTATTTGGCTGCGAAATAGACGAGCACTTACAACAAGTCTGGCAACAATTTTTATGCAGTAAATACGGCGTACTTACTCAAAATGGATTAATAGACGAAATAGTCGCTGTTGATATTGGTCGCTTAGTTGTAGACGATATTACCGAACTACGAAGTAAAGCGAGTTTAGACAAAGACGAGCGTTCTTACTTACATCCCGCTATGAAGCTTTTAAACCGTGCACTGAGTCATGGTGCCGATCATGAAAAGCAAAGCACATTACGCACTCGCTACATTGATGCACTTGTTTTAAAGTATGATTTGTCTATTAAATAACATTATATTAAGTTGATTATTTACTATTTTAGGATTATTTTTAGATTAAATGAGATCTATTAACGTAACTATCACGTATCAAACGAGCGAAAATTCGCAATAAAGCACCTTAATAAAGGCACTGACTCAATGACAATGAAAACAAAAATAAGCTTAATTTCTGCTGCACTCACAATTCTTTCTTTTAATACGCTTGCTAAAGCTAACCACGAGAACGTAAGCGATGACGTAGTAAAAACACAGCGCGCCGCACTTGCTAAAAACACAATTAATAAAGGTTTTGGCCCTCAATCTCCGCGTAATATTGATAATCATAAAGGCGAGAATACAGTAATATTTTCTGATGCGCCTGCTTCATCACAAATGAACTTATGCAATATCCATTTTCATAAAAATGCAGAACACGCCGGCGGCGAGTTTAGTAAATATGCAGGCAATGGCGATGGTCATGGCTATCAAAGTGGCTATGTGTATTCAGGCTCTTTAACTAAAAATGAGAGCAAACCTACAAAAATAAAGATTTGTCCGAGCGAACACGGCGCTCTTTCAGTAGGCGACACCATTGAAGTTCACAATGTGCATAGCAGTGCAATGGTTAAACCTGGCCCTACACTGGGTAGTTGTTTGAGTGATTCGATTAAAAATCCGCAACTACGTGTTGAAGCGCAAGTATACGTATTAGTAAACGATGCAAACGCGCTTGATTTTAACGAAATAAGTAACGTGTCATCGGTTAATGGCTATTACCAAGCAGCGAATGCACTTACTAATACTGGTGAAGCAGTTATTTATACCGGCTCTACCACTGGCCCTGGTTACAATGAGGCAGGCTCTCCTTTCCAAGTAACATGGTCAGTTAAACCAAAAGTAGCAAAAGTAGATATAAACAGTGTAGGTAAGTGGTGTGAAAGTAATACCTTTAATGAAGATCATGCTCACGGTGTAAGAAATCTCGTAATAAACCCTGCATTACTCTCTAAAATCAAATAATTAAAATTTAGCCTAATAAAAAACAACCCACTAATTAGTGGGTTGTTTTATTATGACCGTTAAAATGAGTATTACGCTTAATGGGATAAAAATGTCACATTAAATGTATTTAAATCTTCATATGTAATACATGTTTGCTCATTGGTATTAAGCTCAACAACACCACAATAAGAACCTGTTATAAACACTTGCCCTGCTTTTAAGCTAATTCCCTTTGCTGATAAGTAATTAACTGCCCAATAAAGTGGAAGTTGCGCAAATTCAGCAGGATGCACACCCGCTAAATTTAACTCCAGCTCAGTTTGCTTAACGTTTATATTTACAGTACTTGCGTTATACGCTTTGGCTTTATCTATTTTCGGGCCTAAATACACGCCTTGATTAGATAAACCATCAGCCAGCTTTTCAATGTGAGTGCTTGGAGTGTCTTCATCAAATCTTTTTTGAATAAGCTCAAGTGCCAAGTGGACGCTGGCAAATGCAGTATCCACGTCTTCATTTGTATAGGTTTTATTACTTGGTAAATCGCTTTGTAAAATAAATGCAATTTCTGGTTCAATAAGCGCTTTATTGTTTGTTGTATACAGTGGGCAATTTTCAGCTTGTTTTATAGGTGCATGTAAAAGAGGCGCTAATATAATTGAGCCATCATCTAAAGGCAGCATACACTTCCAGCCATATACAGTTTGATCATTTAAGTAAATCATCAACTTTTGTACTTCTATCGCATCGTCAGTCGAGTCTAGTACTAACTCTTTGGGAAAGTTTGAACGCGCTGGGTTTTCTTCTCTTTGTGCTAATAAATGAGTAGCAATTAGTTTTAGCTGTATTGAGTTGTTCACATAAATCTCTTTAAAATACGTTGCTGGTTAAGCAGTAAATAGGAAGGATTATATTATTAATATATTAGTTTAGGCATTGGAACATCATGTTAAATGCCTCTAGTTAAAATTGTATTTAAAACAAAGCGTGGTAATTATTTAAGTATCAACAGATTTAAGCGAGCGTAAAAACAGCCCTAAGCCACCAAACGCTAAAATTATAATAACAATCAAATCAAACGACGTCATAGTTCGCATACTAAATCGAACACTCGATATAACGCCAAATATTAGTGCTGTTAACGAGCCAAGCGATAGCACCCAGCCTAAAATGTTTTTAGAATTATAAAAAATTAGGCCCACACCAAAAAGAAACGGGATCATAACCATGCCGCCTGTAACGCCAAAGCCACCTAAAGCATTAACACTATAAATGCGAGAGCTTAGTCCAAAATTAGAAGTCACCGAAATTGCGTTTAGCAGCATATAAAAGCCACCGCACATCATAATTAAACCAATAAAAAAATGCCCAATACCACCAGAGCTTCCACCCGCACCTTTCATTATTAATTATTCCTTTTATATTTTTAACTTAATCGTTTTAAATGGTAATTGCTCAACTATTAACATTGACCGCGGTCTACAAATCAATCAGTGCACACGCGAAAACACTTATCGCGTAATTACATGCCAAATAACATAAAACCAAGATAAAAAACCATGCAAAATTGCCCATAACACAGACTCGTTAGCACTCCATGAAATAGCAATTGCTAGGGCTGTACCAAAAGAGACTCCATATTTTACTATTTCATTTCTTGAGTTTCTCATTAATTATATTCCTAATTTTTAACTTGTTAGCTGCTTGATTTGCTTACTAAAACTGAAAGCTCTTTACCATCAATATTGATACTTGCTTCTTTGCCTAGTTCAACAACTAAAGAGGGAGCCATGTGTTTTCCACCTAGCTTCAGGTCAGTTGCTAAACTAACAGAAGAATCATCAATTTGCATTAGTAAGAGCAAAACCATATGAATTATCAACTAAAACAGGTGGGCCAAGTAGATTTTCTATTACCATAAAATTTGGCGTTCACTACAAAACTATCTTAGATTTCGACACACTACGAATTCATAAAAAGAGTCCTATTAGGTTGCATTGATATATTGGGGAAGTTGAGTATTTTAGAGGCAGGTTAGAGTGAAAAAATAAAAAGGTGATGTAAGTTAACAGCACCTATTTGAGTATCAGGGCGCGAGCATACTTTGTTAAAAATGTTAACCAAAAAGAAGTTCTTCTCTAAAAGCATCATCATAACAAGCTCTTACACACTTACTTCTTATTGACCCCTTGCTTTTCGTATGCTGCTTTATCATGTTCCTAACGACGCGTCTAAATAGTGCCATATGTTGCGCACTTAATGGCTCATGTATTTGACAGGCATCTTCTTTAAATACGACATCTAGTATCCAGTGTTGCTGATTTTCTATCAGCCAATGTTGTCTTATTGCTTTACTTATCAATATATTGTCTGTCAACGATGTTAGGTAGTAATGTGTGTCAATACTCGTTCTATTACCCTTCGTTCGCTCTCGCTGCACCGCAACGATTGTCCTAACTGATGGCCAGCTCTCTTTAATTTCACTCGGTAATAAACGCGCATCAAGACAATCTATCGTGCGTACTTCTTTTCGCCCATGCCCTGCATCTTGTGTTACATGACTAAGTATCTCTGAGTTTTCAGATTCATACTGGTGTGTAAATGCATCTTGAATCGCGCTATAAAGTTTCTTTTGATTACCCTTTGCTTGCACTAGATAATCTGCATGTCTGCTAATTAGCTGTTTTAGCGTTTCTTTTTGGCAGTGCAAAGCATCAAGTGTAATGACGGTGTTATTGATATCGAGTATTTTCAATAAATCCCGAACTGCCGGTATTTCATTCGTCTTACTGCCAACTGTTTGGTGGAATAATGTGAGACCTGCCTCACAATCAAATGCTGAGACGAGGTGTAATTTATCAGCAATGTGTTTACTTGCTCCGCGAATAGTTTTGCCATCGAAGGCAATGACAGGATGCGCTGATTTAACGCGGTTTTGATTGACCCAGCTATACATCGCGAGTAGTAATGAGTCAGTATCAACGGTTCTAAAAATCCGAGCAATACTATGTCGAGTGGGTATGCCATTTTTGAAAGAACGAAATCCTCTTAACCAATTAAGCTTACTTTCGCCATAGACTTCAATATCTTGCCAGTTTTCACACCCTGATGTAACGGCAGTAATAATAAGAAAAAGCACATCAACTAAGTTATGGTGTTGATTTATATGTGAACGATTATCTTTGACGAGTTCTAAATGGGAGAAGAGTGACATAATAAGTTTAAGGTGATTAAATTTATGGTATTAGATCATAAAATTTGTTTATTTACAAAGTGTGATCCCGCCCTGATTTGAGTATTTACTTTATTACATGTAATTTAGCTAAGTATTTTAATACATACCATAATAAGCACTATAAAAATAATTTAACCAATTGATTTATATACATCGATACTACTATTGGTTAAAAGCCCAGTAACTTGCATACCAAACGCTTTAAAGTGTGGCTCGTTTTTATGCGCTTCAAAGTGTTCGTCAGACGCCCACTGTTCGCTAACTACATAGTCAGTATGTTCATCATCACTTTTTACCGATAATTCATAACGTAAGCACCCTACTTCTTGGCGCGATGACTTTTGTAAGTTTTCAAGTGCTGTAAGCATCACATCTGCATCAATATTTTTGCACGACAGTGCAGCTATAACCGTTAACATGTGTATTCCTTTTTAAAAGTTAAGGTGTAGATAATCTACACCTTAAAATATTTAGTTTAACTTTGCGTTTGAGGTAAGTTTACTGATCCCACTGCGGCGCAAAGTCTGGTGTTGCTTGGCGGTCGCCACAATCTAGAGCGTCAATGCGGGCTATGTCTTCATCATCTAATTTAACGTGGTCGTTAAAGTTATCTTCTAAATTTTTGCGCTTAGTTGATGATGGAATTGTCGTCATACCGCTGGCGTTAACCCATGCTAAAACAACTTGTGCTGGACTTGCATCGTGCTTTTTAGCAATGTCGATAATGGTTTGATCTTTAAGTACTTTGCCTACTACAAATGGCATGTACGCCGTTACGTGTATATCGTGCTGAGCACAAAACGCACGCAATCTAGTATTAGTTAAATATGGGTGAACCTCAACCTGATTGGTAAATATTTCACGCGAGTCGAGTGTTTGCATTGCTTCATTTAAGTTTGCAATGGTGAAGTTTGATACACCAATGTGTTTGGTTAAACCAAGCTGCTTCGCTTTTAGTAATTCAGTGAGGTATTCACTCATTGGCTCGTCGTTAGCAGGCGATGGCCAATGAATTAGCAGTAAGTCGACCGAATCAACTTGTAGCTTTTCAAGTGACTTTTTAACGCTTGGAATAAAGTCGATTTTGTTTAATTTGTTATTCCACACTTTGGTGGTTAAGAATATTTCACTGCGCGGAATATTGCTGTCTTTTATAGCTTGGCCTACTTGCTCTTCGTTGCCATAAATTTGTGCGGTATCAATATGGCGAAACCCAACTTCAAGTGCCATTTTTACTGAGTTATAGGCAGTGTCGCCCTCTAAGCGGAATGTTCCCATACCTAGTTCTGGCATTTCTATTACACGTTTTGTCATGGTTTATCCTTATAAAATAATCGGTTAAAAACAAGCTCTTTTAAAGCTTTACGAAATACACCTTTTACTTCTTATTGCGACTGTCACTTAAAAATCTATGACCTTATAACAGGTATGAGGTCATTAATTTTAGTTTCAATCTTAACAGCTAAGACTTTATGCTTGCTGAATTTCACGTTTATCAAGCATACCGCTGTAGCGTGTAACACCGAGGGCTAAAACAGAGATAACAGCGCCTATCCATGCTGTGTCTTGCAGAGTCATGTTCTCTACTACGCTACCGCCAATAATTGAGCCAAGAGCAATACCAATATTAAATGCGGCTATGTTTAAACCTGATGCAACATCTACCGCATTTGGCGTGTGCTTCTGCGCTTGCTTTACTACATAAAGTTGCAAGCCTGGCACATTGCCAAAAGCAAATGCGCCCCAGACTAGAATAGTAAGTACAGCGGCAATTTTTGATTCCATCGTAAAGGTAAATATCAGTAAAATAACACTCAAAGCGCTGAATATAATACTCAAAGCGCTAATTGGGCCGCGCTTGTCGGCCAACTTTCCACCCCAAATATTACCTACCGCTACCGATACGCCGTAAACAAGCATTATTAAGGCAATAGCCGAAGGCGCAAAGCCTGTTTGTTGCTCTAAAATAGGTGCTAAATAAGTAAACGCTGTAAACGTGCCGCCGTAGCCCAATATCGTCATTAAATACACGAGTAATAAACGCGGTTTTACAATTACTTGTAGTTGTTCTTTAAACGTGGCTGGTATTGATTGTTTTAAGTTTTTTGGCACTAAAATAGAACTGCCGATTAATGCAATTAAACCTAATACCGACACAACTAAAAACGTTGCACGCCAACCAAAGTGTTGTCCAATCCATGTACCTAGTGGCACACCAGTTACGAGTGCTACAGTAAGCCCGGTAAACATAATGGCAATTGCACTGGCTTCTTTGTCTTTGCTTACTAGACTTGTGGCAATAATCGATCCGATTGAAAAAACACACCATGGGCAAGCCCCGTTAAAATGCGCGCAAGTATTAATGTTTCGTAACTTGGCGCTTGCCAAGCAAGTAAGTTACCCAATACAAACAAGCCCATTAAGCTTATTAAGACCACTTTACGATTCCAACGACCCGTTAAAGCTGTTAGCACCGGTGCACCAATAGCAACGCCAACCGCATATAAACTTACAAGCAAACCAGCTGAAGGTAGGCTTACGCCTAAGTCGTTTGCAATGGTGGGACTAACCCCACTATTACAAACTCAGTTGTTCCTATTGCAAATGCGCTTAAGGTAAGCGCCCACAAAGCCAATGGCATAGTTATATCCTCATTAATATATGAAGAATATAGTTTGGCTAAAATATCGTTTGCAAAAAATAGCATTAGTGACAAAATACTTTTGTTAATAATGCAAAGATGGTGTTGGTATATTTATGGCTGTTCATTCAAAAACTGAAGATTTAGAAACGTTTATAACGGTAGTCGATTGCGGAAGCTTTTCGGGGGCGGCTAATTTGCTCGATCAACAAGTGGCTAAAGTGTCGCGAGCTGTATCACGCCTTGAAAATACACTGAAATGCACTTTGCTAAACAGAACAACACGCCGATTAGAACTTACCGAAGAAGGCCATACTTTTATAAAATATGCGCGCGAAGGATTAAATACGCTTTATACCGGTGAAGAAGCCATAAAGCTTTTAAAACAAGCGCCAAGTGGCAAGCTGCGAATAGATGCGGCAAGCCCTTTTGTATTGCACCAACTTACGCCTTTAATTGGCGAATTTGCTAAGCAATACCCGCACATAACGCTTGATATAACCTCGCACGATAGCATTATTGATTTACTTGAACATAAAACCGACCTAGCCATACGCATTGGTGATTTAAAGGACTCAAACCTACATGCTCGTAAGTTAGGCAATAGTAAACTGCGTATAGTCGCAAGCCCTGAGTATTTAAAAAGTAACCCTAAAATTAATGCTATAAATGATTTAACCAGCCATAAATTAATTGGTTTTACCGACTCACCTAAACTTAATAGCTGGCCGTTAATTCAACCTTTAAAACTAAGCTATTCGCTGAGCGCGAGTAGCGGAGAGACAGTACGACAATTATGTTTAGTAGGGCAAGGCATTGCTCTACTTTCGGATTTTATGATTGGAAATGACATAAATGAAAAGCGACTTATTGAATTACTACCCAATGCGGTTATGAGGCCAAATAATCGTGAAATTATACAAGCGGTTTATTATAAAAACAGCGCAGTTTCGTCTCGTATTGTCGCTTTTTTAGATTTTATAAAACCAAAACTAACTTTGTGATCTTTTAAAATAGAAATAATAAAGGTAATAAATTAATCATCGAGTGTTATTTGATAACCAACATAAATAACCATGGCTCTCATCCTCATCTCTCTCCATGATATAAACTGCGTTTGCCTAGTTATGTACGCTTCCCAATCGTTACTAGGAAATAAATTAAATTGTTTTTCATCCGTTATTTCAAAACCGCCTCCGGCCAATAAACTATCAAAATCATTATACTTTGTATGTGAGCTAATAAAGTCAGGTGTCATTAGTTTATTAAGCGGTATTTGATTATCTTTCACTATTGTTTTTATATTATTTACTAACTTATTAATGTCTGCCACTGTTGACTCCTGTTAACTGACTAATTTTAACAAACATTTCTTAAAAACTTGAATTATTAAACTAATTTAGCTCGGTATAACCAAACTTTAATCAGAGAGTAAATTTATATTAGTCTAATAACGCTTTAATCATAAAGTTAAATTATTCGTATTTAGAGTAAAACTAAGCATCTAAAACAATATTAGTTTTGATGCTCATATTGACCTCGATAAATTTCAAAAACTTTTAATACCGTATGCTGTTCTTTAGATAAATTATCAAACCAATCGTCAAACAATTCATCATTGTCTTGCTCACTGAGTGCCATATATTGTGCCAATAACTCAACAATGTCGTTGTGGTTACAACTTAAAGGATTAAGTTGATGTGCTAAGGCACTATGGTCACGCTCTCTTAGGGTATCCATCACCCCTTGATCTATTTTTTCTTGTTGTTGTACTGCGTCGCTCATACATTACCTCTGTGATCAACTGTAAATGCGGTTTTAACGTTTTTATTAGCTTAAATATAGTTATAACAGCCTAAACGCTAATAGCCAGCATTTTTAATCTAAGTGCTTATATTTTGATTTATTTGCACAAATAGCCATCAAACTGGTGCTTTTCACTGCTTTTAAAACTATTTGCAAAGCACAAAAAAATGCGTTAAATTAAATGATATATTATCACATATCATTTATTGAGGCGCATTATGAAACCAAATATTCACCCTGACTACCAAGTAGTTGCTTTTCACGACACCGCTGCCGACTCTTATTTTATTATCGGTTCAACAATTAAAACCAACCGCACTGTTGAGGTAGACGGTAAAACTTATCCGTATGTGCCTATTGATGTGTCGAGTGATTCACACCCTTTCTATACAGGTAAGCAAAAAACCGTAACCACAGATGGTCGTGTTGCACAGTTTAATCGTCGATTTAAAGGTGTTTCAACGAGTAAAAAAGAGGAAAAATAATGAAGGTACTTAGCTCACTCAAAAGTGCAAAACAGCGCGCTGGTTGTCAGATAGTTAAACGCAAAGGCCGTGTATTTGTTATCTGTAAAAGCAACCCTCGCCTTAAAGCCGTTCAAGGGATGAAAAAGAAGTAATCTCAGCGGGGTATTAATACATAATTAGGTAGCTTATTTAAGCTACCTAATTTTAGGACGTTACTATTTTACAATGACTGAAAATTCAGGCACGGCCTGAATTACTTTTTTAACAGTACACGTATTAACAGCAGCTATAAGGGCTTTTTTATATTTTTCAGGAAAACCCTCTGGTAGGTTAATTTCAATAGCAAATAACTTTTTACCATTGTCATCAACGTTTTCATTGTTTTGCGTTAGCGTCATTCCTTGTGTAGAAATATCACGTTGTTCACAAAATTTTCGTGCGTAAAACCCTGCGCATAGCACCATGCTCACTAAAAAATAGTCAAAAGGTTCAGGGTGTTCGGCACTCCCACCCGCAGCAATACTTTGATCGCTTATCACTTCTAAATCGCCAAATTTTGCACTTTGCTTTTGGCCTTCTAACATTGAAACTGAAATTTCCATTGTTATTCCTTATATAACCTAAATGTTGGTTAAAATATTGACTAATACATAATTTTTTAGTTTGAGCCTAGATTACGAACCAAACAATAATTCAAAAAAGCCTGGTGGCTCATGTAGTTTGTGATATTTTTTACGTAAATCATCTATATTTTTTAATGATGCTTTCGCCCCTGCGAGCCCTTGTTTATTAGCCGCATTTTTAGCAAGCTCAGCCTGAGCAATTACTTTATCAAGGCCTTGTAATGACTGTTCGGGCTCTTTATAAAATTTGGCTGTTTTACTTACTTTTGCCAGCTTAATAAACTTATCGATTGCGATATTAAATTCTACTAGATCAGTTGCTTGTACTGCTTGTTTATAAGCAAGGCCTGTGTTTTTCATGTTTATTTCGAGATCAACAGGCTGATCAGCAAATGCTAATGAGCTAAATAACAATGTGAAAAATATATAAAAAGACTTCATGAACAACCTTACTAAGTTAAAAACATACAGATTGTATCAAGGATAGAAAAGAAAGTAACTCGGGTAGTGAAATGGCTTAAAACTAACTGTAAAGCCCCTTTACAGTTAGTTTGATATTTAAATTGTTAAAAATATTTACTGCAGGTTGCTCAACCACACGCTTTGATATGGCTCGAGTTCAATATTTAGCTGCCCTTCTTCTATTGTGTTTACTGCGACTAAATCGAACCATTGCTGCGTATTAATTAGGTTTAAATCGGCTAGTATTAAGGTTTGTGCTTTATCGCTTATATTATAAACACAAAATATACTTTGCTTTCGATCGATGCTTTGTCGCCAAAAACCAAATAATCCCCCGCTAAATGCAGCGTAAACTGCGTGGCATTAGGATGAAACGCACTTTGCATTTTACGTACACCCAATAACGCTTTAATACCAATAAATACTTTATGATGATGGCTGTATTTTTCACCAATCGCTGCTAACAATTTTGACTCTTGCCAACGATGACGGTTAATGGCTCTGTTGTGTTGAGAGTTTTCAAAACGCTCGTAATCGTTTGTTGTGCCAAGTAAACTATGGATATAAAGCCCTGGTATTCCCTCAAGTGCAAACATAATTGCGTGTGCACACATAAACCGTTCAAGGCCAAATTTGTCTGGGCCGTTATGTGTTCCTTGTAGCGCATCGAATAATGCAATGTTTAGCTCATACGGGGTATGTGTGCCGTCATTACTGGTACGCATTGAAACACGCCCACCAAATTGCATCGTTGTGCTTACGAGTGAAGCCACTTCGCTAGGTTCTAATAAACCCTCAATTGGCCTAAGCCCAATTCCGTCATGCGATGCTATAAAGTTAAAGTAGGCTGTGCCGTTTTGCGCCGGCGGCATACTCATCATCCAGTGTTTAAGTGCTGTGCTATCACCACTTAACAAAGTGTGTAGCAATAATGGTGGCAGTGCAAAGTTGTAAATCGCATGCGCTTCATTGGCGTTACCAAAATACGATAGGTTTTCTTGATTTGGGATATTGGTTTCGGTAATTATGACCACACTTGGCTCTACATGCTCAATAAGCGTGCGCATTAGCCTTACGGCTTCATGTGTTTGTGGTAAGTTAATACAATTTGTATTTAGTTGCTTCCATAAAAAAGCAACTGCATCGAGTCTAAATAAGCGCACACCGTTGTCTAAATAATGCCGAATTATACCCACAAACTCTTTAAGTACATCAGGATTGCCAAAATCAAAATCAACCTGATCGTGACTAAACGTGCACCATACGTGCTTTTCGCCGCTTGGCGTTGTTACGGTATTCAATAACGATGAGGTACGCGGGCGTACAACTTGGCTTAAATCATCAGTTAAGCTTGCCGTTTTAAAGTAATCTTTACCTGGGTGTAAATCGTTTAAAAAATTCTCAAACCATACGCTTCTGCTTGAGCAATGGTTAATTACTAAATCAGCCATTAGCTTTACATCTTTGGCTATGTTTTGAATATCCCCCCAATCCCCTAGCGATTCGTTAACTTGCACGTAGTTCATTACTGCAAAGCCTTCGTCTGAGCTGTACGGGTAAAATGGTAATATATGCAGCGCATTAAGTTGCATATCGCATTGATCTTTTATAAATCGGTGTAGTGTTTTGAGCGGAGCTTCCATTGGGCTTGATACCGCAAAATCACTATTATCATGCTTAATAATTGAATCGCCATAAGCTATCAATACTATATCTTGTTCATCCCACCTGTTTGTATGCGGTGTCGGGTCGCGCAGTGGACTGCTGCCTAAAATAATCTTAATCAATTGCTGAGCAAGCTCAGCAATTGATAAGGGCAGTTCAACATCCTCATAAATTATTCGAAGATGTTGCTCTACCCGCTGTAAAAATAGTTCGTTAACTGTGCTCACATGCGCCCCTTTTATTTTTTAGTTACTTAACCTGAACATTTATTTTTTAGGTTGGCTATATTCTTTGTTATCTAACTCCACTGCTTCTTTTAAGCGCTCAAATACATCTGGCATTGCTGACACAACACGGTTCCAACTTGGTACAAATGGCGCTTCCATTGGGTTATCTAAAAATTGTTGCCCTGCATTCATAATATTTTGTGCAAACATTTCTACTGCTTTTTCTTCTTGATGCACATCAAGCGTTAAGCCATTCATTATTGCATCATTATGGTAGGTTTCTATAAAATCTAAACCAATACGGTAATACGTTGCTTTGAGTGAGCGAATAGTTTCACTGGTAAAAGTAACGCCTTGTGTTGCTAGCTTTCTAAATAAAGCTTTGGTTATATCAATCGACATCTTAGATAACCCAGCACTTTGATCATCAAGTGATAGTACTTGGTGTTTGTGATCGTAGTTATCGGCGATATCTACTTGGCACAAACGATTATGTGAATAATTACGATACATTTCACTTAGTACGCCAATTTCTAATCCCCAATCACTTGGGATGCGAATGTCGTTTAATACATCACGTCTGAACGAAAACTCACCTGCTAATGGGTATCTAAATGAGTCCATGTATTCCAAATAGTCGCGGTTACCTAATATAGTTTTGAATGAACGCAGTAGTGGCGTTACTAATAAGCGTGATACACGGCCGTTAATTTTTCCGTTTGCTGTACGCGGGTAAAAGCCTTTACAAAATTCATAGTTAAAACGCGGATGCGCAACAGGGTAAATTAAGCGAGCAAGTAGGCTTCTGTCGTAGGTTAAAATATCGCAATCATGCAGCGCGATAGATTCTACTTCTGCTGTTGCTAGCTTATAACCCATGCAGTACCAAACATTTCGGCCTTTTCCAAGCTCTCTTGGCGCTACGCCTAGCTCTTGTAATTCTTTATCAAGAGCTTGTAAGCGCGGGCCGTCGTTCCAAAGTACTTTGTGGTTTTGATTTAACTCTTTAAAAAAACCAAGTGCGTGGCGATACTGTGCTTCGTCAGCTCTATCTAGGCCAATAGTAATTTGCGATAAATACGGTACTTCACGCAACTCGCTAACTATATTTTGCAGCGCAGGGCCTTCTAACTCGCTAAATAACGATGGTAATATAAGCCCCATTGGACGCTGCTTACTAAACCCGATTAATTCTTTTTCTAGCTCTTCAATTGGTCGGTCAGCTATATTGTGTAATGTAGTAATTACGCCATTTTGGTAAAAATCAGCCATGAGATGTTTGCTCCTCAGTAATACTTAAAATACTGTTAATACAAGGTAGTGATGTTATTTCTTCAATCCAACCTAATGGTGCTGGCGATTGTGAATAGCGTGCCTTGTTATGTGACAATTTAACCGGTTTTTTGCTCGCCGGATTTGCAATAATAATGGCAATATTGGCTTGCTCTAACATTTGCTTATCGTTATCGCTATCGCCCAATGCTATGACTGTGAGAGGCTTTCTAAAGTGATGGGTAAACTGCTTAACTAACCACTGCTGTGCAGCGCTTTTGTCTGTATTTTTGGCAATATGAATAAAGCGCCCTCCTACTTTTATGTCGTAACCAAGCGCTTTAACATCTTCGACAAAGGTATTTAGTAAGTCATCATTGCCATACCAATAAAGTGGATCTGAGTAGTCTCTCGTTTGCGCACGCCTTGCTTGTTCGTCACTCAACCCTGTTAACTCAGAGATTTGTTCACCGGTTAAGTTGCTAAATAATTTATAATGCGCTTTGTATTTAGAATCGAGCGACTCTAAATCACTTAATAAACGCGACAAAGGCTTAGCTAATGCAAAACACCAATAAGCGCCAACTTTTTTACAACCAATCGGTTTAAGTTCAAAGTAGTGATCGGGTATATAAACTGCAGCGCCATTTTCAACAATAAAAGGCTGTTGGATGTTTAATTCGTTTTTAATTTCAACCACTTCGCAAAATGTTTTACTGGTATTAAACACCACTGGGATATGTGCGTTTTGTAACTGTTGCAATAACACACTCACATTACTGGTGTTGTAATCGCTATGATCGAGTAAAGTGCCATCTAAATCGGTAAAAATAATTGGCTGAAGGGTGTCATCGCTAATTAAATGCATCCCACTTATATCGCGATTAGCATCAAGCTCAATCAGTGCGTTTGCTTTACTGCTCAAAGTATTTAAATTTTCGCGTGTAATACGCTCAAAATGAGAAATAAACCACACTAACTGCGCATTAGTCATCGTGCCTGATCCTGCACCTTCTTTAGCAATTAGTTTTTGCTCTTGCTCTTGTCTCCATGTAAATACATCACTAAAGCTTGGCGCTTTAAGCATTACGGTGTAATCAATTTTATTAAAGATTGCTTTATACTCATTGGCTAAACAACTGTTTATACAACGACGCCACACGCCCTCCTTATCATGAAGCTGCTCCAACTCATTAAGCGGTTCACTCAATGAAAATAATGGTTGCGGCTCACTGCCTACACACCATCCTTCTAAAATAACAATATCGACAGGCGTTGAATTAGCTAACCATTCATTTTGAGAAACGCAATCATCAATGTGTTTATTAAAGCGTGGTAATGGCACATTTATATCACCTGCTAATAGCTGCGAAATAGTGCGATTCATCAACTCCGTGTCATGAGTACCTGGTACACCACGAGTTGCAAATAGTGGATGAACATCCTCAGCAAGTTGTTTACGCGCTTGCTTAGCTAAATAAAAATCGTCAATAGATAATGCGACACTGTTAAGGGAGGTGTTTTTAGAAAACCACGTAACTAAAAAATCAGCGAGTGTTGTTTTCCCTGATCCTTGGCATCCATTTATGGCAACAAAAATAGGAGTATTTGTTTTTTTAGATTCGAGGATGTCATGCGCGAGTGGAACAAAGTATTGCTCACTCAAATATTGATACTTTAAAGGCAGTTGGTGCTTTGCTAAAAACGGGGTTATATCCACAATATTGGCCTCTGACATAGTAACTCCTTGCATACAATACGTTCTAAAGGAGTAAATGCAGATACTAGACCAATATTTTTTTGTATATTTTTTAACAGGTTAAAAAAATAGCGCATTTAAAATGCGCTATTATGGTGCAAACTAATTAGTTAATGTTCAAAATTAAGCCTCTACAGGCTCTGCTTTAGGTAATATTAAGTTAAGTACGATACCTAAGATGGCGCATAAACTTACGCCCTCCAAACTAAATTGGCTACCACCAACATGCATTCCTCCAATACCGCACACTAAAATAAGGGCAACAATGCTTAAGTTGCGCGGCGCAGTTAAATCATCTC
Source organism: Pseudoalteromonas sp. B131b (assembly GCF_037162545.1). Taxonomy (NCBI): domain Bacteria; kingdom Pseudomonadati; phylum Pseudomonadota; class Gammaproteobacteria; order Alteromonadales; family Pseudoalteromonadaceae; genus Pseudoalteromonas; species Pseudoalteromonas sp. B131b. The sequence continues at coordinate 298,270 of NZ_JARLUZ010000002.1, read as the reverse complement.
CCGACTTAACCAGTGTATTTAGGCCAACAACGGCAATAGAACCAAAAAGTAGAATCATAATACCGCCCATTACAGGTACCGGTATTGTTTGCAGCCCAGCCCCCATTTTAGCGATAAACGCTAAAGCAATAGCAATAATGGCCGTCCACATCATTACTTTTGGATTAAAGTTTTTGGTAAGCATTACTGCCCCCGTTACTTCTGAGTAAGTAGTGTTAGGCGGGCCACCAAATAATGACGCGGCTGATGTAGCTAAGCCGTCACCAAACAAAGTACGGTGCAAGCCAGGCTTTTTCAAAAAGTCTTTGTTGGTTACTTGGCTAATCGCCATCATATCGCCAATGTGTTCAATGGCTGGCGCAATAGCCACTGGCACCATAAACAAAATAGCTTGCCATTTAAATTCTGGCCATGTGAAGTTAGGCACAGCGAACCATTGTGCATTACTTACTGCGTCAAATTGCACAACACCTAAAATAAGCGATAAGCCATAACCCGCTACAACCCCTGCCAGAATAGGAATAAGTTTAAATACCCCCTTCCCCATACTGCAAAAACAAGCGTTACTAATAACGAAAACATCGAAATAAAAATAGCGTTATTGTAATCAATAATTTGAAGACTGCCGTCGCCACTTTTACCCATCGCCATATTTACAGCAACAGGTGCAAGGGCTAAACCAATAACCATAATTACGGGGCCTACAACCACAGGTGGTAAAATTTTATGAAGCGTTGCTACGCCTTTAAATTTTACTAATAAGCTCAACAGCATATATGCAAAACCAGCCGCCATTAAGCCCCCCATTGTCGCGGGCACACCCCACATTTGCACGGCAGCAATAATAGGTGCAATAAAAGCAAATGAAGAGGCTAAAAATATAGGCACTTGACCTTTAGTCACTATCTGAAACAGCAAAGTACCAAACCCTGCTGTAAACAATGCCACACTCGGATCGAGCCCTGTTAATAGCGGCACAAGCACCAATGCACCAAATGCTACAAACAGCATTTGTGCACCCGTTAAAATGGTTTTTATAGAAAATGTGGCGTTATTTTGCACTGAACACTCCTAAACTGTACCGAATATTTTGTCGCCCGCATCACCTAAACCGGGCACTATGTATCCTTTTTCGTTCAGGTGGCTGTCTACTGATGCAGTAAATATTTCTACGTCTGGGTGAGCCTCAAGTGTTTTTGCAACGCCCTCCGGTGCTGCTACAAGTATAATAACTTTAATTTCTTTACAGCCTGCTTTTTTAAGCATGTCGATAGTGGCAATCATTGAGCCACCGGTTGCAAGCATTGGGTCAATTACTAGGCTCAAACGCTCGTCAATATTACCTACTAACTTTTCAAAATAAGGGATTGGCTCTAGCGTTTCTTCGTTACGTTGAAGACCTACAACACTAACCTTAGCGGCTGGTAGTAATTGCATTACACCGTCCATCATACCAAGGCCTGCACGTAAAATAGGCACTACTGTAATTTTTTTACCTTTAATGTGCTGCACATTTAATTTATTGCCGTCCCAACTGGTAATTTCGTTATCTTCAAGTGGAAGGTTTTTAGTAGCTTCGTAGGTTAATAATGTGCCTACTTCAGAGCACAGTTCACGAAAGCTTTTAGTGCTAATGCCATATGCGCGCATTAAACCAAGTTTATGTTGAACAAGAGGATGAGTAATAACGTGAATAGCCATGATAAAAACCTACAGAGACAATAATTAGCGGTATTTTATATTAAAAAAGGTCATTTGACCTGTAATTTTAAAGGGATTTTCATATGCTGTGCAAAAATCTATTGCTTTGCTTGATATTTATGCAAGTGGCTAACACAGTCTGTTTATTAAATATTAGCTGCTAACCAGTTATTTACTTGCTTAAGCATATAGCTATTTATTTTTTGATGTTCAGGACTCCAGCCAACTAAAAACCGATAAAAGTCAGCCCATGCCGCAGGCCATAAAACGAGCCAATCGTCAGCTATTTTACCTGCTGGTGCTGTAGGGTGATAAATATTAATAGCAGCCTTTAAATTATCAAAATAGTACACAAGGTAATCCTCAGCCCATTCGTGTAATTGTGCATCACTTAAGCAACTGGTCATAAAATACATTACATCAATTATCCCACTACCTGCACCTATATACTGAAAATCATAACCGAGTATTTTATCGCGCTCATTTGCTGCAAAGTTAGCAAGTTTTGCATCGCCATGAATCAGCGTTTTATACGCACAACTTTGTAGTTCCTCATCTATTTTATGTGCAAAATTTTTAATATCGGACTTTTCATTCGCGCTTGTTTTTAATTTATTAAACTCATCTGGCCGCGTACTTAAATGCCAATAGTTGCCTTGCCGCCACAAGCCGTCAACAGGTTTGTTTAGGTTAAATGCATGAAAGTGCGCAAGCCACTTTAATATAGCTTTTATATGTTCGCTTTTCGCTTGAGTAAACCCATGCTTGGTAAAGTCTTTAAACACCAGCGCGTATTCATCATCTTTATTAATTGCGCTTATACATTCAATACTTTGCGCATGTACTGGTAAATGCTGGCTATAAAGCTTATAAAAAGTGTATTCAACGCTATAGGAATGCTGCTTTCTTTTAAGTGCAAATTCGCTTTGTTTAATTTTTGGATGGTTTATATAGCTAGGTATTTTAATCGCTTTAATAACACATGCCTCATCATCAAGCTGGCACTGCACAATACTGCCACAGCCACTCCAAAGGGATGTTAACGTATCGCCAATTTCAATGTGCTTAAAATGAGGTTGTAATAAAGGAATGTAAAATGCCATGGTAATATTAAATAATTAAATTTTTTGTAGTTTAACATTAGTGGGCGTTTTTAATAAAACTACTTAATAAAAACCGAACGGTTTAACAAAAATATACATTTCTTTTTGACTGACACCCATCTTAATTTATCTATACAACTTGTTTCTAAAAATGCAAAATTTAGGATGGGCGTCTGGCTTATTTATCTTTGTTTTTTAGCAAGCTTGTGACGCATCATTACTGGGAAATGGGATACATGATAATTAACAAAAGCAAAAACTTAGATGTTTATACATCGGCTCGTCTTGACTTCAAGGGAGCGTCCATATGTGTCATGTTAATTTGTTTTATTAATATTTAGTCAAAGTTAGACATAGCCAAAGTATAACTTGTATAAAGCAATGCAGCGTCTGCTCGGATAACGTGTTCTAGTAACGCCTGTGCTCCTAATTATACTGATGGGCATTGACATAAACTATAAGCCTGACTTAATATCAACTGGCTAAAAATCAAGCAGGAAAGAAGTAAGTTTATTCTACAGGATGCTTACCTCTTTTTTCTAAAGAAACATAAAGCAAAGGAATCGCAAATGAAAGCCGATGGACATATAAAGATATCTGTAGAAGCAATTACTCAAATGCAAAAAAACTGTCAAGTGGAAAGGAAACTCTGTAGCCTTCCAATATTCGTAAATGGGACTTATCAGTGGAGCAACCCCGAAGTTTCAAATCGAGCTGATTTTATCTCTGCATTTATTGCCTACATGGTCAACCTTAGAGCATATAATTTTAACGCTTTCGATCCTAGAAAAAATCTTGCAAGACGAATCGCAGCGGTTGATTTTGATGAAAGTTGGACACATGAAGCTCCAACTGGCCAGCGTTATCACTTCATGAAATCTTCTAATGAAACCGAATATGACTCATACATTAATGGCTGTGTGTTCATTAAGGAGAAGATGGATCGATGGGTGATTGAGTGTAAGCAAAAAGTTAATATTTTAAAACAGCATCAAAATGATAATGAAAATGTAACTTTTCAAACTAGGAGGTACGGGGTAAAACATTTAGCTTTGGCTTTACACGCATTACAAGATTCATTTTCTCCAGCCCATACAGTAAGAAGTGAAAAAGCTATATATCAAATCAAATGCAGAAAAGAAGCTATGATCAGTGGTGTTGATGCTGCAGAAGCTAACCACCCCCATCCAATCATTAAAATATTTGATTATGATAAGCAGAAACATGGTTCACCAATAGACACAATTACTCCACACTCCAAAGGTGATATACACTCAGGGTCTTTGAATACTAATTCAGGTAAACTAGCTGTAAAAGCAACACAAGAGTTGATTATTTTGGGGTTACAATCGGTTTCTCAAAATAAAGATTCACTAGCTGGTTGGGGAGCATATAAAGCAAAGTGGTTAGCACAAAAAAACCTACCTAGTACGGAAAATTATAAATGTTCATAAGTAAAAGTAAATTAAAACGGATATTGTTTAATAAGATTTCTGGATCTATCTATTGGTTACTCGTATGGCCTTATATTAGTATGATTTTTCAATCCAATTCGCATTATCCTGCCTACCTTAAACCTATAGGTGTGTTTTTTGTTTCTTCAGATTCATCAGCGCCTGAAGGATACTATACAAGTATGTCCTATTTTATCAGTGACATTTTTCCTGCTATATTTTTCTGGGGGATATGGGCGGGAATAGTTATTATATTACCAGCAGCTAAATTTAAAAAAGATTAAAATTATCGCCATTTTAAACTACAGCTAAACTATGAAGCTACTTTAATCAGTTAAAATAGACAGCCACTATAATTAAACAAACAAAACGTTGCCATTAAATTTGTAGGTTAAGAATTTATCTTTTACTACTCGGTTACTTACATTTCATCCATAAAAAAATTAGCACGCTGAAACCTAAATTCGGCCCATGAAAATAACTGCATGGTGCAGTTGTGATTTATTACTGAATAGTTTTACTGAGTAGTTTAAGTTTTATGCCAATAGCTTTTCGCAGTTACTGATATTCGCTCGCCGCTTTCGCTTTAAGTTTTCACAATAACTTTCTTGTGAGGCTGGCCTGCCTACTGCGCCATGAAATACGCGCGTAAATTGGGTTGTAAGCTTTAACCAGTTTTCGGGGGAAATAATCAGTTAAAATAGACAGCCACTATAATTAAACAAACAAAACGTTGCCATTAAATTTGTAGGTTAAGAATTTATCTTTTACTACTCGGTTACTTACATTTCATCCATAAAAAAATTAGCACGCTGAAACCTAAATTCGGCCCATGAAAATAACTGCATGGTGCAGTTGTGATTTATTACTGAATAGTTTTACTGAGTAGTTTAAGTTTTATGCCAATAGCTTTTCGCAGTTACTGATATTCGCTCGCCGCTTTCGCTTTAAGTTTTCACAATAACTTTCTTGTGAGGCTGGCCTGCCTACTGCGCCATGAAATACGCGCGTAAATTGGGTTGTAAGCTTTAACCAGTTTTCGGGGGAAATATTAACTCTTTCGAGTAAGGGTAAGTGTGTACTTTTAATATAACCGCGTTTATCCTCTCGTATACAACGCCCTGTTAATTCAACAAGTTCAAGGTACGATTTAAGCTCAAACGGGAGTCCTTTTGGCATTATCTGACGTGGCATTCCTGCAAAGCGCAGTAGTTGTTTTGGTTGTTTGCCTTCTTTTGCGTATGTTAGTCGTTGTTTAACGCTGGTGTGGTCTGATTCCTCAGGCGTTTTAGCCATTTTAGCTCTAATTGGGTTTAAATCGACATACGCCATACAAGCGGCAAGTGCTGCTTCATCTAATAATGCTTGTGATGTGAATCTGCCTTCCCAGAACCGTCCTGTGCAGTTATCTTCTTTATTTGCTCTGCGCGCAATGTTTTCATTTAACAACCGCATAAACCAGCTAATACTTGATAGGCGCTCGCGGTAGTCGTTTACTGTTTGATTGAAAAAGATAAGTTCGGCTTTACTTAGCTTTTCACCCTGTATGTATTTTTGCGTAAGTACAGTACCTTTACAGATCTTATGCCAGCGAATGATAATCGCTTTATCGTTTAATCGATTCGCTTTTTTATCATCAACATACAGTACTAAGTGGGTGTGATTACTCATAACAGCGTAAGCACATACATCAATACAAAATACCTTCGCTAATTCAAGCAGCTTATCTTTAACCCACCCTCGTCGATGCTCGTAAGATTGACCAGTAAAACGGTCTTCGCCACATAAAAATGCACGGCGCACGCAACGCGAAATACAGTGGTAGTATTTTGTATCAACCAAACTTACTTGTCGTTTTCTTGCAATTGCCATAAGACACCCTGCTTGTTTTTTGTACTAATTAAAGGCTAGCCTTTAATTTTGAAAAGTGCAAAATTTAGGATGGGTGTCTAGTTTATTTTGTTCTTGCAATTGCCATAAGACACCCTGCTTGTTTTTTGTACTAATTAAAGGCTAGCCTTTAATTTTGAAAAGTGCAAAATTTAGGATGGGTGTCTAGTTTATTTTCCCTCTAAGCCCGAATTCAGGTTCCAAGTGCACCAAACCTTAAATCACTAATTAATAAAGACCTCTTCAGCTGTCTGATAATTTAGTATTTTCCTTGGGCGAGTATTAATTTTCATTACAACCTCTTGGAGTTGTTCATTAGTTATAGTTGAAAAATCAGTTTTCTTTGGGAAATAACGCCTGATCAGACCGTTTGTATGTTCATTTGTTCCTCGTTGCCACGAACAATAAGGATCAGCAAAGTAAATAATAAAATCTAGTTCTTCTTCCAAAGCTTTAAATTTCGAAAATTCTTTTCCATTATCCAAGGTCAGAGTTAACTGTTTATGCTCTGGAATCTCTTTAAACATCTCTACTGTAGCCGTATTGAATGACTCAGCTTGCTTAGTCTCTATTTTTTGCGCGATTAAATATCGAGAGCTACGGTCAACATGGGTTACAAAAAAACCAGAGCCCTTTTTGCCTTCAATTAAATCACCTTCCCAGTCACCTATTCGGCTTCTGTCTTCGACTATTTTTGGTCGTTCGCTAATACTTACTCTATTCTTAATTTGCCCACGTAAATCGCCATATTTACGTTGTTTACGTCTTTTTTTATGCCTCTTAGCTAAGTCTTTGTATAGCTCTCCACCTGCTTTAAAATCCTTAATCACCCATTGATAGATTGTTTCATGACTGACATGCATTAATTCATCTGACGGGTTATCCTTCTTAAGCCGACCTGCTATAGCATCTGGAGACCATCCTATTGCTATCTTACTCAGCACAAGCTCGTACAGTGCCTTATTGTTTCTTTTTCTTGCATGCCTAGAGACCTTCCTTCTTGCCATCGCTTTTTCGTGCGCTGCCTCATCGAAATAATCATAGTAGGGTGGCTTATTTCGCTTAACTTCACGCATGATAGTTGTATGGTGTCGATTTAATAGTTTACCAATGGATCGGCAGCTTTCGCCACTGTTGAATCGATAGTAGATAGCTTTTCGTTCGAAACTGTTAATATGTTCATAAGACATTCTGAATTCCCTCGATAATGAGTTTGGTCGCACTTACTACATTAGCAAATACTTCAGAATGTCATATTTTTTGGTGGGTTATGGTCAGTGGTGCACTTGCAAAATGAATTCGGGAAGAGGCAAATAATAGTTGGTTATAATAGAGAGCGAAGCGAACAAAACCAACTGTTATTTGTCCTGCTTGAGTGGCTTGTTAGGGCTATTTAAAATCCACTGTTCCGTATTAGGTTTTACAAAATTAATACTGAAATAAGAGTTTCCTAAACGAATCTCAAGTAACATGAAAATTTGTGCTGAAATAATAAAACAGAAAACCAATCTGAATCTGGGTATTTGAATATTGCTTTTATGTATGAAAAACAGGCAGACACTTATAATCAAAAGTAAGAATAAACCTGGTGTGTACCTCTTATAATTTTTATACCAAGGTTGTTGGTCCATTTGTTCTTCAAGGGTGTCAGAGAATATTTCAACTTCAGGAACACCAACAATTGCTGTTTCAATTATTGTTTCAGGATATTTTTTACCAATATAAAAAATCTTAATACTACATCCATCATTTTCTTCTAAAACCCTATAACTAAGAGTAAATGACTTATTACTTTCACTAACTGAAGATATTTCACATTTCACCACAGCACGACTCATTTTATCTACACGTACATCTAATAACTCAGTCTCGTCATCATTAAAAGTAACTGTTAGAACTTCAAGAACGTCAGATTTTAAAATTGGATTATTACCTTTATTCCAAAAAAATGCTCTGCGAGATATATATCTTTTTCGAGATTTTCTCCGCTTTTAAGAACTACTTTGAATGGTCTATCTTCACTTTCTTCTTTGTTATATAGAATAGTAGGGAAAATATCTGTTGAATAGACAGGAACTCGATCTTATTGACTTTTATCGTAAAAGTACCAAGAAAAAACGCCACTAGCAATCACACTTAATATGGCTAATACATAACCAATTATTTCTTTCTTCATACTCTAAATATACTCATAGTTTATGTATAGCCCTAACGCCCACATTAAGCGGACTAGAATTGGGCGACATTTTTGCGCCCTTTGTTTTTGCAAAAATGACGAGCTGTTTTAGTTCCGTTTAAATTGCTTGTTATGTTGAAATTTTGATAACTTCAAACTCTACCAAATTAAAAGGAATTAATATTTGCTTATAATTAGCACCCAACGCGTTTATTTCATCTAATTGAACATGATCGAATGGTGGGGATAATTTGAACCATCCCCCAGCGAAAGCAGCAAATCTCATAAATTGATATTCTTCTAATTTAACATTTTCACCAGTAATTACATCAACAGCATAATGATCCTTCTTTACTCTGCATATAATTTCATGAGATTCACCAACGTCTTGGAAAAATACATGGCTATATTGATTTGGATTATAATCTGATCCTTCACCATAAACTCTTAATCTCTCCAACGGAGCACAAATAGTTCTTTCAACAAGTAGCTCCCATAAACACTGAGCCCAATCATCGAAATAGTCATTAAATGAATCAGGGTACTCGTTCTCTCGCGAGTTCGACTCATTTACATACATTTCATATGATCTTTCTACTTGATGAACTCCTGAAATGAGTGCTTGTCGAAAGTTATCAATTACTGAGTTTACAATATTAGAATTCAAATTAGACACCCGTGTGCTTTTGAAACATAACGCCCACATTAACTGGCTAAAAATAGTGGGCTAAAATGAGTGAGGCACGAACGAGTGACCACTGTTTTTAGTCCTGTTAAATTGCTTGTTATAAGGCCAGCATAACTAAACCCTACAATTGGAAACCACAATGTGATGTAATTTACCTTTTTAATTTAAGATTAATTCTCAACGAAGCGTATTGACAAACGAAGCTGAAAACCAATTTTAAATTACCGAATAAAACTCAGTTTTGGACACTCAAGCAGGCTACCGCACTTGAAGTGAAAAACACAGCAAGTGACGACGTTTAGGCTTTGGAAAACCAAGTTGTTCTAGCAAACTTAACACGAAGTTGATGATGTAAACTTCGCAATAAACAGTGCTGATTCAGCTTTCAGAAAACCAACCTAAAAAGCCTAAATGAAATGCCTTATAACGCCTAATTAACAGGCAAAAAATTGTTGGTTAAAATAAGCGACGAAGGAGCAAAAGCCAACTGTTTTTTGTCCTTGTTGAATTTCTTGTTATATTTCAATTCGATCAGCATGACTTGGTGGTGTCGATGTTACTGTAAATACTAAATCAATTTCGTGCTGGTTACTTAATTGGTGCCTTGAACCTGCAGGGATATGAATACCCTCATTTGGTTTTACTCTGAAGGTTTTCCCCTCAAGTTCCATAGTTACAATACCAGATAAGATAAAAAAGAATTGCTCTGCTTTGGTGTGGAAATGACGAGATTCGGAGCAACCAGAAGGTACTCTTTCTTGGATTACGCTTAAGCTTTCAGATTTTACAAGATGCCAACCGTCACAATGGTTTCCCCAAGTGTAATGTTCGGCTAATTTATTGCTAATGACTGCCAAAAGTGCTCCTTGAAATATAACGCCTCATTAAGAGGCAATAAAATAGTTGGTTAAAATAAGCGAGGCACGAGCAAAAACCAACTGTTTTTTGTCCTGCTTTAATGACTTGTTAGTTTTACTTAAACTGCATAGCCATTTCTTGTGCTTGTTCATAACTATTACAGTTAAAATCAGCAACTTTAGTAAAAACAATCCAAGTAGTTTTTTGTTCAAAATCATGGTTTGGAAAACGCTCCATGTAACTACTACCTAAGGCTTTTTTAGTATTAGGGATTTCAAAAATTTCAGAATCCCCGATTATTTCAGATTGTAGAGCTACTTTTTTTGATAGTTATAGATATCTAACTCGTTTAATTCTTCCTGTTCCCAAATTTCTGATATTAAGCTCAAATTTCCATTTAAGAGTTCTTTCAACTCATTTTTCATTAACTCTGAAGTTATTTGAATAGCCTGAGCAGACTCTTTGGGAAGTTTAGGTTTACTTTCAAGTTTATTGAGCAACTCAGCAAGAGAAACTGGCTGTTTAGGGTAATCTGTAGCAGGCTTTCCAATCACGCACCAATAATCATCGTTATAACTACTGTGACAAAACACAATCATAAGAATTGAGGATGAATAACAAATAGATGATTCATCCCTAAAGGTTTTAGGTGGTTTGCTCTCAAAACCAAATTGCTTTAAGAATTTAAAGCTACTCTGAATATTGTTTATAAATTTTCGGCTAGATTGAAACACCATACTTCCTTGTAAAACTAACGCCTAAATAACAGGCTAAAAATAGTGGGCTAAAATGGAGCGGAGCGAACAGCCCGCTGTTTTTAGTCCTTGTTGATTTTCTTGTTAGTGTTCTTTGATTTAATAATGAATTTCATAGCGCCTAAGTGAAAAAAAGGCAACATAACATATGCGAGCAAAAGAGAATCAAAAAACAGTATCCATCGAAAAACTACGGCCTTCTCTTCTAGGTTACAGAGATCGCGAGATAATATCTCAAAGCAAACTCCATCAGGTGAACCTAGAATATAAACTCCTATTACAAAAAGTACTAAAGCGATCAAAACTCTTTTGAACATTTCAGCTTTTAACTGTTTGCTAGCCTTGACTCTCAGCTGAAACCTCCGTGAACACTTAACAATTTAATAGTGCGCTCATCGCGCATATTTCTGCCAACGATACGCTCATGTATTTAATAAATCATTTTTAACAAATAACTTAACACATTGCTACATATAATTTTTTATTAGCACTCAAACTCTCAATAAAAGAGAAAATGCGCTCGTCGCTCATTTTCTTGAATATGGGAGCAGCACAACTATACTGTATATAAATACAGCATTATTATTGGTGGTAATATGAAAACACGTTCTCCATTTTTAAATTATATAGCCGATTATATGTTGGTACGTCAGTATTCATTACGCACCGTAGATACCTACCTAAGATGGATTGCATCTTATATCCATTTTCATAATAAACGCCATCCCGCCTCAATGGGGGACAATGAAGTCGAACGCTACTTAGAACATTTAGTGTTAAAGCAAAACGTTGCACCACGTACGCAAGCCACCGCACTCAATTCATTGTCATTTTTATACAAGCACATAATAAAAAAAGAACTCTCATTAAATTTAAATTTTGCCCGTAGTAAAAAACAAGCAAAGCTCCCTGTAGTGATGACCCCAGAGGAAGTTAAAATGTTGATGGCTCATTTAAATAAGCGCTATTATTTAATTGCAGCCCTTATGTATGGAAGTGGCTTAAGAGTAATGGAAGCGGTGTAATTAAGAGTAAAAGATATTGATTTTGATTATAAATGCATTCAAGTATGGAATGGTAAAGGTAATAAACACCGCATTGTTACGCTGGCCACAGAGCTAATTCCTATGCTGAGAAATCAAATTTTGAACGTTGATGACTATTTAAAACTGGATTTAAATAATACGGAATATTCTGGCGTATGGATGCCATATGCTTTAACAAAAAAATATCCAAGTGCCGAAAAATCGCTTGCGTGGCAATATTTATTTCCTTCTCATATATTAAGTTCAGATCCTCAAAGTGGTGAAATAAGGCGACATCATTTTCATCACTCTTGTATTAGAAAAGAGGTTAAAAAAGCCGTCCAAAAATCAGGGTTAACAAAAATAATAACACCTCATACATTAAGACACTCTTTTGCTACTCATCTACTGCAAAATGGCGCCGATATAAGAACTGTTCAAGCTCAGCTTGGCCATTCTGATGTTAAAACTACACAAATTTATACCCATGTACTACAACAAGGTGCTAACGGGGTTATCAGCCCTTTTTCAAGATTATAAGCGTCTCTTTTTAGTCCTCTACACATACATACTCGCTTACAAATCAATACCGCTATCTATTTCCATTTTAAAAACATAAAAAAGCCCCGCTTGTTTTTACACAAGCGGGGCTCCACACTAATTTTTTACTCAAGAATAAAAGCGCCGATACTGCGGGCGCTTTGCATCATTGAATTTAATTTTACTGATTAACTACGCTTTTAAGCGGGTTAATCGGCTGTGCGTTATCGTCTAGTATGTTCATATCAAAATCGAACTCATCTACACGAATCGCTTTTTCACGTTTGATGTTGTAATCAATTAACTGAACGTGTTCAGCTTGGGTAATTACGTTCGCCGCTAGTGCGTTATCAAGCGTAATGTTAAAACGTGCACCTAGTTTAATTACTTTAGCACGTAGTGCTTTTTTAACTTTAGCCAGCTCGCCAAGTGATGCCATTTTAGCTTTGTAAGCTTGCTCATTAATATGATGACCATCGCCCTCAACTGGCTTAACTAAATGCGTAATTTGCGCTTTAAATGCGGTATCTAGCTGAGCTTGCTTAGCTAGTTCGCGGATTAAATCATCGCTAATTTTTGGCATTTTAGTTGAGTAGTTCATTGTAATGAAACGAATAAACTTACGTGTACCACTTGCAGGGAAGTTATCTAAAAACTTATGCAATGCTTCTTCAGCACTTTGTAGTGCAAAACGCGTTGCGTAATGGAAATACGGTGCAGCTTGTTCACGGTCACTACTTGATACTTTTTGCTCGTAATATTTAATTGATGCCATAGCTGCATATAAAAAGCTCATTACATCGCCTAAGCGCGCTGATAGCATTTCTGCTTGCTTTAACTTACCGCCAAGTACAAGTAACGAAAAGTCTGCGTACACTGCAAGTTTTGCAGATAACTTATGTACTGCTTTTTCGTAGTCGCGTACTTCTGGTAATTCAGAGTTTGCACTTGCTGTAAATGGTAAAACACCAAGGCGGAAAGCACGTAAGCTGTTTGCTGTGCTGTAGCCAATTGTTTTACGTAAAATACCGTTAAATTCTTTATCTGCGCCTTTGTCTTCGCTATGAATTGACTCAACCATAGATTGTAAATATGGGTGACAACGCATAACACCTTGACCAAAAATCATTAGGTTACGAGTAAGAATGTTCGCGCCTTCTACCGTAATGGCAATCGGCTGAGCAACATAACCACTTGCTAAGGTATTTTGTGGACCGTTTTGAATCGCTTTTCCTGCTTGAATATCCATTGCTGAATCAAGTACGTCGCGACCAAGCTCTGTCATGTGGTATTTAGCGATTGCGGTTACTACTGATGGCTTTAAGCCCATGCCTAAGCCTTCAGTTGTAAGTACGCGCATTGCTTCTTGTAGGTATGTTTTACCTGCAATGTCAGCTAGTTTTTCTTGAATACCTTCAAATTGGCCAATCGCTAAACCAAACTGTTCACGCACTGCTGCGTATTCAGACGCTGATTTAAATGCAACTTGTGCTGTACTAACACCTAGCGCAGGTAATGAAATACCACGGCCGGCACCTAAACAGCTAACCAGCATTTGCCAACCACGGCCGATGTTTTTTTGCCCGCCAATAACAAAGTCCATTGGTACAAATACTTTGTTACCACGTGTAGTACCGTTGTAAAAACGAATACCCATAGGGTCGTGGCGATTACCAAGCTCAACACCTGGGTGCTCTTTTGGAATAAGTGCACAGGTAATACCTAAGTTTTCTTTACCACCTAATAAACCATCAGGGTCAACTACTTTAAATGCTAAACCAAGTACGGTAGCAATAGGTGCAAGTGTAATGTAGCGCTTGTCCCAAGTAATTTCTAAACCAAGCACTTCTTCGCCGTTGTACATACCTTTAGTTACTTTACCAACATCAGGAATACCGCCTGCATCAGAACCCGCTTCTGGGCTTGTTAATGCAAAACATGGAATATCTGTACCATTTGCTAGGCGTGGTAGGTAATGTGCTTGCTGTTCTTGCGTACCAAAGTGAAGTAGTAACTCACCTGGGCCTAACGAGTTTGGAACCATAACGGTTACCGCAACTGCTGAACTTTTAGTCGCAATTGTGCCAACAATGGTAGAGTTTGCATAAGGGCTAAACTCTAAACCACCAAACGACTTAGGAATGATAAGCGAGAAAAAACGCTCTTTCTTCAAAAATTCTAAGATGTCATTTGGTAAATGAATGCCGTTTTGAATCACTGAATCGTCAATCATGCCCAGTAGTTCTTTTACTGGACCGTCTAAGAATGCTTGCTCGTCTGCGCTTAATGTAGCTGCAGGTACGTCGCGCAATGCGCTGAAATCAGGTTTACCTTGATAGATAGACCCTTCAAGCCATACATCACCCGCGTCTAGCGCTTCTTGTTCTGTGATAGAAATACTTGGTAATACTTTTTTTAGTTTTGTACGTAAACTCATGATTGAACTCATCCGACCAGCTAAATAATAACTACATTACGTCATAAAAAATCGTTTAGATCAATTACTCTATTCAATTAATTAACAGTTTTTTCAATTTATTTTCTTTACCTGAACGTAAACTGTTGAAACACAAAGGCTTACAGTTGTACGCTGAAAATAACTGTTTTTATTAAAATGACGAATAAAACAGCTAATAAACCTGAACTCTGGATAATAAATCTATCTCTAGCAGCTATTTTCAGTGCTAACTGCGTTGAATTCACTTGCAATAGGCCAGCTATTGACGCGTAAATTCGCCTTGTTTTCATTGAAAATCTCTGGCTAGAGAAAATAAATTTAAATATCACCATGATTCAATATGTTAGTAAACCTCTTAACCAGAGTTCAGGTTAATAAATAAAAATACGATTTGGTGGGATGCCAAATACATAAAATAGGCATAAAAAAACGCAGCATAAAATGCTGCGTTTTTTAAAGTGACGTATGCTTATGGTGCTACATGAACAACTTGTTTACCCGTAAAGCCACCCGCTAATTGCTTATTAAGCGCATCAGACACAGCCTGTGCATTAAACTCAACTGCGGTGAGTGCAGGCGTTTTAATATCGCCATTACACGCGCCTTCTAGCAATAAGTTACCCATAAAGCTTAAACGCTGTTGTGCACATAAACTATTAGCAAGCCATGCACCACCAAGCGATACCACGCTAATATTGGGCGCTCTGCGATACATTAGGTCCTGATCAAAGCATGGCAATGGATTTAGGCATGCAATTTTGCCGCAAAAACGCATTAACTCAATATTACGAGCTGTTGACTCACCACCAATTGTATCTATAACGGCATCAAAACCTTGTGGGCCGAGCTCTCTGCGAATTTTGTCACACAACTTTTTATCGTTGTAATCAAAAACCACCTCAGCACCTAACTGCTTAACCAGTTTATGGTTTCTTTTCGATGCAGTTGCAAAAACGTTTGCCCCCCGCTGCTTAGCATACTGAATAGCAAACTGCCCTACGGCCCCCGCACCACCTTCGATAAGTACAGTGTCGCCTTCGTTAATACTTAATTTGTCTATGCTTATAAGTGCAGCCATACCGGCACAAGGCAAAATAGCGGCTACCGCAGGGCTTAACCCTGCTGGTAATACCGATACTGCGTAGTTAGGTACTTTTGTGTATTCACTCAATACACCTTGACCACCCACACTGGCATGCCACATGACCCGCTCACCCACGCTAGGAAAAACGCCTTTATTTGCTTTTACCACCACTCCCACGGCGTCAAGACCTAAAACATGGGGGTATTGCCAATTACAAAAACCCGATTTGGCAAATTGCCCATCAACAGGATTTAAGCCAACGTATTCAACTTTAATAAGCAATTCGTTGTCTGCACACTCTGGGACAGGCAATTGAACGTCAGCCAAGCTAATTTCTTCGTTTGGCTCTGGTAATACAATGGCGCGCATAGTGTGCGGTATAGTGTATTCATGTGTAACATCAGTATTAGGCATCAATATAACTCTACTTCTTAGTGTTGCTTAAAGCATAACTCCATCGCCCGTTAAATGACTGATAAGCATTAACTTTAGCGAGTAGCGATGAAATTTTTGAATCGACAGCGTTCTCTTGCGCTATTAAAACATCCTGACGCGCATCTAACAACTCAAGATAAGGAATTTGCCCTTCTTCGTACATTGCCTGTGCTTGTAAAAATGCTTTATTAGCAAAGTCATAACGCTCATCGGCAAAGCGTTTTTGCTGTGCTTGATTGACCAACAATTGCAGTGAAAGTTCACTTTCACTTAGTGCACTTAACACCACTTGTTGATAATCGCTGTAAGCGGCCTCACTTAAAAACTTTTGCGCGTCACGCTGCGCTAAAAGCGCAGGATAACTTAAAATAGACCACTGTAACTGCGGCGCTACTTGCCACTGTTGTTGTGTATCACTAAAGCCATTACTACCTAAACTAAGTACTCCAGCAAAACCACTTAAACTTATATCTGGCAATAACGCTTTGCTTGCGGCAACACTTAAACTGTTAGCTTGGCTAAATTCATAAAGCGCACGGCTAATATCGGGTCTTAGTGCAATTGCGTTATTTGGCTCATTAAGAGACACCTCAAACTCATGCTCTAAAATAGCTTGTTCATTACTTAATTCAACGTTTTGCGTTAAATGCCCAGTAAGCACGGCAAGCGTTGACAGGTCGCGATATTTTGCATATTCAAAAGCAGGAACAAGTGCTTGCTGCTGTCTAAGCTGCGCCATAGTACGATTTAAATCAAGTTCGCTTGCAACACCTTCATCAACGCGAGCTTGTAGTACGTCTATGCTTTGTTCAAGCGCTTCTATTTGCAGCGCTACAATGTGTTGTTTTTCAACATTACCCTGATAGCTTACAAACCCTTTAACAACCGACGAGACTACTTCAATCTGAAGTAAACGTACTTGCTCTGCTTGGCTCATAGCCGATGCATTTGCCGCATCAACCAATGCTGTAATGCGCCCAAACAAATCAAGTTGCCAGTCAAGCGCTAAATTAGCACTTGATTGGCGGCTATTTACATCGCCTAGGCCACTGCGCTGAGCACTAATTTCAGCACCACCTTGCGGCAGGTATTGTGCTTTTTGCTCACCTAATCGTGCGAGCGCACTTTTAAGCATTAATTGGCTAGTTTTTAAATCGTAGTTATTTGCAAGTGCCTGAGTTACCAGCTGATTCAATTGGCTTGATTCAAGCCTTTTCCACCAGCTTGTTTCGTCAGCGCCAGTAAGCTGCTCAGCAACGGCTGCTTTTGCAACAAACTCATTAATTGCGTTTTGCTCACTGAGCGTATCTATTTTGCTCGCACAGCCTGATAAAAACGCAGCCACCAATACAGTACTTATTGTTAAGCGTGTTTTTAGCGTTTTATTTGCTAACTTATTCATGTGGTAACTCCTGCGCTTTTTCTTTTTTATTTACTACAAGCATATAAAATACCGGTGTAAACAATAAGCCAAACACGGTTACACCAATCATGCCTGAGAACACGGCATTACCCATTGCATGGCGCATTTCGGCTCCTGCGCCGGTTGCCAATACAAGCGGTATAACACCAGCTGTAAACGCAATTGAGGTCATTAATATTGGGCGCAGGCGCATACGACACGCCGCTAATATGGCATCAAAATGTGATAATCCAGTCTCATTTTGATCTTTCGCAAATTCAATCATAAGAATCGCATTTTTGGATGCCAAGGCAACTAATACGATTAATGCTATTTGCGTAAATATATTGTTGTCTGAACCTACAAACCACACACCAAGTAACGCTGAAAATATGGTCATTGGCACGATTAAAATAATAGCCAATGGTAAACGCAAGCTTTCATACTGAGCAGCAAGTACCATAAATACCAGTAGCACTACCAGTGGGAATACATACACCATGGTATTACCCGCAAGTACTTGTTGGTAAGTAACCTCAGTCCACTCGTATTCAATACCACTTGGCAAGTTATCAGCAAGGATTGCTTCAATCGCCAGCTGTGCTTGATCTGAGCTGTAACCCGGCGCTGGGCTGCCGTTAAGTTCTGCACTTGGGTAGCCGTTGTAATGCATTACACGGTCAGGACCAATTGTTGGTGTAACCGTTAATACTGAACCTAATGGCACCATGTTACCCGCGCGGTTTCTTACTTTTAAATTAAGGATTTGGTCAGGGTCTAAACGGTAATCAGCATCTGCTTGCGCATTTACCTGGTACGTACGACCAAACAAGTTAAAGTCATTTACATACACCGAACCCAAGTAAATTTGTAATGCATTAAATACTTCATCAAGTGGAATACCCTGAATTAGTGCTTGTTCGCGGTCTACATCTATATCCATTTGTGGTACTTGAATACGAAAACTTGAGTAAAGCCCCATTAACGCAGGATCTTGCTGTGCTTTACCAATAACCGTTTGCAGGCTATTAAATAACGCTTCGAATCCTTTGTTTGATCGGTCTTCAATTTGCAACTTAAAGCCACCTGTTGTGCCTAAACCTTGAATTGGCGGTGGTGGGAATACCGCGACAAATGCTTCATCAATTGCGGCAAACCGTTGGTTTAGCTGCGCGGCAATTGCCATAGCTGATTTACTTGGATCGGCGCGGTCTTCAAACGCATCTAAAGGGGTAAAAACTATGCCGCTGTTAGGGCTGTTAGTAAAACCATTAACAGATAGGCCAGGAAAAGCAACCGTATGCGCAACACCCGGCACATCTAAGGCAATTTGCTGCATCTGTCTTAATACATCTTCAGTGCGGTCAAGGCTTGCTGCGTCTGGTAACTGAGCAATCGCCACTAAGTATTGCTTATCTTGTTGTGGAATAAAGCCACCAGGTACGGTATCAAACAGTTTAATTGTACCGCCAACCAGTGCAACATAGGCCACCATAGCAATTAGGCTTAGGCGAATTAGCTTTTTAACCAATTTTTCGTAGCCCTTTGCGCCACGGTCAAATATGCGGTTGAATGGTTTAAATAACCAACGACCAAATAATTTATTTAGTAAACGTGTAAATGCATCTGGTTTTGCATCGTGCGATTTTAATAACAGCGCTGCTAATGCAGGTGAAAGTGTTAATGAATTAAACGCTGAGATAATAGTCGAAATTGTAATTGTAAGTGCAAATTGCTTATAAAACTGACCAGACAAACCTGTAATAAAGGCGGTTGGAATAAATACTGCACTTAATACCAATGCAATAGCAATAATAGGGCCAGTTACTTCGTTCATAGCAACGCGGGTGGCTTCAAGTGGTGATAAACCTTGCTCAATATTACGTTCAACGTTTTCTACAACTACAATCGCATCATCTACAACAATACCGATGGCAAGTACTAAGCCAAATAACGATAAGGTATTAATCGACACACCCAACCACTGCATAACAGCAAACGTACCAATAAGTGAAATAGGCACAGCAATAAGCGGGATAATAGACGCACGCCATGTTTGTAAAAATACAATAACTACAATTACAACCAGTACAATGGCTTCAAGTAACGTTGCAATTACTGCGTCAATCGAGCCGCGTACAAATACAGTAGGATCGTAAACAATGTCGTATTTAACCCCTTCTGGAAAATCTTTTGATAAACGCGCCATGGTTTCGCGCACTTGATCCGAAAGCTCAATAGCATTAGAACCTGGGCGCTGAAATATAGGCATTGCGAGCGCTGGTTGAGTGTCTAACTCTGCGCGCAGTGAGTAAGTATCTTGCCCTAATTCAACACGTGCAATATCAGATAAACGTGTTAACTGACCTTCATCGCCTACTTTAATAATTACTTGTTCAAACTCTTCAATACTATTTAAACGCCCTTTCACGTTTAATAGTATTTGGAATTGGCTGTCGTTTGATACCGGCTGAGCACCTAAGCTACCTGCGGCCACTTGTTGGTTTTGCGAACGAAGCGCAGTTACAACATCGGTTGCTGTTAGCTCACGTGCTGCTAATGCATCTGGGTTTAACCATACCCGCATTGAGTATTTGCCCGCACCAAATAAGCGAATGTCGCCTACACCAGGTAGTCGTGCAATTTCGTCTTTAACATACAAATCGGCATAGTTAGATAAATACGCGGTATCGTGTGTTTTTTCTGGCGAATATAAATGCACCACCATGGTTAGATCCGGTGATGACTTTTCGGCTACCACGCCTAAACGTTGTACTTCTTCTGGCAAACGCGGCAATGCACTGTTTACACGGTTTTGTACTTGTACTTGAGCACGGTCTAAATCGGTACCCAATGCAAATGTTACCGTTAGGGTCATACGCCCATCGCTGGTTGCTTGTGAAAACATGTACAACATGTTTTCAGTGCCGTTTATTTCTTGCTCCAGTGGTGTTGCCACTGTTTGAGCAATAACCGTTGGGTTAGCACCGGGGTAACTTGCTGTTACAACTACTGTTGGTGGAACAACTTCTGGATATTCACTGACCGGTAGCTGAAATAAAGAAATGCCACCTGCAATTAAAATAACTAAAGACAACATAGCCGCAAATATCGGCCGTTGAATAAAAAAGTGTGAAAATTTCATCAATAAACCTTATTGCTTAGCCACTAAGCGTGATTCGTCATTAGAGAGTGTGAATGCAACATCACTGCTGTCTATTGTCACTGTGTTTGGTGCAATTGGCATACCAGGGCCTACGCGAGCTGGACCATTTACGGCAATCACATCACCTTCAGACAAACCCGATGTTACTGCGCGAAGCGAACCATAACGCTCACCCACAGTGACTAATTTGTACTGCAATACGTTGTTTTCGCCAACGGTTAATACAAAGCGATTTTTTAAATCAGTGCCGATTGCTCTGTCTGGCACAATAATTTGTTCACTAATTGAATTAGCCGCTAATTTAATACGCGCAAATGACCCTGAACGAAGTTGGTTATTATCTTCGTCAAATACAGCGCGCACACGCAAAGTACCCGTAGAGGCATTAATTTGGTTATCAATAAAGTTGATATACCCTTTGTATGCAAAGTCGTGTTGCCCTACTTTTTGCATAACAACAGGCTGGCGGCTAGCGGCTGTTACATTACTAAAAGCACTATTCCAAGTGCGTTCATCAATATCAAAGTATGCATACATTTTTTCGTTAGAAACAATGCTTGTTAATACACTTTGACCCGCAATAATATTATTACCTCTAGTAATGTTTGCACGCGAAATAACACCATCAATTGGCGATACAATTGAAGTGAATTCTAAATCTAGTTCGGCTGATGTAAGCTGTGCTTGCAAAGCAACAAGCTGTGCTTCACGTTGGCGTAAAACAGATGTACGAGATTCAGCCTGCTCAGTAGAGATTGCTTTACGCTGTGTTAAACGTACCGCGCGTTTAGCTTCACTTTTTGCTTGTTCTAATGCAGCTTGTGCACTGTTAATTTGTGCTTCAAGGCTTGCTACCACAGCCGCAAATGGGCGGTCATCTAACTTAAATAATAGGTCGCCCTTTTTAACATTGTCGCCTTCATTAAATGCAATGTGATCAATAACACCTGACACACGCGGCATTAATGCCACTTCTTGAGGAGACTCTAAACGCGTTGTATAGGTGTGCCAATTCTGTACTGGTTTAACAAGTACCGTTGCAACATCAATTGGTTGAAGATGTTGCGCCTGAGCTGAAGGTGGTGTGCTTTCGTCAGCACAACCCGCAAGTGTTAATAATGCGCCAGCGAGTGCAGCAGCAATTAAATGTTTTTTCATGAAGACGCTCCTTTTATAATTAGTGTTGCATAGTACGTATTAAGCTTGCGGACAAAAAGCATAGATTTTTAAATTCATTAGTGCCAAAATGGCATCAATAAATTGATTAGGATGTAATAATGGATACGACAAGTCGGCTTTTGATGTTGCTTGAGGTGGTAGAACAAGGCTCTTTTGCCAAAGCGGCTGAAATTCGTAACATTGACCGTTCTGTTATTTCTAAGCAAATTAGTCGCTTAGAAGACGAACTCGGCGTTAGGCTACTTAATCGCACGACTCGCTCATTTTCACTCACTGCTGCAGGCGCAGAAATGATAAAAAAAGCCGCTGAGCTAAGAGAGCTGCTTGGTGAAACAGTGCGCATGGCTGAAAACTACCATTTAGAGCCCCGAGGCGTATTAAAAATCACATCATCAACCTTGATCGGACGCCGTTACTTGCAACCGGTACTGAATAATTTTCAAAAACGCTTTCCTCAGGTTGAGGTAGAACTTCGCTTAGATGATAGGCTCGTTGATATTGTGTCCGAAGGCTTTGATTTAGCATTTAGAGTTGGCGAGCCAAAAGATTCATCGCTTATTGCTCGTAAAATTGCGCGTAACCGACTATTGATTGTCGCAGCACCTGAGTTTATAGAGACTTATGGGATGCCTAAAACAATGGAAGATTTAGCCGATTTGCCCGCAGCAAGCTATGCTAGCAATTCTATAAGGGTTGAAGGAGTCGATTACTACAATAGTAAAGGTGAGCCTTGTGAGCAAAAAATAAAGAGCGTATATCGTGCAAACGATGCGGAAGTACTCCTAATGAAAGCAATTTCAGGCACGGCCTATTTTGTAGCACCCGCATTTATAATTGGCAATGAAATCACAGATGGTAAATTAATTCCGCTCTTAACGGATATAAAATTGATGGAATACAGTGCTATGTATGCTGTTTACCCACATCGTGACTTACCTGTGCGAACGCGATTGTTTTTTGATGCGGTCCGAGAGTACTTAGGAAAAGATAAACCAATTTGGGAAAATGGCATTCCTAACTTTGAACAAATGTATTAAACCAAGTTGAGTAGAGTTTTCTTCAATACGTTAACCATATACTTTATTGCGCCCAAGGCGTTTTGCTTTATAGAGTTCTTTATCTGCTAAGTTCACAAATTCAAGAAGAGTTTGACCATTTTTGTATTCAGTTACCCCAATACTGATGGTTAAATTAATCACTTTACCGTCGATGTCTATATTAGTGGTTTCAACTATCGATCTTAGCTTTTCTGCAGCGGCAAACGCATCATCAGCGTTTTTGAATGAGCTAAGAAGTGCAAACTCCTCGCCTCCGACTCTAAATACATACCCTTTAGCGAGAGTCACTCTTAACAATGCAGCAATTTCTACGAGTACTTTATCGCCAACATCGTGACCATATTTATCATTCACTTGTTTGAAAAAATCTAAATCTAATAAAAACAAAAAAAGTTGAGATTTATCTTGTAGTTCCACTTCAAAATAATGGCTCATTGAAAGTCGATTGCCTGCTCCTGTTAATGGATCAAGTAATGCTAAGTTTTTTAATCGTTTAGAAGAATGTGCCCTACTCACTTCAAAAATATGTGATACTGCCCATATACTTATGTACGTGAGTGATAAATTTAAGCTTAGATTAAATGTGGTAAAGGGGAGCAATGGCGACTTTTCGAATAAGATAATACTTTGCAGACTAAGTAAGGACGCTGATAAAATTACCCCTGGGTATTTACCAAGCAGAAGATAATATAAAATGGGGAGCGCAAATGACCAAATGAATACACCATTTTTAGGCGTTGCTATGTAAGTTCCAAACACCACTATTAATGTAATAAGCGCGCACATTACAATCGATTGCCAAACTTGAAGAGCTTGTTTACCTAAGCGAATAAAAGTGTACAAACAATATAAAGAAAAACATATTTCTAAATAACCAAGTGTATAAAAGTTGTTTACTGTTAAATTAAAGGCAGAAAAGATTGCAGATAAGCTGCCAAAGCAGAAGCACATCCACCTAAGTACATTCCATCTCAGAACTTTAGTACTATTAAGAGCTGCGATATCCATTCATAAAACTTAATAATGAAGTAAAAATCCAGTTTAACGTGAAAAATAGAGATAACAAGCTTTACAAATATAAAATTCTGAGTATTAGTACTGTTTTTAGTAAGTTAAGTTAGGGCGTGTTGACCTTTGGTGGGTGAATTTGCAGCAGTGTGTTTGGTTTTTAGGCAAGGCAGAGCCTATGTAGTGTGGTTATTCCCCATCAATAGGCGATACCGCAACATAAATACCAAACACGCGCAGCCAGTTGGCTCATCCTAAGAGCCATTTATTTCTTGTTGCATACATAGATGTAACAAGGAAAGTAACGCAGAAACTGTTACCAAATTCGCAAACTTCACCCTGCGATTAAATCGCCCTTCCATAGTAATAAAAAAACACTTTATTGCTGCGGGCTTATTTATACTTAAAAAATCAGCTAGCCACCCAACATCGATAAATTAGTCGTAATACCCGTATTACCTTGTTGCAATAAGTGGGATGGCTTTTTAGTTTTAATATAGCGCGATAACAATGCGATTAACGCTTCGTTTGAATCGCTGTTCATATGCTCTCTTAGAGAGATGCCCTCTTCAGAGAATAAACACAAATGTAAATTACCTAACGAAGACACCCTTAATCTATTGCAGGTACTACAAAAGTCGTTGCTATAGGGCATTATTAAGCCAATATTACCTTGATAATCTGGGTGCGAAAACTCTTGCGCAGGGCCCGCTGAAGCACCTTGAATGATACGTTGCCACCCTTTTTGCAATAACTTGGTTTTTATTGATTCACCTGAGAGATGGTTTGCATCAAAAAAATCTTTATTATCGTTTGTCTGCATCAATTCAATAAAACGAATAGTGACAGGTCGGTGTTTAAGCCAACTTAAAAAGGTGTCTAGCTCTGAGGCGTTATATTGTCTCATCAGTACACTATTTATTTTTACTGACGAAATACCGCTATCAACCGCTGCATCTATACCACGCATCACAGACGCAAATTTATCGTGCCCTGTAATTGAGTTGAACATACGTGGATCAAAGCTATCAATACTCACATTAATGGCACTTAAGCCGGCATTTACCCAATCATTAATGTTTTTTTGTAAAGAAAAACCATTTGTGGTCGCGGCGATTTGACTTATACCGGTTGTGTCTTTTGCTGCGCGGATGACATCTATAAAGTCTTTTCGAAGCGTTGGCTCCCCGCCGGTAATACGTACCTTTTTAATACCATGATGAGCAAATGCTTTAATTGTATTACTTATTTCGTTAAGCGAAAGAAAGTCTCGGTCGTGGTCACATTGATAACCATTTGGTAAACAATAAACACACTTAAAATTACACACGTCGGTAATTGATAAACGTAAGTAACTAAATTCTCGTCCTGCTGGATCGACTAACATAACTAAACCTTGGGTATAACTTAAGTATATTTATTACATGTTAAAGAGGTCGCATTAAAATACAAACCTCTTACACATATACTGCTTTTACTGTTTTATGTTGACAAGCCCTTTTTAAGCTCATCTGGTTTCATAGGTAGGTTTCGTAAACGAACGCCAACCGCATTAAACACGGCATTACCAATCGCGGGGGCGATACCAATAACGCCCGGCTCACCTAAACCAACCGGAAACTCGTCACTTTTTATAAATTCAATATCCATATCCGGTACATCTTTCATTCTAAGTGGTAAGTAAGTATTAAAGTTGGTCGCTGAAACCTGTCCGTTTTGATACGTATTTGATTCATGCAACGCAAGGCTCGTTCCCCAAAGTGCAGACCCCTCTAATTGCGCTAACGCGCCATCAGGATGAACTATTAAACCTGCATCAACAACAATATACAGCTTTTTAAGGGTAATTTTTCCATTACCACGATTTACATGCACATGTGCCGCTGTAGCAATCCATGCAGGCATTGTACGTTCTTGCCCTGAGCTCGCTGAAAAGCCGATACCTTCACTTTCACCTAACTTAATATTGGCTACTTTTTCAGATACTTTTGTAAGTACGTTATGCAAGCGTGCTGCCCCGCCGATACTCTCTGGTGCTTTACCTGCTTGCTTGCCTTTTGCATCTAGCATTTCAAGGCGAAAAGCAACAGGATCTTTCCCCTGTTTGTGTGCAACCTCGTCAATGAACGATTCAAGGCTCCACGCAATCCAACCAGGCCCAACCGAGCGTAACCATCCTGGAATGAATGTGCTTTGTACAAGCTCATTATTAATGGCTCTTGCGCGATGGCTGTTCATGCTATACCAATGATCGGCACCCGATGCAGAAAACGCGTCAAACTTGCCTTTTCCATCAACACCTGGGGATAAAAATCCCGGTGCCATTGCCTTGGTTGGCCAACCCGCAGCAAAAGCATGTTCTAAGCCCGTGAAAACGCCGTTTTTATCAAACGATGCCGTCATTTTTGCAACAGAAGCTGAGCGTGATTGGTCAAATAAGCTGTCATCAGCGCGAGTAAATACAAGTTTTACAGGTTTGCCTACTGCTTTAGCTGTAAGGGCTGCGGGTACAGTCCAATCACCAAATAATCTACGACCAAAGCCACCACCTAAATAATAAGGGCGAATAATGACTTTCTCTTGCGCTACTTCAAGTGCTTTAGCTATCGCAGGTAGTGTTAGCGACTGCCATTGATTACCGGTATGGATAATCCAATTTCCATCTTTATACTGAGCAAGGGCATTTAAAGGCTCTAATTGGTAATGGCTAGCGGTCGCTGTGGTATACATTGATTCAAGTAATTCTTTGGCATCGTTTTGCGTTTTCTTAATATTGCCTTCATCAACAAATAAAGTGCCTGAATCGGTTTGCTCACACAAACGTATACCCTCTTTTTGAATATCAGACTCAGTTACGTTTGCTGCGTTACCTTTTTTATACTTAACCTTTAGTACATCAACCGCTTTAATGGCACTAGGGTAGTTATCAGCAAGTACAACAACCCACCCTTCTACCGTATTACTTGGGTCGGTTAAAATCTCATAACCTTTGTACCCTTTAATAGCTTTTGCTGCTGTGTCATCAACACTTATCACTTTACTGCCAAACCGTGTTGGCGGAATTACTGGACGAGCATAGAGCATCCCCTCAACTTCTACGTCAATACCATACACAGCAGTACCATTGGTTTTAGCTGGTATATCAAGCGCTTTAAAATCTTGTTTAAGCCCTGTTAAATGGCGTTTATTGGCAGGTTTTAGTGGTAAAGTAGCAACTTCTTCACTTGTAAAAGTACGATTAAACTCATCTTTTTTAACTAAATCAGCATAACTAACAGATTTATCGCCAGAGATTATATACCCTTTTTCAGCGTGGCATGTATCCACAGCCACACCCAGCATTTTTGCGCCTGCTTCTATTAGCGCAATTCTACCAGCGGCACCTGCTTGGGAGAGTGGTTTAAAGCTTTGAAAAACCGACCACGAACCGCCAGTTACCATATAACCCCATTTTTCATGGGTATCTACATACGTAATTGATACTTTTTCCCAATCACATTCCAGCTCATCTGCAACTATACGCGCTAATGCAGTGCCTATATGTTGACCCATTTCAGCCTTTGCAATGCTTACTTCGACGCCACCTTCGGTGTTCATTGTCCACCAAATTGTAGGAGAGAATGCTTGCTGAGCTATTGATTCTTTAGCGCTTAGCGAGCCCGAAAAAAATGCTGGAGCAAACGCCATAACCAAACCTGCGCTTGCAGTACCAATCATGAACGAACGGCGGTTTAAATTAACGGTTTCACTATTTTTTTGAAATAATTTTTTCATTATTAGCTCCAGTTAAGCGTCTTGTGCGTTTGGATCAAAAATATTGACAACACTTTGTGACTCATCAGCCGCTCGTTGAATCGCTGTTTTAATGCGTTTGTATGCCATACAACGGCAATAGTTGCCGTTCATATAGTTGGCTATTTCGTCTTCAGAGGGATTTGGGTTCGTTGCCAGTAATGTAGCTGCTTGCATTATCTGGCCCGATTGGCAGTAACCACATTGTGGGACTTGTTCGTCAACCCATGCCTTTTGCAGTGGGTGTTCGTTATTTAATCCTTCGATGGTAGTAATTTTTTTGCCCGCAATAGCGCCTACAGGCAACAAGCACGAACGCGTAGCTTGTCCATCTAAGTGCACAGTACACGCACCACACATCCCAATACCACAACCAAATTTTGTCCCTTTTAGTCCAATTTCATCACGAATAACCCATAACAACGGTGTATCTTCACTTGCGTGTGATTCAATCACCTTGCCATTAATTGTAAACGTCACCATAGCTTGCCCCTTGATTAAGCTTTTATAGTAACTCTTTAAGTTATTCGTATAGCTTAAAGAGTTACTATAACTATTAAAAAATGTAATTACTGACCTTACTCATTACTTTTGCCGTGAAAATACTTTACAGCGTTTTTCTATAAACTCATGGAGTTGCGCTTCAGTGTCTATATCCAAACTCGCACATTTTAAATTAACAGTATTAACTTCTTCATCATTGCAACGCAGTAGATGCTGCGCACCTTTATCTGTAGTTAAGCCGCTAAGCTTCGATAGATCAACGTTAGGAAATATCGCAGGCACGCCTAAACGCTCGCCGTAATTAGCACACCAACGAGCAGGATGCTTTTTAAAATTTGCAACTAATTCACTCAAATGTTCTGTAGTAAGCTCAACCTGATCAGCAAGCATAAATAAAATACCATCTGGCTGCTGATTTTTTAAAATAGCTTTTGTGGCTGTCGCAATAGAATCACCTAAACCTTTATCCCATTGTTTATTTTCAATCAGCTTAATATTTTTATTATTTTCGAGCGTGTTTTTTACTTCTTTATGCCATGCACCAGTGACGACAAATACAGGTGAGCTATCAAGTGCTTGTATAACATCAACCGCACGTTCAATCATCGTTTGGCCTGCGCCAATATCGGCAGTTAACTTACAACCATTGAACCGTGATGACTGCCCCGCCGCTAATATCACCTTAGCGATTAACACTTTTCATTTCCCCAGTTACTCAATGAGGTGGCATTTTTATTTGAAAACACGGCGTGTATTTCGCTAATGAGTGAAAGTGCAATGCTCTCTGGTGAGTCGCCGCCTAGATTTAAGCCTACAGGACCAAATACAGGTGACTTTACTTTCTCTAGCGAAGTATTCGCCTGCGTTAGCACTTGCGCCCGTCTATGTTTAGGGCCAAGTAAACCTATGTATTTAAATGTTATATCAGCGAGTATGCAAAGCACACTAGCATCAAGCTCAACACTGTGGGCCATTAAAACAGCGGCATCCACTTTGTTTTCTATACAATACTCACGTAATTGATTTGGCTTAGAACGTAAAATAGCATCAGCATTTGTAAAGTACTGCCTTTTAGCATTTGCTGGACGCGTATCCCATACGGTTACACTCCAACCAAGTTGTTTAGCAAGTGTATAAACAGGCACCGCGTCTGCCCCACCTCCTACAATAAGTATATGAGGCGCAGGGTAAATAGAAATATCTAAAAACGTTGCATCATTAATTTCAATCAGTTGAGCTTTTCGATTAATTGATAAACCTTGTTGCTCTGCGTTTAGAGCAAATTCACCACAGCCACTGGGTATAATAGGGTTCACTTGTTGAAGGTAGTGCCCCGCTATATTAGCGTTAAGTGCTTTTCTCATATGTTCAAGCTGCAAATACTCGTTAGCCTTATGAATTGGCTGAAGTAAAATATGCACTATACCGCCACATCCAATACCTAACTGAAATGTTAAATCATCTTCATCTGTTGCATCGTAACTTATCGTTTTACTAGTTAACGTACTCATTACTTGCTTAGCATGTCGCTGTATGTCAGCCTCTAGGCAACCACCAGAGAGCATACCTAAACGCTGCCCTAAACTCGAAATAAGCATCATTGCGCCTAGCTTACGATAACTAGAACCTTCTATTTGATACAAAGTGGCTAAAACCCACTCTTGTTTATCTTTGAGAGGCTCCCAGCTATTTAATATATTTTTTAAATCAGTAACCATACACTTTTACCTTAAAAAATCATCGTGTGTGCCGATGATTACTGCCACTTTACGTGACAATTTTTAGATTCGTTTAAACAACTACAAAAATTGAACAGCAACCTTACTTTGCCGTAACCTTATGTAACACTTTTATAGCAAAGTGATTGATTATTAATGTTTTAGCCCTCAATAATATCATCCAATGTGTCGATTAGCTCATCAAAACGTTCATTTACATTTTCGCGTTGTTTATCACTTAAAGTGGTATTTAACTCATTTAATAAATTTACATATAAACTAAGGTTTTCATCATTAATTTTAAGCAGCTCTGGGCTCATATATAATTCACGTTCTTTTATAACCGTGCTTAATTGCTCAATAAACTCAGATTGCGTTAAATTTTCACTTTCAAATACTTGCTTAGCAGCATTTAAACGCTGTTGTTTGTATTCGAGCCACAGCTCACTTGAGTCCTGATGTTTATCGTTGGTCAGTTTAATTAGTATTTTTTGCTCAGCATTAAGTTTTCCGAGCCATTGCTCGTAATATTCTAATTGTTCTTCTAAACGATCTTTTTTACGTGCTATGAAAGTTTGCTCGTTAAGTTCATCGCGTTCTTCATCAATTTTTTCTTGAATATTATTTATGAATGTTTTGCGCTGTAAAGGCGTTAAATTTTCACCTAATTCAGCCAAAGGCAAATAAGCGAATTCAAGTAAATTTCGCCAATGTTTTTTTGCAAAAACAACGTGTTCTTTAAGCTGAACGGGTTTTAAACCTTCGTTAAACAAGGTTTTTATATTTTGTATATCTTGTTTGTATGCTGGTAACTGCGTTGACCTATGCCAATGCTGTGTTGTTTCGATAATTTTTTTAGTTGCTTGTTTTGTTGTTTATTTAAATCAACATAATCATCAACCCAAAACGATGAAAGCCAGCTTAAATTATTATAAGTAAATGAGGCAGAGCAACTGCATAAAAACAACATGCTAATAGCGACGCCTACATGTTTGAATTTTTTCATTTTAGTGTTGTTTAGCATCCCATTCCTTTTTTAACTTATATTGTTATTAAATAAATTCATTTGATAATAATTATCATTTACTATTGACTTGCATTCTATTACAAGTGATAATCGTTCGCATAAACACAGTATAACGACCTCAGTGCCTAAGGAAGAAGTTACAGCAAGGATGCTGATATTTAATTAAGAAGACTGTGCCGCTTCGTGTTTGCTACTTACTCGACCCAAGTAGTCAGCACTCAAGATCACAATTACTTGCTACATTGCTCATATTAGTGACGGTTGATATGACTCAAAAAAGCCCTAACGGGCTTTTTTTATTTCTTTAAATTTTCTGCAATATCTGTATCTTACACACCACTTATAAATTTACTTCATGCAAAAAAACTCTGTTTTGAGCTATACATTACATATTCAGCCGAACTAGAAGCACTGTATCTTGCGTTTATATAAAAGCTGGCGTAAAACATAACAGTAGACACTTCTTTTTGCACTCACATTTAAACGTTACAACAGTCTATTTAGCGCATTAATTTGTAATAAAATGACGTTTGACTAATACATATTGCAACGATTACTAATTGGAGACATGAATATGTCACAGTTTAATTTAAAAACTTTAATACTTGCTAGCGTGTTGCTTACAAGCCCTTTTGCCCATGCAGGGCTCGAAGATGGCATTAAAGCAGCTAATGAAGGTTACTTTGAAGAAGCCCTGAAAGAGTTTGAATACCTTGCTGATAAAGGTTATGCACCTGGGATATATGAACTCGCGAAGTTATATGAAGGGGGCTACGGTGTAATTCGCGATTACCGTAAAGCCGCTCAACTTTATCAAGAAGGTGTTAAGAAAAACCATGTAGACTCTATGTTTGCATTAGCGGTGTTATATGATGAAGGCAAAGGCGTTAAGTTAGATAAACAAATGGCGTTAAACTTATTTGAAAAAGCAGCCAATAAAAATTTACCCGCTGCGCAGTTTAATCTTGGTGTTATGTACGCGAATGGTGATGGCGTTAGCCACGATTTTGAACTTGCAAAAAAATGGTACGAAAAAGCAGCCGCTAATAATTACTCACTAGCGCAATTTAACTTAGCGCTCATGTATTTTGAAGGTTTAGGCATGCCAAAAGACTTAGAAAAGTCATACATTTGGAATACTATTGCTGAATACAACGGTAATATGCAAGCAAGCCATAGCCGAAAGCTCGATGAACGAAAAATGCTACCTAAAGAAGTTGAGGAAGCTAAAGAAAAAGCGGACGCTATTTATACCAAAATTTTAGCTGGTACATATGCAGGTGAAGGCCGATTGTTCTAATCTTTATATTCACTAAAGCTGAACTATTACCATAGTTCAGCTTTTTTCATCTGAAGCCACACCTACTTAATATAAAGCCACTTTAAAAGCTTTATAAGCACGTTACTTTGCTTGAGTAACATACCAACTCGCGGATTAAATGAACCTGAAACTAGCGTATTTTTAGCATGGCTAAAGGTTAAAAATCCTTCTTTACCATGGTAATGCCCCATACCTGAGTGCCCAACACCACCAAATGGTACATCATCTGCTGTAACTTGCACTAGCGTGTCATTAACAGCAACTGTACCGCTGAGTGTTTGCTTAATAATATAGTCTTGAGCAGGTTTATCTTGCCCTAAAATATAAAGTGCTAATGGATGGTGATGTTGTTTAATGTAATCAATAGCATCGTCAAGTTTGTTATAACTCATTATTGGTAATATAGGGCCAAATAATTCATCCTGCATGAGCTGCATTTCATCGCTTACCTGTGTAACAATATGCAGCCCCATGCGGTGTTTTTCTGCATCTTGCTGGTTTTGCTCAAGCGGTTTTACAATCGTTGCACCGAGTTCTTGTGCTTGCGCTAAATAACCCGTTAAACGCTTGTAATGTGCATCGCTAATAATCGATGTTAAGTTTTTACCTTCAACACCCTCTTTAAAATGCTTTTTATAAAGCTCACATAATTGCTGAATGAGCTGATGCTCAAGTGCTTGTGGTACCAATACATAATCGGGTGCGACACATATTTGCCCAGCGTTAGCCATTTTCCCAAATAGTAACGTTTGCGCTGCTTTTTTAATATCAGCCTGCTCGGTAATAATAACGGGTGACTTCCCCCAAGTTCAAGTGTTACTGGTGTTAAGTTATGACTCGCTGAGGCCATCACCAATTTACCCACCGCAGTTGAGCCCGTAAACAATAAGTGAGCAAATGGCAACGATGAAAACTCACTTGCAACCTCACTGCCGCCCTGAATTACTTTGCAGTGCTCTTGTATTTCGTCGCTAAATAATTTTTCAAGTACCACATTTGTGTGTGGTGTAAATTCGCTCAGTTTTAACATCACTCTATTACCTGCGGCAATCGCTGTTACAACAGGTACTATGGCTAATTGAATAGGGTAATTCCACGGTGCAATAACGCCAACAACCCCTTTAGGCTGATAAGTTACACTGACTTTTGAAGGCCATAAACTTAAACCTACCGCACGATTACTTGGTTTAGACCAGTTAGGCAATTTTTTTATTATATGCGCAAGTGTTTGTACTGTAGGCAGAATGTCGCCAAGTAAAGTGTCAAATGCCGTTCGGTAGCCAAAATCTTTTGAAACTGCATCTACTAGCTCTTCTTCAAGTTCAACAATTCGTAATCGGAGATTTTTTAGCAAAGTAATACGTTTATTAATTGGTAAATAAGGCGTACTTAGAAAGGCATCTTGTAACCCATCAAACTGTGTGGTTAAAGAAACTGTATTAGAAGTGTCAGTGGTCAAAGTAGGTTACTCAATTTTCAAAGTTACTACAGATAATAACCCTGAACTGTTTTTCGAGCAATCACACTAATTTAGCTATAATAGCCAAACAAGTAAGCATTAAGAGTCGTTTTGCCCAGCACTGAGATGATAAGCAAAACGACTCATATCGAGATAGCTATAAGCTAAGTTTAAGTTTGTTTAAAAATTAAATACTTTTGCTGCAATAGTCATCGTCACTAATGTAATTAAAATTATCGCAATAATATTAAGCATAAACCCTGCTTTTATCATATCTCGTATTTGTATTTTTCCCGAACCAAAAACAATTGCATTTGGTGGTGTTGCCACTGGCATCATAAACGCACAGCTACATGCAATAGCTGCTGGAATAACCCAAACTAAAGGCGATCCGAAAATACTTTCCGCAACAGGGCCTAAAAGAGGTAAAAAACCAGCGGCAGTAGCCGTGTTACTGGTTATTTCGGTTAAAAATGTAATTAACGCAACAACCACTAATACAGCCATAACCAGAGGTATTGCGCTTGCACCTTCAATTAAATGCGCAATGTATTGTGCTAAGCCAGATGATTTTATTTGCGAAGCGAGTGATAACCCTCCTCCAAATAATAATAGTACTCCCCATGGTACTTTCGATGCACTCACCCAATCTAAAATTCGTTCATCACTGCCTTTATTGGCTGGTAAAACAAATAATAACAATGCAGCCGCTATTGCTATTGCTGTATCTGAAATTTTAAGTCCAGAAAAATCAGCGAGTAAAGGTCTAAAAACCCAACAAAGAGCGGCTAATACAAACACATAAAACACCCCTTTTTCAGCACGCTGCAAAGGACCAAGGGTCGTCAGTTCTTTTATAAAAACAGATTTACTGTCGTGTAAATGTTCTGTTTTTTCATCAACCTTGTAGCTGAATTTTGTGAGCCAAACCCAACATACTATCAACATAACAATTGCTAACGGAACACCAACAAGCATCCATTGACCAAACCCTATTTCGATTTGATAGCTTTCTGACAAATAGGCCGCCATTAAGGCATTCGGCGGTGTACCTATTAGTGTTGCAATTCCCCCAATACTCGCACCATATGCAATAGATAACAAAAGTGCTTTAGCAAACCCATCATCCTCTGAGTTTGATTCGCTCACTAAGTGTATGATTGAAAGTGCAATTGGTAGCATCATTACTGTTGTTGCAGTATTTGACATCCACATAGATAAAAATGCTGTTACCAACATCATGGCTAAAATCTGTAAACTCGGCTTTTTACCCGCATAAAGCATCGTCGTTAACGCGATCCGTTTATGTAGCCCCCAACGTTCCATCGCAATGGAGATCAAAAAACCACCTAAAAATAAAAATATTAAGGGGTGCGCATAAGGCGCTGCGGTACTTTTTATAGGTGCTATATCAGCAATCGGCGATATAACAAGTGGCAATAATGATGTTGCAGGTATTGGCACTACTTCACTAACCCACCACGATGCCATCCAAAAAGCTAACCCTGCGGTTTTAAATGCAAGACCAGACATACCACTAGGAGGGTCTATCAAGCACGTTAATAACATTACAGCAGGGCCAAGCCATAATATAATTTTTTGCGTTAATGTATTTTTCACTGGCTCGTTTTTTATAATTTTCTGAGTCATAATTTGCCCTTAAAATTTGTACTTGAGACCAAGTGCGACACTATTATCCGCATTTTCTTGGAGATCTAAATCGGTATACAAAAGATACGCTGTGGTTTGCTTGTCAAAGACATAGTCAAGTCCAGTACTCCACTGAATCGCTTTTGACTCTTGACGAATTGCAGAGTCATCTTTAGCAAATTGTAATTTTGGAACCCATTTATCAATTGTATAACTTGCACTTAATACATAACCGTTGCCTGACTTAGTCTCATCAACTGATTCCGAATGTTGGTACAGTGCACCTAGCTGTAATTTCTCAAACTTATACACGCCCGCGATTCGGCTAGCTGTAATATTGTTCAAAGAATCAACCCTACTTAATGAGACGTAATAAGGTGTATTATTTAAATTACGGTCACCGTATATTAGCGTCGCTGCAAACCCTGCTTTGTTATTTTTATTATCGTCTTTTGGAGCATAGGTAAACGAAAACTGAGCATTAGACCAATATTGAGACGTGTATGTAAGCGTATCACCAAGCCGATCTTGCCCAGCTATTACCTGCGCCATATCACCTTGGGTTTCATTGAAGTTATCTAATTTTCCTTCGGAGTATTTAAAGCGCGTATCGTTTCTACCTATAACGATTTCACCAAACGCCCCTTTTAGACCCAAATAAGTATTACGTGCTGTAAACGGCTCTTCTGTATCATCCTCTTCAAAGCCTTTCACCTGTACTTCGTATTTAAAAACTGCACTTAAGTATTCATTTAATTTATGCTGACCTTTTATACCAATACGAGAAAAAGGCGCTTCAATTTGCGTACCTTCTTTGGCGTAGCGCATAATACCAGTGTCGGTATTTGCGATTTGAACTTCTGCTTTACCGTAAACGGTATAATCAGCGGCTAAAGTAATACTGGGCAATATTGCTAAACTACTCAGGGGTATAAGCAAAGTAGATAGGTGTGTTGTTTTTATCATTGTGCGTCCTAATTATTAGAATCAACTTATTGTCAGCTCTAATAAGGCAAATTTACTGCCAATGATATAAAAACCTTTTTTTCATAACCTTAAAAAAATTGCTGTTATTATTTATACAAGCGTGTGCGGTTAACCGCACACTTAGAAATACATGTTGTCACTAAATCCGCACAACTATTCCGTAAACATATCTCGATTAAGATTATATTTACTCATTTTATCGTAAAGTGTTTTACGCGCAATTTGCAGTGTTTCCATGGTATTTTTGATGCTTCCATGATTTTGCTCAAGCGCATATTCAATCAGTGATTGCTCATAAAAAGCCACTTTTTCTGATAAGCTCAAATCAGGAGATAATCCACCAAACTGCTGCGTATTAACCTCGGTAAAAGCAAGTTCGGCGCCAAGTAATACCGCACGTTCGGCTTGGTTTCTGAGCTCTCTTACATTACCAGGCCAATCATAAGCAACTAAGCGCTGTTGTATTTCGCTGTTCAGGGGTGCTGGAGGCTTGTGATAGCGCGTTGCAGCAATAGAACTAAAATGCTTAAACAATAAAAGTATATCTGCTTTTCGCTCTCGTAAAGGCGGAATATTTACTTTAACTAAGCTCAACCTGTAATATAAATCAGCTCTAAACTCGCCTTTTTCAACTAATGACAGTAAGTCTACTTTTGTCGCAGCTACAATTCTTATATCTAAATCAATTGCTTTGTTATCACCTACAGGGGTTACTTTTCGCTCTTCTAAAACGCGCAGTAATTTAACTTGCAGCGACATGGGGGTACTTTCTATTTCATCTAAAAAGACCGTACCGCCTTGTGCATATTCAAACTTACCTTTACGGCTCTGCGTAGCACCCGTGTATGCTCCACTTGCTGCACCAAACAGTTCACTTTCTATTAATTGCTCTGGTACAGCCCCACAGTTAATCGCCACAAAGTTACAGCTCGAACGAATACTCTGATCATGTAAGTAGCGTGCTACGAGCTCTTTTCCTGTGCCGGTTTCACCTTCAATCATTATATCTGTTGGCGTATCTATTACTGTATTTAATAAATGCATCATATGTTGCATTTTGGGCGTATCCCCCAATATACGTACACCCGGCGCAGATGCTTTTTGCACAACCACTTTTAATGCGCGATTTTCCATAACAAGACTGCGCTTATCACATGCTCTGGCAATACAATCAAGTAAGTGTTCGTTCAGCGGTTTTTCGAATAAATCGTATGCCCCTAATTGCATTGCTTTTACCGCAATGGACACGTCGGCATAGCCTGTTAAAAATATCACAGGAAGCTCACTGTCAAAGGCTGTGATTTGCTCGAGTAAAGTTAAACCGTTCATTGTGGGCATATTAATATCGCTAAGCACAATTCCATTATACCGTCGGCTAAGCTTACTAAGGGCCGTACTTGCGTCGTTAAAACACTCTACTGTATAACCTTCTAGTGTGAGTAGTTGTTTTAGCGAATCTCTGATCATCGCTTCATCATCAATCACTATAATGTGTTTACACAACAAACTATCAATCATGCTTATCCCCCTGCTTACTTGAAAGACTAATAATAAATTCAGCCCCACCTTGCAATCTATTGTGTGCGCTTAAAGAGCCATTAAATGAATCAATAATCTGTTTTGATATTGATAACCCTAAACCGAGACCTTTGCTATCTTTAGTGCTGTAAAAGGGCTCAAATAAATGACTAAATACATGTTGTTCAATACCCGAACCGGTGTCTAAAATAGAGAATTTAACGCGTTCTTCAAAACACTCCAAATTGAAGGTCAAATTACGTTCAACAGCACCATTCATAGCTTGGCTGGCATTGGTAATTAAATTAACCAGCACTTGTTCAAACTTAAGAGCATCAACCCAGACGATGACTGCTTCATCAAATTGCGGGGGCTCTACCTGCACATTGTCTTGCTTTAACTGGGCGCTAGAAATCATTAATGCATTATTAACAAGCGCAGCAAGCGGGTATGGTCTTAATTGCATCCCTGATGGTTTACTAAAGTGTTTCAGCTGCCCCACAATTTTATGCACTCGCTCGACTAGCCCTTCAATAATAACCAAACTTTGACTTAAGGCTTCGTAATTACCTTTTGCTAATAGCCGCTTAGCACTTGCTAGGTATGTATTAATTGCACTAAGAGGTTGGTTTATTTCATGATTTATACCAGCACTCAGCTGCCCTATAGTAGCCAGTTTAGCTGATTGCACTAAAGCCGTTTGTACCTTTTCAAGCGTTTGGGTACGCTCTATTACTTTTTGCTCAAGACTATGCCTTGAATAAAGTAATTTTTTATATCCAGCAAAACGAGCTAATAAGCTATACCCAATAATAATTATAAAACTGTAGATAATAATAACCCAAAATAAGCGCGATATTTGTGCGCTATCGACCTTTGATACATCGACAAGAATATGCATTGTGGCATTAAAGTTATTGAGTTTCATTGAGGACGAAACATATCGCTGTTTATCAATTTTAAATTGCGTCGTACCTTGGCTCTGAGACTGATACTGCTTTATGTATATCGGTTGATGATCCAGATAAGAACGGCTAGATTTGATCTCCTGCTTTGCAGTAATTCCGAGCTGAGTAAAGCTATTCAAACGCCACTGTTCAATATCAGACATGGCAATAACGTGATCGGGAAGTTGTAAATAAAAATGGCTCCCCTTCGACGTGTTTAGCAACTCTCTATCATTTTCGAACTTACTCACATTAACTTTTAAAACCACTACTCCAATGGCTTTATTATCACTATAAACTGCTTGTGAAAAATATATGCCTCGTTTATTTGAACGTATACCAAGTGCAAAATAGGCCACTTTATCATCCGTAAAAGCACGTTTAAAATAG
This sequence comes from Pseudoalteromonas sp. B131b, assembly GCF_037162545.1. Classification (NCBI taxonomy): domain Bacteria; kingdom Pseudomonadati; phylum Pseudomonadota; class Gammaproteobacteria; order Alteromonadales; family Pseudoalteromonadaceae; genus Pseudoalteromonas; species Pseudoalteromonas sp. B131b. The sequence goes on along the minus strand of NZ_JARLUZ010000002.1, from coordinate 258,977 downwards.
GGTCTAAAAGCATAGTTACTGCCCAAAAAAGTGTAATCAGTCTGCCAATTACTACTTGCAATAACATCACCTTGCGTATCCAACACAAAGATGTCAGACGCACCGCTGGCTTGCTGAATATCAGCTAGATAATTATTAATTGCGCTATAATGTTGTGGTGTTCCTGATACAAAACTTATCATCAACTCATTATAAGTTAATAACTCTGGGATCGCAGAAAAGCGTGCAAGTTCAGTATCAATATAATTATTTAATTGAGTAACTTGACGTTCAGCCTGAAGGTTTGCTTGCTCAATATCATGAGTTCGTCCGAGAAAAAATGATATCAACAAAATAAATATGGGTAATATACAAGTAATAATGATTCTTTTAGAAAGAGAAAACATACTGACCCACAAAATAACCTGATGAATTTAAAGAACCTAGTTTAACGGCTTATTAGCCATAGCGATATAAACTTTTGTTAACAAAAATCAGAGCGAGTAAAAAAATCACCGCAACCAAAAATGTTCACGGTGATTTTTTATTATACCAATTCACTTCATTAAGTTATCTATTTTGAGGTAGTAAACATTGCCGATAACAAGGTAAAAAATCGTTATTTAGTTGTTCCCAGCAATGACTTCTGCATTGTTTTATCTACTGCATCCATGGCGTTGTAAATCAGAAATTTTGACTACTGTTAGCCTCAGGCTTTATCCCTTAAATTGATAACGTATTATTGCAAATTGATATAGAGCATTATCTATTCGCTAAATTAGCTTGCAGTTACAGCTCTTCGATTTTTAACATATTTGTATAAACCAATTAATGACGCTGCAATCCAGAATATTTCGATTACAAAACTGGCTAAGTTAAAGTTATAACAAAGGCTGATCAACAATAAAATGGCCCCTGTTAAATTCATCATATTGTACATTAAGCTAGTTGGAGATGTTTTACCTAGCTGCAGTAAAAAGAATGAGCCAACGACTAAAAAAGTGCCTGTCATACCTATGATGTCAAATAAGAGTGCTATCACGAAACTATCCTTTATCCATTTTTAAATAACCCAAAAAACTGGCCCGATCCGTGGGGAGGGTATTTTTTCATTCATTGAAACAGCAAAACCGGGCGATTCTATCAAGATGATAAATTCTAACAAGGGCATATGTCCGTATAAGCAATATGCTTATTTAAATGTAACTTTACCACCAATAATTTTATAAGCGGGTATCCCTCTTATCACAGCAGGCCTTGCAAAAGAACGATTACAGTTAGGGCAAATACAGGGCTCTTTTGTGAAATTTTGGCTAATACGTTCTATAAAACATTTAACAAGCGCTCCTTTACCGCCCTTTCGATACTTCAATAATGGGGTTTTACAAGCAGAACAAAAAATATCAACCGTTTTTTTGGCCCTTTTTTATTTGGTTTAGCCATAATTAGTCATTAATTCAAAGTAATACCTAAAGTGTAACAAGACTAAGGCCAAATACCCAAAATTAGGCCCATTAAAGAAAATTGTAAAATATGAAAACTACCATTAATTAAAAACAGCTTCATCGGCCGTTGCTCAAAAATATAACTAAGCCCAAGTGAACTACTAACCCAAAATACACCGATAATAAATCCAGTTCCTACACTTTCACCAACGTTAGGGTTTTCACCTAGAAACAATGCAAGCAAAAAAGTGGCTATAAAAGATAATAAAAAGCTCCCTCCAAAAATTAATTTTGGATCTGCTGATTGCAAATCTAGCTCTGTTAAACCACAACTTTCAAGCCAAGCTTGTTTAAACATTCTATTTGAATACCAAATGCCACCAAGCATAAAGCAAGAGAGCGCGGCAATTAATACCGCAAAATAATCAACATCAGAAAAATTCATATACTGCCATAACTTATGCATGAGAGGTTATTTGACTGTAGTTAATAATTATTAAAGCGGCAAACTCATAATCTGGAAACTAGGGCCTTATATGGACTCCCCGTAAATATCAAAAAGAAAAAGTTAAAATATCCCCAGTTTTGCACCAGTTAATGTAATAAGATCGGTTGTCATTAATTTCACTTCTAAACCGCGTTTTCCTGCACTTACATATACGTGCTCAAACTGTGATGCACTACCATGAATGTAGGTAGCGAGGCGTTTTTTTGTCCCAGTGGACTTACCCCTCCTAAAATATACCCCGTACTGGCTTGTACTTTTTGTGCAGCCGCCATCGCCACCTTTTTAGATGAGGCTAATTTTGCCAATTGCTTTAAATGAATTTGTTGAGAAACAGGTGTTACTGCAACAATTAATTCGCCTTCATGTGTTTCAAGCACTAATGTTTTAAATACTTGATGGCTATTAAGCTTTAACTTTTCAACTGCTTCAAGCCCATAGTGACTATTGCTAGCGTCGTGCTCGTAACTTAAGACATCAAACGAGATTTTTGATTTTTTCAATAGATCGATTGCAGGTGTCATAATACTTAATCATTTTTTATTAACAGTAACAAAAATAAAATTTAAAGCAAAAAAAACGACGCTAAAAAGCGCCGTTTCATTATTTATAATAATTTAAATTTACTTAGTTAAATCATCAAAAAACTTTTTAACACCGTCAAAAAAGCCTTGCTCTTTAGGACGGTTTTTAGAGCTATCTGTGCCCATGCTTTCATCTAATTCAGTCAGTAGTTCACGTTGACGCTCGTTCAAATTAACTGGCGTTTCGATTACCACTTTACAAATTAGATCGCCTTGGGCACCACTGCGTACAGACTTAACACCTTTGCCACGCATACGGAACATTTTTCCCGTTTGCGTTTCAGACGGTATTTTAAGTTTTGCACGACCATCAAGTGTCGGCACCTGAATTTCGCCACCAAGGCCTGCTGTAGTAAAGCTAATTGGTACTTCACAATATAAGTTATTCGCTTCACGTACAAATATTTCATGCTCGCGAACCGATACTTGCACGTACAAGTCGCCAGATGGCGCGCCGTGCATTCCGGCTTCGCCTTCACCTGTTAAGCGAATACGGTCACCGGTATCAACGCCAGCTGGAATCTTAACTGAAAGCGTTTTGGTTTTTTCTACGCGGCCTTGACCATGACACTTGTTACAAGGATCTGAAATAATCTGACCTTGTCCTTGACACGTTGGACATGTTTGCTGCACAGCAAAGAAACCTTGGCGCATTTGCACTTGGCCAGCACCATGACATGTAGTACATGTTTTAGGTTTAGAACCCGCTTTAGCACCACTGCCGTCACATGGCTCACAACCCACCCATGTTGGTACTTTAATTTCAACTTCTTTACCACGAACCGCTTCTTCTAAGCTTAAGTCCATGTTGTAACGTAAGTCAGAGCCACGTTGCTGACGAGATTGACGTCGACCACCGCCACCAAAAATATCGCCAAATACGTCGCCAAATACATCACCGAAATCACCTTGGCCGCCGCCGAAACCACCATGGCCACCACCGCCGCCTTGCTCAAATGCCGCATGACCATGTTGGTCATACATTTGGCGTTTTTGCGCATCGGTTAAAATTTCGTAGGCTTCTTTAACCTCTTTAAACTTTGTTTCGAGATCTTTATCGCCTGCGGTACGATCTGGATGATATTTCATCGCTAAGCGTTTATACGCTTTTTTTATGTCTCGCTCACTCGCATCTTTGCTTACGCCGAGGGCTTCGTAATAATCGCGTTTTGACATATCTATCACACTACTCTTTTCTATTTGCAGCGTAAGCTGCTGGATAAACCGATAAATCGCATCGATTTATCATTGAATTTGAACCTTAAACACATGCAAAAGGCGCGACAAGCTATTGCTCGCGCGCCTCAATTGTTCATCCTAACCTAAACACTCAACTGAGTTAAGTGTTTTTGGCTAGCGAGAAGCGTTAGCAACAATTATTTGTCGTCTTTCACTTCTTCGAACTCTGCATCAACAACGTCGTCGTCTTGCTTAGCTGATTGCTGTTGCTCGCCTGCATCTGCTGAACCTTGCTGCGCTTTCGCTTGAGCAATTTCCATCAGTTTTTGAGACTTCTCAGCAAGTGCTTGAGTTTTAGCTTCAATCTCTTCTTTATTGTCGCTCTTAATTGCCGCTTCTAAATCTACAACAGCCGCTTCAATCGCTTCTTTATCTTCGTTTGGTAATGCATCGCCAGCTTCTTCAACTTGCTTACGTGTACCGTGAACTAAAGCGTCAGCTTGATTACGAGCAGCTACAAGTTCTTCAAACTTTTTATCGTCCTCAGCATGTGCTTCTGCATCACGAACCATCGCTTCAATTTCGTCATCGCTTAAGCCTGAAGATGCTTGAATCGTAATTTTTTGCTCTTTACCTGTATCTTTATCTTTAGCAGATACATGTAAGATACCATCGGCATCAACATCAAATGTTACTTCGATTTGTGGTGTGCCACGTTGTGCTGGACGAATACCTTCTAGGTTAAATTGACCTAGAGATTTATTGTCGCTTGAACGTTTACGCTCACCTTGAAGTACATGAATTGTTACAGCAGATTGATTATCTTCAGCTGTTGAGAATGTTTGCGATTTCTTAGTAGGAATCGTCGTGTTTTTCTCAATCAATGCAGTCATTACTGAACCCATTGTCTCAATACCTAGAGATAATGGAGAAACGTCTAGTAATAGTACATCTTTAACGTCACCAGCAAGTACACCACCTTGAATCGCTGCGCCTACGGCTACTGCTTCATCAGGGTTAACATCTTTACGAGGCTCTTTACCGAAGAACTCTGCAACGATTTTTTGTACTAAAGGCATACGTGTTTGACCACCAACAAGAATAATGTCGTTGATGTCGCTTACTGATAAATCAGCATCAGCAAGTGCACGTTTAAGTGGCTCAATTGTTTTAGTTACTAAATCTTCAACTAGTGACTCAAGCTTAGCACGTGTTAGTTTCACGTTCATGTGCTTAGGACCAGATGCATCAGCAGTTACATACGGAAGATTTACTTCAGTAGATTGTGCAGATGAAAGTTCAATTTTTGCTTTTTCAGCAGCTTCTTTAACACGTTGCATTGCAAGCGGATCATTTTTAAGGTCTAAGCCTTGATCTTTCTTGAATTCAGCTACTAAGTAGTTGATTACACGGTTATCGAAATCTTCACCGCCTAAGTGAGTGTCGCCGTTTGTAGCAAGTACTTCAAAAGTGTGCTCACCTTCAACTTCATCAATTTCAATGATTGATAAATCGAAAGTACCGCCACCTAAGTCATATACTGCAACGATGTTTTCGCCACGGTTTTTATCCATACCGTAAGCCAGTGCCGCAGCAGTTGGCTCATTGATAATACGTTTAACTTCAAGACCCGCAATACGACCAGCATCTTTCGTAGCTTGACGTTGTGAATCATTAAAGTATGCAGGTACTGTGATTACGGCTTCAGTTACTTCTTCACCTAAGAAGTCTTCAGCTGTTTTCTTCATTTTTTTCAGTACTTCAGCAGAAATTTGTGGTGCAGCACGTTTTTCGCCGCCCGCTTCTACCCATGCATCGCCGTTATCAGCTTTAACAATTTTAAACGGCATGATGCCGATATCGCGTTGTACTTCTTCGTCTTCAAAACGACGACCAATTAAACGCTTAATTGCAAATAATGTGTTTGTCGGGTTAGTAACCGCTTGACGCTTAGCAGATTGACCTACTAATGTTTCGCCGTCTTGCGTGTAAGCAATAATAGACGGGGTTGTGCGATCGCCTTCCGCGTTTTCAATAACACGTGCTTTGCCACCATCAAGTACTGCAACACAAGAGTTTGTAGTACCTAAATCGATTCCAATAATTTTACCCATGAAACTTCTCCAACTTCAATATTCGTTAATACGTTCGATGACTTAGTAAATAGGGATGCGCCAAACTTATTTCAACTGTAAAAATGAAAAAAATTCATTTTTTATGATTTATTTACAAAATAACCCTAATAATTGTAAGGAATGATGATTTTTACACCGCCAGAGGCGCTTTTAATTACTGGTCTGACTAGTTTGGTTGTGTTATAAATTTATTAAATCGCACTTTAAAAGGACATCTTCATGCATTTTGAACAATTACTTCTCCAAGCTGAAAAAATTGGAAGTTCAGACAATACCGAACAATTAACTAGCACAATGCAATTTCCAGAAAACTGGTGCCAAGGCAGAACTGCTTTTGGTGGGCTATCAGCCGCACTGTTGTATCAAGCAATCAGAGGTAAGGTTGCAAGTGATCGTCGTCTACTTTCTCTTAGCACTAATTTTGTAGGACCATTGCTTGCCGATACTCCCTTTTCTTTATCAGTAGAAATACTACGACAAGGTAAAAGTAGTACACAAGTACTTGCCAAAGCCATTCAAAATGAACAAGTGTGCGTTATCGTACAAGCATGTTTTGCTAAAAGTAGAGAGTCGGGTGTTAATGTGCCCGTTTCGAAATCTTTAGGGTTAAAACCGGTAGACGAGCGCTATACACTCCCTTTTGTTAAAGGCCAGATGCCTGAGTTTTTTCAGCATGTTGATTTATGCCCACAACAAGGCGCTATGCCATTTAGCAGCGCAGAAACTTCTCACTTAGGGGGCTGGATGCGCTTTAAGCACACCCCAGAGCAAATAACAGAAGCGCACGTTATTGCATTAACAGATGCATGGCCACCTACGTTATTACAAATGTTTAAACAACCCGCTCCAGCTAGTAGCATGTCTTGGTACTTAGAGTTTGTGCAAGAACCAAACTTAACACCTGGCGAATGGCTTGGCTTTGAAGCAATCACTCATCATTCAAAAGATGGTTATGGTTTAGAAGATGGCTGTATTTGGTCACAATCAGGGGAGTTAATAGCCCTTACACGCCAAACGGTGGCGTTATTTGACTAAAAACCCTAAAGCCAAACAATATTAAAATGTTTGGCTTTTAAAGGCTTATTCACTGTTCGCGTTGTATTAATGCATTAAATATTGCAAAATTGGACAAACATTCTTCTTGCTTGGTATTAAATTGCAAACTGTCTGCCCCTGCTGCGATCTGATCATAGACATACCTCGCATAATCGCGAAACAAATGGCGATATGCCCACATTGTCATCATAAACTTTGCGAAGCCGATGTGAATCACGACAGCCGTATTGTTGCACTGAGTTTTAGCGCTTTGTTAATGTTGCTAAGCAGCATGTTTTACCCTTTCATTTCATTTAGCAGTAGCGGCATTACTCAAACAATTACTCTACCCGATGCCGCACGAATTTTATTTAATTACGATAGCGAACTACTCGGCTTATTTATTGATCTTAGTATTATTGCCCTGCCTATGGGTTTACTCCTTATTTTGATCCCTCTGCACTTAGGGGTATTAAAAACATTGCCCGAAGGCATAGCAAGGCGGTTATTGAAATTCACGCTTGTGTTAGAGCCTTGGATTATGTCAGAAATATTTTTAATCGGTGTGCTGGTCAGTATGGTTAAAATTATGTCGCTGGCTGATATTAGCTTTGGGGCAAGTTTCTGGGCTTATGTAGGGTTTGTTATTTTATATATAGCAGCACTTGTTCACTTAAATCGCCCGCGTTTATGGGCTCAAATTAAGCCTGTAAAAATACTCGAAGGCGCTGATAACGCAAAACGCGCAATTGATGAAAATATTAAAGCCTGCCATGTATGTCACCAACTATGCACCGGTGATATCTGCCAACGTTGCCACACTAAAACACACATCAGAAACCCTTATAGTGTACAAAAAGCAACTGCATGGTTAATAACCTCTGTTATTTGCTATATTCCTGCTAATGTTTTACCAATAATGCATACCACTAGTTTAGGTGATGAATCCCCTCTACATTAATTGGTGGTGTAATTACACTTTGGAAGAGTGGTTCCTATCCCATTGCTGCCATTATATTTTTAGCCAGTGTGGTTGTACCGCTTGCTAAAGCGTTTGTGCTGAGCTTTTTATGTATTATGGTTACAAAACCTGCAAATCGGCATACAAAAAGTTATACTCGAATTTATCAACTGACTGAGTTTATTGGAAAATGGTCCATGATAGATGTATTTGTCGTTGCTATTTTAGTTGCCTTGGTACAGCTTGGTAATTTAATGTCGGTAACTCCAGGTCTTGGCATTGTATTTTTTACAGTTATGGTATTATGCCAAATGATGGCTGCCCATGCCTTTGACCCACGACTATTGTGGGATTCACCTAAAAATAAGATATCAGAGAATAAAGCATGACCGAAACTGCTGAAATAACAAAAGAACCGAAGATTTCCGCCATCTGGATCATTCCGGCAATTGCGCTTTTAGTGGGCATGTGGATGTTATATCAGTATCAAGCAAATAAAGGCCCTACTATTTTTATCGAAATGCCACAGGCCGAAGGTATTATTGCAGGTAAAACGGAAATAAAAGTGCGCAGTGTAAAAATAGGTCAAATTGATCATGTTCGGCTATCCGACACGCAAGACAGCGTAATTGCTCGCGCGCAAATAGATAAAAATTACAATAGCTTATTGACCGATGATGCAAAAATTTGGGTCGTTAAACCTCGCATTGATGAAACAGGTATTAGTGGTATGAGTACTCTTTTATCAGGTGTTTATTTAGAGTTTTCTCCAGGAGAAAGTAAAGAGCTAAAAGAAAGGTTTACGCTCCAAGATGAACCCGCACTTATCGGTAAAGACGTTAAAGGCGGTCGCTTTAAACTCCTTAGTTATAACGCTGAAGTACTTGATGTAAGCACCGGTATATTCTTCAAAAATTATAAAATAGGGCAAATAGAAACCGCTACTTTTGATTGGGAAAACCAAGCAATGAAGTATGGCGTTTTTATTAAAGAACCTTATCAAAACCTCATCACTATGAATTCTATTTTTTGGGTGAACGCGGGTATTGAAATTGACCTCTCTGCAGACGGTATTAATATAAATACTGGCTCTTTAAGCAAACTTTTAAAAGGCGGTGTTTCTGTTGGGTTACCTGAGCAACAGGCCCCGGGTGAAATAGCACAAGATGGGCATAGCTTTTCATTAAGCCAAAGCTATAAAGAAGCGTTAGAAGAGCGCTTTTACGACTTTGATTACTACCTAATTGAATTTGAACAATCCGTTAGAGGGTTGCGCACAGGAGCGCCTGTAGAATATAGAGGTATGCGTGTAGGGACTGTTGTAGAAGCCCCTGCTAATGTAATTGTTAACGGTAAGCCCGCTCACTTTAGAAACCACAATACGGCTGTTCCGGTACTTATAAAAGTAGAATACGGACGTTTGTATCATGACAGTGCTTCAGCTAAAGAATATTGGCAAGGTAGTTTAAAAGGCTGGATTGAAAGTGGGATGCGCGCTTCATTAAAGCCCGGCAATTTATTAACGGGTGCGGTGTATGTTGATTTTGATATATATCCCGACGCACCCGCAGCGCATTTAGGCAAACTTGTTCAATATGATGTTTTTCCAAGTATTTCCAGCGGTATAACCGTATTGGCAGATCAAGTATCTGATGTACTCAATAAAGTTAATGACTTAAAAATTGAAGATAGCTTAGCGCAAATGCAAGCGACATTTACTGACTATCGAGCGCTTGCTAATGAAATGCGAGAGCTACTGAGCCAAAAAGACACACAAAATTTACCGGGTGACTTTAACCGTAATTTTGAGAAAATGACAAAAAGTATGGTGCAATTTGAAGTAACCATGCGTCAATTCGACAAAACAATGGCCAGTTACCAAGCCGGTTCTGAACTTCATCATCAAATACAGCAAACATTAAAAGAATTTAAACGTTTAAGTGAAGGGTTACAACCGCTTACTCGTGGTTTGAACGAGCAACCTAATATGCTAATTTTTGATAAATCATTACCCGCAGATCCAAAACCAAGGAAGCAATAATGAGACCGTTATTTTTAACTGCAAGTTTATTATTACTATTGTCAGGTTGTAGTTCATCAATACAAACTGCGACACAGTATTACCAGTTTGAACAGCCAATAGGCGCTTCGTCTCGCAACATTGCGGATACAGATGCGCAACTAAGAATACAAACTGTTGTACTCAGAGGCGCTTTAAATAATTTGGGCATTGCTATGAAAATAGATAGCAACCAAATTCATGCTGCAAATTATAACCTGTGGGGCGAATCGCCGGATGTAATGCTTACTGCAACAGCCCAGCAAACACTTTTTAATACTATGCCCAACTGGATGGTAATAAAAGGCTTACCGGTCATTACTGAACTTGATCAACAAACGTTTTATGAGCTTGAATACGAAATTCACCACTTTAATGGCGATATGCAAGGTAACGCTGATATTTCTGGGCTTTGGCGTTTATATTACACACACCCTGAAACAGGCCGACGCCTTATAAGTATTAATAATTTTTCGCAATTGGTCCCTATTGATGATGATGGCTATGACGGTTTAGTTTCAACACTTGAAGCAACATGGCTAAATATAAACCTAAATGTTGCAAAACAAATAGAACAAGCAAGACTTTAATCGTTAAGTGACAATATAATCACGGCGGTTTTGTCATCATTGATAACCGCCTTGCCCTCTATTTTAAAACCCAATTTTAACAACACATTCTGCGATGCCCTATTATCTGGTGATGTTATTGCACACAGTTTTGTAATTCCAAATTCATGCTTATGTTGCAAAAGTGCGCTGGCCGCTTCAAGAACATAACCCTTTTTTTCAAAACCGCTTACAAGTGCAAAACCTAAATCAGGTTGTTGTAACGCGGCGCGTTTATAAAACCCAACAACGCCAACCACTACAGCATTATGCAAAGTAATAATGTAAGGCCCAAAGCCTTGGCGTACATGAGAAGCAATAAATGATTGATTGATGTACGACTTGGCATCATCAAGGGTATAAATTGCTTTATCGCCAATGTGCTTTATAAAACTAGCCTGATTAACTAGCTTAAGTAAAACCGCTGCATCAATCTCATTTGCATGGCGTAACAACAGACGATTTGTTTTAAATACTGCGTTCAATGTAAGTTCCTCTAAAAAACTTTGTTTAGCATGTAACTTTTTGTTGACTGAAATTAAAAAGCAGATTATTTTTGCGCCGATGTTTTTACAGGCACAACAATAGCGGTTTGCACTCCTCGCACCGTCTGGCGCCAAAGCCAACGCGTTTCACTTAAGCCGCTATTTAACATAACTGTTTAAGTGTCCCTCCCACGCGTACAAAAGCAGTGACTTGGAAAATGATTTAACAACAAACTTATCATCTTCTTTGTTTTTGTATAAGCAGTTTAAAAATTAATACTATTTTAATTTTTATACATGCTTTTAATTTTGTGAATACTTAAATGCTTGAACCTTCTGCGTTAAGTTTACTGCCACCGTTGGTGGTAGTTGTATTGGCTGTTGTATTACGCCGCCCTATTTTATCTTTACTTATTGGTGCTTTAGTTGGTTTAGTTATAGCCGACCCTGCACAGGTACTTACTAACTTTGCGAGTACATCGCTAAAAGTGATGACAGACGAAACCATCGGCTGGCTAATACTTGTATGTGGTGGTTTTGGCGCACTTATCGCACTATTAGTGCGTACAGGTGGTGCATCGGCTTTTGGCAAGCTAGCTCTTAAGTACACCAAAGGTAAGCGTTCATCTTTGTTTATGACCTTTTGTTTAGGTGTGGTTATTTTTATTGATGACTATTTAAATGCGCTTACTGTGGGTGAAACCATGAAACGCATTACCGATAAATTTAAAGTGAGCCGTGAGATGCTTGCTTACGTTGTTGACTCAACTGCTGCACCAATTTGTGTGCTTGTCCCTTTATCTACCTGGGCGGTATTTTTTAGTGGCTTATTGGTAGATAACGGTATTGCTGAGGAAGGCAAAGGGATTGCTGTTTATATTCAAGCTATTCCGTACATGTTTTACGCGTGGTTTGCAGTGCTTGTTGTTTTACTTGTTGTGCTGGGTGTTATCCCTGCGATTGGCCCAATGAAAAAAGCAGAGCAAATGGCTCAAATTGAGCAAGCTCAAGTTGATCCAGCCCAATACAATGACGTTCAAACAGCGGATGAATATGCAGTAAAAGCCGTAGAAGAAAACTTTGAAGATGCTGATCCTAAAGGTAAATTACGTAACTTTTTGGTGCCGATTATTTTACTGGTTGCATTTACTGTTTACTTTGAAATAGACGTATACAAAGGCTTATTAGCAACAATGGCGGTCACTCTCCCGTTTTATGCTCTACAAAAATTAATGAGCGTAAGTGAAATGATTGAACGCATGCTTGATGGCTTTAAAAGTATGATCCCCGCGATTGGTACTGTTATAGCTGCGTTTATATTTAAAGATGTATGCGACTTAATTGGTTTGCCTCAGTTTGTTATTGGCAGCTTAAGCCCTTATATGACCGCTGCATACTTACCAGCCGTGGTATTTATTTCAATGGCTATTTTAGCGTTTGCAACTGGGTCTAGCTGGGGTATTTTTGCTGTATCAATTCCGATTGTTATGCCACTGGCAAATGCGGTTGATGCAAACATACCACTGGTCATTGGTGCGCTATTATCGGCTTCCTCTTTTGGTAGCCAAGCGTGTTTTTACTCAGATTCAACCGTACTCGCAGCGCAAGGTTCTGGTTGTAATTTAATGAGCCATGCCGTTACACAATTGCCATATACACTGATTGCTGCGGCATTAGCTGTTATAGGCTTTTTGATAATGGCTTAAATTTGCTTAAATAAAAACCCCAATGTAGTGATACATTGGGGTTTATTTTTAGCTACATAGATAAAGCTTATTTTTGTAGTTTAATACCATTGTAATAGGCATCAAGCGTTGTGATTTTAGTTTGATTTGGTAAATCGGCAAAGTCACTTTCTATAAACTTAGTACCACGTAATTGCACATTTAAACGGGCGGCATTAGGGTTAAGCATTGTTTGCTTGTAGTAATCTTTTATATCTGCAAGCGTTACTTTTTCAACTTCATCAATCAGCTTTTGCTTAGAATCAAAGGTAAAGTTTTCACGGTACCAATCGTTTATAAGTGGGCTCATTTCGTCACTTAAGTTTTTAGGCTGCTCTTTAAGCGATACTAGGGTAGAGTTTTTAAGCTGCTCAAAAGTCTCGTCGCTCATGTTATCAAGTTCAACTGCGTATTCTTTTTTAAACTCATCAAAACGAGCTTGTATTTCTTTTGGTCCTTTAACCGGTGTTTGAATATACAAACCAATTGCAGAGTAATCCTCGATTGGGCGAGCTAATGCACCTACTGCGTATGCAAGTTGCTCCTCAGTACGCATTTTATCAAACGCAACTGTTCTAAAGTGGCTTTGTAATACAGCCGCTTCTGCTTTTTGTTTGTAACCCGCAACAGGGTGAACGGTCATATCGACCACCGCTACATCGGCTACATCAATATCTTTTTGCAGTACCAGCGTTTCGCCAGGTTGTGGCAACCACGCTTTGCTTCGCGCAAATTCACTGCGCTTATGATTACTTGGTAATGTTGCACTTAACTCTTTCGCTATCGCGTCTATATCTTGCTGATTGTAGTTACCGTAATTAAATACGCGTAAATCGTTTTGTGCAAACGTAGCTGTTTTTAATTGTGCTAAGTCGGCAACACTCAGTGAATCAGCGGCTTTGATAAGCGCATCTGTATCAAAACCACCTGTACGCGTTAGTTTTGAATACTCGCCAAATGCTTGTGCATACGGAAACTGCTTTTGTTGATTTAGTAAATTACGTTTAAAACGATCTACCGCTTGGCTAAATGCTTGTGCTGTTTCATCGGCTTTTAATCCGGTTAAAGCTTGTTTAAGCAATACATCTTGCTTATCTGTAAAACCACTCATAGATAAAACAAGACCATTACTCGGTGCTAAGCTTACGCTCATACCGGCGATTGCTGCTTCGGTACTTAACTGACTTTGTTGAATATTATATAAATCGGCCCAAACAGAATAAAGGACTTCCGCTTTAATATCGTTCAAACCTGGTTGAGTATTTATATAAACTTCAACAAGCCCTTTTGGCTGCTCTGCAAATTTTTGACTTGCTTGGCGCCATACTTTTACACCATTTTTATCGTAAGCAAGCTCTGGGTGTTTTTGCTCTTTAAATGCTTGAGTTTTTATTGCAAAATTTTCAGGCAATAAATTGTTTACTGTTGGTAGTGCTAACTTAAATTCGCTTGGTTTTTTCCAGCTGGCAATTTCATCATCGCTAATGTCACTGATGCGGTATTTACCGTCGTAAAAGTGTAGTTGTGAATCAGTCTCTTCTTGCTGCGATACATACCAAATACGAAGGGTATCGGCATTTAACTGCTCAAGCACATTGTTTACAGCGTCAGCGTCAAACTTTGCATAATAATAAGGTGCATTAATAGCGTGATTTAACGGATAGTCTTGCATGCTTTGCGTAAGCGAGCTTACATAATTAAACTCATCACCTTTTTCTAAAAACTTAAACTGGTTATTAAGGGAAGTACGAATTTCGTTGAAGTACTTGCTATCAACGCCTTCTTTTTTAATTAAATCGATGTACTGCATAATAGTCGCAACTATTTCGTCACGATTTTTCATGCCTTCATCTGTAAGCTCTACATTTACATTTAACGAACCGTAGTTGCCATATTGATTTGGTGCAGCTGAAGCTGAAAGCTGAGACACCCACCCTTTATCACGAAGAAGTTGCGCTGGGCTGCCCGGCATTTCATTACTTAGTAAATACGCTACAAAACGGTTTGGTTTAAGTGCAAATTCGCTATTATTATTAGCAATGGTGAAATCAAGCTGCAACTGTTTTACATCTTCATTTGGTGCATAAAACACGCGTTTTCCGCCAGCGTTATCAAAATCAAGCTTTGCAGTCACTGTAGGTTTTTCGATGTTTTTATTTTTTATATCAGCAAAGTATTTTTGCGCTTTTTGTTCCATTTCAGCAATAGGTAAATTAGAAATAAGCGCAACTTTCATAATATTTGAAGAGTAGTATTTATTATAAAAATCAACCGTTTCTTTATGCAGCGAGCTGCTTTCTTTATCGCCAAGCGTTTCAAGGTTCCCGATTAAAAAACGATTAGCGGGGTGATCGCCCATCATTTTACGCGCGAGTTTAAACTGACCAAAAAAGTCCATTTCGCGGCGCATTGACCACTCTGCGTTCACTGCATTTTTTTCTTTGTCTGTGTATTCTGGGTATAGCTTTGGCGCTTTGAAAAAATCGGCAAAACGATCTAATCCTTCATCAAACGCGTCGTTATTAATTTTAAACATGTAATTGGTAATATCGAGCCACGTATACGCGTTGTGCGCGCCACCATTTTTGGTCATAAAATCAGAATACCCTTTTGTATCTGGGTAACGATCTGTGCCTAAAAACAGCATGTGCTCTAAATAATGCGCCATACCTTGCTGCGACATCGGGTCGTGCAGTAAACCAACACCAACGCTTAGTGCCGCTGCTGATTTTTCAGCACCCGGATCAGACACTAAAATAACTTCAATGTCGTTTGCCAGCTTAAGTGTTTTATATTCGCGGTTATCGTTAGGACTTACGACTAACGTATCTGATAGTAAAGAGGCCTGAGGCGCCACTGAAACCGAAGCCGTATTTGAACAACCACTTAAAACTGCAAGTGCGATGGCACTAAAACCAATAATCTTTTTCATTTTTGTTTTCCATTAAAAAGTATTGCGCAAAATAGCGTGCGCCAATTCAAAGCAATATAGTTAAGCTAAACTAACATTTTCAATTAATAACTTTCTACAAAATAACGCTATTTTGTGTAACACATTGTGAAAAATGACTTCATAATCGAATATTAGATTGGGAATCTGCCAACCTTGTGAGATTAAAAATCATTCAATATCAAAAGATACACAAACTCTAAATAATAATAAGGAAAAATAATGGAAAAAATCATCATACTTGCCATGTTCACACAAGTTACACTTTCACTGGTTGTTATGCTCATTATGGGTAAAAGGCGCTTTGCAGCAGCTAAAAATAAACAACTAGATTTAAGCGATTTTAAAACAATGCAGTTAGATAAGGCTGGCGACACTATTAGGGTTGCAGATAGGAACTTTTCGAATCAATTTGAAATACCTGTACTTTTTTACGCCGGATGTTTACTTGCACTACAACTAAATAGCGCCAGTACACTTGTGGCTATACTGGCCTGTTTATTTGTAGCAACACGAATTGTGCATAGTGTTATTCATTTAGGTAAAAATAACGTACGCGCACGTTTTAACGTGTTTTTACTGGGTTGTATTTGTGTGTTTTCAATTTGGCTTGCGATGGTTTGGCGAGTATTATTTTAAATAGCAAAGTTTAATAATAGTAATGTGGACGGCAGGTTTACGCCATCCACATTACCGTTAATTTTAATTATTTAGCACGTTTTAAACGAGGTAACGCAAGTAAAAAAGCACCTAAAAGCCAAATTAACCCGCCGCCAGAGCTACTACCTGAATCTGTTGATGTGTCAGCGTCAATTAACGTATTTGCAGTGACTGTAAGCCCTGCTGAAGAATTCGGGTCATCATCCATTACAGTTACGCTTTGAATAGTCACTAAATTAGCACTGCTAATCGTTACGTCATTGCTTGAACATTGTTCAGCAGTAATATCAACAACTGGAGTTTCACCACAGTGCACCAAAGCTGCAATTTTATCTAAAGTAGATTGACTCGCTGCAGTAATTTGTCCGAACACAGTAAAACCACCATTTTGCGTATCAAGTGCAGCACTGTTATCGGTGATATTGAAAAACCACTGGCTTGTCGCGCTATTAGCATCACCTGATAATTTAGCCATAGCAATTGTACCCTTAACATTAGAAAAAACGGGCTCATTTACTACAGAAGGCTTTGTCGTAATCGCATCTAATGAATCAGAAAATGTAAATCCTCCCCCTTGAATAACGAAGTTACTGACAGAGCGGTGAATCACTGTTTCGTTATATGAATCATCTTGAACATAACTTAAAAAATTTTCGACTGTTTTAGGTGTTTGTTGATCAAAAAGGTTAATTTCTATCACACCTTGGCTCGTGTTCATTTCGACAATAGTAGCGGTGCTTGTAAAACTTGCTGCAGCGAGTACTGAGCCAAGTAAAAGTTTTTTCATGTTACATTCCTGTTGTTATATTTTTTAGATAAGTAGTTAATACGTTAACACATTAATACCATAGGCGATTAAAATCGATTCTAAAGTTCAAGTTGATACAAATTAGACCGTGTTGATAACAAATTAATTACATACATCATTATTTATATGCTTTTTAGCTATATAAATTTAATTATTTACAAATAAATCATCTAAAAAGCGTGACTACTTTTTGTTACTTTAAAAACACACAAAGAATAGGACCCAACAATGCCACACACTAAACATACAATTTGTGACTTTGGTTTACACAAAGGTGAACCATACACAAAACTACCGGCGAGCTTTTTAACATGGATGATAGGTATAAACCATACTAAGCGGGAATATGCGAATACCGAATTAAGGCGTCGAGAACGTGCCGCCACAAATCGATTAACTGTACCTTCTAAATAAAATGTCAATAAGTACGTTTTTTTAGCATAAAACTAGTTTAAACTACCCGCTTGATAAATTAAGTAGACCTTAATCCATAGGTATTTTATGCGTATTATTATTTTATTCTCAATTATTCTTAGTGTACTTGGTTGCACTTCATCATCAACTAGTAGTCCCTCAACTCAATACTTAACTGTTCTACATACAAATGATAACCATGGACGTTTTTGGCACAATGAAAAAGGCGAATACGGCATGGCTGCACGTAAAACGCTTATTGATTCGCTTCGAGCTGAAGCGAACAAACAAGGTCATGCCGTTTTACTACTCTCTGGTGGTGATATTAATACGGGCATTCCTGAGTCAGATTTACAAAAAGCAGAACCTGACTTTAAAGGAATGTCGCTGATTGGTTACGATGCAATGGCATTAGGTAATCACGAATTCGATAACCCTATTGATGTTTTGAAGCAACAACAAAAATGGGTGAACTTCCCTTTTTATCAGCCAATATATTTGAAAAAGAGTCAGGCGAGCACGCTTTTGATGGCTACAAAATATTCAAAAAGAATGGATTAACTATTGCTGTTATTGGTTTAACAACAACCGACACAGCCAAAATTGGTAATCCTCAGTATATTGGGCACTTAGAGTTTAAAGACCCTGTTGACGTTACAGCAAAACTAGCTAAAGAAATAAAAGCTAAGTATAACCCTGACATTACAATCGCCCTGACTCATATGGGTCATTATGTTGATGCTAGCTTTGGTATTAATGCACCCGGTGATGTAACACTCGCTCGCTCACTTCCTGCAAACACCCTTGATATGATCATTGGTGGCCACTCTCAAGAACCTGTATGTATGAGCGATACAAATGTAAATGACGATAGCTTTAAACCAGGTCTTGCCTGTAAACCAGACCAACAAAACGGTACTTACATTATGCAAGCCCATGAATGGGGTAAGTATGTTGGTAAAGCTGAGTTTAAGCTTGAAAACGGAAAATTAACGTTACTAGACTACAAACTGATGCCAGTTAATTTGTATGTAGATAAAGTACAAGCTGATGGCTCAACTAAAGAAGTATTAGCAAACGAGTACATTAAACCAGACTCAAAACTTGAATCTTATTTAGCGGTATACCAAGCTAAAGGCGCTAAACAAATTGAAGGTACCATTGGTGAAGTAGATGCTCGCTTAGAAGGTGACAGAAACAAAGTTCGCTACCAACAAACAAATCTTGCACGCGTAATTATTCAAGCTCAAATGGGTGTAGTGGGTGCAGACTTTGGACTAATAAGTGGTGGTGGTATTCGCAGCTCAATAGAGGCTGGTGAAGTGAGCTATAAAGATATTTTAAAAGTACATCCTTTTAAAAATCGTATTACTTACATGGATTGGCAAGGCAGTGATTTATGGGACTATTTAAATACAGTAACGAGCTTCCCACCGGATGCTGGCGCTTATTTGCAATACCATAAACTATCGTTTGAGCGTAAAAATAATCAGTTAGTTAATGTGCTTATTAATGGCCAGCCTTTTAATAAACATAATACGTATAGAATGAGTCTAAATAGCTATAACGCATCAGGCGGTGATGGCTACCCTGCGCTTACAAATAAAAAGGGGTTTGTTAGTACAGATGAAACAGATGCCCAAGCCCTTAAAGACTTTATATCAAAAAACAGCCCTCTTAAAACGGCTGAGTTTGCTCCTAAGTAAATAAAGATAATAAGAGGAAAGTAGCCAAGCTACTTTCCTCTTATTTCGATATTGCCTTTTCTAATATTTGCCAGCCCATAACTATGTAAACGAGAGCGAGAGCCCTCACCATACGCTTTTGGTGGATAATATAACTCTTTCTCTTCAGGGCATTCGTTAAGTACTTCATCTAGTGCCGCACGTATTTCACTCAACGTTTTTTCAAGACTATTATTAAAGTTAGGCCTTTTTCTAACCGTATGGCCGAGTTCGACCAACCTATAAAAATACTTGTTAGCAAGCTCTAGCAGCTCCTCTGGCACATCTTTATTATGACTAAGCGCTACATCATCGTTCTTTGTACAATACTCTACAAGTGCTAAATAAAAGCACAATGGCTTATTGGCTAAACACATTTTTTGTTCTGTATTACAACTACTTGATAATGTTTTATCGTTAAGGTCAACAATAAGTATCAGCGGCGTAGGCTCTGCAATTGATTGATGCTGCGCATTATTAAACCGCTTATTGCTTTGTTTAATAAACGCAAACTTTACCCAAAAACTAACCAACACACTTAATACTAAAAATATAAAATAGTAAATAAAATGGCTCAATGTAAAGTGGGTTTGTTGGACGTTAAATACAACTAATACGAGCCCATTATTAGTGCTCAAACTACGTATTATTTGGTGTGGGTTTACAGGTGTTACCATTTCGCTTTTTGGTGCAATAGCAACAACTTTGAGCTCGTTCGAATTAATGTAGCTATTTAAAGTTTTAATGTAGCTGTTAACTGCATCTTTATTACCTGAATGCTTTAGCAGCTCATTTGATAAATCGAGTAATGGTAAGTCGAGTGCTATTTGTCTTTCTATCTGCGTAATTTTTTGTTTAGCTACTTGCTGGCTTTTTTGAGTTACAGAAATAAAAAAGACAGACGATAAAATAAAAAACAAACTTATAATAACAAGTAATTGCTTATACTTACTCATCACCAGCCTCCTCTTTTAAGCTTACTAAGCTGGCGCCACAGCGCCAAAATGGCTGGACGTTTTGATAGTAATGCAAACTTTGATCTTTAGACATATCAAGCAAATTTTCCTGCACTGCGCATAATAAATCAGTGTTGTTTTGCTGCATTTTTAAATACCATCTTGTTCCAGAAATATTATTACTCAATGGCGTAATATAGTTTTTTGAAAAACGTTTTTCGTCGCTCTCTTTCCAAAACGAAGCAATAATATCTACTTTTCCATTAGCGAGTAAATCACGTAATTCGTTATGAGAGCTAGCATAAGTGATTTTCAAATTGGCTAAATTAATATCCAACTCTTTAAACGTTTGCTTTGGTAAAATATGCCCAGAGCGGCTGGTCGGATAATCAAGCAAACCTATGCGCTTATCTAAAAAGTATTGTTTTGTGATTCGAGGTTTTTCTTTAGAAGATATAAAAAAGGCCGTGTAGTCAGAAAAGCCAACAACAGGCTGGTAGTTATAGGTCGACTCTGCTTTAAAGGCTGCCATAATATTATTTTTAGCCAAAATTAAATCAGCAATACCTTTACCAACAAACTCAAAGCTGTCTGCCGTTCTATACCCCCAATATCCTTTTACAGAGCCATACTGCTTAGACACTACGTTATCAGAACACAAATTTTGTGTTAATAACTTGGCTATTTTTTTGATTGCGTAAAAACAATCAATTGGCTTTTATTACTTGTTGCTGTTGTTTGACACTCTGTTGAGGTTTCGATCATAACTGGGAAATGCAAATCATCGTTATACACACTAACTTGTCCACAAACCCACGTAACGACCAATAAAACAAACAAAAATGTAACAATTAACGTTTTATGTAACACGATATTTTTCAAATTCAACGCAGTGCCACTCAAAAATAAATCATATATTGCATTTGAACAACTTTACTTACTTATTACAACAAGTAATTTTACCTGTTAATTATAAGCTATTGATTTTAATCACAAGTGAATAAGAAAGCATGAATTTTAATGAGTCCTTCCTATCAACATTAAAAGTGAGGACAATTGACCGCATTAGCTTATAGCAACCCCATGAAATATTCATTTAGGAAGTTCTAATGCATAACAATATAAAATACTCGATATCTTCTGCGCTTTTGATTAGTGCAATATTCACAAGCACTAACTCATACGCTTGGGGTCAAAATGGCCATCGTATTGTAGGGAAGATTGCAGAATCTCATATAAGCGAAACAACAAAAACGGCAATACAACCCTACCTTAATGGTGAGTCACTTGCGCAAATATCAACGTGGCCTGATGAAATGCGCTCTGCTCCTGGCGAGTTTTGGCAAAAACAATCATCTCGTTGGCATTATATTAATGCAGCACCAGGAAAAACTTTCAGCTTCAATCACGAACATACTAAAAACAAAGAATCTGTAAGTAATATTCTTGAAGGCATTCACTATTCAATGCAAACGCTCACTGATAAAAATAGCACCTTGGATGCTAAACAGTTCAGTTTACGTTTTTTAGTACATTTAGTAGGCGACAGTCACCAACCATTTCATGCAGGTCGAGGTGAAGACAGAGGTGGTAACCGTATCAAAGTTTCATTTTTTAACGAAGAAACAAACCTTCACAGCCTTTGGGATACTAAGTTAATCGAAAACCAGAACTTGTCTTACACCGAATTTGCACAATTTATTGATACAAACAATAAAGAGCTAATTGCTGAGTATTTACAAAGTTCACCTAAAACTTGGGTTGAAGAATCTCATAATTTAGCAACAAAAATTTATAAGTACACCAACGACGAAGTTGGGTACAGCTACATATATAACAACACTCCGATTATAAAAACGCGCTTACAACAAGCAGGTATTCGACTAGCTGGATTACTAAATGCCTTATTTGACCCTTCTGCAAAAGAGTTAGAAACGGCGCTGAAAATGACGACTGACAAATAAACTGTATTAAATTTATATAACCTACACACGGGAAATCAACATTATGACTAAGCTTCGCCTTTCGAAATTAACTGGAGCGGTAATTTTAGCTCTAGGTGTTTCTACAAGCGCAATGGCTGCTGATACTTCATCTGCAATGCGTGGTAAAATCACAACGCCTTCAGGTGGCAGTGCTGCAAACGTTAAAATCAAAGTAGTTCACCAACCAACGGGAACTATTAGCGAACTAACTACAAACGAAAGTGGTACGTTTATCGCTAATGGTTTACGTGTAGGTGGTCCTTACATGGTGATCATCGATTCTGATACGTTTAACGACACAACGGTTGAAAATATCTACTTAAACCTTGGTGAAACTTACCGCTTAAGCTCGCAGCTAGCTCCGCTAAACATCGAAAAAATTGAAGTGTCTGGTTATAAGATTGTTCAACAATCAGGTGGGTCTAGTAGCACTTTTGGTTCTGATACTATTGAGAACATGCCAAGCTTTAACCGTGATATTAAAGATATTGCGCGCTTAAACCCACTTGCCAGTATTAATGGTAATGGCGAGCTAACGTTTGCAGGTAGTAACCCCCGTACCAACGGTTTAACCGTTGACGGTATTGGTCAAAATGATGACTTTGGCTTGAACTTTGGTGGCTACCCTACTTCTCAGCCTCCTGTAGCACTTGATGCTATTGAACAAGTCTCTGTTGATGTATCGCCATTTTCGGCTTCTAAAGGTAACTTTGGTGGCGGTACTATTAATGCAGTAACAAAATCTGGTACAAATGAGTTCAAGTTTTCTGGCTTTTACGAAATATCTACTCCTGAGATAGCTGGCGATGTTGATAATATTGTACAAGAAGACGATCTTGATGAGCTAGGTCATAAAACTTACTCTACAAATAAAGTAGAGCCGATTAAAACTGAAGAAAGATTTGGTTTTAACGTTGGTGGAGCGATTATTGCCGATGAACTGTTTTACTTTGTTAACTATGCAGAATGGTCAAGTGAATTAGATCTAGATTACGGCTTTGACGGCTCTGGTGCTTCAAATGAATTTAATACTTCTGAAGCTAACTATAATCGTTTCATTTCTATCTTAAATAATGAATACGGCTTAACTGATTCATTAGCCGGTGCGCCAGAAGATACAAACAAAAACTTGCTTGTTAAATTAAGCTGGAACGCAAGTGATGACCATCGTTTAGATTTCACTTATCAATGGCAAGATGACCAAGATGAGCGTAACTCTAGCACTGGCGGTGATAATATAGCCTTAGTTTCAAGCACTTATGCATACGTAACTAAGTTTAATAACTTTTCATCTAAACTTTACTCTGATTGGTCTGAAAACTTTTCAACAGAAATTGGTGTGTCGTATAAAGATGTTACCTCTGATAGCGCAACTCGCTCTAACTTAGGAAGCATTACTGTTGAGGAAGACGGTAGAAATGGTCCTTCTTACAACTTTGGTACAGATCAATACCGCCATGCAAACCGTTCAGAAACACAAAATCTAACTTTTACGTTAGACGCTACGTATTTAATGGATGAGCATGAAATAAACTTTGGGGCTCAGTACGAGTCACTTCGTTTATATAACTTGTTTGCTCAAAACTCTCTTGGAACGTGGAAGTTTGATAGCTTAGAAAATTTTGAAAACCGTGAAATTGGTTCTTATGATTTCTCTTATCAAAATGCTTACACTAATGATTCAGCTGATACAGCATATGATGTAAGACGTAACCAGCTAGCGCTTTACATAGAAGATACTTTTTATGTAGGTGATGATTTAGAAGTTACAGCAGGTGTTCGTTATGAGCGTTTATCATCTGATGATAAACCAACTCTAAATGAAAACTTTGCTAATACGTATGGCTTTACTAATCAAGAAAATCTTGATGGTCTAGACATTATACTTCCTCGTGTTGGCTTTAAGTACTACGTAACAGAAGCGCTTACTATTAATGGTGGTATTGGTCGTTTCCAAGGCGGCATCCCAAATGTTTGGTATAACAATTCATTTCAAAGTGATGGCATTACTTTAGTATCAGCACAAAACGATGTAATTAATGACTACTATGCAAATAACACTGCCGATATTACTCAGGTTCCTGATGAAATAAAAAATACATTAGAGCAAGGTGCTGGTAGCGTTGCGTATATCGACCCTGACTTTAAATTGCCTTCAAGCATTCGTACTCAAATAGGTTTTGAATATGAGTTTGATTCTGAACTATTAGGTGATGGCTTTAAATGGCAAGCAGAGATTGCTTATCATAAAAAAGAGAATGAAGCGGTATGGCATAATTCGTCTATTAACCCAGTAGGCTTAGCAGCGGACGGCGAACGTGTTATCAATCAAAGTATTTACAGTGGCGATAATGTTGACATAGAAATGACTAATTCATCGGATGATGGTCGTTCAATTATTATTTCAACGGGTATTGCTAAACAATGGGACAATGGCCTGTTTGTATCGGCAAGCTATGCTCACCAAGATGTTACAGAATCATCAGCAGGTTCAGCTTCTCAGGCAGAAGGTAACTATAAGCACAATATTACAGTAAATCGTAATGAAGATATTGCAGCACGTGGCTTTTACGAAGTTGAGCACAGCTTTAAAATTAACTTAGCGTATAACACTGAAATTTTTGAAGGATATGCTACTAAATTTAACGTGTATTTTGAGCGTCGCTCGGGTCGCCCATTTAGTTATACTATGAATATGTATAAAAAAGGTGATTTAGGCGATACAAGCTCTTTATTCTCTAATGGTGCCTACTTACCTTATATTCCTACAGGTGCTGATGATCCGAATGTAAATTGGGCTGATTCTAAAATGACTTGGGATGAGTTAGAACCGTTATTAGAGCGTGCTGGTATATCTCAACGTGGTGGTATTTTAGGTAAAAACACAGCAACTCAGCCTTGGGTAACAACCATGGATGTAAGCATCAAGCAAGAAATACCTGGCTTTGCACAAGGTCACAGTGGTGAGGTTTACTTTATGATTGATAACTTCGCAAACCTTTTAAACAGTGACTGGGGTATAGAAAAGCGCTTAGGTTACTCTAACCAAACTATTTATGACTTTGGTGGTCTTGATGATCAAGGCAGATATAAAATAGACAACAGTTTTGGCGGTGCGGATGTGCGTAATTACTCGCAAATCAGTTCATCGTCATCAGCTTGGCAGGCTAAAGTTGGTATCAGCTACAAATTTTAAGCCTTAAAGCAATACAAATAACGCGTTAAGTTATTTGTAAATCACAATAAACCCATTGCAATTTGTAATGGGTTTTTCATATTCCTCCCCTACAATTTCACATGTTTGTCATAAAGCCCGCGTAATATACACCCCGATATAGAGTTATTGCTCAAAAAAACACTCAAATAGACAAAAATAGTACTATTTATTAAAAATATATTGCAGTTGTATTTTATTTGTAACGAATAAATGAGGTACACTAGTAACGGATTTTGAATAAATGAACTTCGACTGTTTATTTTTCAAAATTTAAAATAAAAATATAAAAATTTAATTATTAACTACACGGGAAAATTAAATGAAAACTCAATTACGCAAAACAGCTCTTTCACTTGCTATTGCAGCATGTGTTGGTGTAAGTGGCGCTGCAATGGCTAACGAAACGACCTCTGCAATTAAAGGTCAAGTAATGGGGCCTAATGGCAACCCAGCAGCCGGCACTAAAGTAACAATTTTACACGTGCCTTCTGGATCAGTAAAAACAACTGAAGTAAATGACGCTGGTTATTTCACAGCTAAAGGCCTGCGAGTTGGCGGCCCTTATAAAGTAATTGTTGATTCTGATGTATATGCAGACCAAGAATTCAATAACATTATTCTTAATATTGGTAACGACTACCCAGTAAACGTTTCTCTTGAGTCACAATCAAGCATGGAACAAATTGTAGTTTCTGGCGCGCCAATTAGCTCTATGTCTGGTGGTACTGGTCCGGCGTCTACTTTCACACTTACAGATCTTGAGAATCAACCAGCTATTAACCGTGATTTGAAAGATATCATTCGCGTTGATCCACGAGTAGCAATAGATGATAGTCGCGGCACAATTAACTGTGGTGGCGGCAATCCAAAATTTAATAGCTTGACGCTAGATGGCGTTCGAATGAACGACAACTTTGGTTTAAGCTCAAATGGTTACCCTACTATTCGTGCCCCTTTCTCTTTTGATTCAATTGAACAAGTAGCTGTAGAACTTGCACCATTTGATGTTCAGTACGGCGGTTTTACATCGTGTAACATCAACGCAGTAACCAAGTCTGGCGGCAACGAAATTCATGGCGGCGTATTCTTCGATTACACTAATGACTCAATGAAAGGTGATACAATTGAAGGCGAAGACGTTGATAATGGTAGCTACAATGAAAAACGCTACGGTTTTAATGTTGGCTTACCACTAATTAAAGATTCATTATTTTTATATACTTCATATGAAAAACTAGAAGGCGTAGCACAATTTAACTATGATCCTTTAGGTTCAAGTGTTTCTGCAAGTGATTTAGCACGTATTCAACAGATTTCACAAGATGTATATGGCTACGATGCAGGTACGACTCCTTCGAGTGCACCTGTAGAAGATGAAAAAATACTAATTAAATTAGATTGGAACATTAACGACTCGCATCGTGCTAACTTAATTTATAACTATAATGATGGCTTTACATTATCTCAATCTGATACTGGCTCAACTCGTCTTTCATTAGACAGTCATTTTTATGAGCAAGGCGCAGAATTTACTTCAATCATCGGTTCACTATATTCGGATTGGAATGACGACTTTACAACTGAAATCCGTTTAGGTAAATCAGAACTAGATGCACGTGTTGAATCACTTGATGCTGCAAGCAGTTTTGGTGAATTCCAAGTAAACACATTGGATGGAGGTCGAGTATATTTAGGACCAGATGATTCTCGTCAATCAAATGATTTGGATTATGATACAACTACATTTAAACTTGCTGGTACGTACTACCTTGATCAACACACGATAACGGCTGGTTACGAGTATGAAGAGCTAGAAGTATTCAACCAATTCGTTCAACACACGCAAGGTGAATGGAGTTTTGCTAGTATTGATGATTACGAAGCCGGAATTGCAAGTGCAATTTTCTATAATAATGCCGCAGGCACAAATAATGCTGCAGATGCAGGTGCTAGCTTTTCATATGCTCAACATACTTTTTATGTTCAAGATGAATACAGCTTCTCAGACATTGATGCATCACTAACGTTTGGTCTGCGTTACGACAATTATACCAGCGATGACAAGCCTACATTAAATGAAAACTATACTGCACGTTATGGTTTCAGTAACCAATCAACATTTGATGGTATAGATTTAGTTCAACCTCGTATTGGCTTTGAATGGTATGCAACTGATGCACTTGAAGTTCGCGCAGGTTTAGGCTTATTCTCAGGTGGTAATCCAAATGTGTGGTTATCTAACTCATATTCAAACGACGGCATCACTAATATTAGTGCAAATCAGTTTGGTGCTATTGATTTATTTGCTACACCAAATGTCAATGGTGGCAAACCAGGTTTTGATGTACCACAGTCACAGTTTGACAAAGTAGCTAACACAGTAATTGGTTCTGGTGATAGCTTTACGAACGCAGTAGCTTCTGATTTTGAAATCCCATCAGAATGGAAATACTCAGTAGGTGCTACATATACAACGGAAGACGAATATGTAATCTCATTAGATTACCTTTACACTAAAAAGCGTGATGCAGCGACATTAATAGACCAAGCCCTTACTGACAGTGGTACTACTACTTTTGATGGCCGTCCTATTTTAAAGTCTATCGAAGATCGTGACGGTGATTTACTTTTAACTAACGTTAATGGCGACAGTGGTGAAACTTCTATCATCTCTGCAGCTGTAAGCAAAGCATTCGATAACGGCATTAAAATACAACTATCGTATGCTTATACAGATGCTGATGATGTTAACCCAATGACGAGTTCTACAGCGAGCTCTAACTACGGTAACTTAGCAACGTCTAACCCGTTAGATCCTGGTGTATCTTCATCAGATTATGAAATACCTCATCGCTTTACATTAAATCTTGCATACACGCATGAATTTTTCGATGGGTATAGTACTCGCTTTAATTTATTCGGCGAAGCATACAAAGGCCTACCTTACAGCTTCACATTTAATGGTAACGATGAAGATACATTTGGTGATTTTAATTCAAATGATTCTCGCCAACTACTTTATGTACCATTAGTAAATGATCCTAACGTTGTTTATAACATGTCAGCAGACGAGATTAATGAATTTAATGATTTCATTGCATCTGAAGGCTTAAAACGTGGTGAAATTGCGGGCCGTAACGCGCAAAATTCTGATTGGTTTGTTAAATTTAACTTTAAACTAACTCAAGAAGTACCTGGCTTTATGGATGGTCATAAAGGCGAAGCATTCTTTGTTATCGATAACTTAACTAATATGTTAAATGATGACTGGGGTGTACTTAAGAAAGGTCCATTCGTTGGCGCTCGTATGATTTCAACAGACATTGATGACCAAGGCCGTTACGTTTATTCAAACTTTAACGGTAATAATGCAAGCACCACAACTCAACGTGATGCATCTCTTTGGGAAATGCGTGTAGGTGTTCGTTACACTTTCTAATTTAACTTATTAAATTAGTTAATATTTTAAAAGCCCACTTTGGTGGGCTTTTTTATGCCTTTAATTTATTATTTAACTTTTCAAAAATACTCACTAGCACTTCGTATTCTTTGTTAGTCAAAGTACTCAGTAATTGTTTTTCCCAATTCAGTGCATCGGGCGCTATTTGCTCATATAAGCTCTGACCTGCTTTGCTCAGTACAAGTAAGGCCGCGCGTTTGTCTTGTGCATTTAACTCACTTTTCACTAAACCTTTATCTATTAAAACTTTTACCGCGCGTGACACTGTCGACTTGTCCATATTTGCTTGCGTGCATAAATCCTTTGCGTTGCTTTGGCCATACTGCGCTAAATTAGCAAGTATTCGCCACTGGGGAATATTTAAACCGTATTTAGTTTGATAAACCTCGGCAAAGTCGTTACTTACACGTGTTGCAATATTGGTTAATTGATAAGGTAAAAACGTTGCTAAATCAATTTTCATTTTTGGTTATCCCAGCTTTATAAGGTTTACTTTGGTGTTCATTAATATTTACGCAGGTGCGTAGTTGCACATTTGATATTAGTCTCACTTGAGAGTATCTTAACTGAAATAAAAATAATATTAAACCAACCCCTCTCACAGGAGTCAGTAATGGCGACACAATTAAGTTATATGACCGGCTTTGGTAATGAATTTGAAACACAAGCGCTACCCGGTGCACTGCCAATAGGGCAATTTAGCCCACAAAAGGTTAAATACGATTTATACACCGAGCAATTTAGTTCGACTGCGTTTACGGCTCCTCGCGCTTCAAATCGCCGCACTTGGTTTTACCGTCTTCGTCCGTCTGTAGTGCAAGGAGATTACCAAGCAATTGATAACGGCCTAATAAGAACAGCTCCAATCACTGAAGCCGTAACACCACCAACAATGCTACGTTGGAATCCTATTGATATGCCTTCACAGTCTACTGATTTTATTGATGGCTTGGTAACTATGGCAGCTAATGGCAGTGCTAATGGGCAATCGGGTATTGGCATTCATGTATATGTCGCTAATCAGTCAATGCAAGGACGTTACTTTTGCAATGCCGATGGCGAAATGTTGTTTGTCCCTCAGCAAGGTGAGTTATTAATTCACACCGAGTGCGGTAAGTTAAGCATTAAACCAGGTGAAATTGCTGTAATTCCCAGAGGAATTAAGTTCTCTGTTGATTTAATTGACGATACAGCCCGTGGTTATATTTGTGAAAATTATGGCCATGCTCTTGAGCTTGCCGAGCGAGGACCTGTTGGTGCAAACGGTTATGCCAACGACAGAGACTTTCAATACCCCGTTGCTGCCTTTGAAGATAAAGAAGGTGACTTTGAGCTTGTTTCTAAATTTAACGGTAATTTATTTAGCTGTGAAATTAAGCACTCTCCTTTTGATGTGGTTGCATGGACAGGTAACAGCTCCCCCTATAAATACGACTTATCGCGTTTTAATGTGATGAATACAGTAAGTTTTGATCATCCCGACCCATCTATATTCACTGTGCTAACCTCTCCTTCTGCTACTGAGGGTATGGCAAATGTCGATTTTGTGATATTTCCACCGCGTTGGATGGTAGCCGAAAATACATTTCGCCCGCCTTATTATCACCGCAATATTATGAGTGAATTTATGGGCTTGATTGAAGGTGTGTATGATGCAAAAGAGCATGGTTTTGTACCTGGTGGCGCAAGTTTACACAATTGTATGTCGCCACATGGACCTGAAGCCGACGTATTTGAAAAAGCCTCAAACGCTGAGCTTACACCACAAAAATACGAAAACACATTGGCCTTTATGTTTGAGTCGCGCTATATAATTTCACCGACAAAATATGCATTAGAAGGTAAAGAGCGCCAACTAAACTACACCGATTGCTGGCGTACTATTAAAAAACAATTTACAGGTTCACAGGATTAATTATGAAATTATACAGCTACTTTCGCTCATCAGCGGCTTATAGAGTGCGTATAGCGCTTAACTTAAAAGCAATCGATCATGAACTTGCTATTGTTAACCTTTTAAAATCGGAGCAGCTTGGGGAAGAATACTTAGCGACTAATCCGCAAGGGTTACTACCTGCACTTGAAACCGATAATGGTGTTTTAGCACAATCGCTTGCAATACTGGAATGGCTAGATGAAACTTATCCGCAATCGCCATTAATTACAGGGACTGCGTGGCAAAAGTCGCAAATAAGAAACTTAAGCTTTGCCATTGCTTGCGATATTCATCCTGTTAATAATTTACGCGTGCTGAAGTATTTATCGAACGAATTAGGTGTTGATGATGAGGCTAAAAATAAGTGGTATCGACATTGGATAGAAGTTGGTTTTGAAAAAATAGAACTGATGCTAAACGAAAATGATGACTACTGCTTTAGTGACCAACCAACACTTGCTGACATTTGTTTAGTGCCGCAAGTATTTAATGCAATTCGTTTTAACGTAGATATGAGCGCTTATCCAAAAATTGCAGCCATTTACGAACACTGTAATAAATTAGCTGCATTTAATGATGCTGCACCGCAAAATCAACCCGATGCAAATTAAGCTAGTTCAGTAACTAACCAGAGTTCAGGTTAGCTAGCTTTGTAGCGCACTATGAATAACCGTAATGTGCTCAATTAAATCTAAGCCCAGATCAGTTAAATATCCGCCATCTGGGCTATCTATAATCCCTTTTTCAAATAAACGTTGCGCTGCGCTAAGTAAGCTTGGCTCTGCGTCTGAATGTAATTTAATACCTTGCATTTTACTGTCGCGAGGGAATTTTGCTAATAGTGTGAATTCTTCGATCATTGTTTGATTAAATTGCATTGTGTGCACCTTATTATTGTTCTGTGAATAACTAAGTTTATAATTAAATCACTTTGTGTACTTTACACTAGCACGTTTTTTAGCTTAATGTATTATTTTTACCCCCTATTTAAAGGCCTCTAATGCGTAACTTTTTAATTCTATGTTTTTGTTTTAGCAGCTTATCGTATTCAATACTTAGTGAAGCAACAACGCTTAAAACCCATTCAATTATTGATGCAAACCAGTTTGTAAATGAAGAATCAAACTGTTGGTATGACAACAAACGCTATAGCGAAGGGGCGTTAATACAAATTCACTCATTTACACTTTTGTGCGGTGCTAAAACACCCCAGCACAGTAACAGCCAACTCATTTGGCTTAAAATAGATAAACAAGGTAATGCTATTTACCCAACAGCTCCTAAAAAAATCACTGTGAATTAGCGCTAAAAGCTGATTTGAGCTACAATACACGCAGTTTAAATAAGTAGTATGGCTATGGATAATCAACCTAAAAACCCTTTACATGGGGTAACGTTAGAA
Source organism: Pseudoalteromonas sp. B131b (assembly GCF_037162545.1). Classification (NCBI taxonomy): domain Bacteria; kingdom Pseudomonadati; phylum Pseudomonadota; class Gammaproteobacteria; order Alteromonadales; family Pseudoalteromonadaceae; genus Pseudoalteromonas; species Pseudoalteromonas sp. B131b. The sequence goes on along the minus strand of NZ_JARLUZ010000002.1, from coordinate 226,766 downwards.
CAAATACTTGTTGAGTTAGAACAGCGACTTGGCTGGAGAACACTTGGCGAGCAAGTAAAAATCAAATGCTTTACTGATCAACCGAGCATTAAATCGAGTTTAAAGTTTTTGCGTAAAACGCCTTGGGCTCGCGATAAAGTGGAAGCACTTTATATTCACACTATAAATAACAAACCTATTCGTAGACCAAAAAGTGCACCAAGAGAAACATCTTCTCAAGCGCCGGATACTACAGGTTTTGTTTGGCCATCAATTAAAAAATGATATAAAAAAGGAGCTAATTTAGCTCCTTTTTTGATTGTAGCAAGCGCGATTTATTGCTCTTTGCAAATCACATTTAATGAGGCTGGTTCAATAGTAATAACCAGTTTTTGAGCTGTTTTAACCTCACCGTCAAGTACGTACTTAAGCTCTCCTTCGCCTGTAACCTCGACCCTTTTAGCATTTGTATGGTGCGAATTTATTGCTAAATGTGTTTGCGTTAAACTACTAAACATCAATTCTGCAATACTTAGTACTGTAGTTGAATCTTCATTATTTGGTGTTAACCAATTTACATCGAGTAGTCCGTCACTATGATCAGGTTGCCCGCCACCTTGCGCCAATAACGTTGTAAAAGGCGCAGCATTAGCCACAATAAAGCTATTGGTGCAAATTTCTTGAGGTTCATTGTCATCAAGCTTTACGTTAAGTAACAATGATTTTTGCTCGTTAAAGGCTTGAAAAAAGCCGTTCAAATAAGCAAGTTGCCCTGATTTATTTTTGGATTTTCTATCTGCTTTTTCAATCATTGACTGCTCAAAGCCAATACCCGCAAGCAACAATACCAATTCATTATTGCAATAAGCAGTATCTATTAGGCTTGTTTGACCATCTATAATTAAATCACAAGCTTGTTCTACAGGAATAAATTTAGAGCTAATACCCATTAATACATGGGCTAGTGCATTCGCTGTACCCATTGGGATGATACCTAGTTTACATCGTGTATTTACAAGTATGCTTGCAACTTCTGCTACGGTACCATCGCCACCACACGCTATTATAATATCTGGATTTTGCGCAATTGCCTGTTTAGCAAGCTCAATACCATTAACCTCTTTTGAAGTAGTAAGTACTTTCAAATCGTAATAAGCCGATAGCCGCGCAACAATTAAATGCTCTTTTTCTTGCCATAATCGTGTACCCGATACAGGGTTTGCAATTAAAACGGCTTTGTTTTTAATCAGCAGTTCGCCTTTTTTATGGCGTTTAGCTAGATGACGAAGCTGATGCTTATTTAAGTTTGCGGTTTCGCGGGTTTCTTTTATTTGTGCAAGCACTTCATGTACATCTGCATTTTTATTTTGACTCAATAAATAAGCCGCCATAACAAAAACTGAACGCCCACGCCCTAAAGCGCAATGTACAACAACGCGATGATTTTCTTTAATATGGTGATGTATCCAATTAATAGCCTGATTTAACTGCGAATGGGTAGGAATACTATGATCGAGTACCGGAATATTTAAGTAATCAATACTTTCTTGCGTAGAGCTCCATTCGAGGCCGTCAAATTCACACGTTACATCTAAAATAGCCGTGATCCCGTTACTTTTTAATGTATCTATATCTGAGGGGAATAATCGGCAAGCTAAAAATAGATTTTCGTTTATTTGTTGAATGGGCGGTACTTTATCGCGCTTACGTGACCAAGCATTATAGATTTGTACACCAAGCAGAAATGGCACAAACGCCCAGCGTATATAAAAAGGGATCACCCCATTTTCACGTTTTCTAAATATTTTTGCAGTATTAAAAATATATGCGGTACTCACTAATAAAAGTGACAGTGCAGTCCAATAAAAAATAATAGCAAAATAAACAGAGTCCACTTCCCAACCAATAAAAATAAGCAGTAGTGCTAAAAGTGAATAACCAATTGCAGCCCACATAATTTCTCCTTGTTATAAATAATCCCGTTTTTTAATCTTAATTTAAACGGCTGTATAAATTCTTGTGCAAGTATCACGCCATATAAAAAACACTTAAAACTCAAAAATATATCTTAACCAACTGATATTTAAAATAATAAAATACACTCCCTCAAGTATCCTCATTCTTTGTGCACTTTTTACAGACATGTGAATAAATTATACCTACATGTTTAGTTTCAATATCTTAACGGTTGTTGCTTGTATTAACGTATAACTCAGCCAGTATAAATAACTTGAACTCTGGAAAATAAATGGTTAGAGAAAAATAAATATGGTTCAATACGTTAGTAATTCTCTTAACCAAAGTTCAAGTTGAATAGCAATTTTTGCCTCCAAATCACCATTTCAAACGTTTACTCAATGATAATAAGAAAACAGGACCACTGTGGATAACGGTAACCAACGCCCTCTTTTTAGCGCAAAAGAGCAAGGAGATACTGATGGACAAATTTGTGGGCTAAAATAAAAAAGCTAGCCAAGGTATTGGCTAGCTTACTTTTAGTTATCTATTTTTAACGTTACTGGGCTTTATCAAATGGCATCAGTAATGTTTTCATCGCAGGGCGAAGCGCTATTAATACCGTTTCTTCGGTTAGTTCAGGGTAAAGTAACTTTCTGAGTAATAACCCTGCCATCATCGAAAAAATAACATTAATTCGGCTTTCAAGTTCAAGCTCATCAATGTCTTTGAGCGCACTTCGCTCGCTTGTTAAAAGCTGCCTCATGCGCCCTCTTGCTTGAATATCAGTTTCGCGCAAAAGAGTAGCGACTTTCATATTACGACCTGCTTCTGCCATCATGTCTAAATCAATAACACACGAGCCCGTATCCATGTGTCGTTGCACACCAATATTTAAGCCATCTAAAAGAGCTGCTAAAACATCACCGGGGTGATCTTCAAACTTTTGAAAGATAGAGAACATTTCTTCCATATCTTTTTCAATAATGCTTTCTATAATGGCTTCTTTGCTTTCAAAGTAATTATAAATATGGCCTGCACTCATCCCTGCCGTTTTAGATATTTCTGCCATACCTGCACCGTGGTAACCTTTTCGGCGAAAACACTCTGCAGCAGCCGCTAATATTTGCTCACGCCTAGCCAGTGCTATCGCGGGATCAGTTTGCCTTTTTGCTTTAGGCTTCATGTTCAACTCCACTACCAAGTTATAAGCTCAGTAAAGCAAGAGCTATAAATAGTCTCGCCATATAAATTGTAATGCGGCTTTAAAAAGCCGCATATATTATTTCTCTTCCTGAGTTATTTCACTGGTTACGTTCCATCCGCCACCAAGCGCTTTGTACAAGTTAATTTGACTCGCAAGATACGCTTGTTGACCCGCAATTAACTGCTGTTGTGCGCCGTACCATGTACGCTGAGCATCAAGTACTTGCAAGTAGCTATCTGCACCTTTTTCGTAACGCATTTTTGATAAATCAAACGTGATTTGTCGGCTACTTATAAGCATATCAAGTGCACTTAATTGCTCTTGGTAGCCCTCTCTATCGGCAAGTGCATCAGCAACTTCGCGAAATGCATTTTGAATTTTTTGCTGATACGTTGCTACCGCAATTTCTTGATCTGCTTTTGCTACATCAAGATTTGCTTGGTTACGTCCCATATTAAAAATAGGTAAGCTAATTGACGGCACAAAACTCCATGTACCCGAGCCTGAATCAAACAAGCCACTTAAATCACTTGAAGCAGAGCCGGCATTGGCTGTTAAGCTAATGCTTGGATAAAACGCCGCACGTGCAATACCAATATTGGCATTTGCAGCAAGCATTAAATGCTCAGCGGCTTTAATATCAGGGCGCTGCGATAACAAGTCAGACGGTAAACCAACGGGTACTTCTGGCATGCTGATCAAGTTAGTCAAGTCTTTATTTGGCAGTAAATCAGCTGAAACAGATTTACCCACTAATAAATCTAGGGCACTTTTATCACGCTTTAACAAACGCTTGTACGTTGCTATGTCTACTTTTGCTGTAGCAACTGTACTTCTAAGCTGCTCAAGGGTAATTGAAGAAGTTGCACCTAAATCAAAGCTTTTTGCGTAAGCGATAATGACTCTTGCTGAGAGGTGAGCGTTTCTTTTGCAAGCTCTAGCAGTTGTAAATCCGTCGCGTAATTGAGCCATGCATTTGCCAACTCTGAAATTAGCGACACTTGCGTGCTGTATTGGCTAAGCTCTGTAGAGTATAAATTTTGCAGGGCTTGCGCTGATTGGTTACGCACTTTGCCCCAAATATCTAACTCGTAGGAGGTAATACCCACTGTTGCACTGTACTGCGAGCTAATAGTAGCATCAGCAGGTAAGCGCTGACGCGTACCTGATGCATTTAAATCAAGAGACGGATACAAAGCAGAGTCTTCAATTTGATACAAACCACGCACACGCTGCACATTAAGCACTGCAATTTGCATGTCTTTATTATGCTCAAGACTTTGGCTAATTAACGTTTGTAGTTTTTCATCATTAAAAAACTGCTGCCAATTTAATTGCTGCGCAGCGCTTTGCGCAGTACCTGATGCATAAGCATCAGATACTGGTAGCACAAGGTCTTTTTGCTCTGGCGCTAATTGACAACCGCTTAGCACCAATAAAGCAATTGCACTTAGGCTGAATGTTTTAATGCTCATTCTGCGCTCTCCTTTGTTGTTTCGTTAGTTTTACCAGGAAATATACGGCGAACTAACACAAAGAATAACGGTACAAATACAACAACTAATATTGATGATGCGAGTGTGCCGCCAATAATCGAAATACCTAACGCATTTTGCGCACCAGAACCCGCACTTGAGGCTATTGCTAGTGGTAAAACACCACAAATAAAGGCCATCGAAGTCATGAGTATTGGGCGCAAACGTAAGCGTACAGCTGCAATAGCAGCATCAACTAAACCAAGCCCTTCTTCCATTTTATGAATCGCAAACTCAACAATAAGTATCGCATTTTTAGATGCCAAACCAATGGTAGTCAACAAGCCTACCTGCAAGTAAATATCGTTAGATAAGCCACCAGCGAGTGCCGCCATAATCGCACCAAATATACCCAGTGGTACAATCATCATTACCGCAAATGGTACCGACCAACTTTCATAAAGCGCGGCTAAACATAAAAATACAAACAACAGCGATAAGCCATATAATAAGGGTGCTTGACCACTACTTGAGCGCTCTTGGAATGAAATACCGGTCCACTCAGACGAAATACCATTAGGCAGCTGTTTAACTAATCGCTCCATTTCATCCATTGCTTGTCCCGTGCTGTAACCAGGCGCTGCACTACCTTGAATTTCCATTGCTGAAAAACCATTGTAACGCTCTAAGCGTGGTGAACCGTATGTCCAAAACGAGCTAGCAAAAGCTGAAAAAGGCACCATGTCGCCATTATCATTGCGCACATACCACTTGTTTAGATCCTCAGGCACCATACGCGATTGCGCATCACCTTGTAGGTATACTTTCTTCACGCGACCACGGTCTATAAAGTCATTTACATAACTACTACCCCAAGCAGTGGCAAGCGTGCTGTTTATATCGCCTTGTGAAACACCAAGTGCTTCAGCTTTAGCTAAATCTACATCAAGCTGAAGTTCTGGCATGTCTTCTTGTCCATTTGGACGTACGCCCGCTAAAATTGGGCTTTGGCTCGCCATACCTAATAATTGGTTTCTTGCCGCTAATAAATCATCATGTCCAAGGCCAACACGGTCTTGTAAAAGAGAGTAAAGCCATTGGCCGTACCCAGCTCAACAATTGCCGGCGGTGGAAATGCAAAAACAAAGGCTTCTTTTATTGTTGAAAAGTAGCCCATTGCTTTACCTGCAACCGCTTTAACAGATAAATCATCTCGCTGACGCTCATCCCAATGCTTAAAGTTAACAAACGCAATCGCTGAGTTTTGACCAGAACCTGCAAAACTAAAACCAGTCACGGTAAAAATACCGTTTACTGCTTCGGATTGATCATTTAAGAAATGGTTCTCTACTTTTTTAACAACCTCAAGTGTTTCTTGTGTTGTAGAGCCTGCCGGTAATGACACTTGGTTAAACAAAATACCTTGGTCTTCGTCAGGCAAAAATGCCGTTGGTAAGCTTGAGAATACATAAACCATGCCGCCCACAATCACGCCATAAATAAGCAGATAGCGCTTAGAGTGCGTAAGCATACGGCCCACAAAACTTTGTGCCCCAGAGTTTGTTTTATCAAAACCACGGTTAAAGCCTGTAAAAAATCGGCCAAATAACGTGTTATTGTTATGTACATGGCTTGGTTTTAAAAGCGTTGCACACAATGCAGGTGTTAAAATTAGGGCCACTAAAACCGATAACCCCATCGCAGATACCAGTGTTATAGAAAATTGACGATAAATAATCCCAGTAGAGCCGCTAAAGAACGCCATTGGTATAAATACCGCAGAAAGTACCATGGCAATACCGACCAACGCGCCTTTAATTTCATCCATAGATTTACGCGTTGCTTCAAGTGCCGATAGCTTCTCTTCGGTCATTAAGCGCTCAACGTTTTCGACTACAACAATCGCATCATCCACAAGTAAGCCTATGGCAAGCACCATCGCGAACATGGTTAACGTATTGATTGAATAACCAAATGCGTACAAAATACCAAACGTACCAAGCAATACCACAGGCACGGCAATGGTCGGAATAAGCGTTGCTCGGAAGTTTTGTAAAAACAAATACATGACGACAAACACTAAAATAACCGCTTCAATAAGCGTATGAACTACTTTTTCAATTGATAAAGATACAAATGGTGTGGTGTCATAGGGTACAACTACATCTAACCCTTCAGGAAAATAAGGTTTTAACTCTTCAATTGCGGCTTTAACGCCTGCCGCTGCATCAAGTGCATTCGCGCCACTGGCCAATTTAATACCTAAACCCGAAGCAGGTTGTCCATCGTAGCGTGCTACAACACGGTAGCTTTCGCCACCCAACTCTACACGTGCAACATCCTCAAGGCGGACAAAAGAGCCATCAGGATTTGTTTTTACTAAAATATTCTCAAACTGCTCGGCCGTTTGTAAACGACTTTGCGCTGTCACCGTTGCATTAAGTTGCTGCCCAGCAACTGCTGGCATCCCTCCTAATTGGCCCGCAGATACTTGTGCATTTTGCGCGCTAATTGAGGCGCTAATATCCGCTGGCGTTAGTTTGTAATTTTGCAGTTTTGAAGGGTCTAACCAAATTCGCATAGCGTATTGTGAGCCAAATAATTGCACTTCACCTATACCTTCAACACGTGAAACAATATCTTGCACGTTTGATGATACATAATCACCAATATCGATGTTAGTCATACTGCCATCTTTAGACACAAAACCTAATACCATCAAAAAGTTACGAGCAGACTTTGCAACAACGACACCTTGCCTTTGTACTTCTTCAGGTAAAAGTGGTGTTGCAGTCGCTAATTTATTTTGCACTTGAACTTGTGCAATATCAGGGTCTGTTTCGGCACTAAATGAAAGAGTAAGCGTTGCTGAACCGCTCGATTCAGACGTTGATGACATATAAAGTAAGCCATCAAGCCCCTTCATTTTTTGCTCTATAACTTGCGTAACCGTATCTTCAAGCGTACGTGCAGATGCACCAGGGTACGTTGCCGTAATACTAATTGCTGGCGGTGCAATTGACGGATACTGTGCAATTGGCAAGCTTTGTATAGCCAAAATACCTGCTAGCATCACTACTATTGCCAGTACCCATGCAAAAATGGGCCTGTCGATAAAAAATCGTGACATTACAACTCTCCGTTATTGCGCTTTATCAGCTTTTGTAGATGACTGAATTTCAGAAGGACTCACTGGCGCACCCGGGCGAATTTTTTGTAAGCCTTCTACAATTAATTTATCGCCATCACTTAGTCCATCAGTAACAAGCCAATCTGAACCAACGGTTCTATCCACTTTTAACACGCGACTTTCTACTTTATTGTCTTTACTGACAACCATTGCTGTTGGCTCGCCTTTGTTGTTACGGCTTACACCCCGTTGCGGTACTAAAATCGCATCCGCTTTAACGCCTTCAACAATAGATGCACGTGCATACATGCCTGGTAATAATAGCTTTTCAGGGTTAGGGAATTTAGCGCGCAAAGTTACAGAGCCGGTACTTGGGTCAACAGTCACTTCTGAGAACTGCAACGTTCCTTTGTGAGAATACGCCGAGCCATCTTCCATTATTAATTCAACATCTGTTTGGCTGTTTGCATCAATACCTAAACGGCCAGATGCAATCGCTTTTTTAAGTTGCGTCAACTCATTGCTCGATTGTGTTAAATCAATATAAATTGGGTCTAATTGAGTCACCGTTGCAAGTGCTGTACTTTGATTAGCACTTACTAGTGCACCCACTGTTACGCTTGATTTACTAATTTGGCCACTAATAGGGGAAGACACATGGCTGTAATCAAGGTTAATTTGCGCTGATTTTAACTGGGCTTTAGCCGTTAATAATTCAGCATTTGCTTGTTTGTACGCAGCATCCGCTTCGTCAAAATCTTGTTGACTCACTGCTTTGATTTTTAAGAGTTCGCCGTAACGTGATGCTTTTGATTTAGAGCTGGCGATGCTTGCCTCTGCGCGTGCAACGCTCGCTTCACTTGCTGCAAGGTCTGCTTCAAATGTAGCTGGGTCTATTTGATACAGTGCTTGGCCTTGCTTAACCTCTTTACCTTCGACAAATAAACGAGATTGCACAATACCACTTACTTGTGGGCGAATTTCAGCAATTTGAAATGCACTGATACGCCCAGGAAGTTCTTTTTGAGAGTAAGCGCTTGGCTTTTTAATGTCAGTACACCCACTGGCACAGCTTGAGGAGCTGAAGCTTGTGACTGCTCAGTTGCTTGGTCACAACCAGTTAAAGCAACAGAACCTACGAGGGCGGACAATACAAATAAAGCGATGCGGGAACGCTGCATGTTAAATACCTTTTAGTTTAGAGTGAACGATCATTCTAAATTAAAACGCGCTGAGAATGAATCTTAATTAGAAGAAATTTACACAAACTTACACTCCTCAGTACAATATACGTCTTAGGTTGCATTTAATGTTAATTAGATGAAAATAGAATCAAGACTGTATGAAAATAAAACAACTGAACATACTGAAATAATATCTCATTTTAGAAACGAAGTGTTTAACAGACACAAAAAAGCCAAGCAAATACAGCTTGGCTATTTATATAAAAACTAAAGCGCACCTTATTTTAAAGGATATTAGCACTATGCTAAGTAATAACTCTTGAAACTAATAACTGCTCTACCCTAATACCCTCTACATCAACCACTTCGAATTTAAAGCCTGAAAAGGTTAAATGTTCCGCACGCTTGGGTATTCGCTTCATATTGTAAATTAAAAAGCCTGCAACGGTTTCATAGTGCATTTGCTCAGGAAACTCTTCTATGTCCAGCAGTTTTGCTAAATCGCTAATCGGAGTTAAACCATCAACTAACCAAGAGTCTTGATCGCGTTCTATAATTAATTCATCGCCTTGGTGAGTTATTAAATCCCCCATAAAGCCTTTCATTAAGTCTTTTACCGTAACGATACCGACCGATAAAGCGTATTCATTAACAACAACGGCAAACGGTTTGGCTGCACTTTTAAAGGCATTTAATGCTTCTGATAGGCTTAATGTCTCGGGTAAATAAAAAACATCTTTATCAATCAACTCATCATTTATATTGGCTGCTTCACCTTTTAATACTTGTCGTAAAATATCTTTTGATTCAACAGAGCCATGTAACTTATCTAAGCTCCCTGACACCACTAAAAAGTGATTATGAGGATGATCAATAATTTTAGTCGCAATATCATGACTCGATTCGTTTAAATCAAAATAGACAATTTGGTCGCGTGGCGTCATTACACTTGATAAAAACCGCGCTTCTAAATCAAACACATTGCCTATTAATTCATACTCTTGCTTTTGCAAGCTTCCGTATGCAGCACCTGCATCCATCATCGCAACAATATCTTCAGTTGTTACATTGTCTTCCCGCTCTGCAGGTACTTTAAATAAGCGCAGTACAAAGTTAGTTACACCATTAAAAAACATCACTAACGGGGTTAAGGCAAAGGTCACCCAACGCATTATAGTCACCACTCTCACAGCGACTGCTTCTGGCATGATCATCGCTAAGCGTTTGGGCATTAAATCGGCGAACAATATAAACAAAGACGTAATAGTAAAAAACGAAAATAAAAAGCTAATTTTCTCTACATGTGCGCCTTGATAAAATAGTACCAACACGCTTTCAACATAAGGAGATAAAGCCTGCTCGCCCACAATACCACCCAATATCGCAATCGCGTTGAGTGCTATTTGGATCATGGCAAAAAAAGCCCCTGGATTTTCTTGTAGCTTTAATACCGCTGCTGCTTTTATATTTCCTTCATCTGCCATTACTCGCAGTTTTATTTTACGCGACGCCGCAATTGCTATTTCTGACATAGCAAACAACGCACTGATCAAGATCAATAAGCTAATCCCGATTAAATCACCCATTTAACGCTCCAAAAAAGTTAGTGCTTTTGAAACAAAAGCAGCTGATTATAGTCGGTTTTTTAAACGCAGCAATTTAAATTTAAAAAATATATTAAAGTAATTATATTTCATGGTGTTATATTAATAAAACCACTTATTTTACTGTTCTAATATTTTAAAATGCAGCTTTTAATTGCGTAACTAAGGCAGGATCCATATTAATATTGCAAGCAAAGTACAAAGGGGATTGTGTTGTATTCAAACTCAGAACAGGTTCAAGTAATTTAAGCCTTGGCTCAGCTTGAATTCGATAGTCAAATTGCTTTTTACTAAGCACAACAAAATCTAGAATATCGTCGCGAGTACTAATAAGTTTATCTATTTTGTCTAGGCTATCTATAAGTAATAAATGCTTACTTTCGCTAAAGCCACGCTCTAACAAATAATGATGACTAAAGTTATCACGCAGTACTGCTATTTTATACTTTTTGGCATCATTGAGAGTATTTAACTTTATACCTCTCGACTTAAGCCCATATATAGCAGAGTCAAAGCTTTCTAGCTCGCCTATCCAAGTAAACTTATTCTCTCTATTAGGGAGTCGCACTATCGAAAATATACAGGTGTTTTTATCACGTAATGTTGCGTTGTACGATATGGCCCAACTATAGGCAAACATAGTGTAATTTATACCTGTACCTTCTAGCGCTTTATGAACTTTATCGACAGAGCGGCCAATGAGTTTGTTATCTTCATTGATGTACTGAAAGTCCGGAAATACTTCCGTTACGATTGTAATTTCAGTGGCGTTAACCTTAATACAGATAACGCACAGTAAAAAGATAAACCACTTCATTTAACTGAGCCCCATGATAAGTATATTAATAAATATAGCTGAGGCTCTGCGAACTGCTAGTTTTTAGTAGTGTATAAGCACGACCAATTTACTTGTTCATTGCGTTGATTAAAAAGGCCGATATTTTAGCGCCTTCTTTGAGCGTTGTTTCAGAACTAGACTGGCCAACAAGCGAACTGTCGGTGAATGGCGCTATTTCCATCATATCAGCCCCCGTAATTGGAAACTCATCCGCAATGGCTGATAAAATATCAAGCGCATGCTGTGGTGTTAAACCATTATGTTCTGGCGTACCTGTGGCAGATGCAAACTCGGCATCAAGCGCATCAATATCAAAGCTTACATATACTTCATCAACGTTATCGGCTTTTAACTGAGCAATAGCGTCGGCAGCAACCGCTGCTGCGCCGCGCTCAATGATTTCATGTGCCCAATGTTGCTTAACGCCAAAGGTACTTTCCCAGTGCGCTTTAGGCTTGCCACTTGAGCGTATACCAAATTGTATTAAATGATGCGGTGCCGGTAAAAACTCTAATATATGTGTACACCACGAGCCAAAACATAAATCAATACCTAAGCGCTCCACAAGTAAATCGGTATGCGCGTCAAAATGAATAATAGCCGTGCGCTTACCTTGCTCACGTTTTGCTTTTAAGTACGCTTTAGTAAGTGGGTAACTAATTGAGTGATCGCCACCAATACCAAATAATCCTTTATCTTTAAACGTTGCGTAAAAACTGTCGCAGACATCTTCAGTGATTGATAACGGGCTTACGTAATAGTCGTTATCTTCATCACCATATAAGGCTTTTTGGCAATTAGAAATGGTTGCATCATTTAGGTATTTGTCATGAAGTAAATGTGGAATTACACGAACATCACCTAAATCAAACGAATGACACTGCGGTTGCTGATCAATTAAAGCTGAGCGCACAAACAATGGCCCCCAGTTTGCGCCGCGTAAAATCCCACCGCCACAGTCTGAACTAATACCTAACATAACGGCTTTATGTGGTGAGCTTGGTAATTCGTTTAAAGACTCGCGCCACAAGTTATCAACGTTTTCAGTTTGTCCGTAAAGTTTATTACGCAGTGCGGCTTTGCGCTCTTTTGCAGTATTTACTGTGTATACGCCATCGCCCGGTGCGCACAAACAGTGCTCAACTTTGTTTTTAAATGCTTCAAATTGTGTGCTCATAATAAACTCCTTCGGTTTTTATTCTGTACGTAGCTAATTAGTTTTGATTACTTTTGATTAGTTATGCAAAATCACTAAAAGTGCCTAAACTTCAAATAAATGTCACTTTGCTAAACAAGTCAGTGCTTAATATCAGTAAACACGTTAGTTTTCACGTGTTCACTACAAGATTAAGCCATTGAATTTATTTGATATTAATGAAAATTTGTAATCATCCATTTAATCGTAGTTACGCGCTTGGGTGATACTTATTATGTCTGCTTGAACATGTCAACAGCGTAACAAGGCTACGTATATTAGTACTTGATTGAATATTCATAGTTGATGAATAAATCAAATTAGCCCTTAAAATTATTAAGACTTAATTGAAGGAGTTAAGATAAAACGGACAATCGTCCTGTACTTAATAAACGTTTCTAGCAATGATGCTAGATTGACAACAATTTATTATAAAAAGGCTTAGCTATGGAAAAGGTATTTCACTTAGGACTATGTATTGACGATCTTAAAAGTGCAAAACTTGCGATTGTACCGGGCGATCCAGATCGTGCAGCACGTATTTCTCAATTCCTAGACAACCCAACCTGCCTAGCTCAAACTCGTGAGTTTCATGTTTACTTAGGCCAACTAAACGGCCACTCTGTGGTTGTTTGTTCTACGGGTATTGGTGGCCCATCTACGTCGATTGCAGTAGAAGAATTAGCACAACTTGGCGTGCGTAAATTTTTACGTATTGGTACAACCGGTGCAATTCAGCCACACATTAACGAAGGCGAAATTTTAATTAGCCAAGCGTCTGTACGTTTAGACGGTGCAAGCCAACATTTTGCACCACTTAGCTACCCTGCTGTATCTGACTTTTATGCAACACAAGCTATGGTACAAGCATGTAAAAACTTAAATATCGATTTCCACATTGGTATTACGGCATCAAGCGATACATTCTACCCAGGACAAGAGCGTTACGATACGCATTCTGGTTACGTTCCTAAATCACTACAAGGTAGCTGCGAAGAGTGGCAAAAACTGGGCGTAATGAACTACGAAATGGAATCGGCAACATTATTTACTATGTGTGCAGCCCTTGGTTTACAAGCAGCATGTGTAGCAGGCGTACTTGTTAACCGTACTCGCCAAGAAATACCAAATGTAGACCACGGTGAAATTGAGCGTAAATCTGTAGCAGTCGTATTAGAAGCAGCTAAAGTATTACTTGATTAATACCAAGTAAACTCAATAGATAAAATTGTAAAGCACAGCTCTGGCTGTGCTTTATTGTTTTTAAGAGGTTATTTTAGCTGAGCGCTAATTACTTCTATTGCCGGTAGATTTTTAAAACTTGCAAGTACAGCACGTGCTACACCCGCTTGGTTTTCATGGCCTGCGGTTTCTAAAAGTGTAATTGATTTTACTGTACTTTCGTTAAAGCTAAGCCCAGCTAAAAAGAACTGACTTAGTGCACTTTGTAGTGGCGATAAACTTGGACTGTAAGCTGCATTTTCGGCGTAACTTCCGTAAAAATCACCATCACTAAATGTACTTATTTTTACGGCGCTAAAGTTTTGGCTGTAAGGCACGTACGCATTAAGTGCAAAACGCGCAAGGGTTTCATCAAGGCCATCAAAGCTAAAATTACCTTGCTGTGGTTTTGGGTTAAATAAGCTAAATTCGTTACCTAAATCGGTAGGTCCAAATGAATGCGGCAGTAATTCAGCAAGTTTAAATTGCTGATCAGGAAGTAAAATATCAAACTCTTTCGCATCAGCTAGTTCGTTCATAAACTGGCGACAATACCCACAAGGCGCATCGCTAATCGCAATTTTAACTATTTTTTTAGCGCCGTTTAACCATGCGTTATTTATAGCCGATTGCTCTGCATGAACCACTAAACTCAATGCTTGATGATCAAACTCTACATTTGCACCAAAGTAAAAGTTTACCTCACCGTTTTCATCAAGTGCTTTAACAATTGCGCCTACATGAAAATCTGACACTGGCGCAACGGCATACTCAGAAGCTAAAGGTACTAAACCTTGTAGTAATGCATCATCAGACACATTGAGTTGAGCGCATAACGCTTTAATATTACTAGAATTTAATATGCCACGTTGTGATTTTAATTGACTACGTAATGACGCTGTTTGCGCTACGTTTAATGTGATGTGCGAATTTGTAAGTGCTGTATCTTGCTGTACAGTAAAAGTTGCTGAAGCCATAACATTTTTTAATTATTCAATGGCTAAGTAGTTTAAAAGGTTAGGGTGTTAAATACCAGCCTATTTAACGCAAAAAAGGGAGCACATCGCGTGCTCCCTTTTAATACCAATAGGTATACCTAACAAAATAAAGTGTTAGCCGGTATTACGCATACCTGCAGCTATACCTGTCATAGTGATCATTAACGCATTATCAATGTCACCTTCGTTTCGTTTTTCCTCTGAGCGAGCACGGCGTAAAAGCTCAACCTGTAGTAAGTTAAGTGGATCGGTATACGGATTACGTAAACTAATCGACTCCTTAATCCAAGGTTGTTCGGCTAGTAGGCTTTTTTGTGGGCTAAGTGATTGCACCAAGCTAATAGCTTCTTGAAGCTCTTTACGAAGTGTTACCCCCAATGGTTTGTACATATCTTCCACCAGCGCATTGTCGTAATGCTCACTCAACCAGCAATCGGCTTTACTGAATACCATTTCTAGCATTTCTAAGCGCGATCTAAAGAACGGCCACTGTAAGCTCATTTCGGTTAGAGTTTCTGCGCCGTACTTATTAAGCGCAGCCTTTAAGCCTGTTAACGCACCTAACCATGCCGGAAGCATTAAACGGTTTTGACTCCAAGCAAAAATCCATGGAATAGCACGCAGGCTTTCAACACCACCATTAGGATTACGTTTTGCAGGACGCGAGCCAAGCGGTAACTTAGACAACTCAAGCTCAGGTGTTGCCATTCTAAAGTAAGGTACAAAGTTTTCATCGTGGCGAACTACATTACGGTAGTGTTCACACGACTCCTCACTTATTAGCTTCATTACTTCGCGCCACTGCGGTTTTGGCTCCGGCGGCGGTAATAAGTTACTTTGTAGTACCGCGCCTGCGTAAATATTTAAGCTTTGCAGTGCTACATCGGGTAAACCAAATTTAAAGCGGATCATCTCGCCTTGCTCGGTTACACGCAACCCCCTTTTAACGAACCTGGCGGTTGTGAATGCAGCGCTTGTGCGGCAGGTGCACCGCCACGCCCTACTGTGCCACCTCGTCCGTGGAATAAAATAAGTTCAATACCACGCTCATCAGCAAGTTGTACTAGTTTGTCCATTGCTTCGTACTGGGCCCAACCTGCTGCCATCATGCCGGCATCTTTAGCAGAATCAGAGTAACCAATCATTACATTTTGGGTGTTTTTAATGTGCCCGCGATACCAAACATTATCAAGTAATGTAGTAATTACATCACTGCCTGCGTTTAAATCGTCGAGTGTTTCAAACAACGGTGCTACTGGTAAATCAAAGCTACAGCCGCTTTCTTTTAGCAATAATTGTACTGCTAAAATGTCTGATGCTGTTCGCGCCATCGAAATAATATACAAGCCAAATGTTGCTTCGTCTTGCTTAGCAATAACATCAAAGGTGTCTAGCACTTCTTGAACATCAGGGCTTGGTTGCCAATGTTTTGGAATAAGCGGTCTGCGAGAGTTAAGCTCAGTAAGTAAAAAAGCTTGTTTATCTTGCTCTTGCCATTGGTTGTAGTCGCCTAAACCTAAATAACGCGTCAGCTCTGAAAACACATCGCTGTGGCGAGACGAATCTTGGCGCACATCGAGTTTAGCTAAACGCAAGCCAAAGCTATTTATACGGTACAGTAAATCAAGCAATAAGCCATCAGCAACTACTTTCATATTACACTTTAATAACGAGCGATAGCAGACCTCTACAGGGTGTTTAAGCTGATTAATATCGGTAATTAAATCTTGTGAATCGCTACGCTTATTTTTAATTTTAGCGCCAAGATGAGCTACTGTTTCTGCAACTTGGTTTTTAAGCTTTTTGATCACCGCTCTGTATGGTTCAAAGTCTTGACCTGCCAACTCAATAAGCTCATCACTGGCATCTGACATAGAGAGTTCAGCGCATAACGTTTTTAAATCTTGAATATATAAGTTAAGCGCCATCCAACGACCATGGTCAAGCACTTCTGCTGTAACCTGCGATGTTACAAATGGATTTCCATCACGGTCTCCACCCATCCAAGATGTGAACTCAATCGGGCTGTAATCTTTTGGTAGCTCTAAACTTAATTGCTCTTTAACATTGGCTGAAAATTCACGTAAAAAGCGCGGAACAGCGTGCCACAGGCTATTTTCTATTACCGCATAACCCCATTTAGCTTCATCAACTGGCGTTGGGCGAGAGCGACGAATGTCGTCGGTATGCCAAGCCTGGCTAATCAGCTGTTCAATACGATTTAAAATAGCATCTCGCTCTAGCGGTAAGTTATCTTTTCGCTCAAGCGACGCTAAGCAATCACTTAGTTCAACATGTTTATTAATAATAGTACGGCGCGTCACCTCGGTTGGGTGAGCGGTTAATACTAAGTTTATGTGGAGTTTTGAGAGTGTTTCGGCCAAATGATTACTATCTAGCTGGCCTTGTTCTGCTTTTGTAACTAACGTTTTTAATGTTTGAGTGAGAGGGTTTTGTTGACCAAGGCCAACGTCATTAAAACGCGAAACGGTATGAAATTGTTCTGCTACATTAGCAAGGTTTAAAAAATGATTAAATGAACGGGCAACCGGCAAAAGCTCTTCATCACTAAGCGCATGTAAAACATCTATTAGCGCTTGTCTGTCGTCTTCATTACCACTGCGAGATGATTTAGATAAAGCCCGAATTTCTTCTACTTTATCTAAAATAGCTTGGCCTTGAGCATCTTTAATTGTTTGTCCTAGAAGTTGCCCTAATAAATTTACATTACCTCGCAAGGCGGCGTATTGTTCACTCATTTCTCATTCTCCTTTATTTCGTAGGGCACTATTAATATCATCATGTAGGGATATTTAATAGATCCATTTGCAATGTCTTGTCGTAAAAATATATATAAAATAATCACAAAGCAATTACATGATCATTTTTTACGATGGTAACTGCCCCCTTTGCAGCACCGAAATGCAGCAACTAAAACACGCTGATTCTAAAAATCTAATTACGCTTGAAGATCTTAACGCGAGCGACTTTAGTGAGCGCTACTCGTATATTGATAAAGACCAAGCAATGACTTATCTGCAAGCTCAAAAGCTATCAGGTGAAATGATTTACGGGCTTGATGTAACGTACGAAGCATGGAAAATAGTGGGTAAACACGGCTGGTTGAAAATTTTTCGCTTGCCAATAATTCGCTTTTTCGCTGACTGCGGATACCTGTTATTTGCTAAGTATCGGCACCCCATCAGTCGCTTTTTAATGCCAAATACTCAGTGCAGTAACGGCCAATGTGGACTAAAAGCAAAAGGTGATAAATGAAAACTATTGTTTTATTCGGCGCAAGCAGTGCCATAGCAAATGCATATATAGAACATCTACAAATAAACACGCCTACTCATCAGATCGTTTGTATTAGTTCAAAAAGTATTGAATCTGACTCAAGTGTTGTCCACCTGCATACTGACTACACAAAACAAAGTTTAGCGCGCGTTACTAATTACCTAAAAGCGCAAAATGCCGATATACAACAAGTTATTATATTCAATGGTACACTGCACAACGAAACCCATATGCCCGAAAAAAAGCTGGAGGATTTAGACGCTGAGTATTTTAGCCAACTTCTAAATTCAAACACCCTAACTCCCCTACTTTGCTTGCAGAGTATTTTGCCGCTTTTAACACATAAAACGCAGTGTACTATTACAGCACTTAGTGCGCGTGTGGGCAGCATTAACGACAATAAATTAGGCGGTTGGTATACGTATCGCGCCTCCAAGGCTGCGCTTAACATGCTATTTAAAACCGCAGCGATTGAGCTTGCACGCCGAGCTAAAAATACCAAGCTCGTTTTATTTCACCCAGGGACTACTGATACTGCGCTTTCAAAGCCATTTCAAAAAAACGTACCCGCAGGAAAACTCTTTACAGCTGAATTTGTAGCTAAGCAGCTTTTTACACTTACTTTTAATAACCCTCATTTAGAACTCAATGGTGAGCCTGCCTACTTAGATTGGCAAGGCGAAACTATACCGTGGTAAGGACCTTTAATGCATTTTACTAAAGAGCGCATAAACGCACTTGAAAAACACACCCGTACTCATTTAATTAATTCGCTTTCGGGTTTTAAGAGCGCCAACTTAATTGGCACGCAAGACAAACAAGGCAATACTAATCTCGCCATTGTTAGCTCTGTTATTCATTTAGGCGCTCACCCGCCACTAGTTGGCATGATAATGCGCCCAAATAGCGTGTCTCGACATACGTTCGAAAACATAATCGAAACCGGTAGTTACACCATTAACCAGGTTAATAAAGCGATTTATAAGCAAGCCCATCAAACATCAGCCCGCTACGATAAAGGCGAGTCTGAGTTTGATACGACGGGTCTAACGCCCGAATACTTAAACGACTTTGCAGCGCCTTTTGTAAAAGAAAGCCGCTTAAAGTACTCGGTTAAATTTGTAGAAAACCAACATTTAGCCATCAATGGCACAGAGCTTGTAATTGGTGAAATCACTGATGTGTATTTAGATGAAGTAGCACTTCAAAGTGATGGCTTTTTAGATTTACAAGCTATTGAAACCGTGGCAGTAACAGGGCTTGATAGCTACCACACAAGCAATAAACTCACGCGTTTACCTTACGCTAAAAAATAGTATGCCCTTTAAAGAGGCTGTAAACTAATAGCCTCTTATCGCATAACATTGAATTTTACCTTGGTATTAATCACACTAGCTAAAAATCCAAGGAGAAAAACATGACCACCATAGGTATAGGTACACAATCAAGCGAGCAAGCGTTGGCAAGCCTAAGTAACATGACGCAAACGCTAACCCCTATTGCTGCTGACGAACATTTAGAGCGCATAGCCAAGGCGCAAGCCTATATGATAGCAAACAACATAGATGCAATTTATTTAAACGCTGGCACCAACCTTACCTACTTTACAGGCATGAAATGGTACGCGAGCGAGCGCATGGTTGGTGCGATATTACCCGCCCTTGGTGAAGTACAATACATTGCGCCTTATTTCGAAATTGGTTCACTAAACGGCTTTAAAGTAATAGAGGGACCTATCCATGGGTGGCAAGAGCACGAAAATCCTTATGCACTTTTTGTCGAAGTATTAAAAAAGTTAAACATTAATGAAAACGCAACTATTGGCATTGATGAAAGCGCACAATTTTTTATATTCGACGGCATTAATAAAGCACAAACGGGTTTAACACTCATAAATGCACAGCCTGTAACGGCGCATTGCCGCATGCATAAATCAGTTCACGAGCTTAGCTTAATGCAACGCGCGATGGACATGACCTTAGCCGTACATCAAGCCACAGCAAGTATGCTTTATGAGGGAATAACCACCACCGAAGTAGAAGCCTTTATTAAGCAAGCACACCAAAAAGTAGGTGCGCCAGGTAACTATTTTTGTATTGTTTTATTTGGTGTTGCAACGTCTTTCCCGCACGGTGTTAAAGATGCCCAAATACTTAAAAAAGGCGATATGGTACTAATTGATACCGGCTGTAAAGCACACGATTACCTATCAGATATAACCCGTACCTATGTATTTGGCGAACCAACAATGCGCCAGCGTATGTTTTGGGATCATGAAAAAGCAGCGCAAATGGCGGCATTTAATGCAGCTAAAATTGGTGCTACGTGCGAAGACGTAGACGCGGGCGCACGTAACTATTTAGCGGCGCAAGGGCTAGGCCCGCAGTACCAAGCACCGGGTTGCCCACACCGAACGGGGCACGGCATTGGGCTAGATATTCACGAATGGCCATACTTAGTTGGCGGTGATAAAACCCCACTTGCCCCAGGCATGTGCTTTAGTAACGAGCCAATGTTAGTTATACCCGATGAATTTGGCGTGCGCCTAGAGGATCATTTTTACATGACCGACAACGGCCCTCATTGGTTTACACAACCAAGTTATAGCATTGACGACCCATTTGGGCTTAACGCTTAAAACTGAATACCTTCAAGAGCAGCTGTTTAGCTGCTCTTTTTAGTTTGGTATTGATAAAGTGCAGTTCATCCCAATATCCCCTGTTATACCAAAGCAATCCTCAAAAGGATAAATATGAAAAACTTTAAAATTGATATCGTTTCAGACGTAATGTGCCCTTGGTGTGTAGTGGGTTATAAAAACCTAGAAACTGCACTAGAGCAACTTAAAGACGAAATGAGCGCAGATATTACGTGGCATCCTTTTGAACTAAATCCAGATATGCCAATTGAAGGTCAGGATTTAAACGAACATTTAATGCAAAAGTACAACCTAAGTGAAGAGCAAGGCGACGAAAATCGTAAAAACATGTTCGAAGCAGGAAAGCGTGCTGGGTTTACCTTTAATTTTGATGGCAAACGCATCATGATCAACAGCTTTGATTTGCATCGTTTATTAATGTGGGCACGTGAAGAAGGTAAGCAAACCGAATTAAAACTTGCCTTTTTTGAAGCGCACTTCACTGATTTAAAATACTTAAATCAAGAAGAAGCACTACTCGACGTTGTTGAAAAAGTAGGTCTTGATAAAGAAACTGCGCGCGGTATTCTACATTCAGACAAATATGTACAAGACGTACGCCAAGAGCAAGACCGCTTTAAACAAATGGGTATTACGTCAGTACCTACATTTATCATAAACGATAAGTATGCACTTACTGGCGGACAACCAAGCGACTCATTCATTCAAGCACTAAAACAAATTAGTGAAGAAGAAGCCAAACAAGACGCTTAATACACAAATAAAGTTTAAAATTAAGAAAGGCTGCACATTGCAGCCTTTCTTGTTTATTCATCAGTTCAAAAACAATACAAATTTATTACTTACCTTAAATCCCTTTTGGTGTCATTAATTTAGCAGAACACCCATCTTAATTGAACAAGCAAAGCTATCCTAATTAAGATGGGTGTCACGTTAATTTTTCAATTCAAGCACTAAAACAAATTAGTGAAGAAGAAGCCAAACAAGACGCTTAACGAGTAGATTGTTGTTTAACACTTAAAAAAGGCTGCACATTGCAGCTTTTTTTATTACGTATAAGTAAGCGAACAATAATCACCTACTATAAATTTATTAGATATTTTATCGTCAACATACAGCACTAAATGCGTGTGGTTATTCGTAACATCATAAGTGATTTATCTCTAACACAGCCTCTAGGATTCTCATAAATGATCTTTACAATATAAAAATAAGGATGGGGATTTGTAGTGGTCAACTAATTTCGGCTGATGGGCAGAACGCTCAGGCAACGCTATTTTCGTCTGCGTAAAAATTTAAGTTGAACCCGCCTAATATTCAATATTGGCAACTAGCTTGGCAGAGAAGGTACCACCCATCATATATATTTAAAAACGTAGGTCGGATAAGCAAAGCGCCATCCGACACAGTAACTTATTTGAGTCTCGACGAACATAAACAGCTAATTTATATAGCAAAATTCAGTGGTGCTGGCCCCTTAATTGAACAAGCAAAGCTCTCCCAATTAAGATGGGTGTCACGTTAATTTTTTTATTGAGTTAATTTGGAGCAGGCTTTCATCCAAGAAGAAAAGGAATCTTGGAATTGCGTCATGTCAATACGGCTCATTACACGAGCAATTGTGTCATAGCGAGGGATCCCTTGTTCAAGAAGAACATATTTTCTGAGCCAATCTAGTCTATCATGACCAAAATCTTCAATCTCTTCCCAGCCCTGACAGCCTGATACAACAGCGCTAACAGCTAAGAATATGATATCAAATAGTTTATGAACAACTTTACCTTGTTGGCGAGGGTCGTCGATTGATTCGAAATATTTAAATAGCTGAATGTTAGACATGGGGATGCTCCTTAAAAAAGGAGTATAAGATCATACTTTTAAGTCAAGGTAAAGTTCGTGATCTTGCCCTGGAGCTAATACTGGTAATATTCGTGATTTTTCCGCTAACATGGCCTTTGCCAATAGCTGCAATTGCATCAGCAGAAAATAAAACACTATTAAATATAAATACTCTTAATAAAACTTTATTTAATATCCTTATTAAAAACAATTATCATGGCAAAAGGGAATACCTTTTTACACTATATTCTTTTTAATTTCTTCTTTACTACTTCATTAAGCTTTTTAATTTCATAATCGTTCTTCTTATACAAATCCAGTAAATCATCTGGCAATATTAAACAACTTTTTGTCGCATATATTAAGTCATTTAAACTTAGATTTAAAAAAACTAAGATTTCGTTCTCTTTTGAGTATTCAACTACAGTTACTAAATAAGCAATGCCAAATCCATAATCTTTTTTATAAGTTTCGACAAGGTAATCTTTATAACTAAATCTACTAATAAAACTTGTATCGAACATACCGACAACCCACTCTTTATTGGATGATTCATCACTAAAAATAGTACTTTGCCTTGTTACCGTTAAACTATGTTTTTTGTCGATTTTTTCAAAATAACCGTTTCCATCTTCATTTTCAGAGTAAGCTGTTGGTATATACCACCCACACCCTAAACTATCCAAGGCTTTACCATAAGTAGTAAACGAAGAAAATAGAACAGTGAGCAAAGCTAATCGCATTAACTTATTAATTTCCATCTACTATTACCCCTGAATTACATATATTTGTGCATTTGTAATAAAACTTAGCATTTATATTATCATCAATCCCCAAAAAACCTGAAATCACTGGGGCTAAAGACCATGCGGTTCCCGCGGCCCCAAAAGAGGCACCTAATGAACGATATCCTAAATCATAAAGAGCCAGGCCGGTTACATTTAGACTGTTAGGTAGACTTCATAGGTTGGATCTTAAGAAAACTTGAAGTTGAACTCTGTTAATGATCAAATAGTTACGCCAATAAAAACATGACTAAAAACAGAGTTCACATGCAGATTAACCAAGTTTCAAACCAATTAAAAGCCCTTATCTCAGAAAAACACCTCATTGAGCTTGCAAAAACCTCTGGATTTCAAGTTCGACACCGTTGCCTGTCGATCGTTTCTCTGCTCAAAGCCGTATTTAAAAGCTTATCTTGCCTGCAAGACGCTAACTTGTCAGATATCCATCAAAACTTGCGAACGCAGGCTGATTGCACGATAAGTTATAAACCCTTTCATAATCAAATTCGAAAACCAGCCTTGACTGAGCTTGTCCGTGAGCTCGTTATTCAAGCGATGTCTAAATTGACTGTAAACACGCTGGATAAAACCTTTTTTACCCAGCGAGGAATACAGCGAGTGTTATTGCAAGATGGTTCTTCATTTGCTCTACATGATGAATTAGCGCAGGTTTTTGCTGGTCGTTTTACTGCTGTAAGTCCTGCCGCAATTGAGTTGCACGTTACCTATGACCTATTTAATGAACAACCCTGCGAAATAGATATTCGTCCTGATGTTGAAACTGAGCGCGCCTTTTTACCAGGTAGCCACACACTTGAAGATACGTTATTACTTGCTGATGCTGGGTATTTTGACTTAGATTACTTTGAGCAAGTAGCTCAAGATGGCGGATATTTTTTGATCAGAGCAAATAAAAACATTAACCCAATCGTTACATCAGCTTATTGCGCGGGTATAGAACTTAAAGAAAAGAACATTAAAATCAAAACGTTACTCGATAAATTCGCAAGCCAACCACTTGAATTAACAGTACGTTGGAAGAAAAATGGGCCCGAGTACAGGCTTATCTATTTACCGAATGAAAAGCGCCCCGTTTTCCTTGTTACTAATTTAAAAGAGGCACAGTTTAGCTTTGACGAACTACTCGATATATATGCAACTCGTTGGCAAATTGAGTTGTTTTTCAAAGAACTAAAGTCATGGAATAATCTTAAAGGGTTCATCACACGAGATCCTCATATTGCCGAATCATTGGTTTGGCTGAGCATACTGCAAACACTTATCAAGCGTTTTATCTGCCATAGTGCAGCGGGTATGTTTAAGTGTGCGATCTCGACATTTAGAGCGAGTAAGTGCAGTTATCTTTGGTTGGATGATATTCTGGATTGCATAGAACAAACACGGTGCAGCCATAAGATACATCGTGTATTTGAGCTACTAGCGGTAAATTGTAAGCGGCAAAGCATTGAGAAAAACAATGATATTTGCCGTTTTAAGATAGGAAGTCACACGGTCTGTGTTCCTTAAGAACTAAGCTATGAGGTAGACTTAACCCTGTATTATTACCAGCTATATATCCCATTGCTTGAACTTTATATAAACTTAGACTATTTATCATACTAGCTTTATAAATATTCAACATATTAGCACTTCGTAGTTTAGTAACGTCAACATTCAAGCTGATTAGCATTTTCCTTAATTCTTCCCTATTCATGCCATTTATCCGATCAATTTCCTTATCTATAGCTCCAGCATATTGACCTGCTTCTCTTTCATTATTGAAACTGCAGCCTCCTGACAAACACTGATTAAACAAATACTGATAAGTAGCAGTCCTAGCGCCATTGGCAAATTTCCCACCGGAAATAACAGATGCAGTACCACCGATAACGGCTGAAGCAACAGTTCCTTGAACAATTTGACTTGCGGTTAAATCATTGCCTCCGGGTAAGAAACGGCCTCCTGCCCCTTTAGTTACACCCGCAGCAAAAAATCCATGACCAAATTTACCACCTTGTAAATCCGCTATAACCCCACCAGCAACTGCATGGGCAGTGATTTGTCCTGCAGCAAGAATAAGCTAGACACCCACTTTAATTTATCATTAAAAAACACGCCACAAAGCTAGATTTTTTAAATAATATCAAAAATATATAATTTACGAGCTTTCATCTCATTATTGAAATACACTAAAACAAGATAAAAGCATTAATTTTTTTGTTTATAAACTAACTCGCCTTGATTTTAAAAGAGCGTCCATATGTGTTTTCGTTATTTCCTTTTATTTATTCATACTTATCAATAAAATAACCTAATTTATATGCGACTAAAAATGTAACTATCAGTATAGCCAAGGATATACTCAACCTTTTGAAGGCAATTAACTTCAGTTCAATAGGATTAAGTAAAGCAGCTAATAAATTGCCGAGCACACTTAAAAATGATAGTAAGAATAAAAATAAAAGAACGAAACCAATAATTTTTTCAATCATTTAATTACCATATATAGATTCTTGGCTAAGTAATAGTTGCTTCAAAAACCAAAGTAGACTGCCACATTAATTGGACTAACAAAACTGCGCCACTAAATTTACTTTTTTGGCTAAAGTTTATTTTTCATTCCATTTTTCGCTAAGGAAATTAGGATGGGTGTTAGATTTATCATTCGAGTACCGATTACCTGTAACAACACGACAAGCTAATCAAGCATTTTAGCTGAGGGGTAGGCTGAAATAAAAATATAAAAAGCCAGAAAGTTTCTGGCTTTCAAATAACAATTTAAGATGAAAGGATGCTTATCGCTGATAACACATATTTACCATTTCTTTTTAGGAGCAAATAATATATCCAAGTCGTCCTGCTCTTGTTCGTTTTTCTTTTTAAGCGCATTAGCATTTGATGCCCGAAGCTCTACACTAATTGCTTCTAGATAACCTTCCACTTCTTGACGTTTAGCTGAAACATATTCATCTGAATAAGTCACTCCGTTAAGAGTAACTTGGGCTTTTTCAAAATATTGCCTAGCAGAACCTACCATGTTTGCCGAACGTGCTGATAAACCGCGTTTTATTTGGCTTTCTATATTGATACGAAGTTGAAGCTTTTCTAATCGTTTATCTTCAACTGTAAACACTTGGCTATCAACTCGCCCTTTATTGTGTTCTGAGCGTAACACTATGCGTAATTTTTTTATACCTTGGATAAGACTTACAAGCTGTTTGTCGTTACTCGGTAAAGACAGCGAGTCATTATTATTGCCTTGAACAGGTTGCGTAAGATGCTCTTTTGCTTCACTTAACCTATTTTTAAGCGCCTTTGAACCAGTGGAATTTGCCACCATAGTTTTCAGCGCTTCATAAACACGGCGTTGTAGTACGCGAATAATAGGTTCGGACAAAGGTATGTTGGCACTATTCGCAAGTGCTTCTTCAGTCTCTTCTATTATCGCCTTTTGTTTTGTAAGCTCTTTGCGACGTTCGCCTTCTTGTTTCTCTTTGTGTTGCTGTACAGCACTTACCCAAAGCGCAATCACAATAAGTGCGACTATGAGCACAATAATAATTGAAACGATCATAGTGTAATTCTCGGATTCATATCTAATTTTTTAATCTTACATTAAATATATACTAACAGGGTAGCTTTGCGCTGCTTAACTTATAAATATGCTAAAAAAGCATTACAAGGAGGGCCTATTATAAGATTATCTCGGATAATCATTGCTATCTGAAGCATATTTATTGTGCTAGCCTTAGATCCCAAACAGATAAATGTGTATGCCTAAAACTCAAGGTGAATTTTAAAATTAAAAAACGCTTGGGTTTAACACGTATTACCTTTATAAATTATATGAATAACAACGTTAAAATATGCAGCTATGAAATTACAACAACTCAGATATATCGTAGAAGTACAAAATCATAAATTAAATGTTTCAGCAACTGCTGAAAGTTTATTTACCTCTCAACCTGGTATTTCTAAACAAGTACGTATGTTAGAAGATGAGTTGGGTGTACAAATTTTTGGCCGCAGTGGTAAACATTTAACCCATGTGACGGGCGCTGGCGAAGAAATAATTAATATTTCCCGAGAAATACTTTCCAAAGTAGAAGGCATAAAAGCGGTTGCAAATGAGCATACATTACCAGATCAAGGTAAGCTTAATATTGCAACAACTCACACGCAAGCCCGCTACGCTCTTCCGAGTGTTATTCAAGGGTTTATGAAGAAATATCCTGCGGTTTCACTCCATATGCACCAAGGAACACCACAACAAATATCAGACGCAGCTGCTCGTGGCGACGCAGATTTTGCAATTGCGACTGAGGCACTTCATCTTTATTCAGATTTGGTTATGTTGCCATGCTATCATTGGAATCGCAGTATTGTTGTTGCAAAAGACCATCCTCTTGCGAAAAAAGTAAATAATTTAACTGTTGCCGACATAGCGCAATATCCGCTCATTACTTACGTATTTGGCTTTACGGGTCGCTCAGAACTAGATAAAGCATTTAGTGCACATGGTCTTGAACCCCATATTGTATTTACAGCAACCGATGCTGATGTAATTAAAACCTATGTTCGTCTAGGGTTAGGGGTCGGTGTAGTCGCTTCAATGGCAATAGATCAAATAAGTGATACCGATTTAGTCTGTATTGATGCGAGCCATTTATTTGAGGCAAGTACCACTAAAATTGGATTTAGAAAAGGCAGTTTTTTACGCACTTATATGTATGACTTCATTGAGCGTTTTGCACCGCACCTAACAAAAGAACGTGTTGAACGAGCAAGTTTATTGCGTAACCAAGATGATGTAGATAAATTATTTGCAGATATCGAATTACCAGTTAAGTAATCAATAATTTAATTAGTTAAAAACCGCGTAGATATAAAATGCGGTTTTTTTAATACTTTATAATAGTAAACAACCCAAAATTTTAGGTTAGCGCGTGTTTATCTTCAAAGGTTAAATTTACAGCGATGTGGTCATTTCCCATATACAAGCAATCACAACGCGTAAATACCAAAAAATCAATTTATTACGTGCGATAAAGTACTTTAATTACATGCCAGCCAAATTTTGTTTTAACTAGATGAGGCTCTAAAATTGCGCCTTTAAACGCAACCTTATCGAACTGTGGAACCATTTGCCCACGACCAAATTCACCTAAATCACCGCCTTTTTTACCCGATGGGCATGACGAATACTTTTTAGCTAAGGTTTGAAATTTTGCACCTTTACCTAATTGCCTAATAATATCTTCTGCAATCTCTTTGTGCTTTACCAAAATGTGAAGTGCATGTGCTGTGTTTGCCATGAAGAAAGCCTTTATACCGTTAGCTAAAATTAAACGCGGCGATTTTAACACAGCTCCTTAAACCTAGCATCTACTTATATGTGAGATAAAAATACCAATTTAAAAATAATGTTTAGCATCCTCTGGGTTGGGAATTCTGCAATACTGATATTTTCCAAACAAGGTATAGCGGTTTAAAGCAACCCTATCGTATAACCAGTTATTAAACCTATTTGGCAAAATACTAAATACAGTTGCTAGCTTATATGGGTAACCTAGCTGCTTAACAACATTAAAAAAAGCATGGCTTTGCGTATACGCTTTGCCGTTTTCTAGGTAAACCATTGAAGCATATTCAATTGTTGAAAAACCAAAATGCGTTAACAACAGTTCCCCTTTTGGAGATTGCACGCTGCATAATTTAAAAATAGTATTTTTATCGTGAGCAATAATAAAGTTACACCACGCGCTGCACAGCTTACATTGCGCATCAAATAATATAATTTTTTGATTTTGCATTATTGTCGCTACATCATCGCTCATAACACCTTCCTTAAATTAAGTACTTTACTGCTGCACCGGCTTTTTTTGTAACTTGCGCTGCAAAGTACGCCTATGCATATTAAGTTGCCTTGCGGTTACCGACACATTGCCATTATTACTGTGCAGTACTTGTTGAATATGCTCCCACTCTAAGCGCTCTGGCGACATAACCGCATCATCAATAACATTCGATGCCACAGGCTCGGTGTTAAGCGCTTTTAATAATGTTGCCATATCAACCGGCTTAGTAAGGTAATCGTTTGCGCCTAACCGCATTGCCTCTACTGCGGTTGCAATACTTGCAAACCCTGTTAGTAAAACAATATGAGTTTGGGGGAGCAAACTACGCAGCGGCTTTATGAGTGTAAGTCCGTTATCGTCGCCTAGTTTCATGTCTAATAAAACAAAGTCGGGCAATAATTTACGCGCAGCAAGTAACGCATCACTTTGGTTATGCGCCACCTCACAGGTAAAGCTTTGTTTAGTTAAGCGCCTTGCCAGTGTGCTGGCTAAATTAATGTCGTCTTCAATTATAAGTAACTTCATGAGGCGTTATTCTCAATGTTTACAATAGCGAGTTTAACTTTGGCAACAGCGCCGCCATCAGCATGGTTAAACAAGGTAAGTGAGCCATTTAAACGCTCAAAAGTAACATTTGATAAAAGCACAGCAAGCCCCATTCCCTGATCGCTTGGCATAAGTTGCCCGCCAAGCTCTGCTAATTGCGATGATGAAAAGCCAGGGCCAAAATCGCGAATTAACAAGTAAACGCATTCACTATGTAAGTTATCTTGCTGCCAACTCAGCTCTAATTGAGTTTTACCTTGTTTTTGATTAGCAAGCGCGGCGTTTTGCAATAAATTTAAAATAGCAGGCAATAACATGGCATCACTCAATAGCGTTGCTGCAATTGGTGGCGTAATCCATTTAATTTGTTGATCAGGATATTGCAGTAAAAGTGTGTCTGTAATTTGTGTTTGCAGTTGCTTTACCGTTACATGCTCTTGTGAATTTTTAAGGCGTAACTGCTCTGAGAGTTTTCTAAAGTCGTTAAGTTGTGTGCTGCACTGAGAAAGCGGCGCTTGCATGTGCTTAACAATAGGATTGTTTGGTTGCTCTTCTAATAACTCTTCAAACAGTAACTGTAAGTTTGCAATTGGGGTCGCTAGTTGATGAGTTATTTGTGCAGCGGCCCCATCAAGGGTAACAAGCTGCTCATTACGCAGTTGTTTTTCACGCACGTTTGCAATAATTCGCTCTCGCTCTTTAAGTGCCCTGCTCATTGCGCCAATCACTAATGCGATTACGCTAGCACTTAAAACAAAATTAACCCACATACCAATAAAGTGACCACTCATATTCATTTGATGCATATTGTGATCGGGCATCTTTATCAGTAAAAAACTGTATGCGGCAATGGCTAATACCGCAATATAAGCTAATCCTTTTTCTCGCAGCGTAACAGCAGCTATCATTATTGGGAGCAATAATAACGAAACAAATGCATTGGTCGCACCGCCGCTTAGCGATAGCAAAACCGTTAAAAATAATACATCAGCGGTTAACTGCATCAACATACCCAAAGGTTTAGCACGGCTTACATTTCGATAAGCAAATAGGCTAATAAGCTGAAACAAAGCCTCAACGGCAATAACAATAAGTAAAGGCAGTAATGCAATTTGATGTTCTAATAAAAAATAAACGCTAAGCACCGCAATTAATTGCACGGCAATAGCGCCGCTTCGCAGCATTAATAGTCGACTAATGGTGGGGTCGGTACGCATTAACAAGAGGTAATTGCCCAATCAAATGTTTAATAAGGTTATTTTAACGGTTATGTGATTTTTAATCATCATCCATCGAAATTGAAAACGGTGCACAAGGCGTTCCTTGATGAAACACCATTTTCCATTGTTCATTACTTTTACGCCAAAGCGACATACGTAAAGAATAATTAAACTCAGCGCGAGCAGAGCGCCTATAAGCTGCTTGATAACTAAGTTGCACTACATCATCGCTTAGCATTCGGCCCTTAAAATGCTGATTATAAAACTGTGGCACAACCTCGGTAGGTAAGCGGGTAAGTACTTGGTATTTATTAAAGGTAGTGCCATTGGCAGCAATTTCGATAAATTCATCATCGAGTAAAGCATCTAATGCGCGCTCAGATTGGCGAACTTCTGGGTCTAGTAACTGGCGCTCAGCGTCAATCAAATGATTAAACAACGACACTTTTATTTTGCTGCTCATAACCTTCCCTATTGTTTATAAACTTGCCCGGCTTTCATAACAAATTGCACGTTTTTCAGTACGTCGATATTTTTAAGCGGTGAGCCATTCACACTGATAATATCTGCTTGTTTACCAACACTCAAGTCGCCAATGAGTGCGCTTTGCCCCAGCAGTTTAGCTGCATGTATGGTTGCTGATTTAATAGCTTGGGCTTCGCTCATACCATTGTTTACCATTAAACTAAATTCGTTAGCATTAAGCCCATGACGCGACACCCCAGAGTCTGTTCCAAAGGCTATATTAACCTTATTTTTCAGTGCAAGTTTAAACGAAGCCTGCATTTTTGGAGTTACTTCACGCACTTTATCGGCTATTGCCGGTGGCATATTTGGATTTGTAAGCACCTCTTCACTGACCGTTGCACCCGCTAAAAGCGTCGGTACTAAATAAGATCCCGTTTTTTTAAATAACTTTATTGCCTCTTTATCTAAGTAAGAGCCATGCTCAATGGAATCCACACCGGCTTTTAAGGCCGCTTTTATACCTTGTGTACCGTGTGCATGGGCTGTAACTTTACGCCCTAAGTGGTGAGCCGTATCAACTATTGCAACCAGCTCTGCATCTGTAAGTTGTTGGTTAACACCAGCAGCGGTATTACTTAGTACTCCACCCGTGGCAGTAATTTTAATTACATCAGCACCACTTTTAATTACCTCGCGTACCGCACGGCTACAATCATCCGCGCCATTACAAATACCAATCCCGCCTGTAACCGCATCTGTAATATCTTTTCGATATCCGTGCATATCTGCGTGTCCACCGGTAGGTGATATTGTATTACCCGCTGCAAAAATGCGAGGGCCGTTAATATCATTTCGCTCAATAGCGCGCTTTAGCGGAAATATTACTTTGTGATCGCTACCTAAATCTCGCACTGATGTAAAACCTGCATCGAGCGTACGTTGTAAATATTTAATTGAACGCAAAGCATAATCCGCATCATATTCTGTTGCCCAACGGTGAGGATTTGCTTTAGTATCTCGCTCAAACGTAACGTGAACATGCATATCAATAAGACCAGGCATTACAAATTGATTTTTAAGATTGATAATATCGGCATCAGGTAGGTTAAGTTCTGCTTTTGTGAGGTAGCCGTTTTTAATGGCTGTTATTGTATTATCTGTTATGATTAACGTTTGCTCTGTTTTTACTTTTTGATCTTCGGATGCAAGTAAACTGCCCGCATAAATAATTTTATGCTGTTGAGCAAAAGCCCCATTTGCTATTAATGCCATAGTTATTGAAGTGAATGTTGTTATTAGTGTTGTTTTCATACTTGCTCCTTTTTTATACTAGCATTACCTTAAATAACCTGTAATTGCGAATATTTACGATACAAAGCATGCTATAAACTAGTCTTGAAAGCCGTTTTTTGGTATAACTCCCCCATTAGTAACACATGTCAGACCACCTTAAGAGAACATACTATGCCTTACGCACATATCACTGGTTGGGGTAAATGCATTCCACCAGCAAGCATTAGCAACGATGAAATTAGTGAAATAGTTGATACCACCGACGAGTGGATAACCACGCGTACAGGCATTAAATCTCGCCGAGTGAGCCATGTAAGTACCGCCGAGCTGGCAACCGTTGCTGCTAAGCATGCTATTGCGTGCGCAGGCATTGATCCTAAAGATATTGATTTAGTGATATTAGCAACCTGTACACCTTCTACTGTTGTGGCAAATACCGCCTCACAAGTGCAAAAAAATATTGGTGCAACAGGCGCTGCCGCAATGGATACAAACGCGGCATGTTCGGGCTTTTTATATGCGTTGCAAGCTGCTACAGCACAAATTCAAGCGGGTATGATCAAAAAAGCAGTCGTCATTGCCGCTGAACGTATGACCTGGTATGTAAACTGGGCACGTCGCGACAGCGCTGTTTTATTTGGCGATGGCGCAGGTGCAGTAATACTTGAAGCTGCCGATACGCCAGCGGGTTTACTTGGTTCCAAAACCGGTTGTGACAGCGAAGACCGCGATATTTTACACATCACCAACTTTGGTAGCGATTTAAATAAGTATGAGCCAATTGGTCCATCAGATTTATTATTTGAAGGTCGTGAAATTTTTAAACGTGCTGTTAAAGGCATGAGCGAAGCGTGCGACGATGTACTTAAACAAGCCGATTTGAGCCTTGATGACATTAATGTACTCGTTCCACACCAAGCTAACTTACGTATTATTCAAGCTATTCAGCATCGTTTAAAAGTACCTGACGAAAAAGTAATGGTTAACATTGGTGAGTATGGTAATACCTCTGCTGCGACTATTGCTATTGCGTTATGTGAAGCGGTTGAGCAAGGGTTAATTAAACCGCATTCAAATATTATGTCTGCTGCATTTGGTGCAGGCCTTACGTGGGCTGCAAGTTACATAAAGTGGGGCGAACGCGTAACGCCTATTAGTGTAAGCGATGCCGCTTTACCGCCATGTGATAAAACCGGTTTAGAACTTGTAGCACCGGCCGTTAGAGCATGTAAAGAAGCGCAGCAAAGCTAACACAACATGTAGTAAGCAACATATAAAACGCACTTATTTAAGTGCGTTTTTGCTTTTTAAGGAATTAAATTTGAAACTTTTCGGTATTCACCACGCTGCGATTATTTGTAGTGACTATGCACGTTCTAAACACTTTTATAGCAATTTACTTAAACTTAACGTTATTAATGAGCACTTTAGAGCTGATCGTAATTCATATAAATTAGATTTAGCCATGCCCGATGGTAGCCAAATAGAGCTATTTTCGTTTGATGGATCGCCCGCAAGACCCAGCTATCCCGAAGCACAAGGCTTAAGACATTTAGCTTTTAAGGTCGCGGATGTACAGATTGCAAAAACGTATTTAGAGTCGTGCGATGTAAACGTTGAGGATATTAGAGTGGATGAAATAACCGGCAAAAAGTTTACCTTTTTTGCCGATCCAGATAACTTGCCACTTGAGCTTTATGAGGTTTAAAACTCATAAGCTCAAGTTCTTACTATTGAATCAAAAACTTATTTATTAAAACGATTTTGTAAGTAGTTAAATACAGCACGAATACCTAATGCTTCACCACCCGTTGGACGACCTGGTAATGCACGTAAGTTCCACGCCATTACATCAAAATGTACCCACGGTGTTGTTGGTTCAACAAATTCTTTTAAGTAAAGCGCTGCGGTAATAGCACCACCAAACGGTGTACTTGCACAGTTTGCCATATCGGCTACATCACTTTTTAGTAAGTTTTTGTATTGCTCAAACAGCGGAAGTTGCCAAACAGGATCATGGACACTTAAACCTGCATCAATAATACCGTTTGCTACATCGCGCTCTGTTGAGAAAAAGCCCGGAAGCTCCGTGCCTAACGCAACACGACATGCACCCGTGAGGGTAGCAAAATCAATAATTAGCTCAGGATTATCGTTTTGTGCTTCGCTTAATGCATCACACAATACTAAGCGCCCTTCTGCGTCGGTATTATCAATTTCGACCATAATGCCTTTGCGTGTTTTAACAACATCGCCAGGGCGAAATGCATTTCGCGATACCGCATTTTCAACAGCGGGTACAAGTACACGTAATCTAATTGGTAAGTTAGCTGCCATAATAAGCTGCGCTAGTGCAATTACATGCGCGGCGCCGCCCATGTCTTTTTTCATGTTACGCATGCCAGAGCTTGGTTTTAAATCAAGTCCGCCTGAGTCAAAACATACGCCCTTACCGACTAGTGTAATTAATGGAGCATCTGTTGCACCCCATTTTAAATCAAGTAAACGCGGTTTATTTTCGCTTGCACGACCCACCATATGAATAGTCGGGTAGTTTTGCTCTAGTAACTCATCGCCAACCCACTGTGAAAATTCGCCATTGTAAGTTGCAGCTAAATCTTCCATTACTTGCGATAAATGTTGCGGCATCATATCTACCGCTGGAGTATTTACTAAATCACGTGCAAGTGTAATGGCATCAGCTTGTTGGCTAATGCGTTCATATAACGCTTTATCGCTAATGGCTAATTGCGCTTTTGCTGTTGGTTTTTCTTTATATTCACTAAATTCGTAACCACCAAGTACAAACCCTAAAGCAACCTGCTCTACAAAAGCGCTGTCGCCTTGAATTTGATAAGTACCTGTAGGAAGTGTATTTGCTAAATTACCCGCAGCCCAAAAATCATCGCTGCTTTGCATTAAACAAAATACCTGGCTTAACTCGCCCGTTTTAGCATCAGGAATTAAAGCAACACCTTGCTTTTCAAAACCTGTATTAGTTAACCAATTTTGTATAAATGCAGGCTGCTGTGCGTGCCAGTCAGATAATTCGTTTTTTAAAATAAAAGATAAAGGAATACCAGAAGATGTATGACGTAGTAATGCACTCATTAAATAGCTCGTATAATATAAAAATGGTACTTAAGAGCATATCAATAAGCGCACCTAAAAGGTATCGCTAATTTAACGGTTTGTAAGATTACTTTTTAGTCTGTTTTTTTTGAGTTTCTTTTTGATTTTCTTGATTAATTTCTGCGTCGAGCTCTTTAATTGATTTGTTCATGTTAAAGGAGCTAGGTAGTACATCCACCCCAACTAAACTTCCTAATTTAACCACTAAGGGAATAGTGATAGGCGCAAATGGTAATACAGCAAATACACCCAAGCCAAGGCCCTTTAAAATATCGACAAATTGTTCGTTGGCACGCTTTAACTCAGCTTGATTTGTTTGTCCTTGCGTATAGCGCCTATAGATAGAAAGCATTTCTTTTGTTTCTTGTTTTTCTTGGGCGAGTGCGATTTTAAGCGCCACCATAGCACGGCGAAAACGCAGCTGTTGGCGTTTTTTACTAATTTTAACTACCCGCCAAGGTGCACGGTGAATAACTTTATATAATCGCATAACATGCATTTTCACACAGGCATCCATGTTCACAAAGAATAATTTACTTGATTCGCCTCATCTACTATTATTTGCACCAAACTAGTGCCGAATAAATTTATTTCCATGCTCAAAAAAATACTAAAAATATTTTAAAACCTGAAAAACCAAAATCTGATGAATGTTGTGGCGGAGGCTCTTGCTGCCCGTGCGTATGGGATACATACAAAGAAAAGCTTAAAAAATGGCAGCTAACACAACTCAAAATAGATACAGTTAATTAACAAATCCGACAGTTTAACAACCTAAAAAATGCATTAACTTCCCTTAAAAACACCATATTGCACTTAATTAGTCCACTTTACTTCTTATAACGCACCACTCTAGCTGCTTTTAGTTAATTTAAACTTTTGTTATTTAATAGTTAATTAATAATTGCTCTCGTTGTTTTTTATGTATAGTCTGTAATTAGGACTTCACTAGATGTGAGCTAAAACTCTAAGGGGTCAAGTAATTAAACTTCCTCCTAACATCCACTGTATTCCAGTCCAAAAATATAAAATAAGTAATACTTACAAAGTCTTACTAAACAAAAATTATTCTAACTGGGGAAAATTAGAATGAAATTAAAAAACAACGTACTAAATCAGGCAATTAAGTTTGCGCTAGCAACCACTACCGCTGGTTTATTCTTCTCAAGCTCTGCTATTGCTGCAGATGAAGAACAAGCAAAGGCTAAAGTTAATAAAAATGTTGAAAAAATTGCTGTAGTAGGTACGCGTTCAGCTCCACGTTCAATTGGTGATTCACCGGTTCCTATCGATATTATTGGTGGTGAAGAGCTTGAAAAGTCAGGGAATACTGACATGCTTGAGCTTTTAAAAGGTGCAGTGCCATCTTTCAATGTTCACCAAAACCCTATTAGTGATGCAGCATCACTTGTTCGCCCAGCAAACTTACGTGGCTTACCATCAGACAGCACATTGGTTCTTTTAAACGGCAAACGTCGTCACCGTGCTTCTGTAATCGCATTTTTAGGTGGTGGTATTAATGATGGTGCACAAGGTGCTGATATCTCAGTTATCCCTAGTATTGCAATCAAGCAAGTAGAAGTACTTCGTGATGGTGCTGCAGCTCAGTATGGTTCTGATGCAATTGCAGGTGTAATGAACTTCCAACTTAAAGACGCGTCAGAAGGCGGTAAATTAGAAGTTCGCCACGGCCAGTTCTACGAAGGTGATGGCGATACAACTCAAGTATCGGGTAACATTGGTTTACCGTTTACCGACAACGGTTTTGCTAACTTAAGCTTTCAATACAAAACAGCTGATGCAACTAGTCGCTCTGTACAGCGTCCTGATGCTGCTGGTCTTGCAGCAGCCGGTGTTCAAGACGTATCGCCTTTAGCTCAAGTTTGGGGCGCACCAGAAGTCGATGATGATATTTCAATTTTTGGTAATGTTGGATTAGAGCTAACAAACGATTCTGAATTTTACATGTTTGGTAACTACTCTGAGCGCGATGTACGAGGTGGCTTCTATTATCGTAACCCTACATCTCGCCCAGGTGTATATGGTGGTAACATTCGCGATGTTAATGGTGTAAATATGCGCCGCCCTGGTGATGACAACCCAGTTGGACAAACTGCTTGGGATGCTGCTACACCTACTGTTTTAGTTGGATCTTTAGACGGTTATGACGCTCAATTAGATTGTCCAGTAGTAGAAATTCAAGCTAACGGTGCACCAGATCAATCTGCAATAGATTCACTAACTTCTGCTAACTGTTTTGCATTTAATGAAACACTGCCTGGCGGTTTTACACCTAACTTTGGTGGTAACATTACCGATACTTCTTTAACAATTGGTACTAAAGGCATGTTCACTGGTGGCTTCTTAAAAGATGCATTTTATGACATTAGTGGTACGGTTGGCTTTAATGAATCTCGCTACTTTATTTACGATACAGTTAATGCGTCATTAGGCTTAGACTCACCACGCGACTTTAGTCCAGGTAAATACTCGCAACTAGAGAAAAACTTCAATTTAGATATTTCTAAAGGATTTGATTTTGATTTAGCATACGATGTAAATATTGCCGGTGGTTTAGAGTGGCATGAAGAAACATTTACAGTAACATCTGGTGATGTAGCGTCATTTACTGCAGGTGAGTTTACTGAGCAAGGTTTTGGTATAGGTTCTAATGGTTTCCCTGGTTTTAAACCATCTGACGCGGGTGAATACACTCGCCGTAACTACGCTGCATTTGTTGATATTGAAGCCCCATTTACTGAAGATTTTTTAATGGGCTTAGCTTTACGTTTTGAAGATTACGACAGCTTTGGCACAACAACAAACTATAAAGTTATGGCGCAGTACCATGTAACGGAAGATTTAAACGTGCGCGGCTCTATTAGTACAGGCTTTCGTGCACCAACGGTTGGTCAAGCTAATGTAAGTAACGTACAAACAAGCTTAGACAATGGTGTATTACAAGATTCAGCACTACTTCCACCAACAAACCCAATTGCGGTACAATTAGGTGGTACAGAGCTTGAGCCAGAAGAATCTCAAAGCTACACGTTTGGCGCTGTATACACTATTGGTGATTTATTTTTAACACTTGATTACTACAATATCCAAGTAGAAGATCGTATTAGCCAATCAGATAAGATTAATTTAAGCCAAAGCGATAAAGATACACTTGAAGCAGCTGGCGTACCTAATGTACAGAGTCTTGCACAAGTAAGCTTTTTCACGAATGACTTTGATACAACAACACAAGGTATCGATTTAGTTGCAAACTATACAGCTGAATTAATGGGTGGTAGCTCTACATTTAGCCTTGCTTACAACTGGAATGATACTGAAGTAACTCAATTTAGTGATATTACCGGTGCATTTAAAGTTAAGCGTTTAGAAGAAGACTTACCTAATCACCGTGCTACTTTCACATTGTCTCAACAGTGGGAATCTATCTCTGCATTTGCTCGTGCAAATTACTACGGCGAATACCAAGGCGTTCACGTAGATTACGATGCAACAGCAAAAACTGCTGACGCAGCTGTAACTATTGATGCTGAAATTACTTACTTCATGAATGAGTCAATTAGCTTCTCGGTTGGAGCTCAAAACTTATTTGATCAGGATGCTGAAAAACTTGATTTTGCTGAAGCAGCTGGCGCGCCAAATAACAACTGGGGTGGTAAGTATTACGAAACATCTCCGTTCGGTATTAATGGTGGCTTTTACTACGCTAAAGCAACATACACGTTCTAATATTTTTACATAAAGAAGTGGAGGCGAAATGTTAAGACATTTCGCCTTTTTTATTTTATAGTAAATAAAAATGAACAATACCAATTGCATTGAATAAGTGTTCTATTATAGCGCTCAGAAAATAGCGTAATAACAAGGCGAAAACTATGATATATAGTTGCTCTATATGAATAATTTTTAACGCAGTGAGTACGCTATTTAATGCGATAGAATGATTATTTTTTAATAAAATTGGTATAACTATGCTACTCAAAAAAGCTAATCAGTTACTACAACAAAACATGCTCAAAGAAGCTGAGTTTCACTATAAGACACTATTAAAAAGCAACCCTGAAAATGGTGAAGCTTTATTTGGTTTAGGCAAAATCGCATTGAGGTTAGAGCGATTTGATGCTGCTGTGTACTTACTCCAAAAAGTGTGTGAACGCATGCCTCATATGCTTGAGCCACTGCATGCACTAGCCGATGCGTTTAATGGTGTCAACTCACCAAAAGATGCACTTACTGTGCTTGAATATGTAAAAAGTCTAGCAAATAATAACCCTGAACCTCATTATTACTTAGCTCAGCACTATTTAACACATGGCAATTTAAATAAAGCGCATACCACATTTGCACACGCATTGAGTATGGGGGTTTACCCCGTAACTGCTTATATTTTATTTGAGTTAGTTCAATTAGGCCGCTTTGACAAAGAACACAACTACATAAGTAATCTGCATCATTTATTAATGCAAACAGATAATTTACGACTCAAAATGGTGTGTTATTACGCACTCGCTAAAAGTTACGATAAACTTGAAGACATTGAACAAGCATTTAATTACTTTGTACTAGCAAATAAACTACAACGAAAATTAAGTAACTTTAATACTCAAGAGCTTGAACCTTTTTACAGCGAAATAATTAAACACAATACCAATGCCTTTATGCAAAAACGTGATAAAAGTTTTACAACTAATATCGCGCCCGTATTTATTATCGGCATGCCTCGAAGTGGCTCTACCCTTGTAGAGCAAATGTTGGCAAGCCATAGTCAGTTTTCGAGCCTAGGAGAGAGTACGAGTATTAGTAATAACGCAGTTGCTTTTATCGAACAAAAAACGGGGATTGCTTACCCGCAATGTTTAGCGCATTTAACGCCTGATTTAATCAAAAAAGCCCGCGAAATGTATATCACAACATTAAAAACAGCATCGCCCATCAGGCCTTTTATAATAAATAAACTGCCAAGTAACTACCTATCTCTTGGACTTATTTATGTCCTTTTTCCAAATGCCAAATTTATAAACTTAACGCGTGACTTTAATGCAACTGCTTTTTCAGTGTTTAGTAATTACTTTGCTGAAAACGAGCCTTATTTTTGCTCTCTCGTGGAGTTTAAGCAATACCATACTTTATATGAGAAATTAATGGGTCATTGGCAGTCTCTTGAAAATATGCCAATTTACAACATGAATTACGAAGCATTAATAAACAACCCAAAAGGTCAGCTAACTGCATTACTTAACTTTTTAGGTTGTCAATATGAAGATGGTTGTTTAGCATTTCATAAGCGTACATCAGCTGTTACTACGCTTAGTAAGCATGCCATTCGAAAGCCTGTTAATAATTCAGCACTTACAAAATGGGAACGCTATAGAGCGCCTTTGCTTAAATTGCT
Source organism: Pseudoalteromonas sp. B131b (assembly GCF_037162545.1). Classification (NCBI taxonomy): domain Bacteria; kingdom Pseudomonadati; phylum Pseudomonadota; class Gammaproteobacteria; order Alteromonadales; family Pseudoalteromonadaceae; genus Pseudoalteromonas; species Pseudoalteromonas sp. B131b. The sequence goes on along the minus strand of NZ_JARLUZ010000002.1, from coordinate 185,472 downwards.
TGATGAGAACTAGTTAACAGAATGTACTTCAAACCAATTAAGTAAATCTTTAAATTGATCATCGCGGGCACTCGGATGGGTAAGCATATTAATATGGTCGTAATCAAAATTATGCCCGTGTTTACGACCGTAAATTCGCATTTGTTGAATGCCTGGCCCCGATTCGTCCATAAATTTTTGAATATCGATTGGTTGCGCTAATGCTTTATCTTTTACCGCAGCAATATGAAGTGTTGGCGGTAAATGCAGGCTGTTTAGCGCTTTTGCATAATCAAAATTATCATCAGAATCTATCCATGGCTTCTTTTTAGCCCATTGCATACTTTGATAATGCGACTTTTGAGTTTCATTATCGCTTCCCCACTTATAACTTTTAGCATTTAAATAGCCATGCTTTTTAGCAAGTAAAGGTGCCATAAAATACCAAATCAAATTGGCTTGTAATAATTTTTGAGGATGATTATTAAATAAAGAACGCTTAGAACCAAAATACACACACGCTTTTACATCATTAATATATTCTGGAAAGCGTGCAAATACACTGTTCATCAATACCCCGCCCCAAGAGTGAGCAACCCAGTAGTCAGGCTTTTTACCTTCAATCAACTCTATTTGCTTAATAAAGGCTGGGATATCTTCTAAAATGGCCTCAGTTTGCCCGTATTTAGCGTCACTTGAAATAACCGGTTTACTATCACCTCGGCCACGTAAATCAGCCACATAACATCTATACCCATGCTCAGCCAAAAAAGGGGCAAGTCCTTTATTGGAGTGCGTGTAAAAATTTTACCGTTTTCTACAGCTCCATGCATAAAAAATACGACAGGCCCTTGCTGATTTTCATCACTGATACGGCGTAAATGAAGTGTTTGTTGATCAGCTAAATTGATAATTATTGATTGCTGAGAAATTGCCACAGTTATTCCTTTTTATTATTTTCAACTCATCCTACCAGTAATATTAAATATACCAAAGGAAATGTCTGCACTTTACTCATCAGCATTTGTTACACTTACGTCATTATATCTGTTGTTAAAATGAAGCCATGAAAGAAAATAAAACACGTTCAAAATTACACCCTCGCAACCTACATAAAAATGGGTACGACTTCGATTTATTAACAACAGAGCACCCTGCTCTACTGCCATTTGTTATAACCACACCTGCAGGTACTAAAAGCATTGATTTTAGTGATAACAAGGCTGTTAAAACACTTAATCAAGCTCTTTTAAAAGCGCATTATAATATTGATTTTTGGGATATACCCGAGCATAACTTATGCCCGCCTATACCTGGGCGTGTTGACTATATTCACTACTTGGCCGACCTATTAAGTGATGATAATCAACAACAAATACCTCTAGGTAGGCAAATTAAAGTGCTTGATATTGGCACTGGCGCTAACTTGGTTTATCCACTTACGGGTACAAGTGAATATAAGTGGCATTTTACAGGGACTGATATTGACGCAGCCTCAGTAAAAATAGCAAAGCAAATTGCGCAGTTTAATGGTTTAAAAATAACCCTAAAACAACAAAAAAACGCATCACATATTTTTAAAGGCGTTATTAATCAAAAAGATCTATACCATTTAACGCTCTGTAACCCGCCGTTTCATGCAAGTGAAGAAGAGGCAAGTAAAGGCAGTGAACGTAAATGGAAAAACTTAGGAAAAACACCCAGTAGCACGCTTAACTTTGGTGGTCATAATAATGAATTATGGTGCGAAGGCGGTGAAGTACGGTTTATCTCTAATATGATTAAAGAAAGCGAAGACTTTGCAGAACAAGTACTGTGGTTTACGTCGTTAGTCTCTAAAAAAGATAATATTGCAGCGCTTGAAGAAGTGTTAAAAGCTCACCCAATAGCACAGTATAAAATAGTTGATATGGCACAGGGTCAAAAAATTAGCCGCTTTATTGCATGGAGCTATTTTGATAAAGAAACTCGTGAACAAATATGTAGCGAGCTTGATTAAGCTATAAAAGGAAAAGCAAACCATGATAGATTTTCGCTCTGATACGGTTACAAAACCAACAAAAACAATGCGCGATATTATGTACAACGCACCGGTTGGTGACGATGTATATGGTGATGATGAAAGCGTTAACCAGTTAGAAGTCTATGCGTGTAAGCGTTTTAATTTTGAAGCCGCACTTTATTGTAGCTCAGGCACACAAGCCAACTTACTTGCGTTAATGGCGCACTGTGAGCGAGGTGACGAATACATTTGTGGCCAAAATGCTCACAATTATAAGTTTGAGGGTGGCGGCGCAGCTGTATTAGGATCTGTTCAGCCACAGCCTATTGAAAACGAAGCTGATGGCAGCATCCCTTTTAGTAAAATAGCGGCGGCTATAAAACCTGACGATTGCCATTTTGCAAAAACGCGATTGCTCAGCTTAGAAAATACCATTGGCGGAAAAGTACTCCCGCTTGAGTACTTAGCCCAAGCACGTGACTTTGTTAATACGCATAGTTTAGCGCTGCACTTAGACGGCGCACGTGCTTTTAATGCCGCTGTTGAGCTAAAAGTTGATATTACTGAAATCACAAAGCACTTTGACTCAGTTTCTATTTGTTTATCTAAAGGTTTGGGGGCCCCCGTAGGCTCTTTATTATTAGGCTCACTAGCACTTATTAATAAAGCAAGACGATGGAGAAAAGTACTTGGTGGCGGTATGCGCCAAGCCGGAATGCTTGCAGCCGCTGGGCAGTTTGCACTTGAGCACAATATAGAGCGCTTAAAAGACGATCATGAAAATGCACGTTATTTGGCTCAACAATTAAGTGAAATCAGTGGTTTTACTGTCGATATGACTAACACCACTAATATGGTTTACGCAACTTACGCTGGTAATATAAGCATTGAAGAGGTTGCTAAAGCCCTTAAACAACAAGGTATATTATTTAGCCCAAGCAAGCAGCTTAGGCTAGTAACGCATTTAGATATTACGCGCGAAGATATTGATACATTCCTAAATGCTTTGTCGGCCCATATTTAACGCAGCTTTATAATGTTTGCGGCATACCGAAACATATCGGTCATTGCCGCCAATTTCGACTTGGTTACCATCGGCTATTGCTTCACCATTTTCATCGGTACGCAGTACATGGTTTGCTTTACGTCCGCAGTGGCATACAGTTTTAAGCTCAATTAACTTATCAGCCCACGCTAGCAAATATTGCGAGCCTATAAATAACTCGCCTCTAAAGTCGTTACGCAAGCCATAACACAATACCGGTATACCTAATTCATCAACTACATCGGTTAATTGCATTACTTGTTCTTTTGATAAAAATTGGCATTCATCAACCAATACACAATGGCGTTTTTTATCATTATTGAGTGATTGAATAAGATCAAAAACATCTTTACTAGCATCAAAAACATGCGCATCTGCTTGTAAGCCAATACGAGATGATACTTTACCCACACCTAGCCTATCATCAATGGCTGCGGTGAGGATCACAGGTTCCATACCACGCTCTTTATAGTTAAATGCCGATTGTAATAACGTGGTTGATTTACCTGCATTCATTGCAGAGTAGTAGAAATATAATTGAGCCATTGCTGTGCCATTTTATAAAAAGTGCGCTTATGCTACCTTAATATTAAATTAATACCAATTCACATTAGCCCTTCATGTTTTAATAACCACCGTTTTCTATCCAAGCCTCCCGCATAACCCGTTAACTTTGCGTTAGCACCAATGATCCGATGACACGGAACAATAATACTAATCGGGTTTTTACCATTCGCAGCGCCTACCGCTCTCACTGCTTTGGGGTTGTTGAGTTGATTTGCAATATAACCATATGTTTGCGACTCCCCAAAAGGAACTGTTAATAACGCCTGCCATACACTTTGTTGAAATACTGTACCGTTTGTATCAAGTGGTACCTCAAAAGTAGTGCGTTTTTTTGCAAAATACTCGTTCAATTGCGCAGCGCAAATAAGCACCGCTTTGTTAGTGACTTGCTCAAATGGCGTATGAGAGTGCTCAACTGGTGGATAAAACCCAACATAACTCACACCTTTATCGGTTGCTTGAATAATAATGTCGTCTATTGGGCTTGGTATTTTTGTTTGAATTATCATTACAATTGCTGCCAAAGTTGAAACGTTAAATAAGAGCGAAAAGGAGCGCAATGAGCAGGCTCAAAAGGGTTTGCTGCCGCTTGTGCTTTTTTAATCCCTAAGTCGCCATCAAGTAGTATATCGGGTTGGCTTTGTCCTCGCAGCTTTGCATAGTTTACCGTCCAAGGGCCAATTCCTTTTAAACTAAGCCATTCGTCTAAATCATCATTTTGAGGGTTTAACGCACAAAATTGCGCTAAGTTATGCAGCGCATTTTTACGCGCCTGTGGCATTTTAAAAAATGTAAAATCACTATTAGCAACAATTTTAGCCGTAGGAAAATAAATGGCATCGCCCTTTTTTTCGCCTAATTCATCAACTAACTTTGTTACTAAATTATGCGCCGCAGTAACACTTACTTGTTGCCCAAGTACCGCCCTTATACCGGCTTCAAAGCTTGACCAAATTCCTGGAAGCCTGAGTCCCTCGCACACTGTAAATGCATTGTTTGTATTAGCGCTTAAATGCGTTTCAATTAAATTAATATCGGCATCCAAATCAAGTACACGACGTATATTATTTATTACTGGTTGCAGATGACGCGTATTATCTATGTCAATAAACACCCTAAAGTGGTTTCTACTCGCTATAAATTCAGCGGTAAAGCTTCCTTTATATTCCTCACTTGCAAAAGTACGCCCGTAACTCGTTTGCGTTATCCACTCCATTGGTTTTATCAAACGCCTTTGTAAAAAACACTGCAAAGCAGGCCAATTATAAGGCGGCCTAAATGGTAAAGTTAATGTGAGTGTTGACGTTGGTTTTTTATCGCCACTGCGCAGCTTCGAGGGGGCTATATTTAACTGCTGTAAAAATGCATCATTAAAGCGCCTAATGCTTTTAAAGCCAGCGGAAAAAGCTATTTCTGTCATTGGTAGGTTTGTTTCTTGAATCAGTTTTTTAGCAAAATGGCATTGATTGAATAACCTGTAGTGTGTAATAGACACACCAAAATATTGTTTAAATAAACGTCTTAAATAGCGACTACTAATACCTAGACGACCTGCTAATTTTTCGCAGTCATGTTCATCATTTTGATCTATTAATTGTTTTGCTCTCAACGCGGTAGTTTTTGTCCCCTGCCACGCTGCACTGCCAGGTGCACTATCAGGTCTACATCGAATACATGGCCTAAAACCATCTTGCGCTGCATTGTGCGCAAACTGATAATAAGCCACATTCTTTTCATGAGCCGTTGGTGCCGGACAAATTGGTCGGCAATATATTCCAGTGCTTTTAACCGCTACATAAAAAAGACCATCAAAACGAGGGTCTCGACTTTGACGTGCTTTTTGCCAATGTAAAAATTTCATAAACGGCTCTACAAACTAATTTAATAGAGCCTAGCTTATAGAAAATAAACTGTATTACTAGCCATATTCGGCACTTAACCAATAGCAGCTAAATAGCGATTTTGTACTTCAGCCCAATTAACCACATTATAAAAAGCAGCAATATATTCAGGGCGTCTATTTTGATATTTTAAATAATACGCATGCTCCCACACATCAAGGCCTAATATAGGTGTATTACCTTCCATTAAGGGACTATCTTGATTAGTACTGCTTTGTATAACTAATGACCCATCAGGTGCTACACATAGCCATGCCCAACCACTGCCAAATTGACTTACAGCCGCTGCAGTAAACTTTTCCTTAAATTGATTAAAACCACCAAGCTGCTCATTAATTGCTTGTGCCATAATATCACTTGGCTCTCCTCCTCCGTGGGGACTCATGACTGACCAGAATAAGCTATGATTTAAATGCCCACCAACATGCTCCTGCACTGCTTTTTTTAAATCATTTGGTAAGCCATTAATCTCTCTCAATAACTTTTCGGCATCTAAATCAGCGAACGGTGTATTCGCTAAAGCAGCATTAGCTTTATTGATATAGGTTTGATGATGTAAAGTATGATGAATATGCATTGTTTTACCATCAATATGAGGCTCAAGCGCATCGTACTCATAGTTAAGTGCAGGCAAAGTAAAAGCCATAAATACTCCTTTTTCTTTTAAATTAGTGCAGTTGATTGTTTGTAGTACTCTCTGAGCATAAGCAAAAATTTACTTGCTCAATAAGTTCGGGTAAAGAGGGGTAACGACGTGCAAATGACACAAGCTCAGCTGATGTTTTAAGATAATGATGCTTACTTACCTTTTGTACATCGTAATGAGTGTGCTTAATAAGTGGAGATAATGATAAGTGAACTTCACATAACCATTTACATGCATTTTCAGGTTGCTGCATTGCAATATAGGTATCAGCTAAATTATGGGAGGCAACAACAAGTGCAGGAATACAATGTTCAATAGCATAAATGACATTAGTATTAATTTGCGCACATAAGAATTGTTGTAATAGATGGCCAGCGAGTGTTTTAGCTAATAAGTACTTGTCACGCGCTTCAAGTAGTGCACCTTGCTCAAAGGCATAATTGCCTTGCATGATGTTTGACTGCCAAGGGCTCAATGCTTGCTCAAGATAAAGTAAATCAGGTTGCTGCTGTTTTTGACCTAAGATCATAAAATCATCTATGCGTTTATTTAATATGCTATTAACTTACACACCATAAAACGCAAATGCAAATGATTTTCATTATCTATTTTGCAAAATTAATTAATTCATCTCCTGCTAATCGGTAAATAATCCATTCATTTTGCGCTTTAGCACCCATGCTGTCGTAAAAATCAATGGCCGGTTTATTCCAATCTAAAACCACCCATTCAAACCGACCACAGTTATTGCTAATCGCTATGTTAGCTAAGTGTTTCATAATTACTTTTCCTGCGCCTTTCCCACGGCTATCTGGACTTACGTATAAATCCTCGAGATATAAGCCATTCTTACCTAACCATGTAGAGTAGTTATAAAAATAAACAGCAAAGCCTATTGGTTCATCGCCATCCAAACAAATAATACTATGTGCTGTCGCCCCTTCACTAAATAATGTATCTAATATGGCTTGTTCATTTGTTTTTACTGCGTCTGGTTCTTTTTCATAGATGGCTAACTCGTTTATAAAATGTAAAATCGTTTTTGAATCACTTGGTCGCGCATCACGAATTTCAATTATTTCACTCATATACTTTATACCTCAAATATATTGTTCTAATTTATCTTTTAAAAAATCCAATTGTATTGGCTTGCTTAAATAATCATCCATTCCGGCAGCAAAACACCTTTGCTTATCTGCATCCATCGCATTTGCCGTTAATGCTATTATTTTAATATCTTTGTGTTTGTCGCCCGCTAAGCCATTTCTAATAGCTTTTGTGGCATCAAAGCCGTCCATCACTGGCATTTGGCAATCCATTAACACCGCTTTAAAATAACCTTGCCCATGAGTATTTAAAATATCAATAGCGAGCTGTCCATTTTCAGCAAGCGTAATATTACAATTAAGTTTTTTAAGCATTAATGTGGATACTTGCTGATTAATTGGATTATCTTCTACAAGTAATATTTGAATAGGTTCACCTAATTTTTCTTTTTTCAAAGATGAGATATAACCGGATGTAACCAACGGTAATGCTTCATCATGCTCATTATTTGTAATTACCGACAACGCTGAAATCAGATCCGCCGTTGTAACAGGTTTAGGGAAATAAGCTTGAAATCCAATGCTTGAATAACGCTGAGCACCTTCCATACCAGCAATACTCGTCATCATAACAAGGGGCATGTTTTTAAAGTCATCGTTTGCTTTTAAAGCCTTGCAAAGTCCAATCCCGTCCATGCCAGGCATTTGCATATCAAGCACTGCAATATCATACATTTTTAGATTACTACTGATCCGGCTTTCACACATTGCAAGTGCATCATATGCATCGCATGCAAGCGCTACATGGGCGCCCCAATGCTCTAGCTGCTGGGATATAACAATTCTATTAGTTTCATTATCATCAACAACTAAGACAGATAAACCTTTTATATTTAGCTTTTGTATATAACGTTCTTTTTGCTCACTTTGGGTGACTTGTATAGTCACAGTAAATTCACTCCCTTGGCCTGCTTCACTTTTAAGTGAAATTTCCCCACCCATCAGCTCACACAGCTGTTTACAAATAGCTAAACCGAGTCCAGTGCCACCATATTCTCGCGTTGTTGAAGCATCTACCTGAGAAAAAGGTGAAAATAATTGATGCTGTTTTTGCTCATTAATACCAATACCTGAATCTTTTACTTTTATTTGTAGCACTAAGCCTTGTTCTACTTTATCTATTTGAGCACTAACGACAACTTCACCTTTACTGGTGAATTTGACCGCATTACTCAATAAATTAGTAAGAATTTGACGGATACGACCTGGATCGCCACACAATTGTGAAGGCTCTAAAGCGACTAAATCTAAGATAATTTCAATGCCTTTATCTTGAGCTGTAAAAGCTTGCGCAGCTGCAACTTCACCAATTAAATCACCCGCATTAAAATTAATACTTTCGAGCTCTATTTTACCCGCTTCAGCTTTAGAGAAGTCTAAAATATCATTAATAACCCCCAGCAATGAGTGAGCACTTGTTTTAGCAATCCCTACTTTTGTTTCAATTGGTTTCGATAAGTTTTCAAGCTCAATAAGCTCTAGCATGCCAAGTACACCATTCATCGGCGTTCTAATTTCATGGCTCATCGTCGCTAAAAATTGACTTTTAGCAACCGCAGCATCTTCAGCCTTAACGAGGGCAACACTAAGCTCTTCTGCTATTTTTTTACGGCGTTGCGATATAAGCGTACTTCCGACTAAGGTTGCTAATGAACGTAAATAAGTTTCTTCGTTTTGAGTCCAATAATGGTGTTCATCCACTTTTTCAGCACTCAAAATCCCCAAATTCCCATCGCCCGAAGAAATTACAACATCAATTAACGATTTAATATTTAGCGGCCTGGTGTAGTCATCAATAAACTCAGCTGTTGCAGGGTGCATATTTACATTATCAACCGCAATTAAGTTATGCTTGTAAATAGCAGAAAAATACGCAGGAAAGTCTTTAACTTTTAGCTCATCTTCCGTGCGAACCAGTCCCTCGCCTTTAGTATGTAAACTATGACGCACCATAGCATCACCGGCCTCATTAAAAATCCATAACGAAGCACGCTCTACATTCAATACCTCACACATTGATTTAACAACTAGTTTGTTCACTTCGCTTACATCACTACTTTGTACTTCAGGCGCGATGGTTAATTGGGCAAGATTTTTGTTATATCGGTTTGCTTTTTCACTTTCGATCTCTAAACGTTTATGAGCATCAATACTTTGAAATGAGCCAAATATACGTATGCATTCACCATTTTTAAATTCAGCTTGACCCATAGACTTAACCCACCTTTCTTTACCTTGATGGGTTAAAATTATCAGCTCAACACTCCAGCTTTCACCTAAAGTAACTGCATTTTCAAATAGCTTAGAGATTTTATCGCGATGTTCTCCCAGCTTGTAAAAATCTATTGCGGTCGCTAAATCGGGTTCATATTCATCAGGTACACCATGAATAACTTTAACTTCATCTGACCAATAAAGAGTATGGGCTTTTAAATCTATTTCCCACGCGCCAATTTGTCCCTGCTTACTCATTGATTCAAGTAAACTTTGCTGACGTTTTATTTTTAACTGTATATTGTAGCGCTCAGTAATATCCAATATAAAGCCATCAAGGTACAGAACAGTACCGTCAGAGTCATAGATTGCCTTACCCTTTTCATTAACCCATCGAACATAACCATTTTTTGCTATAATTCGGTATTCAATTGACCACGTACTATGCTCTTTAATAGATTGGTTAATTGATTTTTTTATATGATCAATATCTTCTTCATGAAGAAGATCAAAGAAACGCTTATTTTTATTATTAATAAAATCATCTGCGGCATAACCAGTGATATCTTTAGTTTGATCACTTAAATAAAGCATCGTCCATATTTCATCTGACTCGCAGCGATAAATAATACCGGGAATATTTTCAACAAGAGACGCAAACTGATCACGGCTGCTTTGTAGTTCAGACTCCGTTGTTTTTCTTTGAGTAATATCTACATGCGTCCCAATCATTCGTTTAGGTGAGCCGTCGCTATTCCATTCAACTACTTTAGCTGTATCAAGTACCCAGACCCAATGCCCTAACTTATGCTTCATCCGAGCTTCGCTAACATAAAAATCACTGCCGCCAGCTAAGTAGGTTTTTAATTTTAATTCTGATTCAACTAGATCTTCTGGGTGTGCATATTTATACCAAGTATCTATGCTGCAAGGTTCTATTTCACTAAGTGTATAACCAATGATTTCAGCCCAACGTTTATTAAACGTAACTTTGCTTGTATCTACATACCAATCCCAAATACCAACAGCGGTACTATTGATAACAAGTTCAAGTTGTGTTTTATGCTGTTCTAATTCAAATTCCTGTAACTTAAGTGGAGTAATATCAGTGCGAATTGCTATATAGCTTTGTGGTTTACCTTCATCATCTAAAAATGGCGCTATAGTGGTGTCCATCCAATATAAGCTACCGTCCTTTGATCTGTTACAAATTTGCCCATTCCAAACTTCACCACGCTTAAGCGTTGCATACATTTCTTCAAAAAAAGCATGTGAATGCGTGCCTGAATTTAATAACCGGTGATTTTGACCTATAAGCTCATATTCTTCATAACCACTTATTGCACAAAATTTTCCGTTCACAAAAACTATTGTTCCGTGTAAGTCAGTAACAGCAACAATTGCATGCTTATCAAGCGCTGATTTTTGCTCTGCTAATTGCTTAAGTGCAATTTGCAATGCAGCTCGTTGTTCTTGCAAAGTACTTTGCTGTTCTTGATTTACTTTTACAAGCTCATGCAGATCTTTTGAAAGCTGATTAAACTCAATACTGTCGTTTAAAATAGGGATTTTTACATGTTTCCCTCTGGTTATACTTTCAACAATATTAGTTAAACGAATTAACGGGCGAGATAATCTACGACCAAACCACCAAGACGAACATAAAATAAGCAGCAAAGATCCTGCATTAGTTAAAATAGCAAGCCGCTTATAATAGAGACTGCCTTGTAATGCTGCTTCAGCTGGTTTGGAAACTAATAATTGCCAACCTTGCTGGCCTAAAAAATCAAGTTCATTAATGTATGCATAAAATATTTTTTCATTGTTATTAGCATAACTAAACACTTGTTTTGGTGCGGAGCTGTTTTGATTTAAAAGCGGTGGAGTAGTAACGGAAGCCCTTGTTTGCTTTTCGATTTTGTTATTGTGCAGTATAAAGAATGCAACACTCGTATTTTTTGCCTGTATTTTGCTTAAGTTGTTTAGCAGTCCCTGTAAGTTCACATCGGCTAGTAATACACTTTTTAGTTTATTTTGATCGTCAAATATAGGTAACGACACTATATGATGCGCATATCCTTCAACCACCATAGAGTGAAATAATGCTTTATCTGTTTTATTTTGTGCTATGAATAATTTAGTGAGTTCTGATTCTTGAATTTGATTAAATAAGGAAAGTTCTATTTTTGCTTTGTTAGACAACACGTCAATGATTTCAATATGATTTATAAAATCATATTGTCTGACAAAATCATTTATTAAAGCGTGTTCCTTGGTTGGACTTATACTTAATTGCGACTTTAATAAATACAGATCATTAACTTGGTCTAAAAACCAAATTTCAGCAAATTCCTTTCCAATATTGCTGAGTTCATTTAGTTCGCTATGCGCACTTTGCTTAAGCGTATTATTTACGTGCTGAAAACTAAACCACGTTAGCAAGCATAACGGCCCTAATGCTATAATTATAAAGGTAATAATTAATTTACTTCGAACAGATTGTCCTTTACCTGTTAACACTCCAAAGTTTAAACCCTTATCCATGCTTATTGCCTAATAGCTTATAGTCATTTTATAGTGACTATATTAATGCATTAAATATATAAAGACGCAAGTTTTGAGCTATAAACGCCTTAAAAAATCGGTATTTAGCGTTATAACGTCAAATTAGCATTACAATAAAAAACATGCCAATAGGATTAATTTTTTGACTCCTTTGTCACTCTTGTAGCTGTTTTAAACTCCCCATGATATAAGCATTATTCAATAAAAGTGTTTTGAGAGCATTATGGCGCACGATCACTCACATAGTCATGTAGACGAAAACCAAAGCGATAAACAGCTCGCCGTTGCTGTTATCATTAACGTATTACTAACCGTAACCCAAGTTATTGGCGGGATATTTTCGGGTAGCTTATCGCTTATAGCCGACGCACTTCACAATTTAAGCGATGCTGGGGCAATATTTATAGCGCTCATTGCACGTAAAATCGGTAATAAACCAGCTGACGTAACTCATCATTTTGGCTATAAGCGCGCTGAAATCCTCGCTACTCTTTTTAATAGCACTACATTAATTATAATTGGCCTATATTTAATTTTTGAAGCCATTTCTAGCTATTTAAATCCACAGCCTATTAATGGTTGGATAGTTGTGTGGGTGGCAGCAATAGCATTAGTTATTGATTTAGCAACAGCGTATTTAACCTACCGAGCTGGTGCAAATCACAGCATAAACATAAAAGCGGCTTTTATTCACAACATCTCAGATGCAATGGCCTCTATTGTTGTTATTATTGCTGGCACTTTAATTATTTTATACCAGTGGTATATCGTTGATTTAATTGCCACAGTGCTTATTTCTGTGTATGTAATTTATCATGGTATTTTATTATTAAAGCAAAGCGGCAAAATTTTAATGCAAGCAGCCCCTAATAACATTGATACACACGCAATATCACATGCTATTAGTAATGAATTTAATATCGAATCGGTAGTCAGCATTAAGCTTTGGCAACTAGATGATAAAGAAAATCATTGTGAGCTTGTTATTAGCACTCAACAAACAATTGATTTACCCGCAGTAAAAGGCTTCTTACACGACAATTTTAACATCGAAAATTGCATAATAGAAACCAGACCTATTGCAAATAAAAGCGCAGAATAATAGCGTTAATAATGAGCTAAACAAATACATAACTATTTAATTGAAAACATCTCGTATTATCATTTACAATATTGCTACTAACTTATAATGAGATACTGTTTTTGAAACTTTGGTTACGTAGAATTCATTTAGGCCTTGCCCTCATTAGCGGACTATTTTTATTAATAGTGAGCTTAACCGGTGCTGTTATGATTTATGCAAAAGACATACAGCACTTCATTCAGCCAGATAAATGGCAAGTTATTCCGCAGCCTCGTACATTAAACAATCAAAAATTGATAGAAAGCGTGCAAACGCAAACACAACAAAAAATTGTTTTTTTATGCCCGAGCAAAATAAAGCATTAGCTTGGCAATTTAGATTGGCTAACAAGCACTACGTGAGTGTCAATCCTTATTCTGGAAAAATAATTCATAGCTATCAAACAACAGACACAATTTATGGCTTTGCTTTAGGCTTACATCGCTGGTTATTATTTGAAGATAGTGATGGTAAAAAACCATTTAAAAATTGGATGTCAGTGTGTGCATTATTACTTTTAATCAATGTACTAATCGGCTTTTACCTATGGATAAAACCAAAAAACAGAATTAAGCGTTTAGCTATTAAGCCTAAAGCCAAATTTAGAGTGCTAATGTATCAATTACATACCGTACTTGGTGTTTACTTTTTTATACCGCTTGTACTTATTGCCTTTACTGGTATGGCATTTAATTGGAAAACACAAACTCAATCAGTATTAGAATTTGTAACGTTTAATAAAGTAGAGCAGAGGCCCAAAGCGCCAAAAATAATAGCGCCTTCTCAAGCTGATATAAACTATAACGAAGCAATTAGAAATGCTGGGGATGTATTCCCTGATGGTCGATTATTTAGAATTTACTTACCTAAAAAAGCAGACGATGCCATTGCGCTCAGAATTCAAAACCTTGGTGAAAGCCATGCTTATAGTTGGGTATGGGTAAATCCATTTACAGGCAAAGTATTAAACTCATTTGACGCAAGTAAAGCCAACTTTACGACGCAAGCATGGAACTTTAAGTATAAATTTCACATTGGGGATTTTGCAGGCCCCATAGTGCAATTTATATGGTTATTGATTGCCCTTTCACTCGCATTTTTTATTGTAAGCGGTGTGTATTTTTGGTTAAAACGCCACAAACGAAAATAAATCTCATTAACACTTGCGTGATTAGTTGATAATAATTACCATTGCGAAAATTATTATCAACTAAGAGCTCTCCCATGTTAAAAACTTCGTTTTGCCTTATTGCTGTTGCAGTAAGTACTAACACGCTAGCAGATGAAAATAATAAAAATGAATACGCTTCTGAACAATTAGAACATGTCATTGTATCTGGCAGTCGTATCTCAGAAAGTATTGACGAAGTACCTGCCTCTATTACCGTTATTAATCAACAACAAATACAGCAGCATTTAAAAGTAAGCTCAGAACTGGGGAGTTTACTTGCACAAATGGTTCCAGGACTTGCCCCAGATACAGGCAGCTCAAGTAATTCAGGACAAACGCTACGTGGCCGTGCACCTTTAATAATGATTGATGGTGTACCGCAATCAACCCCTCTTCGTAACGGCTCTTTAGGCATAAAAACACTTGATGCAAGTGCCATAGCGCGCATTGAAGTTATAAAAGGCGCGACTTCTATTTATGGTAATGGTGCTTCAGGTGGCATTATTAACTACATAACAAAACAGGCTCGCAGTGATGGTAAGCCTGAAGGTGAAATAAGTATTTCAAGCCGCTTTAGCGCTGTTAAATTAGCAGAAAGTGGCGGCGGTAGAATATCAGCAGCAGTAAACGGCAAGATCGATAAATTAAGCTACCTGTTAACGGCAAACTATGAAGAAAACGGCGTGCAACGCGATGCACAGGGCGATATTTTAGGCTTACAATACGGTTTATCAGACTCTGAAACTCAAAATTACTTTACTAAACTAAGTTACGATTTTGACGACGAAAAGCAATTGCAGTTTAGCTATAACTTTTACAGCTCACAGCAAAAAACTGACTTAGGTGATATTACTGGCGATGGCAATATAGGGGAAAAAACATACGCTATTCACGTACCTACAGAACTACAAAAGCAAGGTAAGCCGCAAGGACCCGATGGCAACGTTAATATTACTCTAAAATATGTTGACTACGCGTTGTTTGAAAACACACAAATGACCCTCGATCTTTATAAACAAGATATAGAAAACGTATTCTTTTTCTCCACTAACCTAGCTAACCTCGATGAAGGCTATACCGGTGGTCAGTCCGTTATTAAATCAGAAAAGCAAGGTGCAAGGGCTACATTTAATAGCCAGTTTGATTTTGAAAACGTAGCAGCCACCCTAATCTACGGCATTGATGCCTTAAACGATAAAACATCACAACCTTTGGTGGATGGCCGTGTGTGGGTGCCAGAAATGGACATGGAAAGTGTTGCTGGTTTTTTACAAACAAAATGGGTAATAAACGACGATATTATTGTAAAAGCAGGTGTAAGAAACGAAAGTATTGATTTGAGCGTAAGTGATTACCAAACATTAAAACTGTGTAGAACCCCTTCGCAATGCTCAGTCCCATTAAATGTGCGTGGTGATACCATAAACTATGACGCTACAACGTATAATGCAGGCATAAAATACAATTTAACAGATGTATTCAGCCCATTTTTTAGTTATTCACAGGGATCTGATATTTCTGATATTGGGCGCTTACTTCGCGCTGCAACCGTTGACGATATTGCACTTATTCAGACACAAGCATCTATAATTGACAACTACGAAGTTGGTTTTACTTCACAGTTTGAAAACGTTCGTTTTGAATTTGCACTGTACAGAAGTACTTCAGAGCTTGGCACCAGTAATGAATTTAACGAAGTAACGGGTGTTTACGAACCCGTACGCGCACCGCAAGAAATATGGGGTTACGAAGGTTTAGTTAATTATACTATTAATCAAGATCTTAAATTAAGTGCTACATACAGCTACGTAGAAGGAAAAAATACTGAAGCGGATGAATATTTAGGCGCAAAACAAATCAGCCCACCTAAAGCCACTGCTAATTTAACATGGCAAACTAACGAAAAGTTATCACTTGCAATGAGTTTTTTATATGTAGGTGACAGAAAGCGCTTTGATAAAAATGCACAAGGTCAATACTCCGGAGATCAGGGCCCGGTGAGTAGCTACAACACATTTAACTTAAGTGGCCAGTACAACGTTAACGCCAGGTGGAGTGGCTATTTTGGTATCGAAAACCTGTTCAATAGCGATTACTACCCTGCCCGCGCACAATCTTACACTTACGGCGGCTATAACATCAAAGGATTAGGCACAACGGCTACCCTCGGTGCTAAATACCAGTTTTAATTAGCAATAGACTCAATAAATAGGCATCATCAGCATACCTATTTATTTAAAAAATAATATGAAAAGCAGTATCTCAACTTATTGTTTATAAATACCTCTAGTAATCATTCTCAGATGCTAGGGAGTGTTGATCTTTAGTGGGTGAGTTTGCAGCAGAGTGTTTGGTTTTTAGGCAAGGCAGAGCTTATGTAGTGTGGTTATTCCCCATAAATAGGCGATAACGCAGCATAAATACCAAACATGCACTGCCCTTTGGCTTCTTTCTAGGGACGATTAACTCTTTGTTGCTCGGTTTTTACTTAGCCCACTAGGTTACAAACCTCGCGCCGCGATTTAATCGCCCCTAGATTGAACAAATTTCAATCCACAAAGATTAACACGCCCAGATACAAATAAAAAACTGTCCATAAACCAAGCAATAACGCAAACTTAAATAAGAATCAAAACCAATAGTAACACAATGATTTTTATAGAGAAAACTTGCAATTCATTCAATTTATACTACACTGCTTACAATTGAAATAGTTAAGGCGATTTATCATGAAAGGTAATCAAAAAGTAATCGATGCGTTTAATACATTGTTAGCTAACGAATTAGCAGCAATCGATCAGTA
Source organism: Pseudoalteromonas sp. B131b (assembly GCF_037162545.1). Classification (NCBI taxonomy): domain Bacteria; kingdom Pseudomonadati; phylum Pseudomonadota; class Gammaproteobacteria; order Alteromonadales; family Pseudoalteromonadaceae; genus Pseudoalteromonas; species Pseudoalteromonas sp. B131b. Next base: position 168,350 of record NZ_JARLUZ010000002.1, on the reverse strand, counting down.
TTTTATACACTCGCGCATGTATGACGACTGGGGTTTAAACAAGCTATACGAACGCCTTAACCATGAAATGGAAGAAGAAAAAGATCACGCAGATTGGCTTATTAAGCGCATCTTGTTTTTAGAAGGTGTACCAAATATGACTAAGCGCCGTGACTTACTTATCGGTAGCGATGTAAAAAGTATGATGCAAAACGATTTAACACTAGAGCTTGAAGTAGTAGCGTGTGTTAAAGACGTAATCGCAATATGTGAAGAACAGCAAGATTACCAATCACGTAGCATTTTAGAAAAGCTGTTATTTGATACCGAAGAAGATCATGTTTACTGGTTAGAGCAACAACTTGGTCTAATTGATAAAATTGGTTCTGAAAATTATCATCAAGCACAAATGGCTTAGTAGGAGCATATTATGAAAGGCGATAAAGACGTTATTGCGGCGCTAAATAAAGTACTCGCTAATGAGCTTGTTGGTATTAACCAATATTTTTTACATGCACGCATGTTTAAAGACTTTGGCTTCACTCAACTAGACAAAGCAGATTACAAAGTATCTATCCAAAAAATGAAAAACGCCGATCGATTAATTGAACGTATTTTGTTTTTAGAAGGCTTACCAAACCTTCAAGACTTAGGCCGATTACGTATTGGTGAAAACAGCGAAGAAATGATTGCTGCTAACATGAGCTTTGAACTCGATACGATTGATGAATTACGAAGCGCAGTTAAACTGGCTGAAAGTAAAAAAGATTATATTACCCGTGAAGCCCTTGATCACATTTTAAATGAACAAGAAGAGCAAATTGATTGGTTAGAAACCCAACAGTTACTTATTAAAAATACGGGCATTAAAAACTATTTACAGTCTCAACTGTAAACAATAATTCAGCCATAAAAAAAGCAGCTAAAAAGCTGCTTTTTTTATATCTAAATTTTATATGTAATTAAGCAACTTGATCCGTTACATCCGCAATCTGAATAAGTCTGCGATTAAGGATCTTTTTAGTACAACCACAACACTTACCGCATTGGCTGCCCACTTTAAGCTCTTTAGTTAATTCACGCATGGTCGTTGCACCATCGTCAATTGTTTGCTCAATTTTTTTATCTGTCACACCGTGACATAGACAAATATACATGAATACAAACCACTCTCAATTACATTTAGTATGTACATATTAATCTAAACGAAAATAGTTATCAATTATTTTATTGGCTAATATGTATCTTTTTTCAGCTTATGTGGCCAGCGCCACTTAAATTGAGAATTCGCGGCAGCTTGAGAATTGTTTTAATTTTAAGCAAGGTGTGGCACACAGATTGAGATTTACTAGAGTCGACCTTAAATTTAAGTAAGGTTAGGTTTAGGTAAATATTTGAATGGTTAAAAATTAATGACATTAAGGCTTCAGAAGCCTTAATGTATAAGTACGGAATTTATGGGAAGGTGATTTCCGGTTTGTACCATGAGCAGACATTGGTAACACTCATATAAGCGGCGATTTACTGCTCTTGTGAATTGTTCGTCTTAATGTTTTTGTTATGTGCGTATATATCAAGCGCCGCTTCACTTGCTGAGGTTATAGCTGCCACACCACGCAAGGTGATGTCTACATCTAATTCTATGTACGAACCTAAATTAGTCGTAAACGCTGCGAAGCTGTCCTTTAACTCAAAGAGATAAATCTTTTGAAACGCTTTGCAACTCGAAATATTTTTCATTTTTGAAGATATGCATTCTTTGCTTAACTCAACCGCCGACTCATATTTTACTACCATTTTTTCTAATTGCGCTTTGTCGTCAATATTTTCAGCGAACGAGTAAAAACTAGCGAAATAAAAAACTATAATTACTAACTTTAAAATTCTAAACATAATATTCCTTTTCGAACATAACGAGACTGTAGAACTCCAACAACCAAATTAATTTAAAAACGAGCGCCTAAAATCAACGCTAAGCGTTTTTAAAGCATTAGGTAATGCATTTGGAACCCATACAACAGGCTGTTTTTCTTAAAAATGAGTAATTCTACAGCCTCAACGAGCCTGTAGATTAACTCGTTTTTAAATTTTTTTATTGATAAACAAACCATAGCTGAGTTCCTATTTTGGTTCAATCGATTACTGTGTTTTTCATAGAATATAAAAGCTGGTTTGGTATTGTTTTAATTGGCGTTTTGGACGGGATTGCGGGGGCTTTAGTGGCTATTATTTAGGGTAAAAGGGCTTACCCTTCTTAATGCATCGTGTTTTGCAGCTTTTCTATATTATGAACAAGGCAATACTGTTGCCATTGGGCGTTCACTTTCGCTTGACTCCGTAAGGTCAATTTATTCATGCCTTTATTCACTGTAATATTCCGCTTTTTATTTAAAGGAAAGCAGGTTCAATACAGCCGAATCGTTTGCCATACTTTAATAAACAGCTGTCGTCGTCCGATTGGGCTCTCTATTTTTACTTTCATTTTGTCTACATAGTTCAGCTTTTTGCGTGATTCCTTATTTATAATAATGCACTCTTCATGCTGTTTTTGTTGGCTTTTTTCGTAATAATTAGGATGGGTGTCATCCTAATTGCGTTCTTTAATAAACAGCTGTCGTCGTCCGATTGGGCTCTCTATTTTTACTTTCATTTTGTCTACATAGTTCAGCTTTTTGCGTGATTCCTTATTTATAATAATGCACTCTTCATGCTGTTTTTGTTGGCTTTTTTCGTAATAATTAGGATGGGTGTCATCCTAATTGCGTTATCATCCTAATTGCGTTAATGATTACTTAGCGTCACAAGGTTTAGTGTCATTGAAAGATATTTGGATCAATATTCATTACGGGAGATGAACCGCCCATTGCGGACCCGCATGATGGGTGGTGTGGGGGCTGGAGGTTAGAGACCTCCGGCTACCCGATTAGGTAATACTATTCATCCCACTCAGGGTACTGCTCTGGTTTTACACCACTTTCAAGTACTACTTTAGGATAAAGTGTATTTGGCTTTTCACTAAAACACTTTTTACGACTTTTATTTATTTGAAACAACCAGCTATCGCCATAATCAAACATATAAAAGAGCTTCTTGCCTTTTGCTTTTGAGAATATAGTTTCAATTGTTTCTTGAATTACTTTGTCATCATCGCATGATATGCGCTGTGCACTTCTAGAATAATAAGAGCTAGCAATACAAAACTCATACATATGGTCATTATCAAAACCTACAGCACACAAAATTGCCTGATGTAATTCATCCAAGCTATGGTCAATAGGGATTTCTAAAGCACATTCCCATTCACTATGGGCGTGCATACCATCAAGTAATTTTATCTTTAAAGTTTCAATCATACTCAGACTTTACCTTGTTACCTAACGAGCCTGTAGATTAACTCGTTTTTTATTTATTTTTATTGATGAATCAACCATAGCTGAGTTCCTATTTTGATTCAATTGATTACTGTATTTTTACGCAGAATATAAAGAAATGTTTGATATTGTTTCAACTGGCGTTTTGGACGGGATTGCGGGGGCTTTAGTGGCTTTATTTTGGCTTAAAAGGGGTGGCCTCTCTTAATGCATCGTGTTTTGCAGCTTTTCTATATTATGAACAAGGCAATACTGTTGCCATTGGGCGTTCACTTTCGCTTGACTCCGTAAGGTCAATTTATTCATGCCTTTATTCACTGTAATATTCCGCTTTTTATTTAAAGGAAAGCAGGTTCAATACAGCCGAATCGTTTGCCATACTTTAATAAACAGCTGTCGCCGTCCGATTGTGCTCTCTATTTTTACTTTCACCTTATTAACATAGTTCAGCTTTTTGCGTGATTCATTATTTATAATAATGCACTCTTCATACTGTTTTTGTTGGCTTTTTTCGTAATAATTAGGATGGGTATCATCCTAATTATCATTCTTGCTGTTCACCTAAGGACGTGTTGTTAGTTGTGTTTTTCCAAAATTTTTGCTGAATCGATAAGTAGCCCTATTTCATTGTACAAGTCAGTAGCCACCATATATCCAGAACAACGGTCATTTAGTTTCCCTAATTTTACCAACTCTACAATTGCACAAAATGCAACATCTGCAGTTTGAAGGTTTCTATCCAAATAGATAAGTTTATTTGAAAGATTTTCTAACTCTACGCAGTCGTCCTTACTGCGTTTGCCATCTAATTTACATGTTGTTTCGTGGACTTGTGAGATCCATGTGAATTCACCACGGACTTGATGTGCCATGAGTAAAGCTATCAAAGCTGATATGAATATAAAGCCAATGATCGATAATATTATTTTTATGCAAGTGATAAATTTCAAACTGAATCCTCTAGGTACAACTAAAGAGTCTTTAGGTTAACTCGTTTTTTATTTTTTTGATAAACAAACCATAGCTGAGTTCCTATTTTGGTTCAATCGATTACTGTGTTTTTCATAGAATATAAAAAGAGTTCGATGTTGTTTTAATAGGTGTTTTGGAAGGAATTACGGGGGTTGAGTTGCTTTATTTTATGTTAAAAGGGCTTAACTATCTTAATGCATCGTGTTTTTCAGCTTTTCTATATTATGAACATAGCTCAGCTTTTTGCGTGATTCATTATTTATAAAAATGCACTCTTCATGCTATTTTTGTTGGCTTTTTTCGTAATAATTAGGATGGATGCCATCCTAATCTTCCACAGATCCACGAACAGGCGCTAAAGAAATTTAAAGCAAATGTAAGGGAACTCACTAACCGCAACTGGGGATCTCAATGACCCTAAAAATTCATAAACTCACTGAGTATTCACGTGGCTGGGGACACTATTACCTAATAGCCAACGCTTATCAGTTAACGGTGGATTTAGATCATTGGATCCGCCGTAGGATAAAAATGTGCTACTGGCGGCAATGGCGTAAACCACGCACCAAAGTACGCAGTTTAATAAAACTGGGTGTTAGCGAACGACTCGCCATAGCCTGTGGTATCACCAGTAAAGGGCCTTGTCGAAGCTCAAAAACAAAAGGAATTAACATTGCGCTAGGCAATGACTATTTAGCGTCACAAGGTTTAGTGTCATTGAGAGATATTTGTATCGGTATTCATTACGGGAGATGAACCGCCCATTGCGGACCCGGATGATGGGTAGTGTGGGGGCTGGAGGTTAGAGACCTCCGGCTACCCGATTAGGCATATATATCTACTACCTCAGCTGGTATTTCTAAACGAATATCGATACGAACTAAATCCCCAGCAGCTGTGTTTTTGAGAGTAGGCGCTTCATCAAATGATTTACATTGAGGAAAAACTACTAAAGATAGGAATGGCTCTTTACGAACAGTATGGTACATCAGAGTTTCACCCAAATCATTGGCCGTCCATTGATTTGGACCACTTAATATTTTTCCTATGGCGTGAAAGACAACCCGAATAGATGAACCGTTATCAGTATCTCCGAATTTATATAGATCAGTGGGATGCCTTATCTCGATACCTATTCTAGTTAACTGCACCCGCAAATCTTTAGGTAGCAACTCTGTAAATCCGCATTTCCAGATAAAACACCATTCGCAATTGCAATCATGGGCAGGCAAACCCTTTTGATTCTGTATTTCTCGGGTAGCCTCTAGGTGAGTAGCTAGCTTCCACTCTGAAATTGGTATTGTGGGTCGCTGTTTCTTCATGAGTGCCTAACGAGCCTGTAGATTAACTCGTTTTTTATTTGTTTTTATTGATGTATTAACCATAGCCGAGTTCCTATTCTGATTCAATTAGTTACTTCGATTTTACGTAAAATATAAAAAGAGGATTTGCTGTTATTTTAACTGGTTTTACAAGGAATTACGGGGGTTTTAGGAGTTTATTTTAGGGGTTCAAACTAAAGCCGACAGCCACTCTAATTGAACAAGTAAATGCACGGTTATTCTCATTTAATCCATTAAATAAGTCAGTTAGCCCTATTAAACCTAAATTACACACATGAAATGGCTGCATGATTCAATTTTAACTTTTTATTAAGTAGTTTAAGTTTTATGCGAATAGTTTTTCGCAGTTACTGATATTCGCTCGCCGTTTTCGGTTAAAAATTTTACAGTAACTTGCTTATTATGACAGCCTGTCTAGTACATCATGAAATACTCGCGAAAGTTTAGGATGGGCGTCTTTGTTACTTTCACTTATGTCATTAAATGTTAATTTTTTTGTCACCAATCTTAAGTAGGTTACTAGGTATTATCATTTCACTAACAATTAGGTTGGTAAATAATATAGGATTACAGTGATGAAAAATTTATTTTTGAAAGTAGTTTTAAGTCTTATTTTGGCGATATCATTTTCAAGTCAAGCCAAAGTATTTACTTGCAGTGGTATTATTACAGACGTATTTTCAACGTTTGATACTTTTGAAGTTCGTTATGAACGAGCTTCTGGATTTGAGCTTGAACCTGTTATTGTATACCCAGAACAGGCATATCTATTAGCACCGGTATTAGTGGCAATAGCTGAAGGAAAAAATGGCAGTGAATACACTTTAATTATAGAGAATAGAGACGGTAATGATAGCCGTTGCCATGATGGTGAAAGTGAGAATGCATTAATTGGTTTATCAAAGATTAACTAATAAGACGTTGTAGCCTTTTAGTCATATTGTTACGACTGAGTGACTTAATAGATTATATCCTGACCTACTAAAATTCAATTTCAGAACTAAGCTAAGAAACTAAGACGTTGAATATAATTTATTTTCTGCTTAATGAGATACATATTTTATGTGGGTTGGGTGTACTACCTTTATGTCAGCTCTGGTCCATGGCTTAATTTTTAAGCGGCATAAAGATAAGTAGTAATACCAATCCGCAATAATACTTAATCAATTTTAGGGATTAAATTTAACGCTAACTGCGTTAAAAATTTCTGATATAGAACAACTAAATAACGAAATTTTTGCCTTGTTATCGACACGATTTTCTAACAGAATCCCGAATTCAGGTTCCAAGTGCACCAAACCTTAAATCACTAATTAATAAAGACCTCTTCAGCTGTCTGATAATTTAGTATTTTCCTTGGGCGAGTATTAATTTTCATTACAACCTCTTGGAGTTGTTCATTAGTTATAGTTGAAAAATCAGTTTTCTTTGGGAAATAACGCCTGATCAGACCGTTTGTATGTTCATTTGTTCCTCGTTGCCACGAACAATAAGGATCAGCAAAGTAAATAATAAAATCTAGTTCTTCTTCCAAAGCTTTAAATTTCGAAAATTCTTTTCCATTATCCAAGGTCAGAGTTAACTGTTTATGCTCTGGAATCTCTTTAAACATCTCTACTGTAGCCGTATTGAATGACTCAGCTTGCTTAGTCTCTATTTTTTGCGCGATTAAATATCGAGAGCTACGGTCAACATGGGTTACAAAAAAACCAGAGCCCTTTTTGCCTTCAATTAAATCACCTTCCCAGTCACCTATTCGGCTTCTGTCTTCGACTATTTTTGGTCGTTCGCTAATACTTACTCTATTCTTAATTTGCCCACGTAAATCGCCATATTTACGTTGTTTACGTCTTTTTTTATGCCTCTTAGCTAAGTCTTTGTATAGCTCTCCACCTGCTTTAAAATCCTTAATCACCCATTGATAGATTGTTTCATGACTGACATGCATTAATTCATCTGAAGGGTTATCCTTCTTAAGCCGACCTGCTATAGCATCTGGAGACCATCCCATTGCTATCTTACTCAGCACAAGCTCGTACAGTGCCTTATTGTTTCTTTTTCTTGCATGCCTAGAGACCTTCCTTCTTGCCATCGCTTTTTCGTGCGCTGCCTCATCGAAATAATCATAGTAGGGTGGCTTATTTCGCTTAACTTCACGCATGATAGTTGCATGGTGTCGATTTAATAGTTTACCAATGGATCGGCAGCTTTCGCCACTGTTGAATCGATAGTAGATAGCTTTTCGTTCGAAACTGTTAAGATGTTCATAAGACATTCTGAATTCCCTCGATAATGAGTTTGGTCGCACTTACTACATTAGCAAATACTTCAGAATGTCATATTTATTGGTGGGTTATGGTCAGTGGTGCACTTGCAAAATGAATTCGGGAATAAACTAGAGAATAAACTAGACAGCCACTCTAATTACGCAAACAAAACGGTGGCAATTTAATTTAATTTTTAAGTTAATAATTTACCTTTTATTGCGGGTTATTTTCATTCCATCCATTAGATAATAGTGAACGAATAGGTCGCTGGTTAAAAACAATCGATTCAAAATAATAGGATTTTCTCCTAAAAAGGGTAATTACACAGTTTAAGTACCTAAAAATAAATATAGCGCCCTGAGATTACTCACTTTATTAACTTTCATTTGTTACTTTTATTTTTTGTACTAAAAAATCCACAGCCGCTTTGACCTTTGGTACTAAGTAGCGTTGTTTTTGATATAACAAGTACACGGCCATTTCGGCGCTTTGCGTTATGGTAAGTTCATGTTCAAACGTAAGCTCTTGCAACTTTCCTGACTCTAGATATGAAGCTAACGCCCATCGGGTAGACATTAAAATACCTTCACCGTTGCACGCCTTTTTTGCAAGCCAAGGTCCATTGTTTGAAATAGCGACAGCAGGACCTGAAACATCATGCCATTGACCATTCATATTGCACAACCAAGGCGTTGGCCCTAATGGAGCTTTAAAATAAAGACCTTTATGATGCTGCAACTCCATCGCGTTCATCGGCACACCGTATTTTTCTAAATAACGGGGTGAAGCGACGGGAATGAATCCATTGTCCATAAGCCTTATTGCAAGTACTCGCTCATTTGGGGCGTAACCGCCACGAATAGCAATATCAACATCATCACGTCCAAGTGTTGATAACTCATCACTTAAACTAACATCTAATATAATTTCTGGGTACAGCTGGCTGAACTCATCAAGTAAAGGAAGTAGGATTTTTTCGCCAAAACCCACCATCGAACTGATACGTAGACGTCCCATTGGGGTAGTTTGGTAACTACGAACAGTTTCATTGCTTTGCTCTAACTGATTTAGTATTTGCTGCATGTCGTTATAATAAATCTGGCCTACTTCAGTCAGCTTTACAATACGGGTCGATCGCTTTAAAAGCGTTGCACCTAAACTTTTTTCTAAATCTGCAACTCGCCTTGATAAAGAAGATGGCGGTACATTAAAAACTTTTGCCGCTTTAGTAAAACTTCCTGTTTCTACTACTTTATTAAAATATCGTATTGCCCGAAGTTGATCCAACTCTTCTCTCCATTAAGTAAATTTGCGAATGCCTTTATTATTGTCTTAAAGGCAAAAGTGATTCGCATTTTCTCTTATATATAACCAAATTAAAACAAGTAATAATGTATTTAGCTTAACAAATGAGGTTTTAATTTGCATTTTTGATGCAATTAAAAAGTACCTTCACATTAATAATGGGAACTGATTTATGATTACTTTGCACGGTTTCGCCGCGAGTAACTATTACAACTTAGTAAAACATGTACTTTTGTATAAAGAACTCTCATTTAAAGAACACCTAATTTATAGTGGTAACGATGACTTATTGGCCATCAGTCCGGTCGGTAAAGTCCCGGCTATTACTACATCTGAAGGACTTAATATTTCAGAGTCGAGTGTTATTTGTGACTTTATTGAAGAAACTTATCCTGAAAATGCGTTATACCCAGAAAATGCCGGAGAACGCGCTGTTGTTCGCCAAATAATGAAAGTAGCTGAACTTTATTTTGAATTGCCAAGTAGACGATTAATACCTTATGTATTTTCAGGCACTGAAGCCCCTGAATCACTAAAAGTTGAAGTACGCCAAGTATTAAGCCGTGGCGTTATTGCCTTAAGTCGATTATGTAAATTTTCTCCTTGTATTGCGGGTGAGCAATTTACAATGGCTGATATTTACGTTTATTACGTTAACACCATTGTCAGTGCTTTTGGCTCTAGCCAACTTGACTGGGATGTACTTGCACAAGTACCTAAAATGAAAGAGTGGAACGATTCGATGAGTCAATCTGCTATTGCCCAAAAAGTAGAAGCGGATCGACAGGCAAATATACCTGAGTTTATGCAAAAGATTAAAACTCAAATTCAAGCAGTGAATCCAAAGTAATATTTTACGCTAAGTGTAATCAAAAAATAACCAATACAATAAAGCGATTGGTTCAACGAACTTAATTATTGACAGGAGTGACCCAAATGACTGATACAAATATTCAACTTACTTCAACTATTAGTGAAAATGGTAAACTAACACTTGCTTTAAAAAACATCGAAATGCCGCAACCTGGCCCCGATGAGGTTGTTGTTCGTCTTGAAGCTGCTCCACTAAACCCTTCAGACTTAGGCGTTTTATTCAGCGCAGCTGATATGTCTACAGCGGTGCAATCAGGTACTGTGCAAAACCCTGTTATTACAGCTGATGTTCCGGCTCAATTTATGCCCTCACTTAAAACGCGAGTTGATAAAGCAACGCCAGTTGGAAATGAAGGTGCTGGGACTGTTGTTGCAGCTGGCTCATCGCCAGCAGCACAAGCATTAATAGGTAAAACCGTAGCTGTAATTGGTGGAGGAACTTATCGTCAATTTATATGTGCCAATGTGCAGAGCTGTTTAGAATTAAAAGAAGGGACTACAGCTAAAGAAGGTGCGTCATCTTTTGTTAACCCGCTTACCGCACTAGCAATGGTAGAAACCATGCGCGCGGAGGGTCATAAAGCCATTATTCATGCCGCTGCAGCTTCTAACCTAGGCCAAATGTTAAACCGTATTTGTATTGCCGATGGTATTGATTTAATAAATATTGTGCGTAAAGCAGAACAGGAAACACTATTACGTAACATGGGTGCAAAATATATTGTTAACTCAAGTAGCGACTCTTTTCTTTCAGACTTAACGGCGGCAATTATTGAAACGGGTGCAACGATTGCGTTTGACCCCATTGGCGGTGGTCAATTAACAAGTGATATTCTTAATTGTATGGAAATTGCTGCAGCTCGTGATATGAAAGAGCACACTATTTATGGCTCTGACACATTCAAGCAAGTTTATATTTATGGTGCATTAGATCGAGGCCCAATTACGCTAAACCGTAACTTTGGTTTTGCTTGGGCTGTAAATGGATTTTTATTATTTAATGCATTAGGTAAATTAGGAACTAATACAGTAATGGCGATGCGCGAACGTGTTGCAAATGAAATTACTACCACATTTGCAAGTCACTACACACATGAAGTGTCATTAGCTGAAGTATTGCATTTAAAATCAATTGCGGCTTACTCTAAACAAGCAACCGGTGAAAAATACTTAATTAAACCTCAGGCTTAAGTGAATTTTAAAGCTCACTATGGTTTAACTAATTGATTTTAAATATGTAAAAGCAGATGCTATTTATAGCGTCTGCTTTTTATTCATTTTTTAAAATAAAAGCAAACGCCATACTCTTCTTAATATTTACCGAATAAAAAATTTATGGAATAATGCAATTTCTCTTGGGGAGTAGCCTACTCAGTACTGTCAATTACAATAAACAACTAGTTAGTGAACTAGAGCACTTATATTTTAATTAATTGATAGACGAGTAAACTTATCAACATAATTGCACCTCACGTGCATGGTAGGTTTGTAATGTTGTAGCAGCATTATCGGCGAGACCTAGGTAGGCACTATCCTCATGGCGGGAGATAGTTGTTTGCCTTGGTTTAATATTCCCGCCTGTAAGTAATATTTATGGAAGTTTTTTTCACATCAACCGTCACAGTAGCCTTAGCTGAAATAGGCGATAAAACACAGCTTTTATCGTTAGTACTTGCCGTACGTTTTCACAATAAAATAGCACTTATTTTAGGTGTATTAGCCGCAACTATTATTAACCATGGCCTCAGTGCTTGGTTTGGAAATTGGCTGAGCAATAACTTTGCAACTCAGTACATGCCATGGATTGTTAATGCTAGTTTTATTGGCGTTGGCCTTTGGCTGCTTATTCCTGATAAGGATGAAGAAATTAGCCATAAGCACGATAAATATGGTGCTTTTTTTGTCGCGTGTATATTGTTTTTTATTGCCGAAGTTGGTGATAAAACACAAATAGCAACCATTCTATTAGGCGCGCAATACCAATCAATTTTGTGGGTTACTCTTGGCACTACACTGGGCATGTTAATAGCAAATGTACCTGTTATTTTTGCAGGTAATGCGCTTTTAAGCCAAGTGCCATTAAATACAGTGCGTGCAGTTTCGGCCAGTGTATTTGTTTTACTAGGGTTATATGGCTTTGCTACTATTTAACCTAAACTCCGGAGAATAAACCTATCTCAAGCAGCTATTTCCAACCTTAACTACATTTAATTTAAAACGAAAGCTCAATATTATTGAGCTTTCGTACTTTTATCTTAGAGGTACTTTGGTATTAAAACTGATATTTTGCAGATAAATATACGCGTCTTGGCTCACCAGGAAAATGCCCAGTACGGTCAATAAAGCCACTCGATGCATATTCTTTATCAAAGACGTTTTTAACTGATATTTGCCATGTCCAGTTTTCTACTTGCGTTTTCCAGGCCATGTTATAAATTGTATATGGTTTAACGTGTGCGCCATCAAGGCTTACTTGTTCGTCAACATAGTCAAGCCCTGCAGCTATTGATGAGTTGATGTTTGGTAAATCGTAGCGCGTCCATAAGCCAGCTGTATTTTGTGGGGCATTTGCAAATTTATCAGTGCCTTCTGCTTGCGCAGAAAAATCTTCACTTTGCTCATTAATACGCGTGTCGTTATACGCATAACTTGCGGTTACAACCCACTTGTCAGTTATATCACCCACTATCTCAAGCTCAAAACCATCACTTTGTACTTCACCTAGGGATTCAAGTTGATCAATTCCCGTGTCGTTTTGCAATAAGCTGGTTTGTAATATATTTTTACGAATAATCTGATACGTCGCAATATTAATGGCTAACGAGTCATCAAGTAACTTAGTACGTAAACCTAGCTCTGTAATATGGCTGTTTTCAGGCTCAAATGGTCCACCAACTTCTTGCGACTGGCTTGCTGCATCTTGCGGTAAAAAACCGGTGCCATATAAAGCATAAGGAAAAAAAGTATCGCTAATATTGTAGCTAGTACCTACCCTAAAAGTAACATCGCTATCAGAGAACTCAACGTTAGATACTTTATCCGTGTCTTCAAAATGATCGTAGCGCAAGCCTGCGGTTATATTCCATTTTTCAGTGATATCTACTTGGTCTTGGATATAAATACCTAACCTTTTTGAGTCTGTGCTTATAATTCGCGGTGTTATATTTTCTAAGTCGTAATTAGCCGCCGATGTTAAACCATATTGTGGATCAATCAGCGAGAGTCCAGGTACAGGGCCGCCTTTACTTTGTTGAGTCGCAGTGCGGTACACGGCATCAAATTTTGATGAGTACCAATCAGAGCCCACTAAAAATATATGTTCCATATTGGCTATGGTTGTTTCAGCAATTAAATTAGCGGTAATACTTAGCCCTTCATTCTCGCGCTTTTGATCTCTAAATTCGCGTTCACTCCAATCAACAACACCATCATTATCGGTATCAGACAAGCCACGTGGCTCATGATAGTTTTGTTGCTCTTCATTGGTAAAATAACGAGTCGTAACATCTAAGCTAAACACATCACTTAATTCGTTTTTATACGTTGCTTGGTATACGTCCGCAGACATTTTTTGATAGTCAGTTGCTTCATTATGATTCCAATCTCTACTTGCAATAAAATCACCATTTTCGTCAACAGGCACACCACGTAAACGTGCTCCTCCTAAATCTTGATCTATATTAGTATATTGCAGCACAAGATTAGACTCATCATTAAAATCAAAGCGATAGCCTAAATCTATAATGGTATTATCTTCTGACGTGTTATATCTAAACGGGTTTTGACTATCTTTGTAAATACCAATTCTGTAAGCTTGCGTTTGCTCATCATTCACGCTACCCGTTGATTCGAATGCGCCACTTATAAAGTCATCATTCCCGATTTCTAATTCAATGGCAGTATTAGCGTCATATTGTGGCTTTTTAGTCATATAGTTAATAATCCCACCAGGATTACCACTTCCATAAACTGCCCCACTGGGACCTTTTAACACAGCAACTTGCTCAATGTTAAATAACTGCGGAACAGCAAAGCCATTAAACGGATCACCTTTTACGCCATCATATAAAATTTCGTCTTGGCGAAATCCTCTAAAAGTGACACCCGAATAGCTAAAACCATTTACACCTGCGATATTACTGTATAAATCGGTAATTTGACGTGCAGCTTGGTCACTTATTAAAGCTTGTGGCAATATTTGAATTGATTGTGGTATTTTTTCTAGTGGAGTATTGGTGCGTGTGCCAAATGCTGACTCTGTTGGTCGATATAATGAAAAAGCGCGACCCGTTACTTCAATAGTCTCAATAGCGTTTTCAGCTTTGTTTAATGAATTAGGTGATGTTTGTTCTACTTCACTAGCGATTACGTTTGCAGAACTAAAAATAATAGATGTGATTGCAAGAGATAAAAGAGAAAATTTCATTAGAATTAAATAGGCAAAAATACGGTGCGGGCATGATAATGAAAATAAATCTCACTTGCAATAACGTAATTACTTAACGAGGCGTGTTTATGATTCGTTATTTGTGCAATAACAGCCCTTTGTGTCAGTAATTAATAACTCAGAATTAAACCCTGAAGCCAAATTAGTAATGACTGTTTCAACAAAGCCACTCCCCTGTGAACACGCTAATCCTTCAGACAATGGCCCTGCATAAACAAATTGCCCGTGCTTATCTATAATGACAGCAGCAGGCGTAGCAGGTACAACTCGCTTCAATTGCTGTGTTAGTTGAACCTGCACAACACCAAGTCCTTTGCTTTTGGCAAAAGTAGTGAGTGAATTTATATGCGGCTTAGCCTGCGTAAAACAGCCACAACTTTCCTCAGTAACGAGTAGCAGCGACGCTGTATCTTTATTGTCCCACACAATCTGTTGTTTAAAATCATTAAACCAACTTTTTTGCATAAATACTTTAGCGCTATCAAAAGTTTTTAACTGCCCTAATTGAAAATACACCAGCCCAGTTATAACAACGCTAAACCACACAATGATAAGTATGGCATTCCAATAATTAACCTTATTTAAATTTGGCAATACTTTGCTCTAGCACGTCAATACTGACATGTATTAATTGTACTTTAGAGGTCAGTTGTTGAACTATTTTAGTGTCTTCATATTGATTTTTTCGCATATGATCAGTGCTCGTAGCTATTTGCGAGGTGTTTACTGCTTGTTCTGCAACAACCTGTGATACCGAATTTGTACTTGTAGATACCGCAGCAATTTGCTCGCTCATTGCAGAAATATTCTCTTTCATTGCAGTACTTATATGTGTTAAATCAACAACAAAATCAACACACTGGCTCATAGACTGGGTTGATGTTTTACTGTTATTAACTAAATCTTTTAATGTAAGGCTAATTTTGTCTGTCGTCGCTTTACTGTTATTCGCAAGTGATCTAACCTCATCAGCAACCACAGCAAAGCCACGGCCGTGCTCACCCGCTCTCGCAGCCTCAATTGCCGCATTTAATGCTAATAAATTAGTCTGTTCAGCAATACCTGATATTTCATTAAGAAGACTTGAAATAACATCCCCAGCGGCAACTAAATGATTAATTTGCTCTTCAGTATGATTTAAAAGAGTTAGTAGTTCTCTACTCTTACTGTCAGTTTGTAGCACTTCATGCAGGGCATCACTTGCGGCTTGGGTGATGTTATCTACTTGATGTTTTAAAATCTCACTTTCTTGCTCTACAAGTTTAAAGCCATGCGCAACTTGGGCACCCGAACTGGCAATATCATCAGTTTGTTGTGTTCGTTGCTGTGCCCCGTCAGCTAATTGAGCCTGTACTTGAATCAACTCTTGAGAGTTACCTTGTAAAGAGTCAGATTGTGTCTGCACTTCTTTAATTACATCAGATAAATAGTCGAGCAACGTATTAAAACCTAAAACAGCTTCACTTTCAGTAGCGTCAGCCCGTAAAGAAAGCTTAATATGAGCAGGGTCTTGCATTATTTGCTCTGTTGCATAGCTTAGCGATAAACCAGCTCTACGCTCTCGTCGTAATGTTACTGCGATATACCCAGCTACGATTACTTCAACTATTGCATACCCGGCATGGATAAGTACCGTTGTAAAAGCAAGTCTGTCAGGGTCGAATACATACACACCTGTATTTTGAGTTTGTAAGTAATAAAAAGAAAAGTGATGGACAGCGACAAATAAAATTGCAGTTATAAATACACGCCATTGTACAAATACGATTAGCATGGGCATTAAAATAAATATTTCAAAATGCACTTCAATCAGACCAAACGTTTGTTGTATATGCAAAAAAGAAAACATCATAGTTGCTGCTGCAACAATATGTGGTGTTATTTGACTATTTACATTTGTGTTGAGTAACCAAATAGGTAACAAACAAAGTGGCAAACCTACAACAAAAGCTTGCATCAACGTATCAAAATATAAGCCTAAAACTATTGATTCAATAAATAGCAGACTAAATATAATTGTAAATAACCTAGAAACATTAGACATAAAAACCTTACTACTTTTGATTTATCAGTTAAGCCCGATTCATACGTAGTTAAACGCCAATAAGTTCATTGGAATCAGGAAAATTTGGTGAATTTATTTATCCGCTTTATTTTTAATTTAAAGCAGGGTCTATTCATTATTTTATTATAGACAAAACTTCTTTAAATGTTGTCGTTGCTGAATTTTTTACCCATTGAAAAATAACAGTTTCAGCACACGAAATTATAGCACCCGCTTGTTGTAATTGATCAATAGCAATTTGCTTATGCTTTTCATTTCTAGAACCAACGGCATCTGCAATCACAATTACGTCAAACCCGCTTTGTAAAAGATCTAAACATGTTTGCAATACACAAACATGTGCTTCAGTACCAACAACAATTATCTGAGGCCGAGCAAACTGCTTCATACTCGCCAGAAAACCAGGTTCGGCACAGGCACTAAAATGTGTTTTATCGAAATAGGTTGCTTTTGGCAAAAGCGCTTTTATTTCATCTTGTGTGCCACCTAAGCCTTTTTTATACTGCTCTGTAATTAAAACGGGTATACCATATATAAGGCTCGTTTGAGCCAGCTGTAAAGTACAGCTCAAGATTGTAGGAAAACACTCTATCGCAGGTGCCAACTTGCTTTGCAAATCAATCACTAAAAGCACACTTTGTGAAGCATCAATATTAAATACCCTACTCATATTTACCTCATGGGTTTATAACACCAGTATTTAAAAGTTAACTTAATTCAATCACCAAAAAATGTTTGACTCATGTATCTTTCATACGAGTCAAAATTTAAATTTATGCTATATTACAATACTATCCTACTTATTATGGGGCGAGTTTATAAGTGTATTGGAGTAAGTTTTTTTCCTCACCATCGCTGTTTGTTTTCTTTGCATAGGAAGTGTATCAGCTTCGCAAAATTATGCTCAACAGCTACAACGCATCTCAACTGATGAAGGCTTATCACAAAGTTATGCACTGCAATCGATTCAAGATGATATTGGTTACATCTGGATTGCCACGGCACAAGGACTAAACAGATATGATGGTTATCAAATAAAAACCTTTGATGGGGGTTTCGACCTAGACCAAGACTACATCAATAAACTGTTTAAAACCCAAGACGGTCAAATAATTGTTTCTACCGATGTATCTGGCGCATACATGATTAACCCGCTGACCCTAAAAACAGAAAAAATTTATTCGGGTCAACTAGATAAAAAACAAACAGATTTCTCTCCTATATCTAGTATCACACAATTAGAAAATACATTTTATTTTGCGATAAACGAAAAAATATTTAGCTTTAATAATGATCAAAAAAAATTAGACTTAAAAATTGCTCTAAAAAATAAAAATTATTACATCAGAGCTCTCAAAATTTACGACAATACACTCTATATAGGTACAGATAATGGACTTTTTACGTATAATTTAAAAACACAAAGTCTGGCGCCGCTGACAATTCACCAACCTAAAAAAACAACAGTCGACAACAATGACATCAAGTTTTTAACAATTGATGATGACTTAGGGCTGTTAATTGGCACTGTGGAAGGGATGTATCGCATTGCATTTAACACCACTAAACAGATTGATCCTACCCAGATTACCACTCTTATTGCTGATTATAATATTTGGGATTATGCGAACACTGTATATGGTGAGTTTATTGCAACTGAAAGTGGCTTGTTTCAATATCACAGAGACACAACCCAATTAGAATTCATTTTAAGCTTTGATAAAAGCAAATTTAACATCACCGAAAATACAATAAACAATTTAATGCTTGATAGATCAGGTGTACTTTGGCTCGCGTCTCGAACACAAGGCGTACTTACATGGGCAACTCAGACTCGTAGATTTAAGCAAATTACCTTACCTAAAAACAATACCATAAATAAAATTTATCAAGATAAAAATCACATTCTTTGGTTAGGCACCAACGATGGTCTAACTCGCTACAACTTAACAACAAAAGACAGTAAAACATACTTGCAATCAACTGACTCTAAAGCGGTTTATGGTGAATATTCCGTATACGACATTTTTCCTTCTCAGCTTGATGATAAGTACCTCTGGTTAGTGCGGTTTAATGGACTGGATCTATTTGACAAAAGCACCGGCAAAATTATCGAAAAAAGAAACCAGAAAAAAGTGGCGTGAATGGTGATAATTTATATGGGTTTTCCCTTTCAGCTCCGATGTTTTTACCTATATGTCTAGTGAAAACTTTTATATCTATAGTGGAAAAACAGGAGAAAGCAGAGTAATCAATGGATTGAAAGACAAAGTAAACCCTCTAAAGGCTTATACATTTCACCAACCATTGAAATCGCATCCTAAAGAGCTGCTATTGAGCACTGCAAAAAGACTATATCGCTATAATGAGAAAACGCAAAAGCTCACCACTATTTTTCAATCGAACAGCACTAAAGATAATGTTTTTCATACAGTAGAAAATATTTACCTTGATGAAGCTCGTGATACTTTGTGGCTAGCTACTACTCAGGAAGGGCTAATTGGTGTAAACCCAAGTACGTATCAAAGAAAACATTATATAGGCTTAAAAAACACACTGAGAACTGATTCTATCTATTCGTTGCTTGCAGATGATCACAACGGATTTTTATGGGTTAGTAGTAATAATGGTTTATATCAACTCAATTTAGATACGCTTAATACTAATACTTACACAATAGAAGATGGTTTAAGTACAAATGAATTTGAGCCAATTTCAGCCGTTAGACTGCAAGATAATCAGCTCGCATTTGGCAGTAACTCTGGACTACAGGTATTTGATCCATCTGATTTTATCACTACCAGTTCAAAGAGTAGCCTTGAAATTACTGATATAGACCTATTTTCAAAAAGCCTAAGTTATTATCCAAATGAATACACTAACAAGCCATTAATGCTTAGCCATAAAGATATGGGCCTGATGATTAGCTTTTCTATCTTTGATTATCAAAACAAAGACAAAGTACGTTATAAAGTCACTTTATCAGGACCAACCTTGCTTACCTATGATGATTTAAAAGTAAATAAAGTCTTTTTTACTAAATTACAACCCGGCGATTACTCTCTCACTGTATCGGCATACACCAGAGATGGAGTTAATATAAGCATACCAAAAACATTCAACTTTAATGTAGCGTATGCCCCTTGGCAATCACCTATTGCCTATACTGCCTACTTATTCGGTATTATCATCATTTTGTCTTTACTTTTTGGCAGTATCGCAGTCGCCAAATTGTGATTGGAAAAGCTCACAGAGCGACGATCGATTCGCAAAAGCAAACTGAGCTTGCGCTTAAAAATAATAAAAGCGGTGTATGGAACTATTACTTTAAGGATAACTCTGTAAACACACAACGCGGAAAAGAGCTAGGTTATTTAGACTTACCTAAACGTATTCAACTAGATGATTTTTTAGCCTTGATACATCCAGATGATCGCCGACAAATTGAGGGGCAATTACTTTCATATGCTCAGCAAAACGATACGCTAAGCTTGCAAAATAATTGGCAAGCTACATATAGATTACGCCATAAAACAGGTCATTGGTTATGGTATCAAGACCTTGGCCAAATTGTGTATAAACCACAATCCTCTGAGCCTTTGTATATTTCAGGTATTTATACAAACATTACAGAGCAGCGAGCCAATGAACAACAAGCGGCTATTCTTGGTCAGGTTTTTAGTCAAATAACCGATTGGCTATTGATCCTTGATGATCAACTTATGCCTTTTTCAGCCAATAATAGCTTTATTAATACATTTTCAAACAAAAAATCTATTGCCGAATTAAACCCTAAACTTTTCATTAAAGCGATAGGTAAAGCCAAGTGTAAAGAATATTCAGCAATATTAAAGGCGTTAAAGCCAACACAAAATTGGCGTACAGATGCCTATATCAACACAGCAATAAACAATGAACATCCTATACATATAAGCGTTACAGCAGTAGCAAAAGACACCAATGACGTAAGCTACTACGTTGTCGTTATTTCTGATTTAACCGAACAGAAAAACGCAGAAAACGAGCTTCGCTATCTAGCAAACTTTGATCCCCTAACACGCTTACCAAACCGTAGTTTAATGCATCAAAAAATAGAAAAAGCGATTAATCATGCAGACAAAAGTAATAAGCAATGTGCACTACTATTTATCGACCTTGATAAATTTAAACCCGTTAATGACTCATTTGGGCATGCCGTAGGCGATAAGCTACTTTGTAATATTACAGAACGCGTAACAAATATACTGAGTAACAAAGCAACACTTGGCCGCCAAAGTGGTGATGAATTTTTAGTACTGATAAAGCATGTAGATTCACTAAAGTCGCTTACTGAGACAGTAAAAAAATTAGCCGCGAATTGGCAAGCAAAGTCATTATTGAGGATTTCTCTATCAATATATCTGCCAGTATTGGTGTTGCCCTTTATCCATTCGATGCTATAAATGCAGATCTACTGATCCGAAATGCTGATGTTGCGATGATGCATGCAAAGCAAGCTGGCAGAAATGGATTTAAATTTTTTAGTGAAGAAATGAATGAAGAAATAAAACAAAAGCTTATTCTTGAAAATGATTTAAAAGATGCCGTAAAAGACAATCGGTTTTTTAATCATTACCAACCTATAGTTGATATAAAAACAAAAACTATTAATGGCGTAGAGCTACTGATGCGCTGGGATAATAAAGGTCAATTAGTGTCACCTGCTTTATTTATCCCTATCGCAGAAGAAACAGGATTAATAGAAAAACTTACAGAGCAAGCAATGAAACGAGCACTTATTGAGCTTGCTCCAATTCTGAGCAATAACCCATTGTTTTATATTTCTTTGAATTTATCACCTAAACATATTTTAAAAGCGAATATAACTGAGCGGCTACTCTATATATTAGCAAAATCACAAATATCACCAAGGCAGATCAGACTTGAAATTACAGAAAGTATTTTACTTGAAGACAAATTTAAAGCAGCTAAACAATTACAAAACTTAAAAGCAGCTGGTTTTAAATTACTGCTAGATGACTTCGGCACGGGTTACTCGTCATTAACGTACTTAAGTCAGTTCCCTATAGATGTAATTAAGATTGATCAAAGTTTTGTTAATAGTATTGGTATTGATAAAGACGATGAATCTATTATTAAAACCATATATTCGTTAGCTGAAAACTTAGAGCTTTATTGCATTGCTGAAGGTGTTGAAACACAAGAGCAAATGATATTTTTAGCAAATATAGGTTGCCATGTACTACAAGGGTATTACTTTGCAAAGCCAATGAGCGCCAAAGAGTTACGCAAAAATAGTTGTTTTGAAGAAATTTTGGGGTTAATTTAATTTTACTAATTCGCATGCGAATAAAATCACGCCCAGCATGTTCATAAATTAATGAACATGCGTATGCTCAGCATGGCTCTCTATTTGCAACACACTACTTTTAACATTGAATTTGTCTGACAGCACTTGCTCTACTTTTAAGCGACACGCTTCGTCGTGTTTTTCAATAGTGCAGTGCTGTTTAAGTACAACATGGGCACCAACTACGATCCCTCTATACTTACGAGTAACAGTGACATTATGCACATCATGCACGTGCTCCATATGCGTAATTTCGTTTTCAATATCAATTGCTTTTGGTAACTGCGCTTTATTTAAACGTAAACCTTTAATACAACTAATAATTACTTTAATACCAGTAAATAAAACAAACGACGCAATCAACATGCTCGATAGAATGTCAATTACATCCCAGCCAGTAAAATAAATAAGCACACCAGCAACAAAAGTCGATACAGTAGAAATTAAATCAAAAAATGAGTGTAAGAATACGGCATAGATATTAATACTTGCTTTGCGTCCTTTGTATAAAACCCAAGCAGCTGCGCCATGAAACAAAAACCCGATCCCCGCAATTACCGACATTAAATAACTATTAATAGCAAGCTCATGCCCCTCACTATGATGCATGAACCGTTCACCGCCTTCATACAAAATAATTAAGCTAATAGCTAAATACAAAACACCATTTACAAGTCCACCTAATAACTCAGCCCGTTGATGTCCATCATTATAGGTTTTAGCAAAATGAATCGCTAAGCTAGACGCAATTAAAGCAATAAAAAGTGAGCTATTATGGACAAATAAATGACCCGCATCAGCAAGTACCGCAAGTGAATTTGAATAATAAGCCCCGATGACTTGAATAACCATAAATGAGCAAGTGATAGCCAGGGCAATCAGTAGCCTACGGCGTGAAGCTTGGTGTGTAGTGATCTCTGTCATGAAGTGCTTGAATTACCTATACTTAAAATGCAAGTAAGCCATTAAAAGGCTCAACTGGAAGGAGTAATGATATACAGTATCAATTGTAATACTTTACGCACTTAAACGCACTAAAAAGTTAAGTAAATAGATATAATAATTTTGTCTCGTTATGGGGTGGTTTTCTCATTGTTAAATAGCCCTATATTTAAGTAAATTAATATACACTTATTGAGTTACATCCAATATAAAACTGAGAATAGAATATTTTTGTGGAAGTAAACTTTTCGGTTCGTGCAGTAAAAATTGATAAAATTAAAATGCCAGCACTTTCAAAAAATGCTATATCACCCCACTTCTCTAGTGCCTATTTTTGTGGTTAAAACGCCTTAGTAGTGATAATCTACACACGCTGAAATTATAAACAATACAACTGCTCAGCGTTTAATTATTATAAGGAATGTTTAAATGGATCCAGTCACACAAATTCTCGATATGGTTTTTACTGTTGAGGCTTTTTTACTTGTTTTTGTTATCGTGCTTTTAAAAAGTAGCGTTAAATTTGTACCACAAAATCGCGCTTGGTTAATCGAACGTTTTGGTAAGTACCAATCAACTAAAGAAGCTGGCCTTAACTTTATTATTCCATTTATTGATAGAATATCGGCTGATCGTAGCTTAAAAGAACAAGCTCAAGATGTACCATCGCAGTCAGCTATCACTAAAGATAACATCTCACTTATAGTTGATGGCGTACTGTACTTTAGAGTACTAGACCCGTACAAAGCAACGTATGGCGTTGACGACTATACGTTTGCGGTTGTACAACTTTCGCAAACAACCATGCGTTCAGAATTAGGTAAAATGGAGCTTGATAAAACATTTGAAGAGCGTGATTTACTTAATACAAACATTGTTGCAGCTATAAATCAGGCATCTGAGCCTTGGGGTATTCAAGTACTTCGCTACGAAATTAAAGATATTGTGCCGCCTAACTCTATTATGGAAGCGATGGAAGCACAAATGAAAGCTGAGCGTGTTAAACGAGCTCAAATTTTAGAGTCAGAAGGTGATCGCCAAGCAAATATCAACGTTGCTGAAGGTAAAAAACAAGCACAAGTACTTGCTGCTGAAGCCGACAAAGCCGAGCAAATTTTACGCGCTGAAGGTGAAGCAACAGCTATTACTACGGTTGCAGAAGCACAAGCAAATGCACTTATTAAAATAGGTGAAGCCGCAGATACAGAGCAAGGCCAAAAAGCAATTCAGTTAGACTTAGCAACTAAAGCAATCGCTGCTAAAGAAGCCATTGCTCGTGAGTCATCAATTGTATTACTGCCAGACAACGCGACAGATGCAAGTTCAATGGTTGCCCAAGGTATGGCAATCATTAATAGCTTAAATAAAAAGCATCAGGGTTAATAACTAAATAAAGAGGTTTGTATGGATTTTATTACGCAAAATTTACCGCAAACACTTATGGTACTTGGTATTGTTGCTTTAATAATAGAAGTAGCAGTACTTGGCCTTTCTACATTTATTTTATTGTTTTTTGGATTATCGTTATTCCTTACCGGATTATTAATGAGTTTTGGTATTTTACCTGACTCATTAACCATAGCCCTTTGGAGTAACGCAGTTGTAACCGCAGGCTTGGCGGTTGTACTTTGGAAACCATTAAAACAAATGCAAAATCGCGTAGATAAAAAACAGGTAAATAGTGATTTTGCTGAACTTACTTTTGTACTTGCTAGCGATGTAACAGAACAAGGTTTAACTACACATCAATACTCAGGTATTAGCTGGAAACTCAAAAGTGAGCAACCAATTAGCGCCGGTACTGAGGTCTTAGTAACCAAAAAAGAAGTGGGTGTTATGTGGGTTAAGCCTAAAAGCTAATCATCACTTTAAAACAAGCACTGTGTATAATAAATTACAGTAAAACGGGCGGCTCAAACTGCCCGTTTTTTATGCCTGAGATTTGAAATACAGCGCCTTGTTCACTAACAGTATTATTAATCGCCTCATCAAACGCCGATGTCACAAGTAACAACTCAGCATTTTTACCACCGAATGCAGCGCATGTCGGTTTTAATGCACAAAGCTTTATCGTTTTAATTAACGCACCGTCTGGGGATAAACAAATAACACATCCCATTCCCCAAACAGCTAGCCACAAATTACCTAATTTATCGGTTACGCAGCCATCGGGGTCAACATCAGTATTATTAAATTGATAAAAAACACGTGGCTCAGCGCAAGGTTCGCCAGTTTGCTCATCCAAATCTAATACATAAATACAGCTCGTTAAAGAGTCGCAATAATAACCGCGTAAACGTGGCTTATCAAAACACAATCCATTTGGGATACTCAAACCACTTACAACGGCTTTAAGCTGGCGTTTATAATAACGGTATATTTTACCATCCCCTTTTTTAGCATTTACATCCATTGTACTTAACCAAAAGCCACCCCATGGATCAGCACGGCCGTCGTTTGAACGCCTATTTAGCTGTGTATTTTCAATATTAAGAATAAGATGGCGAGTAGTTGAATTAATATGATATTTATATAAGCCAGTACTTGTACAGAGCAGCAAGTGCAGCTCATCAATCCAAGCGATTGCACTGAGCGTATCGGGCATATTAACTGTTTTTAGTTGGCTTTCACTGTGTATGTTTTTGCTTAAAAGTAATTTTTTATTTATGTCGACCCAAAAAAGGTATTCAGCACAGGATGCCAAAGTGGACTTTCTGCAAGCTGATACTGTGTGCTGTCAAAAATGGTTACGCTAGGATCAAACATAAGTAATTATTCTTTATTATTAACAAAGCCTTGTAATATTAAACCTTACCAGAAAACAGTGAATTTCGCGATGTGTACTCAGCTTTAATTTATCAACACCATTAGTAATTTTTAGACTGAGTTGATAACATAAAATTTCATAAAAGGATTGACCATGAACAACAATAATAAAAATACACTCGTCGTTGAAGGCGGTGCAATGCGCGGTATATTTGCCGCAGGTGTACTTGATGAGTTTTTAAAACAACAATACCAACCGTTTGAACGCTATTTTGGTGTTTCAGCCGGGGCAACTAATATAGCCGCATTTTTATGCAAACAACCAATGCGAAATTATAAAGTGATTACCGACTACTCGTGCCGTCCTGAATTTATTAATTTAGCGCGCTTTATTAAAGGTGGTCATTTATTTGATTTAGATTGGTTATGGCAAGAAACAATTCGCGAAATACGCCTCCATACAGAGGTATTCGAACAAACTCCACACGAGTTTTATATTGTATCTACGGCAATCGAATCAGGCAAAGCACACTATTTAAAAGCCACCAGCGCCGAAATGGTGCATCAATTAAAAGCATCATGCGCTATACCCATTGCATATCGTGACTACCCTATTATTAATGACATAGCGATGACCGATGGCGGTGTTGCTGATTCAATTCCGGTTATAAAAGCTTACGAAATGGGTGCACACGAAATCACCGTTATTTTGTCTCAATGTTTAGGCTATCGTAAAAAACCAAGTAAGGCACCTTGGCTTACTAAAAAAATGTATAAAAACTATCCAGCATTAATTCAAACGACCTTAAACAGGGCTAATTTTTATAATAAGTCTATCGATTTTATTATGAATCCACCTAATGACTGCAAAATCAATATCATTGCACCACCGGCTAATTTTAAAGTTGGGCGTACCACTAAAAAGTTTGAAATACTTAATAGTGGTTACAACATGGGAATTGATGCTGCTAAGGCCTTTTTAGCTAAATAACTGCATTTTTTAACCTAATAATTGCGGTGCTTTACCCGCAATAACTGCAGTTAGTAAACCAGCTAACATAGCTCCCACAACGGTGCATATTGCACCGCCTAAAATACCGTAAATACTCATAAAACATATCAGCGCTAAACCAAATAACAGTGTACTTAAAAATGTTTTAGTCACTATTGTTAGTGTATTTTTTCGTATGTTGAGCATCATTAGTAGCAAACTCACCATTGCAATTGTAATTAGTAGCTCGTTCATGCGGGTTGTACCTCTGCTTGTAATTTTTGTGTGTTTTTTATTTTTAAGGCACCAAAAATACACGCGATACCCACCACCATAAAGCTTATATCTACTACCGCAACAAACGTACTATTAAGGTTAATAACATTGCTCACGCCAAATATAATATTGAGCGGCAGCACGAACGCAAGCGAAGCGCCGCATAGCAAAAGAGTCAGCTTAAAATAGTTTTTATAACCTACAGGCAATACACTTAAGAGTAACCATGCCAACCACGTATAAAAAAACACGGGTCCAAAAAAGCTATTTTGCGCCACACCAATAACGGTATAATTAAGTACAACTTGTAAAGGAAATAACACAAAGCTTGCTAATACCAAACCTCCACAACTGCCAATAATAAAACGATTCCATCGTGCATATGCCTGCATACTCAGCGACGGGCTACTGCCACGTGTACGCTTTGCCAGCCACATCATCATCCCTGAAATAGGTAAAAGCGCGGTACTTAAGCCAAGCAATACCCAAAGTAATTTTACAAACACCCCTGCAAAGTTCCCAAAGTGCAGCGGAAACATCAACTCAATTACTTGTATTGATACACCCGAAATATCACCAAAACTACTCATCGACTGCACAAACTCACCATTACCACGATAATGCAGTAACTGAGAAGCAACAGCCTCGCCACCTAACAAACGCAAATACACCTGCGCATTCGCATCGTTATGCGCCATTATTGTGACATCCCTAATTACTGCTTCAGGGTAACGGCTATGGGCATTCTCTAAAATAGTGTCTATTTTTGTAGGTTGCTTAATGTGGCTAACTACCGGCTCAGGAATGGCGGTAAACGTTTCTATTAACTTATCTTGATCGCCACCAAAGCTCACAAACGCAGCTGCTGGTAGTAAAATAATGGTCGCGAGCCCTAAAAATGATCCTGTAAAACCAATCACAATATTAAATACGCTGCCCCAAATACCTATAACTTTGTGAGCATCACTGACTGCAATATCTAACCCTTTATTTCGTCTAAACGTAAAAAGCTCTTTTATCAATTTACGATGAATAAACAAGCCTGTAACCGCACTTACTAAAAGCGTTAGGCCTAAAAACCCAGTGAGTATTAACCCAATTGGTCGCCCTAAATGCAAGTCTGCATGAAACTCGCCTATATAAGTTGGCGCATCCGTTTTTTTATTAGCGTAAAATTCTTTACTAGGCCCATAGTAAGTATTTTCCAGCGCCAATGTATTGGGATGAAATTGAAATACTCTGGCCACCTCTTGGTCGTAATTTTCATCACCATGGTGAGATTCAAATACCAACGTTAATAAATGAAAGTTATGCCCACTTGGCAAAAACACATGAATGTTTTCGCCAAATTCACTAGGTACTTGTTTATGGTATTCATTTACTAGTCGATTAATTTGCGCGCTGGCAACGTGTTGGCTAGATTGTAGCTCTGGATTTGCCCATATTTTTAACTCAGGTCGCGACAGCACTGCTAATGCCCCACTAAATGCAACAATAAATAGCAGTACCGCAGTAATAATTCCTACCCAGCTATGTAATAAAAATAGCTTTTTTAAAGTGATCGACTTCATCCCTGCCCCTGCGTTAACGCCCAAAAACTCAATAAACCATGTGATACACACAGTACAATCATCACAACAAAAGGTTGCCATACCTTTTGCGCCAAATACGCATAAATAAACAACGCAGTCCAAATAACAGGAAAAAGTAAAATAGGCAGTAATATTTGTTCATTCATTTGAAACGGTAAGTAGGTTGTCATACCCGGAATTATTATTACCGCAGTAATTAGTGCTAATACACACGCAATTAAGTGTCTTCGCCGTGTGGCTGTAAACGTTTTTTTATTATCCATTCTTCGCTCATTAAATTTGCCTAAACATATACAAAACCGCACATGCAAATGATAACAATTGCCATTATATTGTGCATTTATTACTTAATGCAATTTATTAAACAAATTAAGCCGCTTTTATACTAAAAACACGGTTGGTTTTTCTTATTAGCTTTTATGCTATGCAGTGCAATTTAGGTACGCAGTAATGCCCCTTTTCAGTGAAGCCGAGTTTGATTTTTTCGTTTTCTCTTGGCTTACCTGTATTAGCTACTCCCTCAGGCTACGAGTTGCTTAAACATTAGATGGCGTAACAGCCCTTTTAAAGCCTTTTATAGTCACTTATTTTTCTATTAAACTATTCATACGGTTTCTAGAAAATTTCACTTTTGTTAGTTTTGGTCTTTACCGAATCGTATTTGGTGGTATTTTATTAACTAACCTGAATTCTGGTTAAGAGATTTAAAAACACTATAAATAATAACGATATTTAAGTCTGTTTCTCTCTAGCTAGAAATTTTTGGTGAAAACAAGGCGAATTTACGCGTCAATAGCTGGTCTATTGCAAGGAAATTCAACGCAGTTAGCGCTAAAAACAGCTGCTTGAGATAGATTTATTATCCAGAACTCAGGTTAGCTATAACCTACACATAAGAGAACATTATGAGCGAAAAAATAAACGAAGAAGCACTCCACGCACTTAAAATAGCCTTTACTTACATGCCTAAAGCGATTGAAGTGACAAAGTATGAATATGGCGAGCGCTACCAAAGTGTGCTTGATCACATTGAAGCTGTACGCGAAACATTGCTTATTAACGATGTTGATCCTGAAGAAGTAGGCGGCGATATCAACCCTGAGTACACACCCAATTCAACTTATTAATATAATGATTTGATAATTAAAAGATTTATAAATAATCTTTTGTGCTCAAATTCAGTAAGAAATATTGAACAAGTACTACAAATAAAAGCTGAATAACGCTATCTTTAGTTAAGCTGCTTTACTAGCTAGTTCCATATCAAGATATTAATTAGATTCTAAAAAATTAAGGGATGTTTTCTATTGAATTTTCTTAGACGTTTTCACGATATAGTATCGGATCAAGACCTTAATTTTGAGGATAAAACCCACCAGCTTTTAGAGTTCGGACTCGAGGTTTTTAACCTCGATTTAGCAATCATTAGCCGTGTTGAAAATAACTGTTATTCAGTGTTACATGCCATAACCCCTAATAACGAATTAAAAATAGGCACTCAATTTGATCTGGATGGCACCTACTGCGTACACACACTTGAGGCAGGTTCCGCACTTGCATTTCATAAAGTATCACAGAGCATAATTGCAGATCACCCATGCTATATTAATTTTCAGTTAGAATCGTACATTGGTGCACCTATAAAAGTAGGTAACAATGTATACGGTACTGTTAACTTCTCTTCTGCAACTGAATCACCAGTATTTTCAGACGACGCCTACGACTACATTGAGTTGTTTGCACAATGGTTAGGGGCTGAATTTGCTCGCAGCATCACAAGAGAAGAACTCACTAAAAACAGTAATAGTTTATTGAAACTAGAAAGTGTAGCTAATATAGGCACGTGGGAAGTAGACTTAACTAATAATAATATTTATTGGAGTCAACAAACTAAACGCATCCATCAAGTTGACGAAAATTATCAACCAAAAATAGACTCTGCGCTTGAATTTTATAAAGAAGGTCAAAGCAGAGATAGTATAACAAAAGCAGTCGAACTCGCCGTACAATCAGGTGAAAAGTGGCATTTAGAACTGGAGATAATCACAGCTAAAAAGCAACATATTTGGGTGTCAACTTTTGGCGAAGCTGAGTTTGATGACGGTATTTGCGTAAGACTTTTTGGCACATTTCAAGATGTGACAGAGTCAGTTACCCTCAGAGAAGAACTTAAAAATAAAAAGGCCGAAGCGGAACGATTACTTGACGATAGAAGCATGTTACTTGCAAAAATAAGTCATGAACTAAGAACACCGCTCAACGGTATAACAGGCATGCTAACCACATTAATAGATGAACAAAACGAAGAAAAACGGTCTGAAAAAATAAAAGTTGCATTACGCAGTGCCGATATTCTTCTGAGCATAATCAATGAAGTACTCGATTTTTCTAAAATCAATCATGGTGAATTGAAACTCGAACCAACCGATTTCTTACTTAAAACAATTTTTACTGATCTTACTTCCTTGTACTCCCCATTGTTTACAAATACTAATGTGGACTTAAAAGTTAGCAATAATATACCCGACCATTGCTGGGCTTATTCAGACAATACAAGATTAAGTCAAATAGTCTCTAACCTATTAAGTAATGCTTTGAAATTCACCGAGCAAGGGTCGGTAAAATTGCAAACATCAATAACTAAAGCGAGTAATCAATTCACTTTAAATATTGAAGTGCATGACACAGGCAGAGGCATGACAAGTGGGTTTTTAAAGTCATTATTTTCGCCTTTCACTCAAGAAGTCGACGCCAAAAACAGCAAAGGTGGAACAGGACTTGGCTTAGCAATAGTTAAAGAACTTGTAGAATATATGGGCGGTACAATAAAAGTAGAGAGTGAGATAAATAAAGGCACACATTTTTTACTGAGTATTCCAATTAAACCGGGCAAAGAACAAATACATCACTCAAGTAACATATCGCAAGTTAATCTTTATGCTTGCAAGCTTTCTGTTTTAGTTGTCGATGATAACGATATAAATAGATTAGTACTTGATGCATCATTAAATAAGTTTAATGTGAGACCCGACTTTGCAGTTGATGGGCAAGACGCCATATTAAAGTGTCAGCAAAAACACTACGATCTTATTTTTATGGATTGTATTATGCCTATACTCGATGGCTTTGAGGCAACAAAACAACTGCGTTCAAAAAACATTTGCAGGCATGACTCAACTTATATTGTTGCCTTAACAGCTAATACATCAGCGCAAGATAAGCTAACATGCAAACAAGCTGGTATGGATATGTTTATCTCAAAACCATTTAAAATGCACTCATTAGAAATTGCGATTGCATCGGCTGCTGAGCGGCTGAAACTCAAACATTAATAAGAAAATATAATTGTATAAAGAATTCAACAATGAAAAATATATTTAGAACCGTACTGTTCGCTATATTAGCTGTAGTGCTATTCAAAGGTTTTTCAACTCAACAATGGCAGGCATTAATTATTGTCATTGTGGGGATCAGTATTTTACTACTCTCAACTTTTGTTACAAAGGCTAAATCTACTACAGGCTCGTCAATTTATGTAAGCGGTGGCACGTCTCATACGGATAGCAATTGCGGCGGTGGTGATTCTGGTGGTGGCTGCGATTAAATCGCATGTTAATTTTTAAGTATAAAAAAGCCGCCTTTGGAGAAGGGCGGCTTGGGTGAACAAACAGCTAAGGGTGAACGCTGTTATATCAAGAGAGATTTCTGGTTAACTAAGCAGCGCTTTGATCTTGCTCGGTTTCATCGCTGTGGCGAATTAAATAGTCAAATGCGCCTAAGCTTGCCGTTGCGCCACTGCCCATTGCAATAATAATTTGTTTAAACGGAGTATTGGTTGCATCCCCCGCGCCGTAAATGCCAGGTAATGACGTTGCGCCTTTAGCATCAATCAGTATTTCACCAAATTTACTTAATTCAAGGTCGCTGTCTTTTAACCACTCGGTATTTGGTATTAAGCCTATTTGTACAAATATACCGGCAAGTTCAAGCTCTTTGCTCTCCCCAGTCACTCTATCTGTGTACATTAAGCCTGTTACTTTTTTACCATCACCAAGTACTTCGGTTGTTTGTGCACTTTTGATAATAGTAATATTAGCCATACTTTTAGCTTTACGAATAAGCACTTCATCAGCTCGTAATGTGTCTGCAAATTCAAGTACCGTAACGCTTTGCACAATATTGGCTAAATCGATTGCCGCTTCTATACCTGAATTACCACCGCCAATTACAGCAACAGGTTTGCCTTTAAACAAAGGGCCGTCGCAATGTGGGCAATATGCCACACCGTGGCCGCGATATTCTTGCTCACCTGGAACGTTCATTTCGCGCCAGCGTGCACCAGTGGCAAGTACGAGCGATTTAGCTTTAAGTACTGCGCCATTTTCTAGTGTAATTTCGTAACCATTGTTATAACCAAGTGCCGCTGCACGCTGATTATGCATTACATCTACATCGTATTCTTTAACGTGCTCTTCAAGCTGAGCAACTAACTTTGGCCCTTCAGTCGCCTTTATTGAAATAAAGTTCTCTATTGCTAATGTATCGGCAACTTGCCCACCAAATCTGTCGGCAACAATGCCTGTATTTAACCCTTTTCGCGCTGAGTAAATAGCAGCCGATGCGCCCGCAGGCCCACCACCGATGACAAGTACATCAAATTTATCTTTTTTACTTAGCGATTCAGCTTGTCGCTGTGCCCCTTTGCTATCTACTTTATTGAGTATGTCGGTAAGGCTTAGTGCACCTTGGCTAAATGGTTCGCCATTTAAATATACAGCCGGTACAGCTAAAATATTTCGCTCTTCTACTTCATCTTGAAATAATGCGCCATCAATCATGGTGGCTTTAATATTACTGTTTGTCGCAGCCATAGTGTTAAGTGCTTGCACGACTTGCGGGCACGTTTGGCAACTTAGACTTATGTATACTTCAAAGTTTAGCTCTTGAGTAAGCGATTGTATTTGCTCAATGTCTTCGCTTTTAGCTTTACTTGCGTGTCCGCCAGTATGCAAAAGTGCTAACACTAAACTTGTGAATTCGTGACCCATAGGTACGCCTGCAAACGTAATATGAGTGTTTGTAATAGGTGAATGTACAACCATTGATGGGCGACGCGCGCTTTTATCAGGATTGTTTATTACCGTAAATTTATCGCTTAGTGAGGCTAAATCGTTTGCTAAGCTTTCTACCTCTGCTGATTTTTTGCTGTCATCCAAGGCAATAAGCAGCTCAACAGGTTGAGTAAGCGATTCGAAATGGCTTTTTAATTGATTTTTTATGTTGTTATCTAACATGGCTTAACCCTTTTAGGAAAATTTAAACAGCAAGCCTCCCAAGCCAAATAATGCATGTGCTTAAACAAATATATTGATATAGGAGGCATCAACAAGCGTACGTTTGTTGATTTAAGGGCAGTTACCTGCCCTTACTTGATTGGAAAATCAGGTAGTTAGATTTTACCAACTAGGTCTAGTGAAGGTGCAAGTGTGTCTTCACCTGGCTGCCAAGATGCAGGACAAACTTCACCGTCGTGAGTTGCAATGTATTGTGCAGCTTGTACTTTACGAACAAGTTCTTTAGCGCTACGGCCAATTCCTAAATCGTGAGTTTCGATAATTTTAATTTCGCCCTCTGGGTTCATTACAAATGTACCGCGAAGTGCTAAGCCTTCTTCTTCAATCATTACACCAAAGCTGCGTGTAATACGTCCTGTTGGGTCGCCAATCATTGGGTAAGTAATTTTACCGATAGTGTCTGACGTGTCGTGCCATGCTTTGTGAGTAAAATGAGTGTCAGTAGATACTGAGTAAACTTCTACGCCCATTTCTTGAAGTTGTGCATAGTAATCTGCAAGGTCACCTAATTCGGTAGGACATACAAATGTAAAGTCTGCTGGGTAAAAGAAGAAGATAGACCATTTACCTAGAACATCTTTTTCAGACAATTCTACAAAGTCACCGTTGTGGTAAGCGGTTGCATTGAATGGTTGTAATTTTGTATTGATTAATGAAGTGCTCATGGTATTTCCTCATCTGTGTTTATGTATTTTAAAAGTAATCAACGCTTTCGTTTTAAACGACCTTCTGCGTTGGCTTGATTAATACAATAAGGCCAATGGGAAATTAAATAAAATTGATTGTTTAGATTAAAACAATCGATTTTTTGGGTTGAACTATATAATCATTGTTATCGTAAGCATTATTTGAATTGTAAACGCTGGCGAATTATTAAGACCGCTAATCGCAATACTGCTACAATAGCCCCGCTTCAAATAAGTCATCAAATATAAGGCACACCGTAATGGAAAAATTTGTTAACCATATACAGCTAGGTTACCTAGGCTTAATCCCGTTTCTAGGGTGTGTAGGTTGGCCACTCATGTTTGGCAGTAATAGCCTTAACTTGGAGTTTTTTACTTTTTACAGTATCGCCATTTTAGCATTTATGGCGGGTAACTTATGGCGCGCCGGAGAGCAAACTTATAACAATGCTATAAAAGCTGTTGCGCCTGTAATACCTATACCATTTTTATCATTTTTACCTGTTGAGTGGGCACTCGCTTGGTTAGGTGCTAGTTTTTGGTTAGTACTTTTATTTGAAAAAGCCACGCCGCAATGGCAAACCTATCATAAAGATTATCAAAAAATGCGCTTTGTACTTACCTCTGTTGTGTTTGTGTGTCATATCCTTACTATTGGTATGAGTATTTATCCTAAATAGCAGCTGTAAACTTAAATATTGCGTGGTAATAAGGTAATATCCGCGCACTGCTATTTGAGGACACACCATGATTGACCAACTACGCCAACAACTCGACGAACTTGGCGAAAACTACGTAGAAAAAAACGCTGCATTTAAAATCAAAGTGATCCCATTTTTTGTGCTATTCGCATTAAAAAAGATCATAAAAGTGAAGGTCGTTTAAGCTTTTATTCAAGTCAATTACTCGAAATATTTTTAGTCGTCTTATTTTTGTTATTCGGTTTAACACTTTACGATACAGATGCAGGATTTACTCATGGCCCTATTCATATTGCCTTTGCTGTTTTAATTACTTTTAATCTTATTATTAAACAAATCGCAATCGAAGGGTTAAAAACCAGACTTGCGTTTCATCGTTTACTAGCAAAAGACTCACAAACAAATAGCGATATAAATAATACTGCTACAAACATAAACGCTAAATAAAATATGTACTTAAATCCTCAATGGCGAATACTCACTGTAGGCGATGGCGATTTATCGTTTTCGAATGCTATTTACACTCACCTATCGCCAAAAGCTTTAGTTGCATCTACTTTCGATGACCAGACCACAATTGAGCAAAAGTACCAGCACAATGCACTTAGCAATTTAAAAGCGCACAACGTTGAAGTACTCAATGGCTTTGACGTAACAAACCCTGCGTGTTGGCAAGCTCTAAGTGAAAGCAAGCACAGCTTTGATGTGGTTATTTTTCAGTTTCCACTCATACCTGCGTTTGTTGGCCGTGAAGCGTTTGAAAACAACACGCGCCAAACCAGCATGAATGTACTTAACCGCGCTTTACTGCACCAGTTTATTAAATACGCTAACGAATACGCGCTTGATAAAAATGGTCCAATGCTGTGCTACATCACCTCAAAGGATGTAAAACCCTATCGCGAATGGAATATAGAAGGCAGTTTAAATACTCATCTAAACATTGAGTATTGTGGGCAAATGCCTTTTGATATTAGCCGCTTTGAAGGTTATAAAATTCGTAATGTTGACCGCGATAAACACGTTAAAGACACCAGCGGTATAACTTACGTTTTCAGCCCAAAAAGTATCGATAAACATACTAGCGAATTAAGCTCACGTCTTACAAAGCCTACATACTTAACACCAAACCATTGCCCGCTTTGTCGCGTTGGCCCCTATATGGCAAATGAAGATGAAACTAAGCATATAAATGCTAAAAAACATAAGCAAATGCTGCACCTTGAAAGCGATTGGCAACAATGGCTAAATGATTTTTATAGCTCGTTAATCTCTAAGTGATAATTTAATTAAATCAGCCGCTTTTTCTGCAATAGCAATAACGGGTGCATTAGTATTACCAGTAATAATGCTAGGCATAATAGACGCATCAACCACGCGTAAATTACTCATCCCATGAACCCTTAAGTTTGTATCTACCACAGCCATTGAGTCTTGTCCCATTTTACATGTACCAACTGGGTGATATTCGGTATCTGCTGTTTGACGAATGAATGCAATAAGTTGCTCATCGTTATTTATATCAAGCGGATACACCATTTTTCCGCGTATGCTATCAAAGGCTTTGCTTTGCATAATCATCAACGTTTTTTTAAGACCTAATAACATTGCTGCTAAGTCATCTGGATGGCTTAAATAATTAGGGTCGATAAGCGGTGCACTACGCGGGTTGTTATCAGCTAACGTAATCGTGCCTCGGCTTTTAGGACGCATAATACTGCTGTGTATACTGTAACCATGCCCAGTGTGTAATTTGCGACTATGATCGTCCACCAGCCCAATAACAAATTCTAATTGAACATCTGGCGCTGGCGAGTCTTCAAATAATTTAATAAACGCATGCGACTCTGCAAAATTACTGGTTAAACGCCCTTGTCGTTTACTGAACCAATCTACACAACCTTTTAAAATATGCCCTATACCTAACGGGCTCATCCCAAACGTGCCTTTATTGTATTTGGCTTTAAATAATGGCACCACGGTTAAATGATCTTGTAAATTATTACCGACTCCCTCAAGCGGCACAGCAACGTCAATATTATGCGCTTTTAAGTGATTTTTTGGCCCAATGCCTGAAAGCATCAATATTTGCGGAGAGTTAATAGCACCTGCGCTTAATATTACTTCTTTACGTGCGAGCAAATTAATAACCTGATTATTGCGCTCTATTTGCACGCCTTTCGCTGTGTTATTTTTTATATTTATTTTATTAACATGGCTATTGGTTAATACAGTTAAATTTGGGCGGTTTAAATACGGTGTTAAATATGCCTTTGCTGCACTACACCGCTCGCCATTATGCTGCGTTACTTGCGATAAAC
This sequence comes from Pseudoalteromonas sp. B131b, assembly GCF_037162545.1. NCBI lineage: Bacteria > Pseudomonadati > Pseudomonadota > Gammaproteobacteria > Alteromonadales > Pseudoalteromonadaceae > Pseudoalteromonas > Pseudoalteromonas sp. B131b. The sequence continues at coordinate 130,749 of NZ_JARLUZ010000002.1, read as the reverse complement.
GTGCACCACTTTGTTCTTCGCCATTTATATCGGTACTTAAATTAACGCCCTGCTCAGCACAGGCATTTAAAAAGTATTGATTGACATGGCTTGGGCTATTTAGCTCTTGTATATGCAGTGGGCCTTTTGTACCGTGAAGATCATTATTTATAAACGTTTTATTGTTTTCAGCTTTAATAAAATATGGAAGTAAACTCTCAAAATCCCAACCAGTATTGCCACTAGCCGCCCATTGGTCGTAATCGTATTTATTACCTCGAATATAAACCATTGCATTAGTCGAGCTTGACCCACCCAATACTTTGCCTCTAGGTACAAACCCGCAACGATTATTCAGCGCTTTTTGCACTACTGTATTGTAATGCCAACTATTAATACCATAAGGCACACTCGCCGCAATTCCCGCTGGCATTTGAACAAATGCGCTGTTATCACTTTTTCCTGCTTCAATTAAGCAAACGCTTACATTTTTATCCTCTGACAAGCGCGATGCAATAACGCAACCGCCACTGCCAGCTCCAATAACAATGTAGTCAAATGCGGTGTTGTTCATGGTGTACCTTAATTAGAATTTAAACGGCTTTAATGGCAATAGTGCATAGAAAAACTCAGCAAAACTTGATATTTTTAGACACCGTTTATTTGAGGTTAACTATGAGCAGCCTAATTAGAGCTACGTCACTACAAGGTATAGATACCCTAATTAGAGAGTTTGGCGGCGACCCGTATATGATCATGCGAAGTAATAATATTAATATTGACTTTGAATGCCTGGAAAACCAATATCTGCCTTATCGTGCCTACGCCGAGGTATTAGAGTACTGCGCGTGTAAATTTAATTGCCTCAGCTTTGGCCTTCAGCTTGCAAGCAGGCAAAATTTTGATATTTTAGGACACGTTGCAATAGCAGCCAAAAGCGGCACTAACTTAGGTGATGCGCTCAATTGGGTTGTTAAATACTTGCATTTACATAGCCCTGCACTGAGTTTAACGTCGCACCCTTTAGAGGATGAAAAAAGCTTATTTCTCTCATTCGAAATTAACCTTAAACCCTTACCTAACATTAGCCAAGCAATTGAGCTTACCATTGGTTTAGCACTCGCTATTATAAAAAAGCTGAGCAATAACCGCTGTAAACCAATGAATGTATTTTTGCCACAAAGATTAAGTGCTAACGCTCGCGCTTATAACGCTTATTTTGGCTGTGACGTTATAGAGCACCGTAATAGCGCCGGCATTGTAATAGTGAAAAGCGACTTGGCACTTAAGCTTGAACAATCAGAGCTAAATAAGGTACAAGCTGCGCTGAGTTTTTTAGCCAAAAATGCAGAGCACACGCAATCATTACCCAACCAAGTCAGTGCGTTAATAAGGCCAATGTTGCCTATTTATCAATGCAGTAACCAAACTATTTCTGCTGCGCTGGGTATGCACCCTCGCACCCTACACCGAGAACTTGCAAAACATAATACGAGCTTTGTAAAACTAAAAGATGCCACTCGCCGCGCTTTAGCTGCTCATTACTTAGCGCAGAACCAATATACAATATCAACTATATCTGAGCTTTTAGGGTATCAGGAGCAAGCAACATTATGTGCTAATGTTAAACGCTGGTTTGGGTGTTCTCCTCGTACATACAGGGCTAAAAAAGTGATAGACTAAGCGCTCTTATATTTTCTAAGGAGCGGGTATGAACTTTGTTATTGTTGGCACCAATTTTATTAGCGACACATTGTTAGCCGCTGCAAATACGTTAAACGATTTTAATTTGTACGCAGTGTGCTCGCGTGCAGTATCAAGCGGCGAAGCGTTTTTAGCCAAACACCCACAAAATGCACAAGCTAAAATTTTCACCTCAATCGAGCAAGTTTGCCAAGATCACAATGTCGATGCTGTCTACATAGCCGCCCCTAACAGCTTACACAAACAATATGCCGTTATGTGCCTAGAAGCGGGTAAACATGTCCTTGGCGAAAAACCATCAGCAGCCAATTCTAAAGAGCTTGCAAGCATTATAGCTACAGCAAAAAAGCATCAGCGCCTTTACATGGAAGCCATGATGACCACTCACTTGCCTAACTTTGCACGGCTGCAACAGGCAATGGTAAAAATTGGCACACCACGTAAATACATTGGGCAATATAGTCAATATTCATCTCGCTACGATAAGTACAAAAATGGCGAACGGCCAAATACATTTTTACCTGAGTTTGCTAATGGTGCACTGGTTGACTTAGGTATCTATCCGCTTTATTTACTCATTGCACTTTGGGGCGCACCAAAAAGCGTGAGTGCCAGTGGCGTATTGCTTGATACAGGTGTAGATGGTGCGGGCGATGTATTACTAAATTACGCAGATAAACAAGCTGTTATTAGTTACTCCAAAATATCGCAAGGCGACAACATAACCGAAATACAAGGCGAACTTGGCCGTATTCGTATCGAAGCCGTATCACAACTTAAAAAAATAGAGTTTATTGCTAACAATGGAGAGCGTGAGTTAGTGTCTATCGCATTTGACGAGCACTTTATGAAATTTGAAGTTGAGCATTTTATGCAAATGGTTAGTCAAAAAAAGTTACAATCGGACATTAACACACATCAATTAGCACGTAATGTGATGGCAGTACTTGACGAGGCCCGTAAACAATTAGGGGTTATTTACCCAAACGACACGGTATCCTAAAGATCTAAAAATAAATGTAGGCGTTAACCAACGACAATTAACGCCCACAGTAATTTATTTTATAATATGACTTAGCTACCAATATTACCTAAGCCAGAGCGACCCCCTTCCATGGGCAATCAATTTGGCTTAAATTACTTTTTACAATTGCTGCTAATGGCACATGCACTTTCAATATGTAAATTATTTGTTTCAAAAAAGTACGATGCAAAACTATCACAGCAAAACCTACCAATCAAGATTACCAATTATTTATTTTAAATTAAATTGGTAATACATGTAAAAATTACCAATAATGTACTATGATTTTAGTTATAATATGACTTTGCAATTTTGACATAGTGGTTAACTTTACGGTAACCTTTGGTCTTAACATTTGGTCTACGCTTTAAGTTTTACAAGATCTAGCGCGTACAGTCCTTAAGGTATATAAAGGTAAAATATGGGAAATCGTCGCTTATTTTGGCGCATCGTTGATAAGGTTGAGTCTTTAATAAAGCAAGGTGAATTTTCTGCTGGCATGCGTTTACCGCCAGAAAGAGAACTAGCAGAGATGTTCGACGTTAGCCGCCCTACAATTAGAGAAGCTATTATCGCATTAGAAGTGCGCGGTCGTGTTGAAGTAAAAACGGGTTCAGGTGTTTACGTAGTAGAAAGCCTCGACGCACCAATTAAATCCCAAGAAATCAGTGCTTTTGAACTAACTCAAGCCCGTGCACTCATCGAAGGTGAAATTGCAGCTTTAGCAGCGTTAAGTATTACAGAACAAGAACTTGAAAAACTAAACAAGACGCTTGAAGCCATGCAAGAAGGCTTATATGTTGAGCAAGCAGACAGAGAATTTCATGAAATAATAGCACGTGCAACGCGTAACAAAGCGCTTGAATTTGCCGTCGCTAATTTATGGGATTTACGCTTAACTAATGCACAAATTGTAACTGATTACAGTAGCGTATGTGCTAATAACAACGAATGCGTAATGGACGAACATACTGCTATTTATAATGCATTAAAGCAACATGATGCAAATGCTGCTCGTGCAGCAATGCATCAACATTTTAATCGACTCATTAACGCGTTATTTGATGCCGTTGAGTCACGCGCTTTAGAAGAAGTGAAACGTAAAAATAGCGAAAAACGAGGCCTCTACTCTTTAGATGGCCTAGTAAAAAGCGCTCATTAATACAATGAAAAGCTAGCACTCGTCCTGATTGCTAGCTTTTTCTCCTCTTTAGCAATAAAAATACCACTTAAATTTAGAATAACCCTCCTTACTTTTGAACATAAAACCTTACGTATAAATATAAAAAAAGATACTATGCCTGCCATTCAACTGGTTGTAATAGCAATCTGCTTGTATTGGATCTATTTGACGATAAGAAAATCACGCTAGAACTAGGCAAAAATTTTTGTATCTAGTTGTTCTAAATGAAATATTTATGCAGATTGGTATAATTAAGGAGTATGATGCAAGCATCTTCAAAAAGTTATTTACTGGCTATCGTGTGTGTACTGCTTGCCATGATGACCATTCAAACGGGCGCGTCGTTTGCAAAACAGCTTTTTCCAATTGTTGGCCCTGAGGGTACTACGGCCCTTAGACTTGGTTTTTCTGCCTTTATACTTTGCTTAGTGTTTAAGCCTTGGAAACACTTACCCTCGTCGAGTAATCGTATTCCTATAATTGTGTATGGTTTAAGTTTAGGCGGCATGAACATTTTGTTTTATTACGCCATTGAACGCATTCCACTAGGCATTGGTGTAGCGCTTGAATTTACAGGTCCGCTTGCTGTTGCCTTGTTTTCCTCTCGCCGCAAACGTGATTTATTTTGGGTGGCGTGTGCTATTGCCGGTATTTTGCTTCTGCTTCCTGATATGAGCGGCCAAGACAGCCTTGATCCGTTAGGTGTAGCGCTTGCGCTTGGTGCCGGTGCATGTTGGGCAGGTTATATATTATTTGGTAAAAAAACAGGCTCACAAAGCTCTGGTGGAGCCACTGTCGCATTGGGAATGACCGTTGCCGCTATAGTGCTAGTCCCTTACGGCGGCATTATGCAAAGCGCCGCGTTTACATGGGAAATTATCCCACTGGGTATTGGTATTGCTATTTTATCAAGCGCACTGCCTTACACACTTGAAATGGTTGCACTGCGTAACATGCCTTCACAAGGGTTTAGCGTAATGATGAGTTTAGAGCCTGCAATAGCCTCGCTCGCAGGGTTTATTATACTGGGTGAGTTACTTACTTTATGGCAGTGGCTCGCTATTTTACTTGTAATTATTGCATCTGTTGGTAGCTCGTTTTCAAACGCAAAAAAACAGACTTCTTAATTAACTACCAAATAATCTAAAGAACCCAAATAAAGTCACCACGCAACATGGTGACTTTATTGTGTTGTATCCGGTAATTTTTTAACTCACAGCCTCACTTTGCTTTTTAGTTGTAACCAAATAGCCAATCAACGAAATAAGCGGCATAACAGTAGCCACCAATGCAATACCTGTCCAACCGCCCGCTTCATATAATGGGCTGGCAATAAGCGAGCCTACTGCGCCACCTACAAATATACTCGTCATATAAATAGCGTTTAAACGCGCACGGCTTTGTGGCTCTAGTGCGTACACTGCACGTTGACCCAATACCATATTGGCCTGCACAGCAAAATCAATAAACACACCGGTTAATGCCAATACTATAATGCCGTAAGGTAACTCAAATAAGCTTGGTAAAAAGCACAATGCTGCAATTAGTTTGGCAAATAACGATAACTGATGCGTATAACCTTTATCAGCCAAACGCCCAACAATGGGGGCAGCTACTGCACCTGCGGCGCCCACTAGTGCAAACAATGCTATTTCTGATTGGGATAAACCATACTCACGGGCAAGCACAACCGGTACGCTTGTCCAAAATAAACTGAACGATGCAAACATTAACGCTTGAAAAAGTGAACGTTGGCGTAGCACTGGCTGGCTTATCATTAACTGCTTAAGCGATTTTAATAACTTAAAATACGTTGTTTTATGAGTAGGTTGCCTGCTTGGAATAGCAAAATAAATTACGCCTGCAATAAACACCATACACCCTGCTGCAAAGTAAAATACAGCGCGCCAACCAAAGTGATCGGCTATTAGGCTCGATATAGGTCTTGCCAGCAAAATACCTAGCAACAAACCCGCCATAATATTGCCAAGAACTTGTCCGCGTTTTTCGTCAGACGATAAATGCGCAGCAAGTGGAATAAGCACCTGAACAGAAACCGAACTTATACCTATCATCAAACATAAAATAAGCATTACATTAGGTGAATCAGCAAGTGCCGTACCCACTAAACTCAAAAACGACACAGCTAGAGTAATAAGCATTAAACGCTTATTTTCAATTAAGTCAGCTAATGGCACTAAAAAAACAACCCCAAAGCGTAGCCTATTTGTGTAAGCGATACGATAAGGCTAGCACTGCGTGAACTTAATCCAACTTCTGGGGCAAGCAACTCAATAATAGGTTGAGCGTAATAAATATTGGCAACAATAAGACCGCAACACAAAGCAATAATAGTAACGAGTGTATTGCTAAGTGGTTGCGCTGAAACGCCTGTTTGGGTCATGTGTGTCTCTACTTTACAAAAATAATAAAACCCAACCAGCAAACGCGGGTTGGGTTATAACCTCGTAATTTACTTATTTTATTGGTGATGGCTGCCCATGTGGGCTTGAACGTAAATATTGTTTAGGTGCAGTTACTGTAGCGCCAAGCTCTGCAGCTGCATGCCACGGCCAGTGCGGGTTATATAAAATGCCACGCGCTAGTGCTACGCCATCGGCTTGATGCTCACTAATAATATCTTCTGCTTGTTGCGCCTGTGTAATTAAACCCACCGCTATAACAGGCATTTTAACCGCTTCTTTTATGGCTGTTGCAAACGGTACCTGGAAATTAGGTTTAACTGGTATTTGTTGCTCTGGGCTTAGGCCCGCCGTACTTACATGAATAAAGTCACAACCGAGTTCATCAAGCGCTTTACTAAGCACTATCGATTGCTCTAAATCCCAGCCACCTTCAACCCAATCAGTTGCCGAAATACGCACACCCACTGCTTTATTACTGGGGAATACCGCTCTTACCGCTTTAAAAACATCAAGCAATAAGCGCATTCTGTTTTCTAGGCTACCACCGTAGTTGTCGTCGCGCTTGTTTGAAAGTGGCGACAAAAACTGGTGTAACAGGTAACCGTGCGCACCATGCAGCTCGATTAAATCAAGGCCGAGTTCATCAGCGCGTTTAGCTGCACTGACAAAGTCTTTAATTAGTGAATCTATGTCAGATTGGCTCATTGCTTTTGGTACTGGGCTTTTATCGTCGTACCCAATTGCCGAAGGGCCGAGCGTTTGCCAGCCATTAACGTCATCAGGTGCAATGGCATCGCCACCGTCCCATGGTTTTTTAGTTGAAGCTTTACGCCCAGCATGCGCTAACTGAATACCAATAGGCATAGGGCTGTATTGCCTTACTGCTTTTAGGCTTTTGCCTAGTGCTTGCTGGGTTTCATTATTCCAAAGCCCTAAATCACCATAGCTAATACGCCCCTCTGGGTTTACTGCTGTTGCCTCTAAAATAAGTAATCCTGCACCACTTAAACTCAATTGGCCTAAATGAATAGTATGCCAATCGCTAGCAGCGCCATTATTGGCTGAATACTGGCACATAGGGGCAATAATAATACGGTTATCTAGTGTTACTTGCCCAAGTGATAAAGGCGAAAATAGTTGGCTCATTGTTAATCCTTAAAAACACGCACAAAAAAGTGCGGACAAAATAAAAAAGAGAATACGAAGCGGCAATCAAACACGCTCACTCAATAACTTAAACTGTCACTAGTAATGGCGACTTAACATTCTTAATGGGGATCAAAATACACTTTAATAGTGCTAATAAAAGTATAAGTAATGACATTATGAAATATTAATTTTAATGTAATAATTTGTTTAACGAGCACGTCATAACACCATCTTAAAAATATGAATGACTATTTACCTTTAAACAAGGGTGTGATTTTTAACCTAACTGTACCTAATAGCACTAAGCTATTGCATATATTGCCTATTAACTAAATAAAAACCCCACACATAAACCATATTTATTCTATAAAAGTGAATTAAAATTCAATTTAAATATTCCAAGCTACTTCACTCCCTGATAAACTGCTTAACTTAATTTACTAATGTAAAACATTTGAACTGGGGATCACTTTTTATGTTTAAACCAAGCTTGTTAACCTTGGCTATTTCGAGCGCTGTTTCTAGCGTATTTTTATTGCCTAATGCCGCACTTGCTCAAGAAGAAGTTGCAGCTAAAAACAAATCACTCGAAGTAATCGAAGTTACAGCAACAAGGCGCAGCGGCTCTGTGCAAAATGCACCGTTAAATATTACAGCCCTTGATGCAGATATTATGAAAGATCAAAATATCAATGAGCTTGCGGATGTAGCGCGCTGGGTACCTGGTTTAACAATTACCGATCAAGGTGGCCGCTCTGGCTCGCCTATTATTGTTCGTGGTTTAAATACTAATTCATCTGGTCCATCGTCAGATGGCGGCACCGTATCTACTTACATTAACGAAATTCCGGTTTCGGTAGATATGCGCCTAGTAGATATTGAGCGTGTTGAAGTATTAATTGGGCCACAAGGCACGCTTTATGGTGCAGGCACATTAGGCGGCGCAATTCGCTACATGCTTAAACAGCCTGAGCTTGATTTTACATCGCTTGAAGTTTACGGCGACCTGTTTCAAACAAAAGAAAGTGACTCTTTAGGTGGCGAAGGCGGTTTTATATTTAACCTTCCTATTATTGAAGATAAATTAGCAGTTCGCGCCAGCTTAAACGTATATGAAGACCCTGGTTTTATCGATTACGGCTACGTAGTACGTGAGCCTGGCGTATCGTTGCCAGATCCAGATTGGAGCGATAGCTCAGCAGTTAATAACAACCTTAAAAATGTAAAAGACGCCAACGGCGAAACCACCACTACTGGTCGTATTTCTGTTCGCTTTAAACCAAATGAATCGTTTGAAGGTACGCTTAACTACTTTTACCAAAACCAAGACAGCGAAGGCCGCTCGATTGTTCATTACAACAGCCTTAATGCAAACAACGGTTTAAGCGACGTAATAGGTAAATACGAATCAGCTTATCGCTTTGAAGAGCCTCGCGAGAAAAAAGATCAATTACTAAGCCTTGAGCTAAAAGCCGATTTAGGTTTTGCAGAGCTAGTATCGGCAACCGGTATTTCGAGCTTTGATGCCGACGGTCAACGCGATCAAACAGACTTACTTATTCGTCTTGATTATGGCTATGAAGAATTCCCTTCGTTTTCAACGTTTACCCGTGAAATTGACGAAGAAGATACCTTCACTCAAGAAATTCGCTTAGTGTCGCAAGGCGACAGCGACTTTAACTGGATTGTGGGTGGCTTTTACAACAAAACAGAAACCGAAGCGTCAAGCCGAGAGTTTACCCCTGGGTTTGACCAATTCGCTATTGATAACTTTGGTGGCGAGCAGCTAAGACCTGACTCATTAGAATACTTAGAGCTTACAAAAAGTACCGTCACTGAGTCTGCACTATTTGGTGAAGTTGGCTACCAAGTTACCGACAAATTAGATGTGACCATTGGTGCCCGTTTTTACAAATACGATATAGAGTCGCAAGCGGCTTTTGACTTCCCGCTAGCCAATACATTGTATGGTGGAGTAGATCCTGACAAAATCACCGTTGCATACGAAAAAGACGAAGCAGGCGATAACGGTAACTTATTTAAATTCAATGCTAAATACCAGTTCACTGATTCAGTAATGGGTTATGTAACAGTAAGTGAAGGCTTTAGAATTGGCGGTTCCAACCTTCTAGCTGTTTGCCCTGATCCTATCCCTAAAAACCAGCAAACAGGGTGTGGTAACGCTGACGAAAGGCTTTTTGATGCAGATACCACAACAAACTACGAGCTAGGCTTTAAAAGTACATGGTTTAGAAGCCAACTTCACTTTAACGCCGCGCTATTTAACGTAGATTGGGATGATGCACAAATTACAGGCGCTACAGATATAGGTCAATTAACGTACCTTTCAAACGCAGGCAGCGCTAATGCAAAAGGGATTGAAATTTCAACCCGTGCAATTTTATCTGACTCGTTCTCGGTTTATGCAACTTATGCTTATACAAAAGCAGAACTAACATCAGACGCACCATTTTTGTTTAATGCTGATGGTACCGATGGCGCGGAAGACGGGGACCGTTTACCTGGCTCGCCTGAAAACCAATTTTCGATGGGTGTTAACTATCAAACAGACGTATTTAACGACAAAACGCTTGATATAAACTACGGTTTAACCGCGCAAAGCGACGTGTTTTCAATAGTAGGGCTTCGTGACAACGGCGAAACACTACCAGGTTACAGCTTAAGTAATATATCAGCTAAATTAACAGCTGATGCATGGTCAACTACCCTATATGTTGATAACCTATTCAACAAATACGCGGTTACATCCGTTCGTCGTTCAGATGCCGATATAACATCAGCAAATGGTGCCGACATACAACGTAACTACGGCCATTACATTAATCGCCCGCTTACGGTAGGTGTTAAATTTAACTACAAATTTGAAATATAATTTATAGTAATTTTTAAACAATGTTGTAAGGCTCAAATTTATTTGAGCCTTTTTATTTTCTTTTACAAAATAATAATTACCAAAAACCATGCAGCCAAATTTAAAGCAACTTCATCAAAGCGCAATACACTCCCTAAACCAAGGTAAAATAGAGCAAGCACACAAAGCCCTAGTGGAGTTAGTTACACTCAAACCAGACTTTGCTGATGGGTATTTTTTGTTAGCAATGGTTAATTTAACTGTTGGGCAAATACACAAAGCAATAAAGCTCATCGAAAAAGCTCTTACCCTTGGCCAAAGTATTGAATACACCGCGCAACTTGCTAAATGTTACGCACTTACTGGCGAATTACAAAAAGCCAAAAACACCGCACTATCGGTGCCATTAAAACAAATAACTAAAGCCCTTGATGCCGACACACTCGGCGTTGCACTTACTCAAGCTGGCATTCACGAGCAAGCACTTAACTACTTTGAGCATGCTATTACACTGGCTACAGCGGCTAACAAAGCTCAACCCCCGTTTTATTATAACTACGGTGTAAGCGCTAAGTTTTTAGGACTATTTGATAAAGCCCAACACGCTTTTGAAAATGCCATAGCGCTTAACCCGCTGCACCACCAAAGTCATTTTGCATTAAGTGATTTAACTAAAGTAAGTAAGCAAAACAATCATATTGAGCGCTTAAAAAACGTGTTTGAGCAAGTAACACACCCTGATGCAAAATTGCATATAGGCCATGCTTTAGCAAAAGAGTATCAAGATCTTGGTGAATTTTCAGAGGCTTTTAACGTGTTAGAGCAAGGTAAAGTAGCAAAACGTGCTGTGCAGCCGTTTGATCATAAAAGCTCAACTGCTTTATTTGAACATATTAAACGCTTAAGTGAGCAGCATAAACAAGCGCTAACACAAGGTAACCCAACGGCCGAACCTATTTTTGTATTAGGCATGCCCCGCTCTGGCACCACATTGGTTGAGCGTATTTTATCGAGCCACAGCGACGTGCAATCAGCCGGTGAATTACAAGACTTTGGCCTAAGTGTAAAAAAGCTAAGCCAAACACAAACACCTCATGTACTCGACACTCAAACACTCAGTAAAGCCTACGAGCTTGATTTTAATAAGCTTGGGTCAACCTATTTAAATGCAACACGCGTAATAACAGGCAGCCATAAACACTTTATAGATAAACTCCCGTTTAACTTTTTTATATCGACTTAATAACCAAAGCACTGCCAAACGCCAAAATAATTTGCATGCTGCGCGATCCAATGGACACCTGTATTGGTAACTACCGCCAATTATTTACCATTAATAACCCCTACTACGCGTACTCGCTCGATTTACTCGACACAGCAAAATTTTACAGCCGTTTTTACAAACTTATGCAGCACTTCAGCGCCCTGCACAGCAATATAAAATTAGTAAAATACGAAGAATTAGTCGCACAGCCTGAGCAACAAATAAAAGAGTTAGTCAGCTTTTGTAACCTAGAGTGGCAGGAGCAATGTATAGATTTTCACTTAAACACCGCACCGGTCTCTACCGCCAGTAAAGTACAAGTACGCAAACCATTAAATAGCAAAGCAATTGGGCGTTGGAAGGCGTTTAAGCCCCATACTGATAAAGCAGTGGAGTACTTTTTAAAACAAGGTATTAGCGCTTAGTAAGCGTGTTTTATTATGGTTAGTGAAAGCAGCGAAGCTGGTCGCTTTATTCCAATTACTAGCAGAGATAAATCATAATGTGCGAAGTTACACACCTACAACTTTACTTCGCCTTTCAATTAGTACAACGTCACGCCAAACATTATTCATTTGACCAAGTTTTTCACGAATACCTAGTTGGCGGAAGTTATTATTTTTATGAAGTTTGAGGCTACCTTTATTTTCAGGAAAAATAGCAGCTTGAAGCATCCATATGTTATTTCTCTCAGAATCTGAAATTAGATTTGAAAGTAATTTTTGCCCAATTCCTTTTCCTTGAGCATCCAGTGCAACATACACACTAACTTCTGCTACGCCAGAATATACTTCTCGAGTTGATATGGCTGAAAGTGCAGCCCAGCCTAGAATATTATTATTGTCCACTGCCACAATCCGAGAGTGACTAAGCATTGAATTATTCCACTCATCCCAACTTTTAGTTACCTGCTGGAAGGTGGCGTTTCCGGTATCAATACCTTGCTTATATATACTTTGCACTGAAGGATAATCAGCCTTATCAAACGCACGAATAATCACAAATCCCTCCGAGGCAACTAACGAGCCTTTAGATTAACTCGTTTTTAATTTATTTTTATTGATGGTTTAACCATAGCTGAGTTCCTATTTTGGTTCAATCGATTACAGTGTTTTATGCAGAATATAAAGTGGGCGTTTGGTGTTGTTTTAATTAGTGTTTTGAAAGGGGTTACCGGGTTTGAGAAACGGCGAAACTAGAAAACGGCGAAACTACGGCGAAACTAGACAGCCACTTTAATTATACAAGCCAAACTGTGTCATAAAATTTATCTTTTAGGTTAAAAATTTACCTTTCCTACTGGATTACTTTCATTTCACCTATTAAATAAGTCATTAACTCTATTAAACCTAAATCACACGCATAAAAATGGCTGCATGGTGCAGTTGTGATTTATTACTGAATAGTTTTACTGAGTAGCTTAAGCTTTATGCAAGTAGCTTTTCGCAGTTACTGATATTCGCCCGTCGCTTTCTATTTAAATTTTCACAGTAACTTGCTTGTGAACTTGGCCTGCCTACTGCACCATGAAATACACGCGTAAATTGTGTGGTGAGTTTTAACCAGTTTTCTGGGGATATATTCACTCTTTCGAGTAAGGGTAGGTGCGAACTTTCAATATAACCTCGTTTGTCTTCTCATATACAACGTCCAGTTAACTCAACAAGTTCAAGGTACGATTTAAGCTCAAACGGCAGCCCTTTTGGCATAATTTGACGTGGCATGCCTGCAAAGCGCAGTAGTTGTTTTGGTTGCTTGCCATCCTTTGCATACGTTAAACGCTGTTTGATGCTGGTATGGTCTGACTCCTCTGGGGTGTTAGCCATTTTGGCTCTAATTGGGTTTAAATCGACATACGCCATACAAGCAGCAAGTGCCGCTTCATCCAGAAGTGCTTGGGACGTAAAACGTCCCTCCCAAAACCTACCTGTGCAGTTATCTTCTTTGTTCGCTCTGCGGGCAATATCTTCATTTAGTAATCGCATAAACCAGCTAATACTGGATAGGCGCTCGCGGTAGTCGTTTACTGTTTGATTGAAAAAGATAAGTTCGGCTTTACTTAGCTTTTCACCTTGTACATATTTTTGCGTAAGTACAGTGCCTTTACAGAGCTTATGCCAGCGAATGATAATCGCTTTATCGTTTAATCGATTCGCTTTTTTATCATCAACATACAGTACTAAGTGGGTGTGATTACTCATAACAGCGTAAACACATACATCAATACAAAATACCTTCGCTAATTCAAGCAGCTTATCTTCAACCCAGCCTCTGCGGTGCTCGTAAGATTTGCCTGTAAAACAGTCTTCGCCACATAAAAATGCACGACGAACACAGCGTGAAATACAATGGTAATATTTTGTATCAACCAAACTTATTTGACGCTTTCTTGCGATAGCCATGAGACACCCTGCTTGTTTTTTGCACTAAATAAAGCCTAGTACTTCTTTTCATAAAGTGCAAAATTTAGATTGGGTGTCTATTCTATTTATTCCTGGAGAGCTTGCGAATGGCGGGATCTTTAAAAAAGATATTCAGCTCATCATCAGTAATTAAATCGAGTGGTTTATTAAAATAATGGCTGAGTTTAAGTAAATGCTCGCAGTAACTTTTACAGGTACTTTGTGAATAACCACGGTAGGCTATTTCAGTTTTGACTTGTTCAATGAGTGTATTCATGACTTACCTCCAAATATGGGATAACCCCAAGGTAAGTGTGGCTCAAATGGTCAGAATAGGATCTCCGCGTAGCGGCTTAGTTCAACATCTTTATCAAAGGACACTTTCCCTATTTTAGCGCGAAAACGTCCTTATTTTGTGAACTTATATTAATAGCAAATAGTGTAAGTTATTACCAGCTATAAATATTATGCTTACTGTAGATTATTTCGCTATGTAAAAAAAGGGAAAGTTTCCTCTTATTCTTACTAAGTTAATAACGACTCACCTGAATGACCGCTTATAGCTCTAAGCCGACTAATGGATACATGCAATTTGCAGATACTCAATACTTTAAAAACCTTCGCTATATTACCAAGCTGAAAAGTAACTCCAACAGCACACTATTTTGCCATTATAGGGGCTTGTTATTCTGTTTTTAAGACCATACTTTTGATTGGGTAAGTATTACTAGCACAAATAGTATCTCAGTGATCCCGCCAATTACAAAATTGGCATTTAATACAATACGCAACAATACTCTAAGGCAGCATAATTGCACTAATATTAGTTACAAATCGTTACTCGAATACACACTTAAAATAGGGAATTTATAATCGGCAAACGATACAGTTACCGATTGTGTTTCGTTGCCTTTAAAACCGAGTTTAAATTCCATTGGCATGAATCGGCTGCCGTCAGCAAAAAGTGCAAGTAAATGCTCCTCGCCTAATTCTCGATTGCCCGACGATAAGTTAGTTAGCGTTATAACAGCCCAGCGTTCGCCCTCTTCATTGCTCATTAATACATAATTAACGATTTTAAAATCCCCTTTTTTAGGGGTTATGTTGCTATCGTTTGCAAACGATAAGTGCATGCTATTTGGTACTGCACGGTCAACATTTAGCGCTTTGATAGAGTCGGCTTGGGTTGCCCACGAAAGCACCAATAAAATAATCACTAAGACTTTATTCACTGTTAGTTCCTTTTTATTACCAAGTAACATACCTAGTAAATTACATAACAATAACTGTTTAAATTATATTCGCACTCCATACCTATTATGTAAACAAACAATCATCGCAATTTTATCCAGCGCTTTGGCTGCGCCACTACAGACTAAGCGCTCATTCAGTGTGCTTGCGCTACTTTGGGTAATAACGAGTGATAAGAGTAAATAATTCAAAGCTAACTTAAAGTAAAAAGCGCGATTAAACAGGAGTATAAACGTATGGCAAGCACACATAAAAACTCAACAACGGATTTATCTGATCCCAGTAATAGCATTCAAGTAAGAGGGGCACGCGTTCACAACTTGAAAAATGTAGACGTTGATTTACCTCGTAACGCATTGGTTGTTTTTACAGGAATATCGGGCTCAGGAAAATCGTCGCTTGCGTTTGGAACGCTGTTTGCTGAGTCGCAGCACCGTTATCTTGATTCGGTATCACCATACGCCCGTAGGTTAATAGATCAAGTTGATGAGCCCGATGTTGATTCTATTGAAGGACTACCGCCTGCCGTTACTTTGCAGCAGCAACGCGGCGCACCGTCGGTTCGCTCATCAGTTGGCAGCATAACAACTATTTCTAACGCGCTACGCATGCTTTACTCACGGGCAGGCGAATACCCCAAAGGGCAAGGCATACTTTACGCCGATGCGTTTTCGCCGAATACGCCACAAGGTGCGTGCCCAGAGTGCTCAGGAATAGGCCGAGTGTTTGAAGTAACCGAAAAGCTACTTGTGCCAGACGATACAAAAACTATTCGCCAGCGCGCTATAGCCGCGTGGCCACCAGCATGGCAAGGTAAAAACCTAAGCCGTATACTTACCTCGCTTGGTTATGACATAGACACACCTTGGAACAAACTTTCTAAAAAAGCACGCGATTGGATTTTATTTACCGACGAAACACCTACTGTGCCGGTATACCCAGATTACACCTATGAGCAAACACAAAATGCGATAAAAAATAACGAAGATCCAAGCTACATGGGAACTTTTTCAAGCGCTAAACGCTTTGTTTTACAGTCTTTTGCTACTACCCAAAGCCCGCGTACAAAAAAGCGCGTATCGCAGTTTATGCAAATATCGCAGTGCCCTACTTGCCAAGGTAAAAAATTAAAACAAGCATCGTTAAGTGTTAAATTTGCAGGGTTCGATATTGGCGAGCTATCTCAACTTACGTTAAACGAGCTTGCTAAAAAATTAAGTAATGCCGCCAACACCAAAGTAAATAAAAATACAAAAAATCCAGAGCAAGCCATTGTTACGCAGCGCATTGCCAGCGATATTCTCACCCGTATTGAAGCACTAACCATGCTTGGTTTAGGGTACCTGTCGCTAGAGCGTACAACGCCAACGCTCTCACCCGGAGAGCTACAACGGTTGCGACTTGCCACACAAATTCGCTCTAAACTATTTGGGGTGGTTTACGTGCTAGATGAACCTTCAGCGGGTTTACACCCTGCCGACACACAAGCACTTTTAAAAGCGCTCGACGAGCTAATAGCGGCTGGCAATTCTGTATTTGTTGTTGAACACGATATTAGCGTTGTTAAACATGCCGATTGGATTGTTGATGTGGGTCCTAATGCCGGTGTACACGGAGGCGACATTATTTACAGCGGCCCTGTTGAAGGGTTAAAAAAATAAAAAATTCGCACACCGGTCGTCACCTTTTTGCTAAAAACGCCAGTCAAGAGTCTACTCAAAACAGCGCGCAAAAAAAGGAGCAAAGACAGCCAAAAGCGTGGTTAAAATTGGCTAATATTGAGCGTAACAACCTTAAAAAACTCAATGCAGAATTTCCACTAGGTGTTATGACAACCGTTACTGGTGTTTCGGGCTCTGGTAAATCAAGCTTAGTAAGCCAAGCGTTAGTAGAGCTTGTTTACGAAGCGCTAGGGCAAAAAGTAGTAACACAAGCGCCAACCGACGAAGCCGACTTACTCGAACAGGAGCTGCAAACACACACCAGCGGAAAAATCATTGAAGGTATAAATAATATAAGCCGCCTAATTACCGTAAATCAAAAAGCGATTGGCCGTACCCCTCGTTCAAACTTAGCTACCTATACGGGCTTGTTTGATCACGTGCGTAAACTATTTGCTTCAACACAAAAAGCAAAAGAGCGCCGTTACGATGCTGGTCGCTTTTCGTTTAATGTTGCTAAAGGTCGCTGTAAAAATTGTGAAGGCGTAGGCTTTGTAAGTATAGAACTGCTGTTTTTACCTAGTGTTTATTCACCTTGCCAAGTGTGTCATGGCAAACGTTATAACGAGCAAACACTTGAGGTTACATATCGTGATAAAAACATCAGCGATATCCTCAATTTAACGGTTGAATCGGCGCATACCTTTTTTGAAAATGAACCTGCAATACTGCGAGCACTCGATGCACTTATGCAAGTTGGTCTTGGGTATTTACGTTTAGGGCAACCTGCCACTGAGCTTTCTGGCGGTGAGGCGCAGCGTATTAAATTAGCAACTGAGCTGCAACGTGCGCAGCGCGGTAACACACTTTATATTCTTGATGAGCCAACTACAGGTCTGCATCCATCCGATGTATCAATGTTAATGGCGCAGTTAAATAAATTAGTTGATGCTGGCAATACCGTTATTATGGTTGAGCACGATATGCAAGTAACCCGTAATAGTGACTGGGTAATTGATGTAGGACCCGGTGCTGGTGAAGAAGGAGGAATAATTGTGGCCCAAGGTAAACCTACAGAGGTAGCTCAATCTAAAATAAGCCGAACAGCACCTTTTTTGAATGGCGCAATTTAAAGAGCAGGTAAACACTAAATAACAAAAAAGAGCCAATGGCTCTTTTTTGTTATTAGCTTTTTAAAAAGCGTTCTATTTTAGGTTTTACCGTAACCGACATTATCAGCATTATAGTTAAACCTATTGGTAATGCGGCTAATAACCCTTCAGCCCATCCAGTTACAAATACACGCATATCTGCATAGCCAATATTATTAGTAGCGGTAACAAACGCCATCACCGACTCCATGATCAGCGCCATAAAAACACTAATCACTAAATTACGTTTTAGCTCGCTACTACTAGGCAATAACTTATTAACTAGCTTATGCATTAAGGTCATCATTACAAAACCAACAGGCGCCATTACAAGTACTGCACTTATAAATGAGGTAAACCAATCTGCATAAAAATGCTCTGTAACACCCACATTCACATAAGTCATAATGCCAGTTAAAGTACCGCCAATTAAGGTAATAATACTTACCATAACAAGTATTTTATAAATTACAGGTGTTTTTTTAAGCTCAACCATTACTGGATTTGCTGATACGGATGTACTCATTTTTGGGCATGCCTTAAGCGTTAAATAGATGACAAAGTCAACTATAGCAAACTAATTGATAATATCAACCTTTTAGTTTTAAATGCTTTGGATCGGGAGTACGTAGCTTTTTTACCAATGGGTGGTTCAATATTTTTAGTTGAGTTAATACCAATTGTGCGACTTCGCGTGCACCAAGCTGATTTAAATGCGTATCATCTGTTACCCCAAATGGGTAGTTAGGGTGTAAATTTGCACCAATGTGCATAAAACGAAGTGCAGAACCTTTATCACCCAAAGATTGAAAATATGCCGTGGTTACCTTTTCCATATCTATAAAATCAACACCTGTTTCTTGTGCAACCTGACGGACTTTATCAGCGTATATAGGGTGTGTCTCTTTTAAAGTACCCATTTTGTTAAAGTAACGACGCGTAATTGGAGTGAGCAAAATAGCATGTGCTTTTTTAGCATTAATATCATTAATGAAATGAGTAAGATTATCTGCAAACTGTTCAGGTGAGGTATACCTATCTATTTTTTTCTTGGATTCATCATTGTGGCCAAACTGAATAAACACGTAGTCACCAACTTGAATATTATCTATTATTTTTTTCCATAGCCCTTCGGTTTTGAATGTACGCGTGCTACGACCATTTTTAGCTAAGTTGACCACAGAAACTGATTCATTAAAAAAATGCTGAATGGCATACCCCACCCTGTTTCAGGATAGTCTTTAACATCTTTAATAGACATGGTTGAATCCCCAGCCATATATATATGTGTTGTACCTTGTTTACTCATTGCAAAAAAACTACTCAATATTAGTATTGAGCCTACTATTTTTTTATCATTATTATCTCCTGCTTACGAAATAAGCTATAACGCTTGGCTAATTGACTGATTTAATTCAAAGGCTTTTATTAAAAATAACACAATTGCCACCGGTGGCAAACAAAATAATATATAGTCAATATATTATTCAGTTGTGCTTAAAGAGTGTTGAACTTTTTGGATTGATATTTGTTCAATTTAGGGGGCGATTAAATCGCTTTGCTCGGTTTTTTGCCTAGTGGGCTAAGTAAAAACCGAGCAAAGTTTCCGCATCCGCCTTGTCTAAACGGCTGTAAATTTAACCTCGAAAGATAAGCAAACCCAAGGGCGTGTTGATCTTTGTGGATTGAAATTTGTTCAATCTAGGGGCGATTTAATCGCGGCGCTAGGTTTGTAACCTAGTGGGCTAATTAAAAACCGAGCAACAAAGAGTTAATCGTCCCTAGAAAGAACCTAAAGGGCAGCGCATGTTTGGCATTTATGCTGCGTTATCGCCTATTTATGGGGAATAACCACACTACATAGGCTCTGCCTTGCCTAAAAACCAAACAGCCTGCTGCAAATTCAACCACGAAAGGTCAACACGCCCTAGTCTATTTCAGATAATTAAATGTTAAATTATGTGAACTAAGTATTAATTTTATTGTTTTTATTATTTGACAGTCGCTATTTTTAGGTATAGTTTTCATCGCGTGCCACCGGTAGCAATTTATATCGTTCATTCATTGGCATTTTAAATTAAATTACTTAAACATATATTTTTCAGTCATTTATGTTAAATATAGCAAACACATGGCAAAACACCGACACGGCCATGTAATTTATAACAATAAAACACAACTGGGATCGCAATGGCAGCAATTACACACAACTTTAAACTAAACACACTCATGACCTATCTTATTTTAGGTGGCGTAATTACTAGCAATGCTTTTGCAGCTGAGCAATCACAGCAAAAGGCCAGTGACGACAGCGATGACATAGAAATCATTCAAGTAAAAGGTTATCGCGGTAGCATTAACGCAGCTCTTATGGCAAAACGTGAAGCTGTTGGCACACGCGAAACCATTATTGCAGAAGACATTGGTAAATTTCCCGATTTAAATGTAGCAGACTCTCTTGCTCGTGTACCCGGAATTTCAATTGAAGAAGATGCCGGCGAAGGTCGTCAAATCACGATTCGTGGTTTAGGTTCTCGCTTTGTTAAAACAACTATTAACGGTATGGAATCAGCATCTGCTGGTGCTGCAACAGATGCTGCTGGTGGTTCAAATACTTCTCGTGCATTTGATTATAATGTATTTGCATCTGAGCTTTTTACTCAAATTGATGTCGATAAAACAGTTTCTGCCGAAATGGAAGATGGCGGTATTTCAGGTAATGTTAATTTACAAACGGCGCGTCCATTTCAGTATGATGGTTTTAAAGGTTCTTACAACGTAAACGCCCGCTACAACGACATTTCTGAGGATGTATCCCCTCGTATTTCATTTATGCTGAGCAATAACTGGGATAACAAATTTGGAGTGTTAGCATCGGTTGCTTACAGCGATGGAACAGTACAAAGCGAAGGATCATCAAGTGTGCGCTGGACCGTCAATAACCCAAAATACCAAGATGATGGTTTACCTGTAACGCAAGGCGGCACTAACTATTTAACGGCTTCGCCTAAAACACTATTACAAGAAAATGGTAACTATACTGATGATAATTTAGATGGCTTATATTTACCGCGTATCCCTCGCTATTCTATTTTTTCTAAGCAGCAAAAACGTTTAGGTGCAACGGTTGCTTTTCAATACGCTCCCACCGACAACCTGTCTATGAATTTAGACATATTACATGCAGCCCTTGATACAACAATGGATGAATATCAATACTCTGTATTATTACGTGACCAAAAAGACATTGTTCCAGAAAACATACATATAGATGATAACAATACAATTGTAGCGGGAGCCTATTCTAATGCAATTATTCGCTCTGAAGCTCGTCAAGATAAGGCTGAGTCTGACTTTGACCAAATAAGTTTTTCTGGTGATTGGTATATTAACGATCGCCTTCAAATGAACTTTTTAGTTGGTATGGGTAAATCTGATTTAGACGTTCCTTACTCTAGAACATTTGCACTCGACAGCGCAGGTTCGACTGTTGCTTATAGTTACGATAGTAATATTGACCCTTTGGAGTTAATAAATAATCCAGGTGGAGTAGCAATAGGCAGTGGTGAGTTAAATTCGACCATGCCTTCATTTGCATTTGCTGCTGGCCAAGCCCCTGGCGCCACATTTACACGTGCCGATTTAGAAAATTCAATGGTAGATGGTAACAACTACGCCGCAGCTCTAACACGTAACCGCGCTCAAACAATTGAGAGTGAAAATAGTACAGTTAAAATCGATTTTAGCTACGAGATAAATGACCAATACACAGTTAAATTTGGTGTAGGTCAACGTTCGTTTGAAACAGAGCAGCATGATTATCGATCTTCGTGGAAAGACCTTAATATAGAAACAAATAAAACCAGTGGAAAAAGTGCTGAAACACGCGTTATGGATTTAGATAATTCACAAATAAATGGCTTATTATTTTCAACTACGTTAGATAAACAAGGTGTCAAATTTGGTAATGATGCTTCAGTACCTGCCACATCAACACTAAACGATGGCAAATGGTTAACGCCTGATTACAATGCAATGATGGCTGCATTTTCAGGTCGTGATTTTTTCGAAGCAAAAGAAGAATATAAGCGCACATATTATATTAAAGAAGAAGTAACAACAGCGTATGCTCAACTTAACTTTAGGCACGACATTTTTGATAATGAACTGCGCGGTAATATAGGTTTACGTTATGTTGATAATAAAAATACCAGTCGCATCGTTAATTTAGACCACATCTATAAAGATGGTTACACAGCAGGTCGCGGCGACGGTGCAAATTTTGATAACGGCTACAGTTGGCGCGAATCAGTAAGTAAAGGTGACGAATGGTTGCCATCGTTAAATATTGCTTACGATATTACTGAAGATCTAGTTGGTCGCTTTAGTTATTCACATGCGATAACTCGCCCTAAATTGTCTGATTTACGCTCATCGATTAGTGTTAATGTCCCTGATGAAAACGATCCTACAGCATCAATTAAACGTGGCGCGGGGCCCTCTTTACAACCCTACAAATCGAAACAATATGATGTAGGCCTAGAATGGTATTTTGCAGAAGAGTCGCTTATTGCAACTTCATTATTTTATAAAGATATTACTGGCTTAACTAAGGACAGTAGTGATGAGGTATTAACGCAAGATGAGTTGGATCGACTCGGGATTGATATTGGTGATATGGATCCAAGTACTATAACTTGGCAAGTATCTCAACTCGTTAATACGGATGCCGAGGGTATGTGGGGGGCTGAATTTATCTATCAGCAACCTTTTACATTTTTACCTGCACCATTTAATAATTTAGGTCTGCAATCAAACTATACCTACATTGATTATTCTCGCGATGTTGAAGACCCTTTTTATGGTACTGAGCTAAATTTGGTAGAAGAAGAAACGTCTAAAAATTCGTACAACATTACACTTTATTATGAAGAAGAAAGCTGGTCGGCACGTTTTTCTTATAACTACCGCAGTGGGTACAACAAACAGTACCTCAATGAATATAAGGATGAATCTACTTTTGTACGTGGTTATGATGCAAAAGCTAAACTTAACTTTTCTGCTCGCTATGAGTTGAGCGAATCGATGAGTGTGTCGTTTGAAGCAGTTAATTTAACGGACGAAAAACAAGAACAATGGAATGATATTTATACCCAGCGTCCTTATGAGAGCTTATCCTCTGGTCGTCAATTTTTAGTAGGCTTGCGCGGATCATTCTAACAATGATCTTACCTAAAATAGCCGGTAACTTTGTTACCGGTTATTTTATATCAAAAAGCTATAGTGATTTTAATTATCACAAAAACAAATTGCCACCGGTGGCAATGGCTGATAAAGTTAATTTATAATAACTAACTCAATAATATTTAATCGTGTTAGTTAAGCGTACCAACAGCACTACTAATAATAAATAAGGTGCCACACTGTAGGATACATACATGGATAATACACGTAGATTTTTTATAAAGGCAGTTGCATCTAGTACATTACTTGGAGGAGCGTTAGTTGGATGTAAATCAGCCCCCTTGTCGATATGTTAAGCAGCCCTGTAAGAGGTGATGACTGGAAAATGGCAGATGCGATTAAGTCATCCATTAAAGTCCCCTCGTTCCCAGATAAAACATTTAATATTATCGATTTTGGCGCTAACGGCGATAATAAAACTAACAATACTGTCGCAATTAATAATGCAATCAAATCCTGTAACGCCCAAGGAGGGGGACAGGTAATTATTCCTCAAGGTCAATTTATAACAGGCGCAATTCACCTACTTTCTAATGTTAATTTACATCTAGAGGAAGGCGCTATACTCAGTTTTAGTACAAGCCCTGAGGACTATCTTCCAGCTGTATTTACCCGCTGGGAAGGCCTGGAAATGATGGGTTACTCACCGCTTATTTATGCTTTCGAGCAAGAAAATATTGCTATAACAGGCAAAGGGATTCTTGAAGGTAATGCAAATAATACCACCTGGTGGCCATGGAAAGGTAAGCACAAAGAGGCTCACTGGGAGCTTTTAACTGACAATAATGGCCAGATAATTGAGCAAAAAACAGCTCGAGATAAGTTAATGCGAGATGCTGAGCAACATATCCCCGTTGAGCAGCGCATTTATGCTGATGGCGCTTATTTACGCCCTCCTTTTATACAACCTTATCGCTGTAATAATGTACTTATTGAAGGTATCACAATTAAAAACTCGCCATTTTGGCTAGTAAACCCTGTACTTTGTAATAGTGTTACGGTTTGCGATGTCACTTTTTCAAGCCATGGACCTAATTCTGATGGCTGCGACCCTGAAAGCTGTAATCACGTCCATATTAAAAATTGTGTATTTGATACCGGAGATGACTGCATTGCAATTAAATCAGGAAGAAACGCTGATGGACGCAGAGTAAATACAGCCTCACAAAATATTATCATTGAAAACTGCCATATGAAAGAAGGTCATGGCGGCGTCGTAATAGGCAGTGAAATTTCTGGCGGTGTGAATAATGTTTTTGTACAAAATTGTACTATGGATAGCCCCCATTTAGAGCGTGCTATTAGAATCAAAACCAACTCAGTTCGAGGTGGTTTAATTGAACACATCCGTATTCGTAACATTGAAGTTGGTACCGTTAAAAATGCGATTGTAATTAACTTTTACTATGAAGAAGGCGATGCGGGACAATTTGATCCCATTGTCCGCGATATAAAAATAGACAACTTACATTGTAAAAATGTACTCAGTAAAGCCCTTTATCTTAATGGCTTTGCCCGTGATCCAATTAAAGATATTACGCTAACAAACAGCCACTTTGACCAAGTCGGTGATGAATCAATCGTTAACCATGTGACTAATTTTACCATTGATAATGTCACACTAAACAAACAACCAATGTCATTAGCTAAAATAACCCAGTAAAAGGTAGTAAATGAATGAGCAATAAACCGTTTTCCGCATTAATGGCATCACAACCTATTTTACCAATCATTCAAGCTAATGATGAACAACAAGGTATTGATATAGCAAACGCAATGTACGAATCAGGGATTCATCTTGTTGAAGTTGTATTAAGAACAGAGCAATCGATTAATGCTTTAAAAGCTATAAAACACGCAATACCAAACCTTATTGTTGGTGCAGGAACGGTGACGAGTACACATATTTTGGATAAGGCACTTAACGCAGGTGCTGATTATATTGTTACTCCTGCCGTCTCTTCTAAATTACTGGATGCGCTTTCTAGCTGTGAAGTTCCATGCTTACCTGGTGTATCAAATACTTCTGACATATTACTTGCAACAGAGTTTGGTTTTAATGAACAAAAATTATTCCCCGCTTCTCTTGCTGGAGGCCAGCCTTTTTTAAAAGCAGTATCGAGCGTATTTAAAGATGTTCGCTTTTGTCCAACAGGTGGAATAAATCAAGATAATTATCAAGAATATTTAGCTCTGAGTAATGTTTTTGCCGTAGGTGGTACATGGGTAGCCAATCCTCAATGGGTGATAAATAAACAGTGGCAACTTATTACACAGGCATGTTCACACGTACTCGAAGCTAAATAATTTAAGTTTATAAATTTGCCACCGGTGGCTAAATAGGTAAAAGAAATGAATGCAGGAATTTCCATGACGAAGAATATTGAACAATTAAAATTACACCCGGACCGTCTTTTCTCAAGTGATCCAAGCGTTATTAAGATTGCACGCCAACTGTATGAAAAAATAAAGGATTTACCAATTATTAGCCCACATGGGCATACGGATCCAAGTTGGTTTAACGAAAATAAGAACTTTGGCAACGCAACTGAACTCTTTATTAAACCTGATCACTATGTATTTAGAATGCTGTACAGCCAAGGTATTGACCTTACCACGCTAGGGATCCCCGAGCATGGCCTTGAAGGTGATATGGAACGCTCGAGAAATGCGGATCCAAAAAAAGCGTGGCAAATTTTTGCTGACAATTATCACCTATTTGCTGGCACACCAAGTGGTTACTGGTTAGATGCGGTATTTAGTGATGTATTTAACTTTACAGAAAAACTTTGCTCTGTAAATGCACAAGACTACTATGAAAAAATAACGGCGGCCTTAGCAACAGAAGCATTTAAGCCACAAGCACTGATGGACAGATTCAACATTGAACTAATTGCAACAACTGAAGGTGCTTTGGATACACTCGCGCACCATAAAGCGATTGCTGGTACATCGATGGAAAAACGTGTTATTACCTCGTTTAGACCAGATGATGTTGTTGATGCAAGCCGAGAAGACTTTATTGAAAATATAAAAAAACTAGGTGAACTAACCAACCAAAATACTGCTACATGGCAAGGTTATCTAAGTGCAATTCAAACTCGCCGTGATTATTTTAAACAAGAAGGCAGAGCAACAGCAACTGATCATGGTCACCCTAGTGCACTAACTGCTGATTTAAGTTTAAATGAATGTGAAGCCCTTTTTGAAAAATGCCGTACAGGTCAAGCAACAGAACAAGAACAAGAGCTTTTTCGCGCCCAAATGCTAACTGAACTGGCTGGAATGAGTATAAAAGATGGCCTAGTGATGCAAATTCATCCGGGGGCACACCGAAATCATAACTTACCAATATTTAATCAATTTGGCCGAGATAAAGGCGCAGATATACCAAGTCAAACCGAGTATGTTAATGCACTTAAACCGCTGTTAAGTAAATACGGAAATAACCCAAATCTAAAGATTATTCTATTTACCCTTGATGAAACAACTTACAGTCGTGAACTTGCGCCGCTCGCAGGCCACTACCCTAGTTTAAAACTAGGCCCAGCATGGTGGTTCCATGATAGCCCCGCAGGTATGTTAAGATTTCGTCAGCAAGCAACTGAAACTGCTGGATTTTATAACACGGTGGGCTTTAATGATGATACGCGAGCATTTTTATCAATTCCTGCACGTCATGATGTAGCACGCAGAGTAGATTGCCGATATTTAGCCGAGCTGGTAACAAATCATCAAATTAATGAAGAAACAGCTCACACGTTAGCTTATCAATTAACCTATGGGTTAGTTAAAAAAGCATATAAATTAGATTAGCTTATTTAATTAACAGCCAAGTACTTTTTGCTTGGCTGTTATTATTGGGAGAAGATTATGACAATAAACGCCCCTTTAAAACAGTTTGCACTCACATCCGGTGCTATTATTTTTGCAAGTTTGTTTCTATCGGCTTGCCAGCAAAAGAAAGCATTGCAGCATTACCAACACTTAAAAAAGCGCCCCCTTTAGCACAAATAGAAATCAGTAACCCCTCTGATTTTGCACGTCCTGATGAGCCTATCTACGTGAGCTACTACGACTTAGGCCTCACATCAAAAGAAGCACTCAGCGTTTTCAGTGCTGATGTGGAACTTCCAAGTCAAGCAGTTGATATTGACTACGATGGCACTGTTGACGGACTTTACTTTGTTGTTGATTTAAATAACAGCACACCTGTCAGTATTACTATTGAAAATACACCTGTTAGTGTTAAACCTGTCGATAAAGTAAAACGAGTACAGGCAGATCTTGCCCATAAAGTTGCTGGGCAATGGCACCCGCATAGTCGCCCCCTAAACACCAAATAAATACAGGTAAAAAAGAATACGTTGGAGGTCATTTTGAAAATGTTAAATCACTTACACCGCCAGATTACTATACGGACCATTCAAATTGGATACGCTATGAAGGACCCGGTATTGAATCAGACAAAGTAGGCTATCGCTTTTATTTAGATTGGCGAAATGGCTTTGATATTTTCGGTAAATTAACACCAGAACCCGTGTTACACCAAGTTGGCTTAGATGGATATGAATCTTATCATCACAAAGCACGTTGGGGGATGGATATCCTTAAAGTAGGAAGCTCTCTCGGTGCAGGCGGCTTTGGTGTAATGAATACAAAAAACCAGCTTGAGCACGTCGCCAATGTAAAAACACGGACAGCACGCATTGTCGAAAATGGCGATTTACGCGCGAGTGTACAGCTAGATTATAACGACTGGAAAAGCTCATATAATCAACAAAATCTTGTTGCTGATATTAGTATGCATGCAGGTTCACGCCTAGCAAATGTAGCACTAAAGCTAAGTAAAGACTTACCGAATATGGCTACAGGCATTGTTAAACATGAAAATACTGTGTTCATACAAGGTGATTTAAACAACTTAAGTAACTATGGCTATAGCTATATTGCTAGTTGGGGTAAACAAAGCTTAGATAAATCACCACTTGGTATGGCTATTTTTTTCAAAAAAGGCGATCTAAAAAAAGTAACCGAAGATAAAAACAACTATCTCGCGATACTTGAGCCTAAAGGGGATAAATCTCAGCAACGTGTTAATTACTATTTTGCTTCAGTGTGGCAACCAGAAAGCGGCATAAATAGTAAAGATGCTTTTATTGATTATTTAAACAAGGAAGCCGAAAAATTAACACAAAAACCACGTTTGCGAATTAAAACGCGTTTATCAGCAGCTCAATTCAAAGCACCACTTGATGCAAAAAGTGCTTTAAAGTGGACACAGGCATTAGCTGACACCGAGCTTTCTCATAAAGTACTTGGTTATCACTATATGGGCTGGGATGTAAACCGTAAACGCTTACCAAAATTTGAATACGATATCATTGGTATTCAGCCTTACGCATATAATCAGTTAGCTCTATTGACCGGAAAAAAACAGTACAGCGAAGTCATTGAAAAAGTAACCGCGAGCTTCATTTCTGATCAAGGTAAAATTTATGCGTATAAAAAAAGTAACTTCAATATTGATAACATCCCCCCTGGCCAAAACTTAATTAGCTTATATGAGCGTACAGGTGAGGCTAAATACCGTGTAGCTATTGAAACACTTAGAGAACAATTGCACGATCAACCACGCACCTCTGCTGGTGCTTTTTGGCATAAAAAGAAATACCAAGGTCAAGTATGGTTAGATGGTGTTTACATGGGTATGCCATTTTTAGCTCATTATGCAAAAAAATTCGAGCTTGGTCATAAACAGCAAGAAACGCTTAATGAAGTAGTCAACGAATTTAAACTTACTCGCGAATTTTTACGCGACTCAAGTACAGGGCTTTACTACCATGCATGGGATGAGCTAAAAGCACAAAGTTGGGCTGATAAAAACACAGGATTGTCGCAAGAATTTTGGGCTCGCGGCATGGGCTGGTTAGCCATGGCTGTTGTTGATGTACTGGATTATATTCCGACAGAAAATATCGAGCAGCGTGATTTTTTAGTCACAATGATTGGTGAGATTGCCGTTAGCCTTAAAAGTGTTCAAGATCAAAACACCGGAACATGGTGGCAAATACTTAACAAACCTGCGCAGCGCGGTAATTACCGCGAGTCGTCAGCCACAGCAATGTTTATTTACTTTTATGCCAAAGCAATCAATAAAGGCTACTTAGCTAAAGAATATACTGCTTTAGTAAAATCAGCTTATAAAGGTTTACTCAGTGAATTTACCCTTGTTCATAAAGATGGAACTGTTTCTATGCTAAATCAATGCTACGTAGCAGGGTTAGGTTTTGGTCGTGATGGAAGCTATGACTATTACATGAGCGAACCTATTAGCCGTAACGATCCCAAAGGTGTTGCACCATACATTTTGGCTGGTATCGAAATGGTTAAGCTACTAGGTATAGATAACTCAGTAAAGTAAGTCATTCTTCAAAATAAGGTTGCGTTACTATGCATTTACCATTTAGTTCAGCTGTATTTTCAGTGCTTATCTGTATTTTTTGTTGTGTTTTTACTTTGAAAGCCGAGCCATTACCAAATGAAAATTTATGGTCTATCAGAATGGCTGAATCAGAGATGCAGCGAAACCCACAGGCGTATACCCTCGATTGGCGCAAAGCGCCACGTTGGGATTACACACACGGCCTTGAGCTACTCGCATTCTCTCGGCTTTATCAAAATACAAAAGACAAACGCTACTTTGATTATATACGTGAGTATGTTGATAGCTTAATTAATGAAGATGGCACCATTAAAAGCTATCAACAGAGTAAATATAATATTGATATGCTCAACGCCGGTAAATTATTGTTTTTTATGTATGATGAGACTAAAAACAATAAATATCGCTTAGCAATCGATACTCTTTACAAGCAGCTAGAACATCATCCTCGTACTAAAGAAGGTGGGTTTTGGCATAAAAAGCGTTATACCTCCCAAATGTGGCTCGATGGGCTTTATATGGGTGCGCCCTTTTATGCACAATATATACGCCGCTATGGCAGCGAAACTCAATTCGACGATGTAATCAAACAGTTTGAATTAATAGAAAAATACCTTTATCGCAGTGATACTAAACTACCTGTACATGGGTGGGATGAATCTAAACAACAGGCATGGGCAAATCCTAAAACAGGACAATCGCCTAATCATTGGTCTCGTTCTATTGGTTGGTATGCCATGGCAATGGTCGACGTACTTGACCAACTCCCGAACAATTACAATAAAAAAATGTGGCTAAACACACGCTTTAAGGCGCTAATTGATGCCGCTCTTATTTACCAAGATAGTTCTGGCACCTGGTTTCAAGTAACTGATAAAACAAGTATTAAAGGCAACTACCTAGAATCATCAGGCAGCGCTATGTTAACTTATGCTATGGCTCAAGGTGTTATGAACGGCTACCTTCCTGCGGACTACTTGTTACATGCACAGCGAAGCTACAACGGTTTAATTAAACAATTTATTTTAGTCGATGCAACGAACCAACGTATTTCTTTTACTCAGACATGTGCCGTAGCAGGCCTTGGTGGTACACCCTATCGCGATGGTAGCTTTGGGTATTATATAAGTGAGGATATTCGAGCCAATGATCCTAAAGGCGTAGGGCCATTTATTTTAGCTAGCCTTGCTTTGATGCGTTAAGGCCTAATAATGCGACCAATAAATATAATAATACTGTTAAAATTTTTTGTATATTACCTCGTTACTTTTTCATTTTCAGCCAAATCAATTGCCCCACCAGACGCGGCCTATGTAACAGATAATACTGGTATTAACCGCGTTAGTTTAAATACCGACGATTATACAAATCCTATATTACACGCCGATTATTCCGATCCTGATGTTGTTGCTGTCAATGGCCACTACTACATGACCGCGTCTAGCTTTAATTCAGCCCCAGGATTGCCAATACTTCATTCAACCGATTTAGTTAATTGGTCTTTAATTAATTACGCACTAACAGAACAGATCCCCGTAACGCATTACCAAAAAGTGCAACATGGTAATGGTGTTTGGGCACCAAATATACGTTATCACAATAACTTGTTTTGGATATTTTACCCAGATCCTGATTTTGGTATTTATGTTACCACGACAGCCAATCCAGCAAAAAAATGGAGCAAACCGCGCTTAATTTTATCAGGAAAAGGACTCATCGATCCAACACCTCTGTGGGATGATAACGGTAAAAGTTACTTATTACATGCTTGGGCAAAGAGTAGAGCAGGCTTTAATAATGTTTTAAGTTTGAGGGAAATGACAAGCGATGCATCATCGGTAAGCAGCCTATTTACTCATATCATTGATGGCAAAAATTTCCCTGGATATAGGACGATTGAAGGACCCAAATTTTATAAGCGTAATGGCTATTATTATATATTTGCCCCAGCAGGTGGCGTTGATTTAGGTTGGCAATCGGTGTTTCGTAGTAAAAATATCGCCGGTCCTTACCAAGCTAAAATAGTTATGAATCAAGGTAATTCTATTATTAATGGCCCGCATCAGGGTGCTTGGATACATACTGACTTTGATGAAGATTGGTTTATCCACTTTCAGTCAAAAAAGCGTATGGCCGTATCGTACATTTACAACCAATGCAGTGGAAAAATGATTGGCCTATCATCGGCAAAGACGAAGACGGTGATGAAATAGGTGAGCCTGTTTTACGCTATAAAAAACCAGTGCATAGCGATACAGTGACGATTAAATCACTTAAAGCGAGTGATGATTTTACCGCTGAACAACTGGCTCTACAATGGCAATGGAATGCAAATTCTGATGTACGTTGGTATTCGCTAACTAAAAAGCTTGGTGTTTTGCGCTTATATCAGCAGAAAAAAATAGCCGAAAGCAATGACAGCTTGTGGTTAACACCTTCTCTATTACTACAAAAATTACCCACAAATACCTTTACTCTAACCACTAAACTTACGTTACCTACATTGCCATTAAAAGGCCAAGCAGGACTTGTTTTATTTGGTGAGAACTATGCATGGATCGGTATTACTTATGATAAAGAAACGCAAACTAATCAACTGGTTTACGCACAATGTATAAATGCACGTAAAGGCTGTAATGAACACTTAAAAGAACCTCAACCTTTCTCTGGTAATAATGTTGAGTTACGTATGACAATGCAACCCACTGGCGATGCTATTTTTAGTTATCGCACTAATAGCACAGATCCTTTTCGAATTATTGGTGAACATTTTAGTGCTACAAAAGGACGCTGGGTAGGAGCAAAAGTGGGTTTATTTCATGTTGCATCTAAGCCAAACGCAACGCAATTTATAGATGTTGATTATTTTCGTTTCACACCAATAGAGCAAAATTAAAAATGCGTAATAGCAACAGATTAATTTATTGTATTATACTCATTCTAGGTAGCTTTTTTATAATATCATCCGCATATGGAAAAGAGTACACGTTGCAAAATAGGTATAAAAAATTAATAAAGGATTACCCACAAATACAGTTACCCTCACAAACAATACCCCGCGAAATCTTGTCCTATCAGGATGTTGTTTATAAAAAAGTTACCGACCATGTATTAGCAATGTCTATTTATCGCCCCAAAAATTCAACCGCTTCCTTACCACTTGTTGTCATGATTCATGGTGGGGGCTGGCAATCAGGAACACCTGAACTATTAAAAACATTAGCATTTTCTATTGCAGCACAAGGGTTTGTGGTTGCAGTGCCTGCATATAGATTATCAACAGAGGCGCAATATCCTGCTGCAATTAATGATTTAGCCACTGCGCTGAATTGGCTTACAACTCATAAAGCACAATATAATATAGATACATCAAAACTAGCGCTAATTGGCAGCTCTGCAGGAGGGCAAATGGCGGCCTTACTGGCCTACAGTCAAGGGCAATTAAAAGAAACTAATAACCCACTTATAAAAGCTAACGTATTAATAAATATTGATGGATTGAGCGATTTTACAACACCTATAGCCCTACGCTATGAAAATGACCCAAGTAAAAAAATAACATCTGCGAGTGCTTGGCTCGGTTGGCGATATGAGGATAACCCCCAACGTTGGCATAATGCGTCACCAATTAACTATATTAACGCAAGCTCACCCGCGACCTTATTTATCAATAGTAGTGCTAAGCGTTTTTATGCAGGCAGAGAAAAAGCCATTCAAAAGTTAAATTTTCTGGGCATAACCACTGAAGTTTATCAATTTAAAGATGCTCCTCATTGTTTTTGGCTATTTCAACCGTGGCAAACAGACACAATAAAAGCAATGACGTTATTTTTAAAAAAACAGCTATAACGGGTATTTTATACCAACCGGCTTATATATGGGGTCTATTTAACGATAAGAAAATTGCACTATAACTAGGTAAAAAATTTTATATCTAATTGTTCTAAATAAAAAATTTTTAACAACGTTATAGAGTGATTTAATTCATTAAATTGTTCAAGTATTTATGCCGTTTGGTATTATTCGCTACATTGCCCTGTCGACTCTCGCTTAACTAAAGTGGGCGTAACCGTTTTTTGAAGTGGTAACTTTTCTTTTGTTGCACGCGACTTATTTATTAACTTTTGTACTGCTAAACATGCCATATTATAAACAGGTCGACGAATCGTCGTTAACGAAGGAATAATGCGCGACGCTAAAATATTATCATCAAATCCTGCAACTGAAAGCTCATCGGGTACTTTGATATTTAAGTTACTTGCAACGCGTAATGCCGCTGCGGCCATTTCATCATTATTAGCTACAATAGCTGTTGGTCTATTA
The DNA here is from genome assembly GCF_037162545.1 of Pseudoalteromonas sp. B131b. NCBI lineage: Bacteria > Pseudomonadati > Pseudomonadota > Gammaproteobacteria > Alteromonadales > Pseudoalteromonadaceae > Pseudoalteromonas > Pseudoalteromonas sp. B131b. The sequence continues at coordinate 96,671 of NZ_JARLUZ010000002.1, read as the reverse complement.
GGCGTGTCTAACAGTGTTTGTGCGCACATTAAGCCACTTTCGTAATTATTTTTCCCTTCCACAATACGACTGTCTGGTAGTTGCACATTGTAAACCTGTAACTCAGCCAAAAAACCGGCTAAACGCTCAGTAGATGAACGAAAATGTTGCGGCCCAGAAATAAAACCAATATCGGTATGACCAAGTTCAACTAAATGGCTTGCCATATCACGCATGGCTGCACGCTCATCCGAGACAACTATATTGTCTGCATCATCTAAATCAACAGAGGCAAGGCGTACATAAGGACATTGTGCTTCACGAAGAGCCGCCGCAAGTGCTTTATTTTCAGATACTGGTGGTAGGATAATCACGCCATCTAATTTTGAGCGTGAAATAAAACGTAAGCAATCATCAATAAAGTCCTCATGCTTTGACGACCCGGGGTGAACAACTAGCTCATAACCCAGTTCGGCGCACACACTTAAAGCACCGCGTTGTACTTGGTCAATATAAAGCGCATCAGGGTTATCATAAATTAGCCCTAATAAATAAGAACGACTAGATGCGAGTCCACGAGCCTGCTTATCTGGTGAAAAGCCTGTTTCTTTAATTATTTCCAGTACCCGCTCACGCGTTGCCTCACCTACTGCTGGTGAGCAGTTAATTACGCGAGAAACAGTACGTTTTGAAACACCTGAAAGCCGTGCTACATCATTGATCGTTACTGACATTATAAGTTCCTGAACAAGGGTAATCTTCAATTTTACCAGCTACTTGATGTCTGTAAAGAAACCATTGCAGTGATTAGTCTTTCAAGGCAAAAATGAACCCAAAAATAAATTATTTTGTAAGACAATAGTTATAACAGCGGTTGGCTTTTACGCAAAATAAATTCGACCAACCGCTTTTTGTATAGCCTATTGTAGTAGATTCAGCGCTGTTAGCGTGAAAATTACGGCTTAAGACAAGTTTATTATCCCAAGTTCAGATTATGTTACTCAATAAGACCAAATAAGCGAGGTAAAAACTCACTCACAGCAGGTACGTATGTAACCAGCATTAAAACTAAAAACATAACGATATATAATGGGATCATTGGCTTAATAATTTTATGAAGAGACGTTTTAGCCACTGCACAACTTACAAAAAGTACACTTCCTACTGGTGGCGACACCAACCCTATGGATAAATTTAATACAATCATAATACCAAATTGTATAGGCGACATACCAAACTGTTCAGCCACAGGCAAAAATATTGGCGTAAAAATAAGCACCGCAGGAGTCATATCGATAAATGCTCCCACTAGAATTAAAATCAAGTTTATGAGTAATAATATAATAATTGGGTTATCACTGAGTGTTAAAAAGAAATCACTGACAATTTGCGGAATATGGGTAAACGATAGCAGCCAAGACATTGCAGAAGAAGCACCAATGATGAGCATTACAATCGCGGTTGTTTCACATGCTTTTAGTAATATTCCAGGTAACGCGGCTAAACTAATTTCCTTATAAACAATAACAGATAATATTAACGCATAAATTACCGCGATTGCCCCCGCTTCAGTTGCAGTAAATACCCCTCCAATAATACCGCCTATTACAATAAAAATAAGCAGTAAACTAGGAAAGGCAGCCAACACTTTTTCAATAACAATTTTCAACGGTAGGCGTGCTGTTACAGGGTATTTATTTTTAATAGAATACACCGCACAAACAGTCATTAATGCAAGTCCAACTAATATACCCGGAAGGTAGCCTGCTATAAATAATGCCGCAATTGAAACACCACCACTGGCGATTGCATAAATAATTAAAATATTACTGGGTGGAATTAGCATGCCCGTCGTGGATGCCGTCGCGGTGACAGCAGCCGCAAAGTTTTCACTGTAACCATGTTTTTTCATCTCTGGTACCATAAAACTACCAATCGCTGAGGTTGCAGCTACAGCAGAACCTGATATTGCACCAAATAGCATACACGACAAAACATTTACCAACGCTAAGCCACCAGGTAAAAACCCTATTAATGCCATCGCACATTCGATTAACCGCTTGGCGATCCCTCCTTGGCCCATGATAAGCCCAGAGAGAATAAAAAATGGAATAGCAAGTAAAGCAAAACTATCTAATCCACCAGCTAGCTGTTGGGCGATAGTCGTCGCCGCCGGCGTAAAATCCATATGCATTAATAAGGCGAGTAAAGTAGCTAAACCAATGCATATTGAAATAGGGACATTAATAAGTAGTAATGCAAAAAAAGTAACGACGAGAATTATTGCTGTAAAATCCATTACACCTCCTCCTTCTGTCTAGTAGCGGCTAATTGAAGTAAATTATCTAAGCAATTAATCGCAATAAGTACCCCGCTTAATGGCAACACTAAATAAACAAATCCCATATTAATGCCTAAAGCTGCTGATGTTTGCTTCAAATCAAAGCTTAATAGCATCAATAAAGCGCCCCCATAAATTAATAGACTGCTGGCTGTTATTAGCGCTATTAATTCTATAAAAATAGCGCATTTGTGCTTTAGTCTCGGTTTCATTTTTTCATAAAACAGATCAAGCCCTAAATGTGCACGTGTTCGATAAGCGTAGGCTGCACCTAATACGCCAATCCAAATAAGCAAAAAGCGCGCTAATTCTTCGGTATATGAACTTGGCGAACGCATTATAAATCTCGAAAAAACCTGCCAGCAAACCACCGCAACAATGGCAACCATAGCCATAATCAAAATACGCTCAATTAGGTGATTTAAAAGTGTGTTAAATTTACGCATCATCTCTCACTACATTGCTTTAATTTTTGTTATTACTTTTGCAACAGGAGTGTTGTCAAAAGACGCATGAAACTCAACGACTTGATCGCGAAATGCTTTTTTATCTGGATAGGTTACTTCAACACCCGCTTCAATTACTTTTGCAAGGGCGTCATCAGAAGCGGTTTGCCATAACGAACGCTGGTACTTTACTGAATCAGCCATTGCTTGGCTTAGCCATTGCTGCTGCTGAGTATTTAACGAATTCCACACACTTTGGCTGGCAATAATTACATCAGGTACAAATGTGTGCTCATCTAATGAATAATATTTTGCTATTTCATAATGGCGAGATAAGTAATAACTAGGTGGGTTATTCTCTGCACCATCAACAACACCTTGTTGCAAAGCTGCATAGAGTTCACCCCATGCAATAGGCGCAGCTGCACCACCAAGGGCTTGAACAGTGGCAACCGCAGTTGGACTATTCAGTACTCTTATTTTTTCACCCACTAAGTCATCAGGTGTGTTGATTGGTTTATTCGTTGTATAAAAACTACGGCTACCCGCATCGTAATAACCCAGCCCTTTAAGTTTTGCAGTTGCAACCTTATCGAGTAAATTTTGGCCTGTTTCGCTATTAAGTACTCGCCAAAAATGTTCACTATCTCTGAATAAGTAAGGGATACCAAATACTTTCATTTCAGGTACAAACCCTTCAAGAGGACTGGCTGATACTTTGGTTATAGCAAGGCTGCCTATTTGCAATAGTTCAATTAATTCTCGCTCAGAACCAAGTTGGCCACCTGGGTAAATTACTATCTCCATACTCCCCTTTGAATAGTAATCTAGCCGCGTTGCCATAAATTCCATCGCCTTGTGAACCACATGACGAGTATCAAGTGTATGCGCTAATGTTAAACGTATGGTTTTTTTATCATCGCTACAACTGGTGAGTAGCCCGATCGATAAAACCAAAAAAACGACATTGAGAAGATTCTTATGCATTATTATATTTCTTCTTATCAGTGTGTGAATAAGCGATTGTACGAACTACATTACCTCAGTTCATGCGGCTGATATTTATCCATATCATCATAATCTAGATTTTCGCCAGCCATCCCCCAGATAAAACTGTAGTTTTGAGTACCCGATCCAGAATGAATAGACCACGCAGGTGAAACAACGGCCTGTTCATTATGTATCCATAAATGGCGCGTTTCTGTGGGTTCTCCCATAAAATGGCACACAGCTTGTTGCTCTGGTATTTCAAAATAAAAATACACTTCATTACGTCGCTCATGTTGATGAGCAGGCATTGTATTCCATACACTACCAGGCTTTAGCTCAGTCAAACCCATTTGTAATTGGCAAGTTTTTACAACTGTATTAATCAGCATTTGGTTTATATCACGCTCGTTAGACGTTTCTAAAGCGCCTAAATGCAAGACGTTTGCATCATTACGGGTAACTCGTTTATTTGGGTATTTATGGTGTGCTGGCGCCGAATTTAAATAAAACTTAGCTGGATTTGTGTTATCACAGCTTTTAAACGTCACATTTTTTGATTCTTTACCTATATACAAAGCATCTTTGTAGTTAAGTTCAAACGTCTCATTGTCTGCAGTTACCGTACCTCGGCCGCCTACATTGATAATGCCCAATTCACGTCCATTCAAAAAATGAGCTGCTTTGAGGTTATCTACTGTCTCTAGCGTTAAAGCTCCTACTGTTGGAACCGCACTACCTACCATAAAACGTTCGTAATGCGTGTACAGCCAATAAATTTTGTCTACTTGCATAAGCTTATCAACCAAAAACTCATCTCTGAGCTGCTGTGTATCGTAGCCTTTCACTTCATTTGGACCAACGGCGTAACGTGACTCAATTTCTGTACTCATAGTTTGCTACCTAAAATAAAGTTATCGTGCTAACCAGCCGCCATCAACAGCTAAAATATGTCCATTAACATAATCGCTAGCAGCTGATGATAAAAAGATGGCGGTTCCAATTAAATCCTCAGCGTCACCCCAACGCCCTGCTGGTATACGTTTTTCGATCTCACTGTTTCGAGTAGGATCATCTTGTAAAGCTTGTGTGTTATCGGTTTTAAAGTAACCGGGAGCAATTGCATTTGTTTGAATATTATATTGCGCCCATTCATTCGCTAATGCTTTAGTAACGCCTGCAATAGCATGTTTACTTGCTGTGTAAGCAGGTACTGTCATGCCACCACTATATGAAAGCATTGACGCAATATTGATAATTTTCCCTTGCCCTTTTTTAATCATTGCAGGTGCAAGTGCCTGAGCAAGTAAAAAACTAGCATCAACATTTACTTTCATTACGTTTTGCCACTGCTCGTACGGATAATCTACGGCTGGACTTCGAAAAATAGTGCCACCTACATTAATTAAAATATCAACAGTCCCAGCATACTCTAATGCACGCTCCGCAAGCGAAATTACAGCATCTTCGCGGCTTAAATCAGCAGATAATTCAATCACTTGCCCTGATTCATTGTTAATCATCTGGCACGTGTTTTTGCAACCATTCTCTTTGCTACTGCTACATATAATATTTGCACCTGCTTGAGCTAAACCCAAGGCTATTTGCTGCCCTAATCCACGGCTGGCCCCAGTTACTAAGGCCGTTTTTCCCTTTAAATCGAATAAATGCATGCTCATTGCTAATTCCTATCGTTAATCTCTATATTTATATAATGTAAATAAAATAATTTGAGTTGTTAAAAGCCATTCTTCGCTACCGGTGGCAGTTTGTCAAATTTAATTTGCCACCGGTGGCATTTATAAGTAGTATGAAATCAACAACAGGCCAATCGATACTCAAAATGGGTTATATTATGCAAACATTGAATAGAAAAAACTTTAATAAAAACAAATACCCAACAAAAATAATGCAATTTGGTGAAGGTAACTTTTTACGCGCTTTTGTCGATTGGCAAATAGATAAATTAAACCAAACGAGTGATCTAAGTGCAGGCATTGCAATTATTCGCCCAATTGATTACGACACATTACCGCTGCTAAATACACAAGATGGTTTGTACACCACTATTATTCGTGGCTTAAATGAGCAAGGTGAAACCGTAAGTGAAGAGCGTATTATTGGTTGCGTTAATGAAGAGATCCCTATTTATAAAAACCTTGAGCGTTTTTTAGAGCTTGCTACAAATTCTGATTTGAAAATCATTTTTTCAAATACAACTGAAGCAGGCATAGAGTACATTGATTCAGACAAGCTAGAGGATAAACCTGCAAAAGCATTCCCAGCAAAGCTAACACAATGGTTATTTCATCGATTTAATCACTTTGCTGGCTCAGCAGAAAGTGGCATGGTCATTATTCCGTGCGAACTTATTGATTACAATGGCGAAAAGCTCAAAGAAATCGTTTTAAAGTACGCAAAAAACTGGCAATTACCAGAAGAGTTTACCCAATGGTTAAATGTACATAACCATTTTTGCTCAAGCCTAGTTGACCGTATTGTGACAGGCTTTCCACGAGACGAACATCAACAACTGCAAGAGTCACTCGGTTATTTAGACAACTTTATGGTCACTGCCGAGTATTTTCACTTATTTGTTATTCAAGGACCAAAACATCTCGCTGAGTTATTGTGTTTGAAAGACAGTGACGTAAATATAAAAATTGTCGACGATATTTCACCTTACAAACAACGCAAAGTGGCTATTTTAAATGGAGCACATACAGCGTTAGTGCCGCTGGCATATATGGCAAATATTGACTCGGTTGGTGATGCCCTTAGTGCTCAATTATTTGAACGATATTTAACTCAACTCATTGCTGATGAGATTATTCCGACCCTTGATTTACCCGCAGATGAGCTAAAGAAGTTTGCCAGCGATGTACTTAACCGCTTTAGAAACCCCTATATTTGCCATCTACTATTGTCTATTTCACTAAACAGTATGACTAAATTTAAGACACGCCTGCTACCTCAGCTATTTAAATATGTGGAATTAAACCAAAAGGTTCCTGAGTTAATTGCGATGGCAATGGCTGGACAAATTTTATTTTACCGTGGTGTACGTAATGATGAGTCTATAGCTCTCAGTGATAGCGAACAATGGTTAGCGTTTTTTAAAGACAACTGGCTGGAGTATGGCCGTGGTAGCTTAAGTATTGATCAATTGGTTGAAAAGTTCCTAGCCTGTGATTGGCACTGGGAAACAAATTTAAATGATATTTCAGGCCTTAAACAAAGCATCGTAGGCTATCTACAGAGTATGTTGAACACCAGTGTAGCAGCCACCATTGAAAGTAAATTAGGTCAATAAAATGAAACCATTAATCAAATTACACCCAACCGATGATGTAGCAATTGCCATGCGCAATATTGGAGCAGGCGAAACATTACCGGTTGATGGCATCGACATTTTAGTAACTCAAGATGTAGACAAAGGTCATAAAGTAGCTTTGCGTGACATAGAAAAAGACGAGAAAGTTATAAAATATGGAGCTCCAATTGGCTTTGCTTTAGCTAATATACCAAAAGGTACGTGGGTTCATACACACTGTGTTAAAACCACCCTAAACGATGAACTTGAATATCAATACACCCCTGAGTTTATTGACCAAGCAGCAGCAACTCCATCACCCGATGTTAATATTTATCGTCGTAAAAATGGCGAAATTGGTATACGCAACGAGATTTGGCTTATCCCTACTGTTGGCTGTGTAAACGGTATGATTGCACAAATGAAAAAAGAGTTTATGCAACGAAACCCTGATCTTGGCATTGACGGAATTCATGTTTTTCCTCATCAATTTGGCTGCTCACAGCTCGGTGATGATTTAGAAACAACCCGTATTCTTTTACAAAACATGGTATTGCACCCTAATGCAGGCGGTGCGTTGGTTGTTGGCTTGGGGTGTGAAAACAACCAATTAAATGTGTTTAAAGAAGGGCTTGGGGATTTTGATGAAAACCGCGTTAAATTTTTAATCACACAACAAGCTGATGACGAAATTGAAGATGGTGTCGCTCTTCTCGAAGAAATTTATAGTCGAATAAAGCACGACAAACGCGAACCTGGAAAATTAAGTGAAGTTAAATTTGGTTTAGAGTGTGGTGGCAGTGATGGCCTATCGGGCATAACAGCTAACCCTATGCTAGGTGTGTTTTCAGATTATTTAATAGCCCAAGGCGGTACAACCGTGTTAACCGAAGTACCAGAAATGTTTGGTGCCGAAACGCTATTAATGTCGCGTTGTAAAGACGAAGCAACCTTTCATAAGTTAGTTGAAATGGTTAACAACTTTAAAGGTTATTACAAAGCACATAATCAACCCATCTACGAAAATCCGTCACCTGGAAATAAAAAAGGCGGAATAACCACATTGGAAGATAAATCACTAGGGTGTACACAAAAAGCTGGCAGCAGCAAAGTACAAGCCGTCTTACACTATGGTGAACGTTTGAGCGTACCCGGTTTAAACTTACTAGATGCACCTGGCAATGACCCAATTGCAACAAGTGCTTTAGGTGCTTCTGGTTGCCACATTGTACTATTTACCACTGGTCGTGGCACCCCTTATGGCGGCTTTGTTCCTACGCTTAAAATTGCCACTAATTCAGAGCTAGCCAAGAAAAAAACACGCTGGATAGACTTTGATGCTGGTGTGCTCATCAACGATGTAAGTATGGAGCAAGTGCATGGTGAGTTTGTTGACTTGCTTGTTGAGATAGTCAACGGAAAAGAAACCTGTAATGAAAAGAATGATATTCGTGAAGTCGCTATCTGGAAAAAAGGAGTCACGCTTTAAATGTCTATCAAAAAAATAGCAATTATTGGCGAGTGTATGGTTGAGCTATCGGGTCAATTATTTTCTTCTATGCAACAAAACTATGGCGGTGACACAATGAATACCGCTATTTATTTGAAAAAGCTCGCAGGTCAAAGTGTTGATGTAAATTATGTTACTTGCATGGGTGCCGACACTTTGAGCACCGAGATAATAAAGCAGTGGCAAAAACATCAATTAAATACTGATTTTGTACTTATCGCACCTGATAAACAGGTTGGTTTGTATATGATTCAAAACGATGTTCAAGGAGAGCGCTCTTTTCAATATTGGCGAAGCGACTCAGCAGCAAAATATTTGGTAACACATCCTGATTTTAACCATATTGTCGCGCTTCTTAGTCATTTTGATGCTATTTATCTATCAGGGATATCACTCGCTATTTTATCAGTTAAAGATTGCAATACCCTGCTTGAAATTCTAACAAAGCTTGCTCATCAAGGTGTCGATATTATATATGACAGTAATCACCGCCCGGCTCTTTGGGCAAGTGATGAACACTGTAAAAAAACCAACAAAGTCATGTATGCGCTTGCTAATTTATCATTGCTCACTTTTGATGATGAAGTACAAATTTGGGCCGATAATAATATTACCGCTTGCCATTTTCGTTTGCACAAAGCCGGCGCTCAGCATGTGCTCATAAAAACAGGTGCTGATGGTTGTCAGTACAGTAATAAAAACACTTCAGAGCCCCGCTATTTTAAAACCAACAAAGTCGATAATGTTACTGATACAACAGCGGCTGGGGATTCATTTAACGCGGGGTTTCTAGCATACTGGCTACACGGTAATTCAATAGAGGACTGTGCCAAAGCTGGTAACTTATTAGCCGGACAGGTTATTCAACACCGAGGGGCGATTGTAGGTATTGATACTGATTCAATAAAAACGTCAATAATAGGTCGTTAATGATGAAGTTTACTTTTTTCGTTATTTGTCTATTGGTTAGTTGCAACATCCACTCAAAAACACCAGCCATTGGAAGTGAGCCCAGTACTATTTTGTATGTGGATAAGCATAACCCTAAATATTTCAGCTCTATTCAACAAGCTATTGATGCGAGTACTCACTTTAAACGCGTTATTATTTTAATCAGCGCTGGCGAATATAACGAAAAGCTATTTATAACTCGCAATAACTTAAGTTTAGTTGGTCAGTCGCAAAGTAATACGCGAATTACTTTTCCTGAGCTTAGAAATAACTGGCGAAAAAATCACGACAGTGATTGGGGGCGGCGGTTGTAAATATTGACGGTAGCGATATAAATATCGTCAACTTACAAATCAATAATCACTACGGCCGAGAACACAATACTAACGAGCACCAGTTTGCGGTTCGTAGTTTTGAAAAGGCCACCCGCATCACCTTGCATCAATGTAACATTAGTTCCGACGGGGCCGATACTCTGAGTTTGTGGAATAAAAAAGATGGATTATATTACCATTCATATTGCTCATTTACTGGCGCAACCGATATGGTGTGTCCTCGTGGTACCGCGTTAATTGAGCATTCTAAATTCTTCAACATAAAGCAAAGTGCCACTCTTTGGCATGATGGCGAACTCAATGTAAATCAAAAGCTCGTTGTAAATGACAGTGAATTTGATGGTGTAAAAGGTTTTTGGTTAGGTCGACATCATTATGATGCACAGTTTTATTTAATTAATAACCAGTTCTCTAGCCACATGGCTGACAAACCAATATTCAAAAAAACCTACCCTGATAAAAGCCGTAATAAGGCAAACAAATTTGGCGCTAGGTATTTTTTTGCGAATAATCAAAACATTAATAGTTATTCATGGGCACGTAATAATTTTCAGCCCACTAACACTTATTTAGCCCAACAAACTGTCGAACAGTGGGTATTTGGTGATAAATGGCATCCAAATGCCGTACTTCATAATTTAGCACAACAAATAAATAAAACTGCTTTTGCTACTGATAGCTTTAGCTTATAAACATAACAATTTTAGGGTGCATACTTTGGATACAATCAATAAGAAAATTAAATATTTAAGTTTAAGTGTATTTGTTTTATTAGTGGGCGTATTCACCTCTCACGGGTATGCACTCGACTCAAATTTAGCCTTTAAAAATGCCGATGGATACGGGAAATACACGCAAGGGGGCGTGACGGCAAAATCTATATTGTTAACTCACTGGAAGATAATCCTAAAAACCCAGCAAAGGGAACACTTAGACACGCCTTAAAGCGTAAATACAAGCGCACAGTGGTATTTAATATCTCCGGTGTTATTCATTTAAAAGAACCCATTATTGTAAAAAGTGGCTTTTTAACTATTGCAGGGCAAACCTCTCCTGGTGGCATTACCGTTGCGGGTGCGCCAGTTCAAGTTTCGGATGCTGATCATATCATTATTCGCTATATGCGTTTTCGCCTTGGTACATTTAAATTAGCTGAAGATTCGATGTCTGTGCGCAATAGCCGAGATATAATAATTGATCACTGCTCATTTAGCTGGTCAGTCGATGAAACTGCTAGCTTTTATAATAACCAACGATTCACGCTGCAAAATTCAATTGTAGCTGCGAGCCTTAATCACTCAATCCATCCCAAAGGGCGTCATGGCTATGGTGGAATTTGGGGGAAATAAAGCCAGTTTTATTAATAATGTCATCGCTCATCATAATAGCCGCACACCACGATTAAATGGTTCACGCTTAAAACCCCCTTACGATGAACAGTTTGAATTTGTTGAATTTTCCAACAATATCATTTTTAACTGGGGCAGTAATAACGTTTATGGTAGTGAGAATGGCCGCTTTAACTTAATAAACAACATTTACAAACCGGGACCCGCAAGTAAAGTAATACAACTTGTTGATTTATGGTACTCACCAAATATAACAAAGTCTCAAGCTTATATATCTGGTAACTATTTTGTGGGAGATGAGAAAATAACTGCCGATAACCGACTGGGTGTAAACTATCGCACTAGCAAAGATGCAAAACGTAAAAATATATCAATGGATGATAAACGACTCAGTCGAGTTAAGTTAGAGCCAATCAATGGTGCTGTAAATAGTGCGACAATAAATAGTACTCAAAAAACCTACAGCACACTTATAAAGGAAAAAAACGTAGGGGCTAATTTTAATGCCAATGGCATGTTTTTAGATAATATTGATACACAAGTGTTAAACCAAGTAGATGGTAGTACGCCTATTAATGGCAAAGGTTTAATAAACAGTGAACTAGAAATGATTAAAAGCTGGGAAGAATATGAACGACAATTTCTAGGATTCCCTGACATAATTGATAAAAATAAAGATGGTATAAATGATCGTTGGGCAGCTAAAAATCCAACTAACCAACATAATATAAACGCTTATATAAATTCGATTACGGAGTAATCATTCTTCACTTTTATTATATGAAGGCCGGCTGGTGAATAAAGTCATCCGGCCTCTGAATAGGTCAAACTTAGAGATGACAAATATGTTCCTTCGCTAAGCGATTACCCTAGCGCTAACCAGATACCTACAGCAGCCATTAAGCTGCCAGCAATACGGTTCATCCATTTTATATTATCGCCACGGCTTAAAAATAAACGCAGGCTTTTACCGCCTGTTGCGTAAGCTAACATGCATACAAATTCGCTCACCATTATTACACTTAACAATACTAAAAGCTGAGGAGCTACAGCATGCTCAACACTTATAAATGGCGGCAGTAGTGAAATCATAAACGCCCAGCCCTTAGGATTTGCAATTGCAGTTACAAAACCTTGGGTAAATAACGACTGCCTACTTACATCACTTGGCTTTGAGGTATCAATGGACATTTTTCCTTTGGCTCGCCACATGTTAACGCCAATATAAATTAAGTACGCGCCGCCTACCCACTTTAAAATAGCGAACGCATCTGGGTAATTTAGCATTACGCTTGCAACGCCTAAAACCGCAGCTATAGCAACACTTGCGACGCCTAATAGCTCGCCTATCATCATCCATAATGTGCGGCGCACGCCAATGCTCATACCCAAAGTCATAGCGAGCGTCATACACATACCAGGGGTGATAGACACAAAAAAGAACGTAGGAATAAAAACCGCAAGTGCTGCTACATCAATCATTAATTTACTCTCATATTAAAAGCAAAAACGCGGCTAAATAGCCACGTTTTGAATACTTATTCTACTACTGGCCTGCGGTTGGCTCTGCGGCTTTATCAGTAGTCACTTGCTCAGTAGTTACTTTTACCGGCTCAACTGTATCACTAAGCAAGTACTTGTCTAACCACTGCTCTTGTTCCCACAATACATGCAATAAGCTTTTACGCGCGCGGTAACCATGTGCTTCATAAGGGAGCATTACTAAGCGAGCATCTTTACCTAAACCTTTTAGGGCTGCGTACATGCGCTCACTTTGCATTGGGAAGGTTCCTGAATTAGGATCTTCTTGGCCGTGGAGCATTAGCATTGGCTCGTTAATTTTTTCAGCATGGAAAAACGGCGACATATTAGCGTACACAGTTTGTGCTTGCCAAAAATCACGTTCTTCTCCTTGAAAACCAAACGGCGTTAATGTGCGGTTATACGCGCCACTGCGGGCAATACCTGTTTTAAATAAATCGCTATGAGCCAATAAGTTAGCAACCATAAATGCACCATACGAATGCCCTGCTATGGCAATTTTGTTTTTATCGGCAATGCCTTTTTTAACCAATACATCAACAGCTGCTTGCGCACTTGATACTAACTGCTTTCTAAAGTTATCGTTTGGCTCGCTGCCATCAATACCCACTATTGGCATTTTAGGGTCGTCAAACACGGCAATCCCTTTGGCAAGGTAAGGCATTGGGCCCCAATAACCAATGTAGGTAAATGCATAAGGCGATTCGCGTACTTGCGATGCAACCGCTTTATCTTTGTATTCAAGTGGGTAAGCCCACATAAGTACCGGTAACGGGCCTTGTGTTTTGTCATACCCTGGTGGTAAATAAAGCGTGCCAGAAAGCTCAACCCCGTCGTCGCGCTTATAACGTAACTGCTCTTTAGTTACCCCTTTAAATGCAGGATACGGGTGCTCAAATGTCGTTAACTGCGTTAGCGTGTCGTTATCTAAATCGCGTATAAAAAAGTTAGGTTGCTCAGTTTTAGATTCACGAATAGTAATAAATCGCTCACCTTCGTCGTCAAGCAGTGCGCGAACGCGCTCGTAGTATGGCGCTTGTGATTGCCATAAACGCTTACTGCTATTTGTTTTAACATCGTACCTATCTAAAAACGGCACATTACCTTGCTCTGAAGCACCATTACCGCGCAGGTAAATATAACGCCCGCCTACAATCTTAATAACGTTAGCACCTAAATCGTTGTGCTCGTAAATTGCATTACCTGGATCTTTATACGCATCGTTATAACTACGCTCTGAAAATAAAACGCGGTTTCTGTCGGCATTGCGTGGTTGTACGATGTAAGTACGTACTTGGCGATCACTAAAGCGCCAATCTGTCAGCATGGCAATGTTCTCGTTGCTCCACTCCATTCCCGCGTAACGGCGCTCTACTTTGGCAAACAATTTAGGTTCGCGTTTAAATGGTGCACGTAAGCTGTAAAGATAATCGTGGTGCTCAACGTCGGTTTTCATGTCGCCGCCATCTTGCGCCTGCGCCCAAATAACTTCAGCGCCTTGATCGGCTCGCCATTCAAAATCGCGGCGGCCAGTGCGAACACTGTCGTAACCTTGCGGAATATTATCGGCAAGAGGTTGCTTTGCAAGTTCGGCTAAAACATAACCGCGCATGCCCCATATTTGCCAAGTGCTTGCAAAACGGCTGTACGGTACTTGATACGAAAATGGCTGGCTAATACCTGCAACCAATATATTTGTCGAATCAGGTGATATCGAAAACGCTTTAAATAAAGAAGGACGTCCAATTGCTTGGGCATTACCATCAAGTGTTATGTAAGCCAGCTGACCTAAGCCATAAAATTTAAAGTGCGCTTCATCAAATGGGCTTGTTAATAGATTTTGGTAAGTGCGGGCGGGCGCTTTTTCGCCAGTGCTTTGTTGAATAACAGGCACTACATTTTGACTGTCGTTTTGCAAAGCAGGTTTACCAACATTTACCGCCAAGTTTGCCACTATGGCGCTACTGTCAGGTAACCATTCGTAGGGAGTTGCTGTTATTACTGAATTGAGTGCTGCACTTGAAAGCTCTTTTGCTTGTTTTGTTTCAACATTGTAAAGCCATAAATTTGCTTGGTTAGGTTGCTCAACTATAAACGCTAAAAACTTGCTGTTAGACGACCACTGAGGAGAGCGAATAATACCGCGTGGTAAATTATTAATACTAATCACTGTACCAGTGCGAACATGTTTAAGTTCAACAGCGCTAAACTTAGCGCTCACACGAGAACGCGAAAAATTAGCTGGGTTCAATTTAATCCCTGCAAGCTTAAGCTCTTCTTTTGCAAGCTCATCAAGTGTTACCACTCGTTTGCGTTCAAATAATGCAAGCCACTGACCATCGCTCGACAAGTAACTAGTGGGGGCTAATTTAGCATCAACCAAAGCTGCAAGCTCTGGTGAGGGCATTTGATACCCTTGTTCTGCATAACTTGCTGGCAATAATGCAACACAACAAATAAAGGCAACTAACAGCCTAAAAGCGTTCATGTTTTTATCCTTTTGTTATTTTTTACTTTTATAAACGTATATAAACACGTTTTGCTTTGTTCATAAAGCATTAAGCTCGTTTAAAGTATTCCAATAGATGACTTAATAGTGTTATTTAAGCTACACTATTGCGCTATTTATTCACTATTTCGGCACTTTAAGTACAATGCAGAACAGAGCTAAATCAGTCACTATTTTTGATGTTGCAGATCTTGCTGGTGTATCAAAGTCAACCGTATCCTTGGTGCTTACTCAAAGCGATAAAGTCGGCAAAAAAAGTAAACAAAAAGTACTAAAAGCCATTGACGAACTAGGCTACATTTACAATCGCGATGCAGCAGCTATGCGCTCAAGGCGCTCTAACTTAGTCGCTATTGTAATAAACGATTTAACTAATCCGTATATGGCGCAACTCGCGACTAACCTTGAGCGTATTTTAAACGAAAATAACTTACAAGCCATGATAGTAAGTAGTAATAATAATCTTGAGCTGCAAACAAACGCGGTTAAAAACTTAAAAGAATACAACGCCGCCGCATTCATCATTTGCCCTGTTGCTAATACTTGTGCCAAATGGCTCGATACTCTCAGCGCACAGCAAAAGGTAATGACCTTAATGCGAGAAGTTCCCTTTAGCGCAGCGCCATGCGTACTTCCCGATTATAAAAAAGCCAGCCACGTAGCCAGCATGCATTTGCTTGCACAAGGCGTTACACATATTGCATTTATAGGAAGCGAGCTAACGCTAAGCGACTCTCAAGCACTTCAAAGTGGCTTTAATACTGCTTGCTCACAGCACGGCGTTACGCCTTTGGTAGCCATATCATGCAGTCAAAACCAAGCGCTTAGTGCTAAAAATGCATTTATTGAAGCTTACGCAAAACACCCTCAGTTAAGCGCCCTTGTATGCGAAAATGATATAATTGCACAAGGTGTTTTTGCTGCAATACAGACGCTTAACATACCAACCAATAAAAATATAAAAATAGCGAGCTGCTACCACTTACCTTATTATAGCGTTATGCCTTACAGCTTAAGCACCGTTGTAATTAACACACATGACATTGCTAAACGTTGTCACCTAGTACTCAAAGAATTGCTACAAAACACAGCTCCGCCAGTAAAAACACTGGTAAATGTAAACTCACTAATTAGAGATTCTAGCCAATGAAAAAAGTGCTGGTAATTGGTTTCGTATGGCCAGAACCAAATTCATCTGCTGCGGGAACGCACATGATGTCGTTATTAAATACTTTTAGAGCGCAAAACTGGGACGTTGAATTTGCAACGCCCGCGCAGCGCACAGAGCACATGGTAAACCTTGACGCTTTTGGCATAACCAGCCAAAGCATTGCACTAAACTGCGATAGCTTTGACGAATACGTTAAAGCCTATAACCCAGATATAGTCATGTTTGACCGCTTTATGATGGAAGAACAATTTGGCTGGCGCGTCGATAAACATTGCCCTCATGCGATTAAAATTTTAGATACCGAAGATTTACAATGTCTGCGTAACGCTCGTCACGAAGCGTTTAAAGGTGAGCGTGAGTTTACAATCAGCGATTTACACTCAGACATAGCAAAACGCGAAATTGCCGCTATTTTACGCTGCGATTTAAACTTAATTATTTCAAGTTATGAAATGCGTTTACTAAGCAGCGTATTTAAAATAGAGCCAAGCTTATTGCACCATTTACCATTTATGGTCGATTTAAGCTCATTACCTGCAAGTACAAAAACGTTTGAGCAGCGCCAACATTTTATGACCATAGGCAATTTTAGGCACGCGCCAAACTGGGATGCCGTGTTGCACTTACAAAAGATATGGCCACTTATTCGCAAGCAACTCCCAAAAGCAGAACTACATATTTATGGCTCCTACCCACCACCAAAAGCCACGGCGCTAAATAACCCTAAAACAGGGTTTTTAATAAAAGGCTGGGCCGATAATGCGTTTGATGTAATGCAAAGCGCACGTGTATGTTTAGCACCACTTCGTTTTGGTGCTGGGATTAAAGGTAAATTACTTGAAGCCATGATTATGCAAACACCCAGCGTTACCACTAATATTGGCGCAGAGGGCATGCATAACGATTTACCATGGCCTGGTAAAATAGCCAACACCGCCGATGACTTTGCTGATGCAGCTGTTGAAATGTACAACAATCAAAGTGACTTTGAACAAGCACAACAAGATGGCAATACACTCCTTAATACGCTCTACGATAAAGCACAATTGAGCACTGCGTTAATTAAAAAAATCGATTCAATAAGTAGCGATTTAAAGGCTCATCGCGAAAAAAACTTTACAGGCCAAATGCTCAAACATCATACAATGCGCAGCACTCAATACATGTCGCAATGGATAGCTGAAAAAAATAAAAAATTAGATTAAAAATGACTAGACACACACCAATTAGTGTTTAAAATCGCGCCCATCAAACGTGGGCAGTTTTAGCTGTATTGTCTATATTTTTAGCTTAGTTATCGCAATATTTGGTCCAAAAAGATTTGAAAACTGCAACCTTTACAGAAAAACGCAAATTTATCGTTAAATTGGGCAAAATGCTTCACAAGTATGGCACCCCAGCCTACCGCCTAGAAGCCCACCTAATGGAAGTGGCTACTTACTTAGGACTTAAATCGTCATTTGTTATGTCGCCAACCTCTGTAACGTTTGTTATTTGGACCGATGGCCACGAAGATGAGTACACCCACGTTGCACGTGTAGACCCTGGCGATCACGATTTAGGCTCACTTGCCGACACCGACGACCTTGTAAACCAAATGCTTGACGACAAGCTAAGTTTACAAGAAGTTGATGCGCAGCTAGACGCAATTTTTGTGATGCCAAACCCATATAATAAATTAACAACGGGCGTTGCCTTTGCAACTTCTGGTGGTGCGTTTGCCATGTTAATGGGTACTAGCTGGACTGATGTTATTTGGTCATCGCTACTTACTTTGGTTGTTTATGTGTTTGTACTTTGGTCTGGACGCTCAAAACGCGTAGCTCATATGCTTGAGCCATTGGTAGCCATAATATCGGCAATACTTGCATGTGCAGTAAGCGTGTACATAACGCCCGAAATAAACATACGCTTGGTGGTACTTTCGGCCATTATTGTGTTTATACCCGGTTTAGCACTTGCGCTTGGCTTAGCAGAGCTTGCGGCGCGGCATTTAGTGTCGGGTACAGCAAGAGTCATGGACTCGTTTATGCTGTTATTTAAACTCTATTTTGGCGGTTTTATTGGTATAGGTATTGGCTTTGCACTCTTTGGGCAAGCTGACTTTGTACAACCTGATCCTCTACCAAAGTGGACAGCATGGCTGGCTATATTTTTACTTTGTAGCAGCCTAATCGTTATTTTTAGAACCAAACTTAAACACGCAGTTTGGTCTATTGCATCAGGATTTATAGCGTACGGCACAAGTATTGGCTCAGCTATGTATCTTGATTACACGTTAGGTACGTTTGTGGGTGCTTTATCGGTGGGTATATTTAGTAACTTGTTTAACCGTGTTGCTAATGCGCCGGCCTCTATTGTAGCCATGCAAGGCTTAATTGTATTAGTACCAGGTAGCAAAACCTATATTGGCTTAAACTCACTCATTGAAGGCCAAGACTTTATATATGCAGAGCATATAGGCCAGCAAACGTTTTTAATATTTATGTCGCTTGTTGCAGGGCTAATATTTGCAAACGTCGCCCTACCGCCTAAAAAGAGTTTGTAAGTGATACTGAGCACTCGCTTTACTTTAATTGAGTAAAGCGAGTGAAACGTTACGCTAAAAACAACCGCCAAGTAGCAATTGAGGCCAATACTAAGTGTTTTAGCTCATTACATTGCACTTGAGTCAAACTCAAAAACCTCATATTGATTCCAACGTAAAAACAGTTCACCGCTTTCTAAATAACCTGAACTCTGGATAATAAATCTATCTCAAGCAGCTATTTTCAGCGCTAACTGCGTTGAATTTACTTGCAATAGGCCAGCTATTGACGCGTAAATTCGCCTTGTTTTCACTAAAAATCTCTGGCTAGAGAAAATAAATTTAAATATCACTATGATTCAATATTTTAGTAAATCTCTTAACCAGAGTTCAGGTTAAATACAGATTTATGTCATCACTTGATGGATAGCAAAAATCATCCCAGTGATCACAAAAAACTATCCAAGGTAGGGCTAATGCTGTTTCTTGATCCCAGCAAATTGTTACTGTTTGCGAATCATTTACTAAGCCCTTTAACCATTGGCGTGTTAACTCACTCCCTTGTGTGGAGTCGAATATTTTTGCTCCAACCGGAAAGTTAATGGGTGTGGCGGCAATTAATGTTCTTGCTTGATCTTCACTCAATGGATTGAGTTTATTTAGTGTATCTTTAGAAAAATCACCATGGGATGAGCTAATCCAGCGCCATGCTAAAGAAAAGTCTTCAATTTTGATCAACGCTCTATACCTACTTTTATAAACACGTAATTGACCTTATAGGTTATTACTATTACCTACTCTATACAAACTTCATGTTATTTTACTTTTAGTTCAACATGTTACAATAAAGCACTATGGTTTATTAATATTTAAGAAAGTATGTCCGACGTTTTTTACATTACGTGAAAGGCATACCTTGCAATAAGCACATAATAGAGGACATTATTGCTTCATACTTCCCTATTGAGCCAAAGTACTCAATAGGGAAGTAACTTAACTAACGTAACCAATTAGTTTTACCCAGTTCGACAACTTCATCGCCTTTGCCATTTATTAACGCCTTCATCATGTAAACACTAAAGCCTTTTGCTTGCTCTAATTTGATTTGCGGCGGCATTGAAAGCTCTTGTTTTGCGGTATCGACTTCTAAAACAACAGGTCCTGAGTAATTCATCATCTCGTTCATTGCCGATGGTAATTTTTCAGGGTCGTCCACATGAATCCCTTTTAAGCCACAGGCCTGTGCAATGTTAGCAAAGCTTGGGTTTTCTAAATCGGTATCGCCTGATAAAAACCCACTGGCTTTCATTTCCATAGCCACAAAACTAAGTGAGCGATTATTATAAACAACAATTTTTATAGGTAAATTAAGCTGTTTAAGCGAGATTAAGTCCCCCATTAACATCGAAAAGCCACCATCGCCACACATTGCAATTACTTGGCGGTCTCTATCTACAGATTGCACGCCCATTGCCTGCGACATGGCATTTGCCATAGAGCCATGATTAAACGATCCTATTAAACGGCGCTTTCCATTCATTGACAAATAACGCGCAGCCCATACTGTTGGTGTACCTACATCGCAAGTAAAAACAGCATCATCAGCCGCTTGCTCGTTGAGTAAACGTGTTAGGTATTGCGGGTGAATTAAATTTTGCGAGGTTTTGCCACTGGCGAGTTCATCGAGATCTTTTCGCGATTCTTTATAGTGCTTAGCACTCTTTTGTAAGTGCGAGTCTGTGCGCTCACCTTCAATATACTCAAGTAATGTGGCCACTGAATTTTTTGTATCCCCTAGCACGCCACAGTCAATTTGCACGTGTCGCCCGAGTGACGCAGCCTGATTATCAATTTGTAATATGGTGGTATTTTCAGGATAAAAAGCACGATAAGGAAAACTAGTCCCAATCATAAGTAACGTATCGGCTTCTTGCATTGCATGATAGCCCGACGCAAAGCCAATAAATCCGGTCATACCAACATCATAAGGGTTATCGTATTCAATAAATTCTTTACCGCGCATAGCATGCACAATTGGTGCTTGTAATTTTTCGGCTAGCGCAACAATTTCGTCGTGGGCATCCTTACAGCCAGCACCACACAATAAGGTTACTTTTTTACTTTTATTAAGATGAGTCGCCATTGCTTCAATATCAGATAAAGCGGGAGTATACGTTGCAGGTTTTGGCACGTTCCATTTTGGTTTGATAGCTTTAGGCATATCTTTTAATGCAATGTCGCCAGGTAACACAAGCACACTCACGCCTTTGTTTAATATTGCTTGTCGCATTGCGGTTTCTAGCAGGTACGGCATTTGCTCGGGGCTCGACACCATTTCACAATACACACTGCATTCTTTAAATAATTCTTGCGGATGGGTTTCTTGAAAAAAACTACTACCAATTTCAGGTGAAGGAATATGTGCGGCAATAGCTAATACCGGTACATTATTGCGCTGACAATCAAATAAGCCATTAATTAAATGAAGATTACCCGGCCCGCAAGAACCCGCACACACCGCAAGCTCGCCTGATAAATGCGCTTCTCCACCGGCTGCAAATGCGGCAACTTCTTCATGTCGCGTTCCTAGCCATTCAATTGTGCCCATTTTTCGCAGACTTTCACTAATGCCGTTAAGTGAATCGCCAGTCACTCCCCAAATACGTTTTACGCCAGCTTGTTCGAGAGTTTTAGTGATAAAACTTGCAATATTTTGACTCATAATATAGAACTCCTAAATATTCAGTTATTCTGTAAATTGATTTTTCGCCTCTGATCTATCAAGTAAGTCATCGTTTCGAAATGCGCTCAATTATTGAGAATCGATAAGCCTAAATATTTTGATAATGATAGATATATTACTACCGAGACTTTACTAACAAACGATACTCCTAGGTTTGCTACGCCCCATACTGATACATAAAACATGAATGTCCGCTTTAAAGTGTTTATGAATATGCGGGTGCGAGATTTTTAGTGGCTTAACTATGAATATGTTATTATGCGCTCAATTATTTTACTGAATGTTTTTCTCTTACTTCTATGTCAAATTCTGCTTCGTGCTTTACATTATTTTCTCAAAATATTGATTCTCTCGCGCTTCCTGAAAAGTTTACTTTCCCTTTTTATTACGAGCCGCAACCATTAGCTGTAGCAGCCACAAAACAATTACAGCAACAACTTGAAACGTTAACGCATTTAAAAGCAGAAAATGCCGGTAAAATGCTTGGGGTTTTAGTGGTGCAAAATGCTAAGCAACAATTAGGCTTTTTAAGTGCTTATTCGGGGCAAATTGAAGGTGATAAAGCCAATATTAGCTTTGTACCGCCAGTTTCTAGCATGCAACTGCAAGACGATAGCTATTTGGCTCAAAGTAAAATAATTAACGATATTAATGCTCAAATTGAGCAATTAGAAAATAGCGAACAACTGCATGAAGTTAATAGTAAACTTGATGATGCAACACAGAGCTACCAGCAAGCACTATTAGCTCAACAGGCAGTAATGCAAGCCGGTCGTCAGCAACGTAAAATACAACGTACCGAAGGCGAATTAGAGCTTAACGAAAGTGATTTTGAGCAGTTAAAAAATAAGCTTGCAGGGCAAAGTATCGTAGAAAAAAGCAACTGCTGGCACTTAAAGCCTATTGGCAAAATATAATCGAGTCACTGCAGCAAACACACATCAATATTTCTGATGAAATTGCTCATTTAAAAAAACGCCGTAAAACGCTTTCTAAAAGCTTACAAAAAAATTATTTGCGCAGTACCAATTTTTAAATGCAAATGGAGAAACTACAGATTTAAATGCTATTTTTGCAGCATTACCTGAGCACACTCCTCCTTCGGGTGCTGGCGATTGTGCTGCGCCAAAATTATTACAATACGCCTATAAACATGACTTAAAGCCACTTGCTATGGCTGAATTTTGGTGGGGAGCAGCGCCTAAATCGGCAATTAGGCAGCATAAAAATTACTACCCATCTTGTTACAGTAAATGCCAACCAATACTTGGGCATATGTTAAAGGGTTTAAACGTTGAAGATAACCCGCTACTTATCAACCCAGCTCAGGGTAAAGATTTAAGTATTGTTTATAAAGATGACGACTTACTTGTGGTAAATAAGCCCGCTGAGTTTTTATCGGTACCTGGCGTTAATATTAGTGACTCAGTTTATATGCGAATCAAAACGCAGTTTCCAGAGGCATCAGGCCCACTAATTGTACACAGATTAGATATGTCGACTTCTGGGTTATTGATGATTGCACTTAATAAACGTGTGCACAAAGCACTGCAAAAGCAGTTTATTGAACGCACTATAGATAAACGTTATGTCGCACTAGTTAATGGTAACGTAGCTGAGGACAGCGGAGTAATTGATTTACCCTTAGTGCTCGACTTTGATGATAAACCGCGCCAAATGGTGTGTTACAAACATGGTAAGCCGTCGCTCACTATCTGGCAGGTTTTAGAGCGTAACAACAACATTACCCGATTACAGTTATACCCTAAAACAGGGCGAACTCATCAATTAAGAGTGCATTGCGCACACAGTTTAGGTTTAAACATGCCAATTATAGGCGACACACATTACGGACAAAAAGCCGATAGATTACATTTACATGCAGAATACTTAGCATTTACTCACCCCATTACGCTCGAGCGATTGAAATTTGAAGTCGCTGCTGATTTTTAATCAAATGCATATGGCCACAACTGCTATATTATACAAATTATGGTTTTTATTAGTTAAATTGAAATCGTTTATGATTAAGTTTTTTTCAAAAAACAAATATAAAAATAGATTCAAGAAATAGCTTAACAAACAATATAAACAAAATTATTTCACTGATAAAAATAAGTCATCAAAGGGTTAAAATGACTAGCAATATACAAATAAACATTTTAGATAATACTTTATGGGCAAAGTGTATTGCTCTAGTCTCGTTTTTACTTTGGTGTAATTTTGCCTCAGCTAACGATGAGCCATATCCGCAAAATTACCAAGCGGCTCAAGCTCTCATCAATAACATAAAACTAAATGAAATAGACTATCTTCAAAATGAAGACAAACTCACTCAAGCGTTTAAAATAAGCAAAGAGCAAAATTGGGATAAACTTCATCTAGAAGCGGCCGCTTTGTATGCGGAGCTACTTTTTAGACAAGAAAAATACGAGGCGTTAAACACACACTTGTCTTATTACTTAAAGAACAAAGAGTTACCAAATCAAAAAAGTGTTCATTTATTATTTCTCGAATCACAACTGAAGTCTTTAGCGAGAAAGCCAAACCCAGCTCCAGCACTAATACTAGCCACGAAATTAGAAGAGAGCTTGCAACAGTATTCGACTAAAGAAAAAATCATTATTTTACGAGCACTTGCTTACTATTACACCGATACAGATTCATTGAAAAAGACCCTAAATGTTGCTCTAGAGGGGCTAGAATTAGCATTAAAAGATGACGATTCAGCATCTCAAGGATACTTTTTTAGAAAAATAGCCGATGCATACAATTATCTAAACGAAAAAGATAAAGCCGTATATTATGCAAAAAAAGCGGTTGCGGCATATGAGCAAACACAAGATGGGCTTTTTACTGCAAAAGCATATTGGAGTTTAGGCAATATATTGCTTGAGATAGAAAAACCTAAAGATGCCTTAATATACCTAGACAAAGCATTGCTCTATTTTAAAAAAGCTAATATGCAAAAAGGCTTAACCTTTGCTCAGTACTCAATTGCCAGTATTGAGTACTTACAAGCAAACTACGATAAAGCTTTAACTTTAACTAAAGAAAATATTGAGCTTGCTCTTTCTGCAGGTGTTCACGACATGCAACTCGCTTCACTCATTTTGTTAGCTGACATATATATAAAACTAGATTTACTTGATCAAGCAAATGAAGCAAACGATGAGGTATTTTTAAAATTAGATAAATTCAGCCGCAGTATTTATAAAGCCGATTTTTTAAGTAAACGCTATGAGCTAAAGCGACGCCTTAACTACACTGACGAGGCTTTTGAAGCAATTGAACAAAAACTCCTTTATACAAAAAAACACTACGAAGCTACCAGTGAAAGTAATATAAAAACACTTCAGGTCAAGTTTGAAGTAAAAGAAAAAGAAGAAAAAATACAGCAACTAGAGTACGAAAAAGACATTAGTGAACTACAAGCTAAAGAAGAGTACCAACAAAAAATAATTTGGCGACTTAGCGCTGCTATTGCATTTATTTTAGTGATTGCTTCATTATTTTTATTTTATCGGCAAGCTCGACAACGTCAAAAATATCACGATATTTCATTAACAGATTATCTAACAAATAGCCCTAATCGTAGAGGAATAATGCGCGCAGCAGAAGCAAAGCTTGATGAAGGTAAAATGACGATAGCAATTGTTGACTTAGACTACTTTAAAAAAGTTAACGACCAATTTGGTCACGATGTTGGAGATTTAGTTCTTATTGCCTTTGCAAAAGCTGTAAAAGAAACACTAAATGGTGATCATCAGTTTGGCCGCTACGGCGGCGAAGAATGGTTGTTTGCACTTAATTTGGTTGACGAACTAGCTATTCGAGATATATTTGACCAGCTCGCCACTAGGTTTACCGAGCATTGTAGTAATATAAAAGACCTTCCTAGTGATACAAAAATCACTTTTAGTGTGGGAGCCTCTGTAAGTAGCCCTTTAAAAAGTACACTAGATGTTCTTATTAAGCATGCAGATAAATTACTTTATAAAGCAAAAGAAAACGGAAGAAAACAAGTCGTTGTTGATTAAATAAGCACAGCTAAAAGTATTGGCTCATTTACTTGACTAAAGTCCGTCTAAAACCATCTGTTTAATTTTATGTGCTTTTACAAAATGATCTAATTTATGGGTGTGTATCCACCAAGTAGCGGCCTCCATAAGTAGCTCTGGGTCGTCGTTTTTATTGGCAAAAAATGCATAAAAAGAAAGCCCCACATTTTCGCCTTTAGCTGCTATTTTTTTATCGCATACGGTAATTATTTTTGCTCTTAGTTCTTCTCTCATACATACCTTATTTAATTATATTTTTACTATTAAAATACGCCATTTAAAACGCTAACGATTAGCTGTAAAAGGCTTCTATCAACCAAGCCATGATTCTCAAGCTCTTTATTAGGCGTATTTACTTTTGCAGCTTTGCATTCATTATCTAATGTCTCATTTTTACGTGTATCGGTTTCGTATGCAATATCTGCTTGTTCCATACATTTTGCCGAGCCTGCGTAAGGCTTCGCCGTACAAGCGCTTAGTAATAATAAAAGTGAAATTGCTATCAACAATTGCTTCATAACCAATCCTATTTTTACGCAACTTATTTACTTTAAATCACAGCTGCAAGTTAGGGTCAGAACGCGAGGCAGTACTACATGCACTCAGTAGAGCGCACAGCAATAATGCGGCGATGGGGGTTTTTATGTTCATCCTTAAACTATCCTATTAAGTTAACGTGCTACCTGCATTTATACCGATTGATGTTATATGTGGGAGTAACATATAGGTTGTACCTAAATAACGCTGCTACTTTATCACTGCAATAAAATAAACAACCAGTAAATATTTGTAAGGTTCTGTAGGGATTTATACTCACTTTTATAATTGAACTACGCAAAAACCTGAAATTATTGCATTCATGCAAATGTAAAATTTACAGTGATAGCAGCCTAAGAATAAAAAAATTAAAATATATTCATTAAAATACAATAACTTAATATTTGGCATTTCGTTTGCTAGTTAGTGTTATAAGCAAATAAATTGTAAAAGGACTAATTATGAATATTTTTGAAGCGCTACGTCACGATCACGACAAACAACGAAAATTAGTAGATGCGCTTATTCAAACACACGGCGACACAGAGCAGCGCCACAAGTTAATGGATGAGCTAAAAACAGAATTAGAAGAACATGCAAAATTTGAAGAACGTTACTTTTATAACCCACTTATGTTTGATGACTTAACTCATGAAAAAGCACGCCACAGCGTAGCTGAACATCACGAAATTGATGAATTAATTGAACAACTTGAAGATACAGAAATGAGCTCGTCTGCATGGTTAGTTACAGCTAAAAAGCTGCACCATTTGGTACATCATCATTTAAGTGAAGAAGAACACGAAGTGTTTCAATTAGCGGGTAAAGCACTTAACGAAGGGCAAAAAGAGAGCCTTGCTGAGCAATATAACGATGCTATGCACTAGTTGCATAACATATAAATCGACTTCCACACACTCCCTGTGTACTTATTGGTTATAAGCCATATGGCTTATAACCATTTTTTCTTTTACTACTTCACAGTAAATTTCACGTCTTGGTCGCGTAATAAGTAAAGTGTAAAACACGCAGCCCACATTGGCCATGCAGTGAAGAATAATAAGTTATTAAAGCCATCTATGTATTGGTTATAAGATGAAAGCGTAGACAAGCCATGCATCACAAAAATCACACCATAAGTAATGCGTTTTTTAATACCCGCTAAAAATGCCAATACTAATACAAGTTGCAGAGCACCGATAACATAAGCAACCATGTCTGATGAACCGCTGATCCCATAAAAGTGCTCGAAAATACGTGCGCTATGGCCTGGATTTACGAATTTATCGAATGTCCACATGATCATTACAATAAAAACGCCTAAACGAAGCGATAAAAGAGACCACTGCAGACGTTTTTGTACGTCTGAACTCATTGAACCTGTCATAAAATTCCCTCAAAAATGTATAAATAAACCTTGAAGTAATCAAGACCGTATTAGTTAGTTTTTATTTCAACACAGCGTAATTATTTTTGCTTATTTTACTTTTAGAAAATAAAGCGTGGATTATTTGAAATATGCAGATTTATTATATGGAAGTTAATACATAATAAAAGGTTAACTACCCAAAAGTAGACTACAATAAAAAGCCGATTAAAAGCAATAATTTACAGGGAATATCATACAATTGATCTATTGATGTTTCATCCACTAATGAAACAACATTACTTAATTACAGCCCCTAAAAAGCAACTGTTTTTATAATGTTCTATAAACAAAAAGAATCGAAGGTTTACTGAAAGTTATTTTTAAACCTTTCGGTCTTTATCGACATCAACATATAACCGTAGAGAGAAAACGTTTGAAACACGCATACTTGGCTTTATCCTTAGCCGCCATATTAAATACACCACTTAACTCATTTGCAGCTGAAGAATTAAAAATAACAAAAAATGATGTAATAGAGCACATTGAAGTGGCGGGCCAAATTACTAAATCTCAAGGCCTTTCAGTTAAAGATACCACTGTAGATGGCCCGTTTGGTGATAACTTAGCACTACAAGATATAGCCCGCTCGGTAACACCAATTTCAAGTGAGTTAATAGAGCAACTTAATATTACTACGCTACAAGATGTATTAGCAGTAAGCCCTAATACCTATTCAGCGAGTGGCTTTGGTGCACCAAGTTTGCCAACAATTCGCGGACAATTGGGTGAGCTTTTTCAAGATGGTACACGCCGCCAAGCTGGCAATAATGGTTTTGGGGTGCCGTTATCGTTCAACGCAGTAGAACAAATTGATGTTGTAAAAGGCGCACCGCCGGTTCTATTTGGCTCAAGTCAACGTAACGGCGGCTTTGTGAATCTACATTCTAAAAAAGCATCTACCGATGAAAGCAAAGGCAAAGCAAGTTTATCCGCGGGCCGGTGGGATCAATACCGCGTTTTGGTCGATTACAGCGCACCGATTGTAAAAGACAAAGTTGGCTTTAGAGTGAGCG
This sequence comes from Pseudoalteromonas sp. B131b, assembly GCF_037162545.1. NCBI lineage: Bacteria > Pseudomonadati > Pseudomonadota > Gammaproteobacteria > Alteromonadales > Pseudoalteromonadaceae > Pseudoalteromonas > Pseudoalteromonas sp. B131b. Next base: position 67,928 of record NZ_JARLUZ010000002.1, on the reverse strand, counting down.
CTGAGCACATAGATAACGGCAGTTACTATGATTTTTCAGGTACTAAAAGTGACAGCCTATTTGCTGCCCTTCGGGTATTACCTGATGACAAGAGCAGCTGGGATCTTAACTTTGAGTTGTACCAAGTTGAATTTACCGATAACGCAGGTATTAACCGCCCAACACAAGTACTCATAGATCATGGCTTATACATTACTGGCCAAGGCGTACAAGCAAATGGCAGTACAATACCAGCGGCTGGTTCTATTGTTTCACCTACTGGGCAAGTAAAAATAGACCGTAGTACGGTACTTACCGATCCTGATAATCAAAACGAAGCTACTACTTACTTACTACACAGCATTTATAAGCGTGAACTTTCCAGCAATGCATCAATAAAAAATATTACGTATTTTCAGCACTTACAACGCGAAGAAATTGCACAAAACAGCTTTGTTGAAATTATAGACGGTGCCGATACCGCGCAAAATCGTACCGAATTGACTTACCAATGGAGCAATGAACAGCAAACAATTTTTGCATTTGATGTGCGCTATAATCGCGTATTAGGCTATAGCCAATTTACTACCGAAGCCGACTTGCCTATTGATTTAACTGGCCCAATTTCAAATCGTCGTATTCCTTTAACCGATACGCAACAAGCGCGTTTAATTGAAATTAGCCCGGGGGTGTTCGTATCTCCCGGTGGCCAGTACGATATTAATAACGATGGTAGCGGCGACTTTAACTTATCAGACACTACGGACTCTCGCTCATGGCAAACTGGGCTTGCTATTCAGCAAGATTCAGATTGGACAAATAAGTTTCATACAAGCGTAGGTTATCGTGTTGATTATTATGATGTAGATGCGCGCGACCCAATCGCACCACAAGGTCAAGTTGCAGCAAGTGATAGCATTAATGACACGCTGCAATCGGGTCAAGTTAGCTTTAATTACAAACTAAATAATGATTACACCACTTACGGTGCAGCAAGTTATAACGAAGCTACATCAAACAGCATGGCTGGCGGTACATCACTGGGTGGCGACAACACAATCAGTGCACAAAATTTTGCTACCGAAAACACCCTTGTTGAGTTTGGTTTAAAATACGCACCAACCGACAGCGATTGGTACGCCGATGGTGCTTTGTTTAGCCAACGTCGTAGTTTACGTAACCGCGATGGAAGCAATACCGGTATTCGTACACAAGGGTTTGAAGGCCAAGTGTTTTACGATGCCTACCCTTATTGGTTAAGTGCCGGCTACAGTTATATTGATGCACGTTACGACAACTCTGCAAGCAGTCAAGATTCAGCGCAAGTAGCAGATGCATTTGACAACTCTCGTCCAGATATTATCGCAGGCACCGGTGTTGGTGCCCCAAGCTTTACACCATTTGCACGCTCTAATCGCCAAGTTCAAGGCATTCCTGAGCAATCGTTCAGTTTTAACGGAAATTATTCAATTAATTCGAAATGGCAAACGGGTTTTTCAGGTCTATATACAAAGAGTTACCCATTGGACTTTTTAGCGACGGTAAAAATTCGTGATCAGTACACATTAAACGTAAATACTAGCTATGCTTTTACGCCTAGTACTAAATTACGTTTAGATGTAAATAACGTCACAAATCAAAAAAACTGGCGCCCCGTATTTGAAGGCGGTTACTTTGGTGCAACTTTAGCTTTTCCTGAGTTGCCAATAAACGCCAAGTTAACCCTTACGCATAGTTTTTAAGAGAGAGAACATGATTAAAAAAATATTTCTATTATTGATTGCAGCGGCCGCCGTCGGTCTGTTCTTTCATTTTGACTTACACCAACTACTTACGCTTGATGGCTTAAAAGGATCGATGGATCAGTTTAGCGATTACAAAGAGCAGTCACCGTTACTCGTTATTGGTGGGTTCTTTTTACTGTACGTAGTAGTAACTGCTCTCTCGTTACCAGGCGCCGCTATTTTAACACTTGCAGCAGGTGCATTGTTTGGCTTAGTTGAAGGCTTATTGGTTGCATCTTTTGCCTCAACTATTGGCGCAACACTTGCTTTTTTAGTATCGCGTTACTTACTACGCGACACTATTAAACAACGTTTTCCTGAGCGCTTAGCCGCAATTGATGCTGGCGTTGAAAAAGAAGGTGGATTTTACTTATTTACTCTTCGTTTAGTGCCGGTGTTTCCGTTCTTTTTAATCAATTTACTAATGGGTGTTACCTCAATAAAGTCATGGACTTATTACTGGGTAAGCCAAGCAGGTATGCTAGCCGGTACGTTTGTATTTGTTAATGCAGGTACGCAACTGGCGCAAATAGAGAGCTTATCTGGAATTTTATCATTCAACTTAATCTTATCATTCGCTTTATTGGGTATTTTTCCATTCATTGCTAAAGGAATTTTAAACGTGTTTAAAAAACGTCGCGTATACAAAAACTACACTAAACCTAAAAAATTCGACCGTAACATGATTGTTATTGGCGCAGGCGCAGGTGGTTTAGTAACAAGTTATATTGCTGCCGCTGTTAAAGCAAAAGTAACCCTTATTGAAGCGGGCGAAATGGGCGGCGACTGTTTAAACTACGGTTGCGTTCCAAGTAAAGCCGTTATTAAAAGCGCTAAAATTGCAGAGCAAATTCGCCACGGTGAAAAATATGGCTTAGAAAACACAACTCCACAGTTTTCGTTCAAAAAAGTAATGGCACGTGTACATAAAGTAATTGCAGATGTAGCACCACACGACAGTGTTGAGCGTTACACCAATCTAGGCGTAGATGTAGTAAAAGGTTACGGTAAATTAATCGACCCATGGACTGTAGAAATTAAACTTAACGATGGCGGCACGCAAACATTAACTGCACGCACCATTGTTATTGCAACTGGCGCACGCCCATTTGTACCGCCACTACCTGGTATTGAAGAAACAGGCTATGTAACAAGCGATACATTGTGGAATAAATTTGCAGAGCTAGATGAAGCCCCTAAAAAACTTGTAGTACTTGGTGGTGGCCCAATTGGTAGCGAATTAGCACAAAGCTTTGCACGTTTAGGTTCAAGTGTTACGCAAATTGAAATGGCGGAGCGCATCATGATCAAAGAAGATCTTGAAGTGTCTACTTTTGCTCACGAAGCGTTAACCGAAAGCGGCGTTAATATTTTAACATCGCATCAGGCATTACGTTGTGAAGCTCGCGATGGTAAAAAATATATTGTTGTTAAACATAACGACAAAGAAATAGATATTGAATACGATGAGCTACTATGTGCCGTTGGTCGAAGTGCGCGCCTTAAAGGTTATGGCCTTGAAGAGCTTGGCATTGAAACAAACCGCACAGTAGTAACTAACGAATATCTAGAAACACTGTATCCAAATATTTTTGCAGCGGGTGATATTGTAGGTCCATACCAATTTACACATGTGGCAGCCCATCAGGGTTGGTACGCTGCGGTAAATGGCTTATTTGGTCACCTTAAAAAGTTTAAAGTAGATTACCGTGTTATTCCGTGGACTACGTTTATTGACCCAGAAGTAGCACGTGTTGGTTTAAACGAACAAGACGCAAAAGACAAAGGCATAGATTACGAAATTACTCGCTTTGAATTTGAAGAGCTAGACCGTGCAATTACCGACAGCGCTACAAAAGGCTTTATTAAAGTGATTACACCAAAAGGCAAAGACAAAATATTGGGCGTTACTGTTGTATCTGAACACGCTGGCGATTTAATTGCTGAGTTTGTACTGGCAATGAAACACGGTTTAGGCCTTAACAAAATACTCGGTACTATCCACAGCTACCCTACTTGGGCTGAAGGTAATAAATACGCAGCAGGTGAGTGGAAACGCGCTCATGCACCTGAAAAAGTGCTTAACTTGCTTGAAAAATACCACACTTGGCGTCGAGGTTAATTATGTTTAAAACACCTTTAAAAGCATTACTACTTGGTTCGGCTTTAGTTGTAACATCGTTTGCAGCGTCATTTTCGGCCCAAGCCCAGAGCATGCACGATAGCTGGAATGCATTGTTAAATAAGCATGTTGTCGCCATTAACCATAATCACAGTACTGAGGTTGATTACGCTGCCATAAAACGTGAGCATGCACAGCTAAAAACGTATTTAGATTCGTTAACGGCTGTAACGCAAAGCGAATTCGACGCATGGGAAAAGCCTAAACAACTCGCTTTTTTAATCAATGCATATAACGCATGGACTGTTGAACTTATATTGACTAAGTATCCAGATCTTAAATCAATCAAAGAGTTAGGGAGTTTTTTAGCTCACCGTGGAGTAAAGAGTTTATTCCTTTACTTGGCAAAACTCGCAGCCTTGATGATATAGAGCATGGTTTAATACGTGGCAGCGGGAAATACAACGACCCACGCATTCACTTTGCAGTAAATTGCGCGAGTATTGGTTGCCCTGCACTTCGAGAAGAAGCGTATACAGCCACTGATTTAGAGAGCCAATTGCAAGAGCAAACGGTGCGTTTTTTATCAGATATGACACGTAATATGGCTCAAGAAAATACGCTAAGCCTCTCTTCAATATTTAAGTGGTACGGCGATGACTTTGAAAAAGGCTTTCGAGGTGCAAACACGCTACAGCAGTTTTTCTTGCAATACAGCGATGCACTTAAACTGATACCAGCTCAGCAAAAAGCACTTAAAAATGATGACATGGAAGTTAAATTTTTAGACTACAACTGGGATTTAAATGTTCGCCATTAAGTTTTGGCAAACACAGGCGCGATACAGCTTTTGCTGTGTCGCGTTTTACGTTTGTACAATCGCAAATTCAGCTGTTTTTTCGAGCGCTGTGTTTGCTAATACCGTTATTACTGCAAATAATAAAAGTGATTTGGTAATACACACACAGCAGCAATCTCGATGGCAACAAGTTCAAGCACTTGGTAGTAATCAAGATGTATACTTTTATGCATGGGGCGGCGACGCACAAATAAATGCTTATATTCAATGGGCAGCCCAGCAAGTTAAAACTAAGTACAACATTAACTTAGTGCATGTAAAACTAAGCGACACCAGCGAAGCGGTAAGCCGTGTACTCGCCGAAAAATCAGCAAACAACAACAGCCAAGGCAGCGTAGATTTAATGTGGATCAACGGGGCTAACTTTGCCACCATGAGTGAGCACTCTCTGCTTTTAAAGCAATGGGCGAGTAAACTCCCCTACTTTGCATTAACCGATGCTGCTAATAACCCTGCTGTAACCTTTGATTTTGGTTTACCTACCAATGGGATGGAAGCGCCATGGGGGCAAGCGTCACTTACGTTTTATTACGACAGCATTGCAATAAATGGTAAGGCAAACAATAAATTGCCGACGACATTAAACGAATTATTAAACTGGAGCGCACAAAACCCTGGTCGCTTTAGTTACCCAAAGCCACCTGACTTTTTAGGTATGAGCTTTTTAAAATACGCCTTAGTTGTACTGCATCAGCAAAGCAGCGAAAATATTAAAGCGCAGCTAAACCAACCAGCTACAACTAAAAATACAACACAAGTGTTAAACCCACTGTGGGACTTTTTAGATAAACTACACCCAACGCTTTGGCGTGGTGGCACTCATTTTATGCAAAGTGGTGCTCAAATGCGCCGCCTTGTGGACGATACAGAGCTGAGTTTAGCCTTTACTTTTTCAGCACCTGAAGTACCCGCAGCTGTAAAACGCTATGATTTACCAAACAGCATTCGCAGCTATGCAATGAGTGATGGCAGTTTAAGTAATACCCATTTTGTGGCAATCCCTTACAATGCAAGCCACCAGCAAAGTGCGCAATTAGTGGCTAATTTTTTACTCAGCCCTGAAGCGCAAGCTGAAAAGCAAAAAGCGCATATATGGGGCGATAAAAGCGTACTTATTCAATCAACGTTAACGCCTGAACAACAAGCCTTATTTAAAACAGCTAAACCGCATCCAAGTGCACTGCCTTTAAACAGTATTAAACGCACATTGAGCGAACCTCATCCAAGCTGGGTAAACGCCATTATGCAAGGTTGGCAAACCCGTTATGGAGTAAGCCAATGAGCGTTATTTCAAAAAGTGTACCAGTAAATACCAAAGCAACAACGCAGTGCAGCACCGATATGTTTACGCGCATTGTAAAATTTAGCCCGCGATTTTTACTCGCTTTACTTATACTACCCGTACTTGGTGGCTTAATTAGCGTATTGCTGCCTGCCTTTGGTTATGCGCCCGTACTTGAGCAAACAACGTTTAGCTTGCAAGGTTTTAATGCCCTTTGGCAAACATCCGGCCTTACTCAAATGGTTACCTTAAGCGTTGCAACGGGCTTAATAAGTACTCTGCTTGCATTTATCATTACCTTAATGATTTTAGCTGCGTTTTTTAATAGCCCGTGGCTTAACCGAATTCAGCGTTTATTGAGCCCTATATTAGTGATACCTCATGCCGCCGCGGCTATTGCAGTAGGGTTTTTAATTGCCCCTTCAGGTATGATTTCACGCTTAGCGTCGCCTTGGTTAAGCGGCTGGGAACTTGCGCCAAACGGCATGTTTCCGCATGATTCGTTCGGTATTAGTATTATTTTAGGCTTAACACTAAAAGAGCTTCCCTTTTTATTATTAATGGCACTGGGCGTACTTGCTCAACCTGAGCTTGGCAAAAAATTACGCCAGCAACATAAGGTTGCGCTTAACTTGGGTTATTGCCCAATGACCGCCTTTTTTAAAGTAATACTGCCAAGTCTTTATCCGCTGCTGCGCTTGCCCCTTTTAGCAGTGCTTGCCTATGCAAGCGCAAGTGTAGAAATGCCACTCATTTTAGGCCCAAATACACCACCCACGTTAGCCGTTGCAATAATGCATTGGTTTAACGATGTTGATTTAAACCTGCGCATTAAAGCCTCAGCGGGCGCTTTATTACAACTGGCTGTTACAGGTGGGTTATTAGCCCTTTGGCTTGGCGCAGAAAAGGCCGTAAAAGTGCTATTTAGCGACTCCCTCACTAATGGAGTGCGCGAATACGGCGGATTTTATTGGCAAAAAATAACGGTCGTACTCACCATATTAGTAATTAGCTTTATAATGTTGTCACTTATTGGTTTAGTTATGTGGTCGGTTGCAGGCTTTTGGCGCTTTCCAGATGCAATGCCTGAGCAATTTACACTACTGCATTTTAAAAGTGCGCTAATGCAAATGAGCAGCCCGCTTTTTAATACCCTAGCAATCGGTTTAGTAACCACATTATTTGCCATTATTCTTACTCTATTGTGTTTAGAATCAGAGCAATTGAGTGACAAACCGATTTCTCGTTTTACCAGTTTAATTATTTACTTACCGTTATTAGTACCCAGTATTGCCTTTTTGTTTGGGCTAGTATGGATACAACAATTGGTAAATAACCAAGCCGCATTTTTTAATGTGGTACTTACGCATTTACTGTTTGTGTTGCCTTATGTGTTTTTGTCACTTGCGAGCAGTTATAGGCGCTTAGATCCTCGTTTTGCTCATGTTGCAGCAAGCCTAGGCGCAGCGCCATGCAAGGTGTTTTTTAAAGTAAAACTACCTCAGTTGTTTGCCCCTATTTTAATTGCAGCCGCACTGGGCTTAGCAATTAGTTTTGGACAATACCTCCCCACGCTTTTAGCTGGCGGCGGGCGCATAGCCACAATAACAACCGAAGCTGTTACGCTTGCCAATGGCGCAAGCAGACGCACCAGTGCCGTGTACGCTATTATGCAAATGGCGTTGCCACTTATTGGATTCATACTGGCATGGGGTTTACCTAAATATTTTTTCAAAAGTGCACGTGTTTAAAAGTACGCGAGTTTAAACGGGCACATATTTAAAGCTCCCATGTTTAACACTATCAGGGTTAAGGTTTTTTAATGCAGTCATCGTTACAGATTAAAAATTGTCAGCTTTATCGCCAAAATGAGCTGTTACTTAGCTTAAACGAGCAAGTTAATGGCGGTGAAATTCTGACTATTATGGGCCCATCAGGCAGTGGTAAATCAAGCTTATTAAATTGGCTTACGGGTACTTTACCAAGTAGCTTTAAGGCCAATGGTGAGGTGTGGCTTAATGGTCAAAATATCGATAATACCCCTCCACACTTACGCCATATTGGTGTACTTTATCAAGACGCTTTGTTGTTTTCGCATTTAACTGTTGCTGGTAACATTGCCTTTGCAATGCCTAAAGGTAATAAAAAACAACGCCTTGAAAAAATAGCACACGCACTTGAGCAAGTCGGTCTTAAAGACATGGGTAATCGCCACCCCGATAACTTATCGGGCGGGCAACAAGCCCGTGTTGCATTATTACGTATGCTGCTGAGCGAACCTAAAGCCATTTTACTCGACGAACCCTTTAGCAAACTCGACACCCAACTGCGTATTGATACACGCGAACTCGTGTTTAGCCAAATACGCGATCATAAGCTACCTGCAATTATGGTAACTCATGACCATAGCGACGCCGACGCTGCAAATGGCAAACTCATTACTTTAAATAGCGCACTTTAATTCGTGGCTTTAATACGCATAAGGCAACAAACATGCTAGACAAATTTATCACCCCTGTAATTAAGCCACTTTTAACACCTGCGGTTATGCTTATGCATAAACGCGGCATAACCGCCGATCAGCTCACTGTGGTAGGCTTTTTAGTAGGCTTATTATCCGTGCCATTACTGGCGTTTGAAATGTGGTACGGCGCATTAGTTGCTATTGCTTTAAATCGCATTTTAGATGGACTTGATGGCGCATTAGCACGCTATGCAAACCAAAGTTCAAGCGCAGGTGGCTTTTTAGATATCACACTCGACTTTTTATTTTACGCGGCTATTCCGCTTGGCTTTATTTTGGCAAACCCTGAGCAAAACGCAATAGCGGGATCGTTATTACTTGCCACTTTTATTGGTACGGGCTCAAGCTTTTTAGCTTTTGCGATTGCCGCCGAAAAATTTAAACTCGAAAAACCGCAATTTAAATACAAAAGCTTTTACTACTTAAACGGCTTAACCGAAGGCACTGAAACAATAGCGCTATTTATTGCATTTTGTATTTGGCCGCAGCACTTTGCAGTTATGGCGAGCATTTTTGCTATTGCGTGTGGCATAACTATTTTTACCCGTATACATGGCGGTTATCACACGCTTAAGCAACAAGAAGCCGATGCTAACAAAGCAGCTGAAAACGTGCCTAGCAGTGCAAATTCTGAGGTAATAAATGACTAATGAAGTATGGTGGCGACTCGGCTGCTTTTTTAGCATTTTAATTATAATGATGCTGCTTGAATGGCAAAAGCCTGCTCGCCAAGCACCTATTAAAAGCAGTACACGTTGGTTTGCTAATTTTGGGTTAGTGTTTGCTTCATCAGTTATTGCGCGCTTAGTTGTACCCATTGGGTTAACCGCTGTTGCACTTTACAATCAAGAGCACGGCATTGGCTTATTTAATCAAATAGCCCTACCAAGCAGTTTAATTATTATATTGAGCATACTTTTACTCGATATATTAATTTATTGGCAGCATAGATTATTTCATCAAGTGCCTATTTTATGGCGCTTGCACCGTGTACACCACGCCGATGCGCATGTTGATACAAGTACGGGCTTGCGCTTTCACCCTATCGAAATTGTACTGAGCATACTTATAAAACTCATTGCAGTAACTGCTCTTGGCGTACCTGCCATTGCGGTACTTATATTTGAAATAGCACTTAATGGTTTAGCATTATTTAACCATGCAAATATACGCCTACCTAATGCCATTGAAAAACCACTGCGCTTAATACTAATGACGCAAATATTGCATCGAATTCACCATAGCCAAGTGGTTAGTGAAACTAACTCAAACTATGGTTTTAGTGTAATTTGGTGGGATAAATTATTTGGTAGTTACAAAGGTAAAGCTAAAAAAACCGACGCAAATATAAATATTGGCTTAAAAGAATACCCAAGCCAAAAGCAAAATGCCTCGTTGTGGGGCTTATTGATCATGCCATTTAAAAAATAAGTGAGCTTAACTTGATGTTCACTAAATAAACGATTGCACTCTACAATTGAATTAAACGACTTTATAAACACACTGTTGAATAAATAGACAAACAATAACAATACTCATATTTTATTATTACAATAAAATATTAAAATCCAGCTTTCTTAAACAAGTGTAATAAAGTGTAATAATTATTATTGCTAAATAGAACTACTCTTATCAAACCTGATGTATTGAGCAACGATTGCTCATTTTGGTACTTAGAACTTAAACTTATTATATTGGAGATAAGAGCTATGAGTACAATTACTTGGAATGATGGACGTTCTATTCAACTTACAGGTGGTGACACAGCACAGTGCGAAAACCTAAAGGCAGGACAGCTTTACGCTGTATTTTTATATAATGCTTCAGGGGAAGACCAAAATATCCCAGTGACCGTAAATATAGGTAACGGCCATCCCCCTAAGACTGTCAATGTCCCAGGAACAACCGGAAATAATGGTCTAGCGGCTTTAGCCCTTATTTCAGGAAACGATACACAAACCGCTAATGTGTCGATTGTGAGCCATCAAAGTGGCGCAAAAATTGATGCATGGATCGGTAGTGTTGGTATGCCAACCAATACATCAGGCATCGAAAACATGCAATTACCATTCAATGGTGAGCTGCAACAATTTAACAAACGCGCTAGATACTACGCAGTACCGGAGTCACGTTGGTATCAGTTGACGCTGAATAGTCCACAAACTCAATTTATCTCTGTTCAGTTTTCAGAGAACCATGCAAAAGTATTTATAAATAACCCTGTGGGCGACCCAAGTAATATAATCGTACCTACAGGTACTGTAGCTGAAGGTTCAAGCTATGAAGTTGTTAAACCACAAGGGCAACCACAAACGATCACTTACCAAGGCCAAGGTAATGGTCAGCAAAAAGTATGGATGAATGCTGATAGTCAGCAAAATTCGTCTGACTCAACCATAGTTGCTCAATACATTTAAGTTAGCTTTAATGTAACAGGAGTCGATGAATAATATGAAATTTAAAACATCTTCTCCTGAACCATTACAAAGTAATCAAAAACTTAAAGCGCGAAGAAAGTTTATTAAACTTTCCTTAAGCTTATTTACATCTACCCTCATTCCCTCTTTTTATAGCAAGGCAATAAGTAACCCAGAAAATTCAAATAGCTGGAGTATAGGAGAAAGAGTAGATCTCTGTGAAGGACAAACTATAACCTGTACGTCTTTGTTTCCTAAACGTATTTACTGTGTACTTATATACAATACGTCCAAAAATGACAGAAATGTTTTCCTAGATGTAAATTGGAGTAATCAGCAAGCACCAAAAAAAATGACAATTCCAGGCTCAGAAAACAAACAAGGCGATGCATCACTAATTCTAGTTTCAGGTAACGATACATCGACAATTTCGCTGTCGATTACCAGTGGTAACGGTGGACAAATAGAGTGTTTTTTACTCAGTACAGCAATAGAATCTCCTAGCCCGAATCTACCTATTCGACATATTGTTACAGGCGGAAAACGATATATAGTTGAAAAATACCAACACTATCTTGGCCTTATTAATAGAGGTTGGTATCACCTAACATTAGAAAATAAAATTTCCCAGTCAGTTGTTTTACAAATTCAGCACCATCAGGTCATAATTTATATACTAAACCCTACTCAAACTCCACTATTTAATATCACCAGTGTAGGAAGTATTACTAAAAACAAAGACTACCTTATTCAACGCGCCGATTTTGAGGGCCAGCCACAACGTATTGAAGTGCTTATTCAAGGGAGTGAGGAAACAATAATGTGGGTTGGCGCTTCTAGTAAACAAGCTCTGAACAATACAACTTTAGCTCTGCAAGCGCTGTCTATAACAAGAGTATTGTCTAGAGAAGAGCCCAGTGCAGTAAAAAGAAAAGCGTTGCAGTGTTATAGCGATAAAAACAAGGTTTATAGTGGGCCTTGGGTTAACCAACAATGATATTCATTAATCTCAGTTCAAGTTAATTAGATTTTTTGCATAGGTCTTACCGTAAACTAATTGTAAATAAATTAGACAAATAAGTTGACCAATTCGTCACTCCGCAATATCATTTGTAAGCGCTTACAAAACACAAGTTAAAAATGTAAGCGCTTACAGCACGAAAACAAAGCTCAAAAACAATTAATCTGACAATAATCTGTTGAAACCGGGGTTCAGTTATGAACATTGAAACAACGCACATTACACGTTTACTTGCCGCTATCTCTTTAGTTACGTTAGCTGGCTGTGGTGGTGACTCTGCCACTAAATCAAATTTTGAAAATGTAGATGCCTCTGAGCCAGTATCAGATTGGCAAATGGTTTGGAGCGACGAGTTTGAAGGCTCAGCCATTGATACAAACAAATGGAACTACGAATTAAACTGCAATGGCGGTGGTAACAACGAGAAACAGTGTTACACCGACAGCGAGCATAATGCATTTATTGCTGACGGTGTGTTAAACATTGTTGCCCTACCGGCCGAAGAAGGTGCAGAAAAACCTTACACTTCAGCGCGCTTAAATACGCGTTACAACGCCGACTTTACATATGGTCGTTTTGAAGTGCGCGCCAAACTTCCATCGGGGCAAGGTAGCTGGCCAGCATTTTGGATGCTGCCAACAGATGAAGTTTACGGCACTTGGCCTCGTTCTGGTGAAATAGATGTTTTAGAATCAGTAAACCTTAAAACACCAGATGAAGACGGCGGGATAGAGTCAAGTATTCACGGTACCCTTCATTACGGACGTGCATGGCCAGATAACAGCTCTACGGGCAAAGAATTTAAATTCCCTGAGAATACTAATCCGGCAGATGATTTCCATACGTATGCTGTTGAATGGCAAGAAGGTGAAATTCGCTGGTACGTAGACGGTTACCTTTATGCAACTCAGCGTCAATCTGAGGTTTTATATAATTCCAAAAATGAGCCTGCGGGCTTAAAACATCGTGGTTGGTTTGCAGAATACTTTGAACAAGGTTCTGGCGAACTTACAACGCATTGGGATAGCGCACCATTTGATAAAGACTTTCACTTATTGCTAAACCTAGCAGTAGGCGGCGACTGGCCTGAAAACGTTAATGATTTAGGTGTAGACGCTAGCGCATTTGAAAACGGCCAAACCTTTGCTATTGATTACGTACGTGTTTATCAATGTGCATCAAACCCTGATACAGGTAAAGGTTGTGAAACCATTCGCCCAGGTTACGATAGCTTAAACGATGCCTTACTTGAGGGTGAGGCACCAGTTCCTATAGCTGGAGGAGTTACTCCATTAACCATATTTAGTGATTCTTTTAATATTAATTGGCCTGCATGGGATTGTTGCGGAGGTTCAACTCCTGCAATAGTAGCTGACGCTCAGCAAGGTAATACAGTTGAATTTAGTGTTGGTGAAAACCCAACTGTAAACGGTTTTATCTCAAGAGCAGCAAACATTTCTGATGAAGCAGGCGTAGTATCACCTTTCGATGCAACCCCTGTTAGCACAAGGGTATTTTCAATTTAAAATGAAAGTAACTAGCGCACCTGCTGATGCAAACTCTACATGGGTTGTTAAGCTTGAAAGCGCAGGTGACGTCCCTACCGCTGCCGAATTGCCTATTACCCAAAGCGTCGAAGGTATTGCCCCTGTTGTAGGTCAATGGCAAACATACACCTTTAAATTAACCGATCTTGTTGCTGCAAACCTAGATATTAGCGCAATTGATGCGGTTATGATCTTTCCTGCTTGGGGCACTGGTAACGGCGCTGTATATAGAGTAGATGATGTAAAAGTTACGCAAGATTTCCCTGAACTTGATGTGTTCTCTGATACCCAAAATCTTGATTGGCCAATGTGGGACTGCTGTAGCGGCTCTACGCCAGTGGAAGCAATGGATGATGAACAACATGGTATAACTGCAGAGTTTACAATAAACGATGCGCCCACTGTAATGGGCTTTAATAGCCGTACATCTGTTGGCGGGAGCGGCGAAGCATTTGATGCAAGCGCTATCATAACGGTTGGTCAAATTACGTTTGATATGAAAGTTACGAGTATGCCAAGCACACCCGATGCCCCATGGTTTTTCAAAGTTGAATCAAACGAAGGTGACTCTGCCGTAGAGCTCGCACTTACTGAAAGTCTTGAAGGCATTGCCCCTATTTTAAACGAATGGCAAACATATACTTATACGCTTTCTGACTTATCGGCTGCCGGTTTAGATGTAAGTGCAATAGATGTATTAATGATTTTTCCTAATTGGGGCCAAGGTGCTGGCGCAGTATACCGTGTTGATAATGTAAAAATTTCAAACCCATAATTAAGATTTCACTGACAAAATTCTAGGTGTTTATACCAATTGCATTAAACAAGAGACCTATTATAGCGCTAAGAAAATAGCACAATAACAAGGCGAAATTGTGACATATCGTTGTTCTATATGAATAATTTAACTCAGTTAGTGAGTTATTTAATGCGATAGAATGATCATATTTTTAATAAAATTGGTATTACACAGCACCTTCACTCTTGAACAACATTTTATAAAGCAGAGCTATTATGAACACATTCAATTTTAAAAAGAGCCAACTTGCGGCTTCTGTGTCTCTCATCATTGCTGCGAGCACATTAAACACAGCTATTGCGGCAGAAGCAGAAACAAGCGTTTCATCTGATGTAGAAGTTATTGAAGTAAAAGGTATTCGTGGTTCACTTATTCGTTCTATGGATATGAAACGCGACTCTTCTGGCATTGTAGATGCCATTTCATCTGAAGAAATGGGTAAATTCCCAGATACCAATTTAGCAGAATCATTACAACGTATTACCGGTGTATCGGTAAGTCGTGCAAACGGTGAAGGTAGCCAAATTACAGTACGTGGTTTTGGTCCTGAGTTTAACTTAATTACCTTAAATGGCCGCCAAATGCCGGGCACAGGTTATACACGTTCGTATAACCTTGAAAACATCGCCTCTGAAGGCGTAAGTGCGCTTGAAGTATTTAAAACAGCACGTGCAGACGTGCCAAGCGGTGGCTTAGGTGCAACAGTTAATATTTCTACTGCGCGCCCTTTTCAAAAGCCGGGTCAAAACTTTTCAGCTACCGTTAAAGCAAACCACGACTCGTCAAACGAAGCTGGCGATGACGTAACACCAGAGTTTTCTACGGTTTATAGCAATACTTTTGTAGATGACACTTTTGGTTTTGGTTTTTCATTTTCGCACCAAGAGCGTGACTTTCAAAAACAAAGTGCCAATATTCAAGGCTGGCAGGCAAACGTAGACTTACCTGAATTAGATAGCAGCAACGTAGTTGATAACCGCACAGACCCTGCAGGTAACTACTACCTCCCTAAAGACATGAACTACTCTATTGAAGATGTAGAACGTGAACGAACAAACGGACAAGTTACCTTTCAATACGCACCGGTAGATGGCTTTGTAGCAACACTTGATTACACCGCAAGTAAAGCTGTAACAGGTTCTCAGAGTATTGGTTGGGGTATTTGGAACGACTTTGGTAGCAATATTAATGGCTACGAACTAGATGAAAATGGTACAGCTGTTTATGCTGATATTAGCGGTAACGATGCGTCATTCACAGCCAATAAAGGTACTACAGAAGTAAAAGCACGCTCACTTGGTTTAAATCTTGATTGGGAAATTAACGACACATGGCACGTAGAGCTTGATTACCACGACTCTAAAAATGAGACTGACAACGGCGCCGATGACGGGCTAGGCAGTACCGGCCAAGTGATTTTGGGCTCAGATCAGCTTGCTAATAAAATTTACGATTACCGCACAGGCGATATTCCAAGTGCTCAAGTTAACTGGTTAAACGGCACAAGCGAACTAACACCAGGCGAAATTGACTCAAACTTTAGTCAGTTTACTCACTCACCGGGTGAGTCAAACATTGAACAGTTACAACTACATACTACGTGGTATAACGAAAGCTACGACATTGGTTTAGTTAAAGTTAAATTTGGTACATCACGTACTGAGCAAAACACCGGTGGTTACACCGCGTGGAGTGGTTTAGTAGGTGGTCCAGGCTTTAACCCATCGTATACAGAAATATTCCCAGATAGCATGTTTACACGTCACGATACATCGGGTCTTTTAGACCAATTTGCTGGCGGCGGTAGCGACTTACAACCTAATTACTACTACACGTATGACTTTGATGAAGCTGTTGCACGCCAAATTGCTTATTTAACAGCAGATGTAACAGGCTCAGATGCATACGCAGCTAATGCCTATATGGATGGTATTGACAGCGAAAGTTACGTAGAAGAAATCACTAATAGCTTTTATGTTCAATCAAGCTGGGAATTTGACGTAAGTAACTACTACGTAAAAGTAAATGCAGGCCTACGCTATGAGCAAACAGACGTAACCAGTACTGTACGTCAACGCGTTGAAGATCAAGTTAATTGGATCAGCGCTTCTGAGTGGATCATGCAATACGCTGCTGGCGGCGATGATAACTTCTTAGAGCAACAAGGTGATTACGATGTTTTACTGCCTTCAATCGACGTAAGTGTTGATTTAACTGAAGACGTAGTAGCCCGCGTATCTTGGGGTAAAACAATGTCGCGTGCACCACTAGGTAATTTAGCCGGTGGCCGCAGCTTAACAGGCAGCCCAAAACCAGGTTCTCGCACAGGTAGTCAAGGTAATACAAACTTATTGCCGTTTGAATCAACAAACCTTGATTTATCACTTGAGTATTACTACGCAGAAGGCAGCTACGCGTCTGTTGGTTACTTTAAAAAAGATGTTGATAACTTTATTCAAACCACCATTACGCAAACCACTATTGATGGCTTGTACGATGTTTTAAACGGCCCTCGTTACTTACAAGCCGTAAGCGATATTGAATCACGTGGCGAGCAAGCAACAACCGACGCTATTTTTGCACAAATGATTGCCAGCGGTTACGGCAATGCAAATGGCGTTATTGAGCCAAACAGCGACGATCCGCTAATTACATGGAATATTAGCCAACCACAAAACACCGACAGTAAATCGGTAGATGGTTTTGAAGTAGCTGTTCAACACTTAATTGGTGAAACCGGTTTTGGTGTTGGTGTTAACGCGACGTTTGTAGATGGCGACGTTGAATTTGATAGCGAAAGCCTTGATCAACAAGCACCACTTACAGGCTTAAGTGACTCAGCTAACTTCCAAGGCTTTTACGAAAAAGACGGCCTATCAGTTAAAATTACTTATGCATGGCGCGACTCATACCTAATTGGTGTAGGCCAAGCGCAAGGTTCAGCTGATGCGCCTCCGCAATATGCTAAAGCGTATGGCCAATGGGATATGAGCGTTAACTACGATGTAAACGAAAACGTAACGGTATTTTTTGATGGCATAAACTTAAATAATGCAACCGAAGAAGGTTACGGACGTTACGAAGAGCAGTTCTTATTTGCTAATCAATACGGTCCTCGTTACTCAATTGGTGCTCGTTACACGTTCTAACTAAATTTCCTTTAGTAAAAAATGCAAAAAACCGCTCACCGAGCGGTTTTTTATTGTCTAAAGTCATAATTTTTTAATAAGTGATACCAATCTGTTTATATATGGGGACTATTTAACGTTAAGAAAATTACGCTAGAGCTGGGCAAAAATTTTTGTACATAGTTGTTCTAAAGAAAAATTTAGACGACGCTATAGTGAAATTTAATTCACTAAATTGCTCAAAGATTCATGCCGGTTGGTATGATTACATATACATACCGCCCGATACCTCAAGTCGTTGGCCTGTCATCCAACGGTTTTCGTCCGCTAATAAGTTAGCAATCATAGGCCCTATATCGTCTGTTACACCAACTCTGCCCATTGCCGTTTGTGATGTAATAAACGCATTTACTTCATCGTTATCACGAACGACGCCATTACCAAAGTCGGTTTCAATTGCACCAGGGGCTACAACATTTACCGTAATATTTTTAGGTGCAAGTTCTTGAGCTAAATACCTTGTCATTACTTCTATTGCACCTTTGGTCATTGCATAAGTAATATGACCGGGTAATGAAAAACGCGTTAAACCACTTGATAAATTAATAATACGACCACCGTTTTTTATAAAGGGCAACAATGTTTGGGTAACAAAAAATACTCCCCTTAAGTTAATATTTATTAACGTATCAAAAGTTGATTCACTTGTGTCTGCAAAACTGCTAGTAAGCCCCACCCCTGCATTATTAATTAAGTAATCAAACTCACTTTGTTGCCAATGAGTCTGCAGGACATTTTGTAGTTGTTGTGCAAAATCCTCAAAGCCGAGCATATCACTTACATCTAATTGCAATGCAACCGCTTTAGAGCCTAGCTCCTGTACTTGCTTTACAACCTCTTTTGCTTCTTTTTCATGACGACGGTAAGTAAAAATGCAATCGATATTTTGCTTTGCAAGGCAAAGCACCGTGCTTTTACCAAGCCCACGATTACCACCGGTGATCACTGCAATTCGTTTGTTCATTGTTATATCCTGTTGAAAATAAAAGCGGGGAGTTAAATAACTTCCAAGCCAGTATATTTTTTCAAGCAACAAAGATAAACAGGCTGAAAAGAGTTACACTGTTCAAAATAAACGAACAATAAACAGTGTTATGAAAGACCTAAACGCAATACGTATTTTTATTAAAGTAGCGCAACTCAGTAGTTTTTCTAAAGCAGCAACAAGCTTAAATCTTCCTAAGTCAAGTGTATCGCAAGCAGTAACCATGCTTGAAAGTACATTAAATACGCGTTTATTACACCGTACTACACGCACTGTAAATATGACTTCAGACGGTGAGCTATTTTATCAACGTGCACTAGGAATTATCAGCGACGCTGACGATTTAAAAAATTTATTTGTAAGTGAGGATAAAGGTTTAACAGGCCGAATACGTGTAGATATGCCACAAGCTGTTAGTCGAGATACCATCATTCCAAACTTAAGTTCGTTTTTAAAAATGCACCCAAATCTTGAAATAGAACTTGGCAGCTCCGATAGACGAGTAGATGTCATTAAAGAAGGATTTGATTGCGTAGTAAGAGTGGGCGAACTTACCGACTCATCGTTAATTGCACGACGTTTGGGCAGCTTTCAAGTTTTAAATTGCGTAAGCCGTTATTATGTAAAAAATCATGGTTTACCTAAAACTCTTAACGATTTAAAAAATCATTACATTGTTCGCTACAGTCAAACACTTGGTATCCCTGATCCGGGTTTCGAATATTTAGATAGCAATAATCAATTGCAATCAATAACGATGAAAAGCCAGCTTACTGTTAACTCCTCAGAGGCATATTTAAGCGCAGTACTGAGTGGTTTCGGGCTTATTCAATCACCTATTCACGGTATAAGTAAATACCTTGAATCTGGCGAACTTATACAAGTTTTGCCTCAATACGCGATGCCCGACCTACCAATCAATATTTTGTACCCAAATAGGCACCATCTACCCAAGCGCGTAAGTGCATTTATGCTTTGGCTTGAAGAACAATTGAGCGTCTTTACAAAGTAATAATCTGTGCGTTATTCATTTTGCGCTAAAGCATCGTTACTTAGCCACGATAGTTGGCAGCAAGAAGTAAAGGAAAACCCCATAATAGCATCATCAGAACATTAGCATTTAAGTGGATACGAATACTGTTTAGGTGTTTAAAAACACATACGCCCTACGATAAATCAACTTACTTAACTGTATTGAAAAGCAAGGGTTCACCACTATTAAAATTTGCGGTTGAAAGTGAGTTTTAGTGCTTGCTGTCCACCTCAAGGCATGTCCTTATATGAACCTTAAACTAAGCTTTTTCCCAGTACATTGTCCTTAAACATGCTAACAACTATTTTGACTGTCCTTTTACGTGAAAATAATCGAGGTATTAAAGAGACTACGTAATTAATCTTACCCGATACTGTATACATTCTATTTTTTTCGTAAGCCGCGAGCGCAGATTTAACTACCTTGCTTGCAGGAGCCAAGTTCATATTGGATGTATCAGCATTAGCATTTTCCATAAAACGAGACTCTGTAGTACCGGGGCACAAGGCCATGACGCGAATATTCTTATCTAATAATTCTCCGGTAAGAGCCTCTGAAAAACTTAATACAAAAGCTTTAGATGCACCATAAACAGTCTGGTATGGTAAAGGTTGAAAAGAACCAATAGATGCTACATTAATAATTCCGCCGCTATTTTTATTTACCATTGCAGGCAAACATAAATGAGTAAGTTCAACTAATGCATTAACATTTAACATCAACATTTTATGATAAGTTTCAAAACTCTCACCAGAAAACTCACAAAATTTTCCAAAACCAGCATTATTAATCAAATAATCAACTGACAAGCCTAAATCATTTATTTGTTCAAATAATTTTTTAGGGCCATTTAGTTCACTTAAATCGGCGGGAATAGTTTTAATCCAAATGTTCCTATGTTCACGCTCTAACTCTTGCGCTAAACTTATTAGATCGCTATGCGTTCTGGCTGTTAGGATTAATTTAGCTCCTTTGCTAGCGAGTTGTTTAGCAAACTCTTTCCCGATGCCTGAAGATGCGCCTGTAATTAATATATTTGTGTTTTCTAAATTCAGCTTTTTCACTATAAATCATCCTATGAGTTAATTATCAGTTAACTGTAAGCCTTTCCCTTGAGGGGAAGGTCAAGTGAATTCTTTAACTAAATCTATTTTAAATTGCTTCAAATTCTCATTTTTCAGCAAAATCTCGTCAATCTCTTGTTTTAAAAGTGATATTTTTTTATCTATAAGTAGGTGAATCAAATCAATAGGAAGTTTCTTTTCCTCCGTTTTTTTAGACACTATATCCTTGATTTCACCGAGGCTAAACCCAAGGGTTTTAGCACGACAAATCATACTTATAACCATAACATCATGATTACTATAAATACGGTAGCTACCTTTTCTATTTGGAAGCGTTATCAAACCAATTGACTCATAGTACCGAATAGCTTTTCGAGTTGCTCCAGTCAATTCAGAAACACGACCTATTAACATAGTAATCCTTATGAGTGATGGAATAGATAATCGTCTAATGCTTACATTAAACGGCTAAAGAACGTTGGCTGAAATGTGTGAAGCACGAACAATAGCCAGCTGTTATTAGCCCGTTTGAGAGTAAACTTGGTGAGCAGGCTTCAATGAGTTTTTCCATTGACCTAATCCTCTAAACACGGCCACCCCACTAAAAAGGGTTATAACGCCCGCATAAACAGCGGAGCAAGTTGGACGCTTTTTTGCGCCGTGTTTTGCAAAAAACCGGCCTGCTTGCGGAATCAGGTTTGATGCGTTTGGTATATTTTTTTGTAAACGTAAAAACGAAATATTAAGGCTTGAAATAGTGCTGCGAGACCAAACAACAATGAACCTTTATAAAACAAGGACGGTAGAACAAACGCCATTGGTATAGCAGCATAATATAAATAGGAACGATTTGTGTATTTGCTTATTAAAAAATGAAGTGGAAACCCAATTACTAACCAACCTACGATAGAAATAAACAGATAAACACCCACATATAGTAAAAATGTAACAACCAACCCTAAAAGGTCGTTTACTGATGATGGTGCTAAACCAGTAAATAAAGCCGAGACAGCAATGCCTATTCCCACAAATAAGAGGCTTTTGAGTATTGCGTCATCCCACCTTCCAAGACTCAATTTTTTATCCTTAAAATTATTAAGGTGTGAGCAACGCTAGCACAAAACCTAACCTTACCACCGTAAACACAAAACCCAACGATGGAATGAAAAATGCCAAGCATTGGGAATCACTCTTAAATGCTTTGTTATGTATTTTTTTGATGATTTCTCTTAACTGATCTGGGTGCATTGCTGGCTTTGTTCTATGAACCATAGCATGGCAATTTGGGCAAAGTGGACGAAGATCATTTATAGGGTCAACTTTGTACTCTTTCCCAACAAGAGCTATATCCAATACGTGATGAACATGGATAAATCCTGAACCTAGCTCAGCTCCGTACTTTTCAGAAAAGTCAAAATCACATGAGTTACACACGGCACCATAATATTCAATGCACTTTCGTCGAGCTTCAGGATTACGTTCGATTGCATTTACAGTAACTTGCCTTACCTTACCCTCTTTGTATTCAGGTTCGTTAGTCTCATCTGGATATAAAGAAATATTAACGTGGCTGGAAAGTAAATAAATACCACCAGTTCCATTAAACACTTTTGCTGATAACTTTTTGCCAATTTTAGTGGCAAATTTTTGCAGTTCATCAGAAGCTAATTTGTACTCTTCTGATGTCTCCTCTAGCTTGGAAAACCACTTATTTAAGACAGCTTGAGTCTCTCCGCCATTTCCTTTACCAACGTAGTTTGAAACTGTTGTATTTCTGTACCCGATGAATTTACTTGGAGCAAATAAGCTGAGCTCTGGGAAATAATACCAATGGAAGAACTGGGAAAAACGGTCATAAGCAATGCTATTCCCTTTAACTATGTAACTAAATTCTCGAGCATTTTCGATTACTTCAGCAGTAGACTCAACTAAGTTCATTTTTCACCTGATTTTGAGATTTTCGATAAATACATAAACGCCTCGTTAAGAGGCAAAAAATTGTTGGCCAAAATTAGCGACGAAGGAGCAAAAGCCTGAGAGTACACTTGACACCCATCTTAATTTAAATAAGGAAATTTAGGATGGGTGTCGCTGTAATTGCTGCGAATCACCCTTAAACAGTTTGTTATATGCCGCTTTAAACTTACTATAAAGCAACTCCCATTTTAAAGTAAGAAACATCAGCTTTATAAAAACGCTCTCCGTATGGCTGCATACCGAAACGCTGATAGAAACTTAAAGCTGATTCCCTAGCATCACACCAAAAAAATTTACAACCGTATTATTAAGGGATTGAAGAATAAACTTTAGCATTTGAGAGCCAATGCCTTGCCCTTGATAATCAGTTTTAGTAGCAAACTTACGTAGGCGAGCTTTATGTGATTTTATGTATACGGAAGCAACACAAACAAGTTCGTCATTGATAAATGTACCAAAATGAATTGCATCAGGATCACCATCTACATGGCAATATTCAGGAGGCTTGTTTGGCCAAAGAATACTTTGTCGAAGCGGGATTGTTTGCTCCCAGGAAATATTGCGAATTTCCATATGATTTTGAAGAACCTCTATAGGCATATAACGAGCCTGTAGATTAACTCGTTTTTTATTTGTTTTTATTGATGAACAAACCATAGCTGAGTTCCTATTTTGGTTCAATCTATTACTGTATTTTATGCAGAATATAGAGTGGGAGTTTGGTGTTGTTTTAATTGCCGTTTTGGAAGGAATTACGGGGGTTGAGTGGCTTTTATTTAGGGTGAAAGGGCTTAACTCTAAATTTTCAAGGCAAACATTTGTGAAATTGGCAGGATAGTTGGCAGCAAAAAACCAAAATGAAATTCCATAATACCATCATCAGATCATTGGCATTTAGGTGGATACGAATCCTATTTAGGTACTGGAAAACACGTACGCTTTAAGACGAATCAACTTCCTTAACTTCATTGAAAAGTAAGGGTTCACCGCTGTTAAAATTTGCGGTGGAAAGTGAGCTTTAGCGCATGCTATCCACCTCAGGGCGAGTTCTTAGATTTCAAAGTGATGCAATATACGCCTCGGATTTTTTACGATAACTCTCTTCAAAAGCGATAATTGCAGCCACCACGCCAGAGCCTAATAAAACAAACATGGCTGATGGAAATATAGCTGTTGATAAAACAAACAATTGATTAATCCCAAATCCCGTTTTCATGAAGAAAGATGTGATAAAGGCAATAATTGATACGACAATAGCAATGAGCGCTAAAACAGTTGTAACCCTCGTGATTAGCAATAGCAAAGGTAAGTTTTGTGTAGATAAATTTTTATACGGCTTCATCGTAGATTCCTTTCATTGAAATATAACGAGCCTGAAGATTAACCCGTTTTCTATCTGTTTTTATTAATAAACAAACCATAACTGAGTTCCTATTTTGGTTCAATCTATTACTGTATTTTATGCAGAATATAAAGTGGGAGTTTGGTGTTGTTTTAATTAGTTTTTTGGAAGGAATTACGGTGGTTAAGTGCAAAATTTAAGGTGGGTGATGAGATGGACGCTCCCCAAAACGGCGTCAATGCGCCAAACTGGTAATTGAACTCACTCAGTTAAAAGGGAACGTCCGTCATGAAAATTAGCACATTATCAATTGATTTGGCAAAAAATGTATTCCAAGTCGCTGGCTTCAATTCTAACCATAAAAGAGAATGCAATAAACGTTTAAACAGAGCTAAACTCAACGCCTTCATGGCGAATACCCCTCCGTGCCGCGTAGTGATGGAAGCCTGCTATTCTTCCCACTATTGGGGGAGAGTATTTACGTCTTACGGTCATACCGTTGACCTTATTCCTGCACAACACGTTACCCCCTTTGTTCGCGGTAATAAAAACGACAGTAACGATGCATTTGCTATCTATGAAGCAAGCTTACGCCCTCATATTAAATTCGTTCCTATTAAAACCGAAGCTCAGCAAGAAATACTCATGTTCCATAAGATACGTGAGCTACTTCTGCAAAACAGGATTGCTGCAACCAACCAGTTACGCGGTTTATTGGTCGATTTTGGGTATGTATTTCCTGTCGGTATGAAGGTATTTGAGCAAGGCCTCATTGCGTTAGAAAGTGATTCTGAGCTTCGCCCAATACTGCGCACAATGGTGAGTGATATTTACACTGAGTACAAAACCCTTGTTAAACGCATTAAAGCCATTGAAGCGATGCTTACTGCACACGTTGAACGGGATACAAACGCTAAAATACTTCACTCCATTCCTGGCGTGGGTGTACTCAATGCCTCAGCCTATGCGGCATCAATCGGGAACGGTCAGGCATTTAAGAATGCAAAAGAACTCGGGGTGTGGCTAGGATTAACACCTAAACAATACGCGTCAGGCGATAAAAGTAAAATGTCAGGCATTACTAAGCGCGGTAACAGTTACTTACGAAAACAACTTATTCACGGTGCTCGCGCCATTATCGCCAGAAGTCACCATAAGACAGATGCGCTAAGCCAATGGGTAAATCAATTACGCGAGAAAAAACACTTTAATTGTGTGGTGGTTGCCACCGCGCACAGATTGGCGCGACTGATGTGGGTATTGCTGACCAAGCAAACCCTCTATTCACCTCAGTATGTGCAAAATACACGCAAGGATGCTTAATTATGCGTATTTTACACGCCAATCACACCCGAGTTTACGACTTAAGACAGCCTGATTATGACATAGGTTTTAAAACCTGAGTGGGTGTTTGGGCACTTAAGTCGTAACATACGCTTATCCTGTATGTACTTCACTTATAATGAAATAAAAAGCGCACGCTAACCAAGGTTAACCAGATAAAGACACGAGATTCAATCTCGTTTGGGTGAATATTTTTTAGGTCCCTTGGTACGAAGCTCATTAGGAGCATGGCGCATGATAATCATGACACCATAGCTCGAATATATGTCAGTACCTTTGCTTTTTAGCAAGCTTGTGACGCATCATTACTGCGAAATGGAATACATGATAATGAATAAAAGCACCAACTTAGATGTTTATACATCGGCTCGTCTTGACTTCAAGGGAGCGTCCATATATGTCTTTGTTATTCTAAGTTTTACTTTCGCTTTACTTCACTAAAACGCATAGCTTTGATATTACCTTGTGATTCAAGCTTACTAGTATTTATCAAGTGATGAACCCTAAGTAATAACTTAATATCATTTAGATCTTTAAATTGATCGCGCAATTTTAAAGATTTGGCAATAACCATAGCTATTTTTTGCCAACTTTCACTCGTATGAGAATAAAGAGTATTATCAATTAATTCTAATTCATATTGGCTAAGCTGATTAAAGTAATTTAAGTCACTTTCTGTAAATTCGATTTCAACAGGTACTTCCATAGTTTTCTCATCTCGACTGTCACAACCTAAAAGAAAATACATTGTGATTAATATTGCTAAACTTGATTTCATCATCGTAAAACTAACGCCTCAATAATAAGTGAGCCAAATGTGGCGGGCGATTTGCTCCGCAAATGGCATGACATGTTTAGCGAATCTTAATTTATTGACTTGTTAGCTGTACTTTACACCCAAATATCATTTTCAGCCGTCAGCTCGCTACCTGAATCACCAGTATTAACGACTCCTTTAGGTTCAACAATCATAATCTTACATTCACTGTTAGCAACAGGTTTATGTTCTACACCTTTTGGAATTACAAACATTTCACCCGAATTTAGGGTTACGATGCCGTCACGGAATTCTATATTAAGGATACCTTCCAAAACGATGAATATTTCATCTGTATCAGGATGATCATGCCAAACAAATTCGCCTTCAACTTTTACTAACTTAAATTGATAGTCATTCATTTCTGCAACAACACGCGGAGACCAGTGTTCAGTAAATTTCGAGAACTTATCTTTAAAATTTATAGCATCAAACTTCATTCTTACTCCATACATTTATGTACTGCTAACGAGCCTGTAGATTAACTCGTTTTTTATTTGTTTTTATTAATGTATTAACCATAGCTGAGTTCCTATTTTGGTTCAATTAATTACTGTGTTTTTACGCAGAATATAAAGAAATGTTTGATATTGTTTTAATTGACGTTTTGGACGGGATTACGGGTGGTTGAGTAGCTTTAATTTAGGTTAAAAGGGCTTCCCCTTCTTAATGCATCGTGTTTTGCAGCTTTTCTATATTATGAACTAGGCAATACAGTTGCCATTGCGCATTCACTTTCGTTTGACCCCGTAAGGTCAATTTATTCATGCCTTTGTTGACGATAATATTGCACTTTTAACCTAAAGAAAAGCCGGTTCAATACAGCAGAATCGCTTGCCATTCTTTAATAAACAGCTGTCGTCGCCCTATTGGGCAGTCTATTTTTACTTTCATTTTGTCTACATTGCTCAGCTTTTTGCGTAGGGTGGGTGTGTTGCTTATTGTGCTTTGTGATTTATTTATCATTGCGTTCATACGAAAGCTGGTAGCGATCATGAATTTAATGGTGAGAGATGGTGTCATCTGGAACCCTAAATTGGTTTAAAATTAGGTATTGACACCAAACTTACTTTTTAACTTATAACTCATCCCGCGAAAAATCAGTTATACTATCTCCGAACTGACTGATGGCTCTCTCCTTCAAAGGATTTAGTAACAAGCGCAGCTCAATCAAATCATTGCCTACATCAGCAATCTCATCTGAGTCATCTGACGTTTCACATATTTTTGCCATTTCTTGTTCAAGTGCTATGAGACCCTCTAGCACGTATTTTAGCTCTGATCCTGCAAGTTCAAGCTTGAACTGACTCATACAATCTTTCCTTCTTTCTTAAATACTCGAGATGCTTTTAGGGCCATTTCCTCAAGAAGTCCCTTGAACTTGTCAACCGGCATATTCCGAGTGGGCGAAATACAGTAATGGTGTGGCTTATCCTGAACCATCTTCAATCCATGAGGCGGCTGGGTATTCGGTGGAAACCTCCAAACCCAACCAGTCATTGGTGCATTGTTGATACCTTCTATATCGAAAACGCTGATCCCTTTTCCGTTTGCGATAATAACCTTAATTCCATTTACGGTTGTAACATCAACATCACGAGCTCGAACATTCGATAGACGAGGACTTGAAGCATTTCCGAGGCGGAAAAGCTCTTCGGGTAGGATGTAAAATTCTTTTGGGTACATAATGATCTCCATATCGTTGACAAAAAGTTAGTTACTCTCTCTGAGGCCTTTATCGTTTTATAGACCGTAAAGTTTCATAAATTACGATGTATTTATCTTAGCCATCAAATAATCTTATGTAAACAACTAGCTAACTATGAATCAGCTTTTTATAAAACTCATATTATTAAATCACTTTTTTAACGCAGTTAATGAATTATTTAAAGCCCTGAAGTTTCAACATTTTAATTCAATTAGTATCCTATTTATGTATTACAACAAGCAGTAAGTGGTGCAATGGACCCCTTAAAATGAAAAAGCGCCGCAAATATGCAGCGCTCATTACTGAGTGATTGTTGTATTAAAATTTTTTAAAAGAAGCCAAGCGGATCTTCGCTGTAGCTCACTAATAAATTTTTAGTTTGTTGGTAGTGATCAAGTGCCAGTTTGTGCGTTTCGCGCCCTATTCCTGATTTTTTATAACCACCGAATGCAGCATGTGCTGGGTACATGTGATAGCAGTTGGTCCACACTCGCCCTGCTTCTATTTTACGACCCATGCGATAAGCACGGTTCATGTTTCTGCTCCATACACCGGCGCCTAAACCAAACTCAGAGCTGTTGGCAAGCTCGAGTGCTTCGGCTTCATCTTTAAAGGTCGACATAGAAATAACAGGGCCAAAAATTTCTTCTTGGAAAACACGCATGTCATTTGTGCCTTTAAGCAGCGTAGGTTGTATGTAGTAACCACCGTTTAAATCGCCACTTAGTTGCTCTACGTTACCGCCAGTGAGTACTTCGGCGCCTTCTTTTTTACCTATTTCAATGTAGCTGAGTATTTTATCGAACTGTGCTTTTGAGGCTTGTGCGCCCACCATGGTTTCGCTATCAAGTGGGTTTCCGCGTTTAATTTTTAAGGTACGTTCGAGTATTCGTTCAATAAACTGCTCGTAAATATCTTCTTGAATAAACAGCCTTGATGGGCACGTACACACTTCGCCTTGGTTAAAGTAAGCAAGCACGGCACCTTCAATGGCTTTGGATAAAAACGCGTCGTCTTTTTCCATTACATCATTAAAAAATATATTAGGCGATTTACCACCGAGCTCGACCGTAGAGGGAATAATATTTTCAGCAGCGCATTTCAAAATATGTGAACCTACAGGCGTTGAACCTGTAAATGCAATTTTAGCGATTCGTTTACTGGTGGCCAGTGCTTCACCTGCTTCTTTACCAAATCCATTTACAATATTAAGTACGCCTGCGGGAAGTAAATCGCCAATAATTTCCATTAACACTAAAATAGAAGCTGGGGTTTGCTCAGCCGGTTTTAAAATTACGCAGTTACCTGCAGCAAGTGCTGGCGCGAGTTTCCAGGCAGCCATTAAAATAGGGAAGTTCCACGGAATAATTTGCCCAACCACACCTAACGGTTCGTGAAAATGATATGCAACGGTGGTTTCGTCTATTTCGCCTATTGTGCCGTCTTGCGATCGCAGGCACCCTGCAAAGTAGCGAAAGTGATCAGCCGCTAGCGGAATGTCAGCAGCGAGTGTTTCACGAATTGCTTTACCGTTATCCCATGTTTCGGCTACGGCAAGTAACTCTAGGTTTTGCTCAATTCGATCGGCTATTTTTAGCAGTATGTTACTTCGGTCGGTCACCGACGTTGTGCCCCACTGCGCTCGCACTGCATGCGCTTTATCGAGTGCCAGCTCTATGTCGTCTTTATCTGAGCGCGGTATTTGGCAAAACACTTTACCGTTTACTGGGCTTATATTATCAAAGTATTGGCCATTCACTGGCTTTACCCACTCTCCGCCAATGTAATTACCGTATTGTTGTTTAAAGTTTAAAAGTGCGCCGTCGCTGCCTGGATTTGCATATATCATGTGTGTGCTCTCTTTATTGTTGTTAGCTAAAGGTCGAACATTTATATAAATCAAAATGCTTTATATTTAATCGACATTAAACTAACAAGCGCCTAAAAACTTGATTAGCTGTCCACAAAAATTGTCTGTGAGTCCACATTAATAAAAACCTAAAGGATTGATATGCACACATCTCAGTTAAACAAAAAACGCCAACAACTTGATGTATTAATTGAAAATAAAGTCACGTTTGCGGCCGATAACAGTGAGCTGAGTATTTACGACACGTATCAAAGTGCGCAAAAGGTGGCACTGCACTCAAACGAGTTACTGTTTTGTGCAATGCTTAGCGGCAAAAAGGTAATGCACGTAGAAAGCAGCCAATACCATAAAGCATTTTTACCACACGAGTCGTTTGTATTAGCGCCAGAGCAAGGCGTATTAATTGATTTTCCACAAGCATCAATGAGCACTCCTACTACCTGTTTAGCCATTGAAATTAGCACCGACAAAATAACGAGCGTGGCTAATGCGCTTAACATGCAGCAAAACTTTGCACACGATAGCTTGTTTGAATATGTACCGCAGTTAGTGCACACCCAACACAATATTCAAACGCAGCAATTATTAGAGCGTATTGTGCATTTATTTAGCGAACAAGGTGCCCAACGCCATTACTTGATTGACTTGTCGTTAAATGAATTGATCACCCGTTTATTACAACAACAAAGCCGTGAGTTATTACTGGCTAACTGCGATAAACCACACCTTAAAACAAACGTTAGTGATGCCCTGCTTTATATTGAAGAACATTTAAATGAAACGCTCGACATAAATACCTTATGCAAAATAGCCTGCATGAGCCGCAGTAAATTTTATCAGCAATTTAAACTCACATTTGGTACTAGCCCAGCCCTTTGGCAACAACAGCTAAGACTAAAAAAAGCGCGCACTCAATTGCTACAAGGTCATGCAATTAGTAAAGTTTGTTTTGATGTTGGATTTAATAGTGCGAGTCATTTTAGCCGTTTATTTAAACAAACCTTTGGCATTGCCCCTAAAGAGTGCCGACATTAGCCCTAAAATCTCATTTTTTACTTTGCTAACTCGCTGAATATGTTAATTTATTAATACCCTGTTTAATGGCTAAAAATAATTAATGAGCAAACCAATCCGCTGGACCCTAAAAAGTATCGCTAAAGAATTAGGCGTGTCTAATGCGACGGTTTCTAACGCGTTTAATCGCCCAGATCAACTCTCTGCCAAACGCCGTGAAGCCATACTTAATGCATGTAAAGAGCTTGGTTATTATGGCCCTAATAAGGCCGCGCAATCGTTGCGTAATGGCACATTTAATATTGTTGCTTTAGTGCTGCCCGACAGTGTGGAATACATGGTATCGGACCCTGTGGCTAGCAGCTTTATGCGCGGTGTTACCTCGGTGCTTGAAAAAAACGGCATTAATGTTTTATTGTTTTCAGGTAATAGCGATAACCTTAACAACGTGGTCGACTTGGTAGATGGCTTTATTTGTTATGGCCGCCCTCGTAATAACGCGTTAGTTGAGCAGTTAAAAACAGTGTCTAAACATGTAGTGACAATTGATTTTGATATTGCTCGCAATGCCTCTGTAAATATTAATAACGAGCAAGCAAGTTACGAAATTGCTAAACACGTACTGCATAATCAAAGCGATAAAGTGGCTATATTAGGGCTTAGGCTACTTGATGAAAACGTATTATGCCGCGTGTATGAGCATCACGAATTTGAAACCGGACAATCTATTTCGCATCAACGTTTACGCGGGTACCAACGCGCTTTAAGCGAGGCAAATATTACGGTGGCTGACGATCGTATTTGGAACATTCCTGAAAGTAGCGAGCGTTTTGCAAATATTGCCGCAAAAGAAGTGCTCAGTGCCTCCCCTCGCCCTAATGTTATTATTTGTATGAGTGATTTAATTGCCCTTGCCACAATGCGAGAAGCAATAAAACAAGGCATAAAGATAGGTGAAGAACTGCGTATTGTGGGCTTTGATGGTATTGATGAAGCAGCCCGGTTTGTACCTCGCCTCACCACCATTCATCAAAACAGCCAAGAAAAAGGCGTTATAGCCGCTGAATTATTTATTTCTAAAGAAGAAAAAACTCGGGAAGTCAGTTACGAATTAGAGATTGGTGCGAGTAGTTAGCTTACAAACCTTGTAATAGTTTTATGTGTTAAAAAGCCAAGCTACTTAAGCTTGGCTTTTGCTTTACATGGCGTTGGTAAATTACTTTTATAACATTAAGCTAAAAATGAATTTAAGTTAATCGTTGTTTCTTCATCGCCGTTCACTTGCGTAATAAGTGCATGGCGTAATTTAAAATCAACAGTGAGTGAAATAGTTTGCTCATCTAGTTGCCACGATAAACAACACATACTGCCTTCACCTTGCGCACTAAACTCACCTGCAAATGCAGGGTGTGAATTGCGAATTTTAATTAATTCAATTAAACCTTTTACTACAGGCTTATTTAAGGCTTTGTCGATTATATTTGCATCTAAATATGGGCGGTTAATATCACGGCCTACATTTGTATTTGTCAGTAATTCCATGTCGTTTTCGCAAGCAAATAGGCCGCCGTAATACACTTGTGGTACACCTGGAGCAAAAAATTGAATTGCACGCGACAATAAGTAATCAAAGTCTTTAGCGCCTAATGCGTTGTAGTACGTACAGTTAACTTGATATAAGTCGACATTACTCGCCGCAGCGCCCGTAGCTTGGCGGCTTTGATTGTTGCTGTTGGCGTGCATTGTTTCGACTAGGTTATCAATCTGCTGTGCATTTAATAGCCCTGGTTTGTCGCCCATTGGACCTGCGTCAATAATGCCAATACCGTCGTGTGTATCAAGTACAGTTAAGCAATTACGTGGCGAAATTTGTAACCATTTGAGCAGTGCATCTACATCGTTGTTAAATAAGCTGTGTAAAATAAGTGGTGGTAACGCAAAGTCGTAAACCATATTTACGCGTTTTGCCACTTCTACCTGAGTTTGATAATGGCTATGTATTTCTGCAATGGTTTCCATGCCTAAATCGTTTGCTTGCTTAGATAAGTTATCTAGGTAGCCAAACGTTTCATCAAGCATAAAACAGTTAGTGCCAGCTTGCTTAATGGCGTAACCCGCCGCATCTAAACGAATAATATTTACATTGTTAGCCGAAAATTTAGTAAGTACGTTATTTAAATACGCAACACCCGCTGCTACTTTTACGTTTATGTCAATTTGGTTATCGGTAAATGTGGTCCAAAAATCATACGTTTTACCATCACCACACTTCATTGGGGTAAAGCAACTACCTGGACGCGGACGGTAAATAGCTTTTTGCTCAGCTTCGCTCATACCATTTGGAAATACATCATCTTTGGTTAAAAACAAATCCCAAAATTCTGATTGCTTACCTTTAGCTATTACATCTTGAAACTGAAAAGACTGCGCCGATACATGGTTAACAATTAGGTCTGCCATTAAGTCGAGATCTTTGCCTAATACTTGTATGTCTTCCCAAGTGCCTATTCTAGAATCAACTTCACTATGATCAATAGGGTCAAAGCCAGCATCGCTGCCATCAATAGGGTTGTAAAATGGCAATAAGTGCACACCACCAAATACGCCTTTTAAAGGGCCGTTTAAAAGTGTGGTTAGCGCGCCTATATTTTGGCCAGTGATTCGATCAGCGTATGTGATCAATTGAACTTTATTCTTCATCATTGTGTGAATACCATGTTGAAACTTAATCGATTAAGATATATCTTTAACTAGCGAGTAAGAATTTACAAGTAATTTTTAAAAATTTTACATACAAAAATCGTGGCTCACATGATACTACAATAAGTAACTGATTGACTTACTGGGTGTTAACAGAGCATTTAACGAGGAAAAATACATGACAAAATCACACACACACGTAAGCAACGATCCGTTGCAACAAATACGTTGGCTTACATACATGATGTTTTTTATGTTTGCCATGACCTCTGACGCAGTAGGTATGATCATCCCTGAACTCATTACTGAGTTTGGGCTGAGTATGACCCAAGCTAGTGCATTTCATTACGCGCCTATGGCACTCATTGCCTTTAGTGGATTGTTTTTAGGCTTTTTAGCCGATAGCCTTGGCCGTAAAAAAACTATCATGCTAGGTTTATTAATATTTTCCGCGAGTTGTTTTTTATTCGCCTTTAGCACCAGCTTTGCATTCTTTTTAGTACTCCTTTGCTGTATAGGCTTAGCGATTGGTTTATTTAAAACTGGTGCACTTGCCTTACTTGGTGATATTTCACATAGCAACGAGGACCACACTAAAACAATGAATAAGGTTGAGGGTTTCTTTGGCATTGGTGCCATTGTAGGACCTGCGCTGGTTGGCATATTACTCGTGCAAAATGTAAGTTGGACATACCTGTATATTATTGCAGGAGTTATGTGTTTAGTGCTTGCTTTTTTAGCTTGGCGTGCCGACTACCCTAGCGTTGTTAAAACAACTGAAAAGCCAGCCTCTTTGGCAACCACCATGAAAATGATTAAAAACCCGTATGCCCTTGGTTTTTCGCTAGCTATCGCACTTTATGTAGCTACTGAAGTTGCTATATACGTATGGATGCCTACGCTTTTAAAAGACTACACTGGTTCTTGGCCACTCCTTGCAACCTATGCACTAACCATATTTTTTGTACTACGTGCAGCAGGCCGCTTTATCGCGGTATGGTTATTAAACCGTTATAGCTGGCAAGGTGTTATGGCTTATTTAAGCTTTGGCATTGCATTGTGCTATGTAGGTACGTTATTTGGAGGCGTTGATTGGGCTGTCGTGTTATTACCGCTTTCGGGTTTATTTATGTCAATGGTTTACCCAACTTTAAATTCCAAAGGTATATCGTGTTTTGCAGTGCAGCAACACGGTGCTGTAGCAGGCGTTATACTCTTTTTTACTGCTTTATCAGCTGCCTTAGCCCCATTGTTTATGGGTATGATCAGCGACTACTTTGGCCATGTACGCTATGGATTTTACTTAGCAACAGGCTTTGCAGTTATTCTGTTTTTAGCTATGTTATTTAATTATAGCCGTGACCCATCAGCAAGTGCTTTAACAGAAAGTAACCCAATTACAGAGTAAATTTGTATTTTAATACAATAAAAAACACTATAAAAAACAACAGGTGGGTAAATAAATAACAAATTAATAATAAAATAATTTGCTTATTGTAAAATATTTGTTATTTTTACTTAATCGATTAAGTAAAAATAACAAACCCATCGGGCTCAACACAACGAGGCGTTCACATGACAACACACAATACACCTTTATATTTAATCAGTGCTTTAGCACTTGCCGTAAGCCAAGGCGTTCACGCACAAGAAACAGATCAAGCAAAACCAGAAGCGTCACAAAACAAAGGTCTTGAAACAATTGTTGTAACCGGCGTACCACGTCGAACAACAATCATGGCTTCTAGTGTATCAGTTAGTAGCGTATCACTTGAACAAGTTCAAGTGTCTACCCCTCGCTCAACAGCAGAAGCGTTTAGAATTATTCCGGGTATTCGTGCAGAATCTACCGGTGGTGAAGGTAATGCGAATATTGCTGTTCGTGGTTTACCTGTAGCATCAGGCGGTGCTAAATTTCTACAATTACAAGAAGATGGGTTAC
This sequence comes from Pseudoalteromonas sp. B131b, assembly GCF_037162545.1. Taxonomy (NCBI): domain Bacteria; kingdom Pseudomonadati; phylum Pseudomonadota; class Gammaproteobacteria; order Alteromonadales; family Pseudoalteromonadaceae; genus Pseudoalteromonas; species Pseudoalteromonas sp. B131b. The sequence goes on along the minus strand of NZ_JARLUZ010000002.1, from coordinate 32,610 downwards.
CTGTAATGCAATACGGTGACATCGCTTTTGGTAATTCTGATATTTTTATGCGATTAGATAATACGGTGCAAACAATTGAATCGATTCGTGGTGGCTCAGCGTCTACTGCAGCAAGTAATGCACCTGGTGGCATTATTAACTTTATCTCTAAAAATGGCGAAAACGAATCTGGCAGTGTGTCTACAACACTAGGCTTAGATTACGACAGCGTTCGTACAGACTTTGAATACGGCACTTACCTTAGCGATAGTGTGCGTTTTCATGTTGGTGGTTTTGTTCGACAAGGCGAAGGCCCGCGCGAAACAGGTTACACGTCTAATAAAGGTGGCCAAATTAAAGCTAACCTTACAAAAGATTTTGAAAACGGCTACGTTCGCCTTTATTACAAACACTTAGACGATAAGAGTGTTGGCTACCTTCCTATGCCAATGTACTCAAATGGTGACTCTATTGCTGGCTTTGATGCGCAATCAGACACACCTCACTCAGCATTATTTACTAAAACAGTACGCTTAAATGGTGAAAACCAAATTAGCAGTGGTGATATCCGTGATGGTATGAATCCAAAGGTTGACTCTGTTGGTTTTGAAGCTGTATTTGATTTAGATAACGATTGGCGTATTGAAAACCGTTTCCGTAAGTCATCAATTAGCGGTAACTTTAATTCACCTTTCACAGAACAAGTCGGTAGTGCAACATCAATAGCTGAAAGCATTGGTGGCGCAGGTGCAACCTTGAGTAACGCGAACACCGGTGAAGCGTTTAACGATGGTTTAGCAATGAAGATGGTGACATTTGATGTCACAATGAATGACTTCGGCTCTATAGTTAATGACTTTAAATTAACTAAATCGTTCGACGATGATACCAGCCTTACATTTGGTTACTATGCATCTACGCAAAACATTGCTATGTCGTGGTTATGGAACTCTTACGTAATGGAGCTCAAGGGTGACAATGCTGCATTATTAAATGTAACAGGTGCCGATGGCACTGAGTTATCTGAAAACGGTTTATACGCTTACAGTGCATTTGGTAACTGTTGTCAACGTGATTACGATACAGAATACGATACTCGCGCCCCTTACGTAGCATTTTCGACTAAGCTAGGTGATGTAAGTATTGATGCAAGTGCTCGCTACGATAGCGGTGAAGCTCGCGGAACATACGCAGGTGCAGTGACTTCAACAGTAGATATGAACCGCGACGGTGTGATCTCTGTGCCGGAACAAAATGTTGCTGGAATTGATACTGCAAACGCAAGTCCAGTAAACTATGACTGGAACTATTCGTCTTATTCAATTGGTGCTAATTACCAAATTGACCCAAGCCTTGCCACGTTTGCACGTATAAGTAAGGGCGGGCGAGCAAACGCCGACCGACTTTTATTTGGTAAAGTACGCGCTGACGGCTCTGTTGCAAAAGAAGACGCTGTTGATGAAGTGAACCAATTTGAGTTTGGTGTTAAAAAGCGCTTTGATTCATTATCAGTGTTTGCTACTGCGTTTTTTGCCGAAACTGAAGAGCAAAACTTTGAAGCAACATCACAAACATTTTTTGACCGTGAATACGAAGCAAAAGGGATCGAAATAGAATCTACTTACTTTATTGATGCATGGGATTTCCGTGGTAATTTAACCTGGACCGACGCAGAAATAGCCAAAGACGCACTTGCTCCTGAGGTAGTAGGTAATACACCGCGTCGTCAAGCTGATTTAATTTATTCATTAATGGCACGTTATAACTATGAGCAAGGCTCTGCTGGCCTTAGCTTTATTGGTACTACCGATGCATATGCACAAGATAATAACGACCTTAAACTTGACGGTTACACACAAGTAAATGGCTTTGTAAGTTATGACTTATCTGAAAACCTTAACATTGCCCTTAATGTAAATAACCTCTTCGATACAGTAGGTATTACAGAAGCGGAGGAAGGTTCAGTACCTGAAAACAATATTATCCGTGCTCGTGCTATTAATGGCCGTACAACATCTTTAACGCTTAAATACGCGTTTAACTAATAGAGTTCTAGTGTGTAGGCGCTGAAACGATTTTTTGTTTCAGCGCTTTATAACTAACTAAACTTATTTAACCTGAACTCTGGTTAAGATATTTACTAAAGTATTGAATCATGGTGATATTTAAATTTATTTTCTCTAGCCAGATATTTTCTGTGAAAACAAGGCGAATTTACGCGTCAATAGCTAGCCTATTACAAATAAATTCAACGCAGTTAGCGCTGAAAATAGCTGCTCGAGATAGATTTATTATCCAGAGTTCAGGTTATTTAGTAATTCTCCCACTGACTTTAACCTAGCCTTGCTAGGTTTTTTAGGATTTACAATATGACCCAACTACTTAGCCTCGGCGAACTACTGATTGATATGCTGCCGCAAGACTCTCAAAACAGTGCTTATTTACCTATTGCAGGCGGCGCACCTGCTAATGTAGCCGTAGGCTATGCAAAGTTAGGTGGTAAAGCTGCTTTTTGTGGTGGTATGGGCGATGACTACTTTGCCAAGCAACTTGCTAAAGCACTTACACAATACAATGTAAGCACTGACTACTTATTTACAGTTATGGGCTCGCAAACTGCAATGGTAATAGTTAGCCTTGATGATACAGGCGAGCGCAGTTTTAATTTTTATCGCCAAAATACGGCCGATTTACTTTTAACGAGTGATCACTTGGCGCAAATTCAATGGGAAAAACTAAGTACCCTACACTTTTGTTCAAACACGCTTACCAATAACGCAATTGCGCAAACTACATTTAGCGCTTTGCAGCTTGCTAAAAGTAACAATAAATTAGTAAGCTTTGATGTAAATTTACGCTACAGCTTATGGCAAAGCATAGATGATATTGAAGCAAATGTACGTGCTTGCTATGAGTATTGCGACATAGTTAAACTCTCTCGTGATGAGTTAAACTTTTTAGCAGAACAAACAAAGCAGCTACCCGAGGATTATTTACAATCACTTTTAGATGTTGGTGTTAGCGTAGTATTTTTAACAGATGGTCCTGAGCCTGCGACAGTTTATCATAATGAGTTCACGCTAAGTGAATCGGCACCAATTATTACAGCAGTTGATACAACAAGCGCAGGCGATGCTTTTATTGCTGGTGTTTTATATTATCTAAACCATAACAATGAAGATGTATTACTTACTACTAAAATAAATGATGAGAAAATAGTAAAACGCGCCCTCAACTTTGGCCTAAAATGCGGCTCAAAAGCCTGTTTAGCTAAAGGGGCATTTCCGGCATTACCTGTACTGGCTGATGTAATTTAATAGACCTAATGTTTTTTAAGTTCAAATATGCAGTAACGCGTAGTTACTGCATAGCATCAAACACCATTTTACTATCCACTATTTGTTCAAAGTGCGTTATTTTTTGATTTTTAAGCTGCCAAATATGCGCGACCCTAGCTTGCATTTTTTTACCCGTTTTAATATAAGTACCAGAATACGTGCCATACACTACAACAGTATCATCTTGGGATAAGTAGTTTTGTGGCGTAAACGTATAGTTATACCACTCGCTTGCAAGCTTTTGAAAAACATGTTCAGTAATATCATTCATACCATGGTAAGTACCAGCATAGGCAAAACCGTCAGCCTCTTTCCAAGTAATAGTATCACTTGCATGAGCAACTAAATTTTGCCCATTCTCTTGTGATGTTTTGCCTTCATACGTACTTTTAATTATGTCTATGTTGCTCATTTTCACACACCCTTGCATTATAAAAAGGAAGCTCAATAAAGCTGTAATATAAACAGCTTTATTATTTAGAAATTTCATCACACTATACTAGCGCAACTGATTGCTGTAAGTAGGTAACCCACTGCTCAGTTTTTCCATAATAATGGGCTATATCAGCTTTTTGCCACTTACCTGTGTCAAATTTAAATGCTGCACTAGGAAAACCTTGCCCATGAATATCGTGTAATAAGCCGCGGCTTTGTGCTATGTGTTGATCTGTTGCATCGCCTTCTAGCGCATTAAAGTGGGTTTCAAATACGGCCTTGTTTAAACCCAGCTCCAATGCAATATCAGCCAGTACATGCAGCTGCATAATGTTTTTACCCTGAGCATAATAAGCATGTTGAATACTATTAAGCATTTTCCCACCTGATATACCAAGCTCTTGCGCTGCCAATATAGCGGTAATAGCCGGAGCCGAGTTGAGTATAATATCGTTGGTTTTTAAAAGCCCATCGGTATAGTTACTACCAAATACCTGACCTGTTTTCTTCGCTATGACACTGTCGTTTTTAAGTGCAAATTCACGCCATGCAGGAGTCACTGATTTTACATTATCACCTGTTAGCATGCCTCCACTGTGTACTTTTACAATTAAACCATCAATATTTTCAGCAGCGGTGATCAAGGGCACACTGCCATAAGTCCAACCACATAAAGGGTCAACAATTATATGTAACGTTACGTTTTTCATTAATATTTCCTATCTAAATAATTGCTTAACGCAAGGGCGCTTAGTGCCATTGCATCTCACCCATAACCACTTTTGAGCCCAACTCTAAAATGCTTCTTGCACCTAAATCAGGGTAGGCTTGAGTCATGAACTCTACAAATTCAGTTGAGTTTTTTGCATTTTTTGCAGCGCTATCCGCTTTATTTAAGTACCCTTTCATGAATGACACACCAGAAAGGTCTTGTTTACTGCCCTGTAAAAAGTGACCTGGAATAACAGTCTGTGGTTTTAAATTCTCAATGTTATCTAATGTTGACTGCCAAGTTTGACGCTCTGCGGCAGTGCTCGAATCAGCCAACCACACATGCATTTGATCAAATACTACAACCCCACCCAGCACTGTTTTTATAGAAGGGATCCAAAGGTAAGTATGCTTTGGATCATGCTGTAAATTTTTAATAATAATTTCTTTCCCATCTATAGTTAGGGTATTTGATAGTATTACTTCTGGCAAAATAAGTTCTTTAGGTGCATTGCTCTTTAAAATAGGCCCCCAATAATTTAACTTTCCTTGCATTGAGCGTTTAATATTCTCTACTGTTGATTTAGTCGCTAATAACTTTGCTTTTGGAAAAGCAGCTTTAATTACATCTAAACCAAAGTAAAAATCAGGGTCGCTGTGACTAATATAAACAGCTGTTAATGTTTTACCGCTCGCTTTTATTTTTTCAACCAATGCTTGTGCATCATTACGCTGAAATTGGGCATCCACTAATAACACTTCGTTATTACCACTTATAATGCTTGATGAGACAGCAAAAATACTTTTGTCTTGTGGGTTATATACATCCACAACTAATTCACTTTGCGCTAATACCGGTTGCATTAATGTACTTGCTAATAAAGCTGTTGCTGCTAATACGTGTTTAACTTTTTTCATTCTCAGTAGCCTGTTTGTTATTTCGTTAAGATGAGGCTATTGTATGTTGCAATTTAAGAATTAAAAACCAGGAAGAATGCAACCATCTGTTGCATAAATCGAACATATAGGCAAAGTGAATGGATAGAATTATTGCAGCTGATGTATTTATAAAAATTGTAGAGCAGAAAAGTCTAGCCGGTGCTGCCCGTGCTTTAGATATGTCTAGATCTATGGTTACACGGTATTTGAATCAAATGGAAAAGTGGGCAAATACCCAACTACTCCATCGGTCAACAAGAAAAATTACACTCACGGCAGAGGGTGAAAAAGTACTTAATCATAGCCGAGAGCTCATTGCCATCGCCCAAAATATTAGTGCGCCGATAGAAAGTAATAACAAATTAAACGGGCAAATTAGGTTGTCGTGCTCGCCTTTTTTAGCACATGATGTACTACAAGATATGTTCCAACAATTCTTACGCGCTCACCCCGAAGTCAGTATTGATGTACAAATTAGTAATCACGTTACAAATTTAGTAGAAGAGCGAATAGATTTAGCAATTAGAATTACCAATGACTTAGATCCTAATATAATTGCTCGCCCACTTGGGAAATGCCATTCAGTATTATGTGCAAGCCCAGAATATTTAGAAAAAAACTCTAAGCCTATAACTACGGATGATTTGAGTCGCCATAACTGTTTAAACTATTCACGGTTTGAAAAAAGTATGTGGCATTTTTCACACCCTGAAAAACCCGTATCTGTGGCGATTGCTGGTAACTTCAGTGCTAATGATTCGAGCTTACTGTTAAAAGCTGCTCTTAATAATCAAGGAATAACTCTACAACCTAAGTTTGCTGCGCAGAAATATATAAATAATGGAAAGTTAATACATTTACTACCACACCTTAAACCACAAACTTTGAGCATATACGGTATTTACCGCTCCAGGAAACATCAATCACTTGCACTTCGTTCATTTATTGATAGCTTAGTAACGTATTTTGATAAAATTGATACCTAACAATAAGCAAAAACTATTAGACGCTCGCTATAAGTCCTTTATTTAAGAGTTGAAATAGCGCTTTGTAAGCGCTATTTTTTGGGAGAAGGGATTTATTATTCGTCTAACCAATCTATGGCTGCGGTAGCATTTTCAAAGTATTGAACCTCACCCGATATAAACCAGTTACCTATTTTTGCCATTCGAGCTTGCCACTCTTTATTACCGTAAATAGCTACTTTTTTAAATTCTTTAGAGTGCTTAACACCTAATTTTAAGTCATCCCACGCTGCGCGTAACTCCCAACCTTCAAGTTCGCTACCATCTATTAAGGCGTTCACGACTGGGTGCTTAACTTCGCCAAGAGCTGAGTTTATCATTGGGGTAATTATCTTGTAATCGTCGTGAGTAAGCGTACCAACGGCTTTGAGTTTTAAAAAACTCTCTTCCTGCACGTTCAAGACCAATAGATAAACCATGTGTTGTGTGTACCATTACTGCTCTCCTTAAATAGGCTGAGTGATAAAAGTACACCTTCTAAAATTAATTAGTCCTGAACTAGATCAATAAATAGTCTCAAATAAACGACTCAATTACGCATTTTGTACGCGAGATATCTGGTTTTCTACATCAATTAAATGACCCGTTTTAAGCCATACTTTTGCACCATTACTTCCCGCTTTAACGTTAACGGAGCTATTGATAGGCACTCTTAACCAACTGTTTTTTACAAAAGTATCGGCTTGCTCATCAAATGAGCCTTCTAGTACTAAGAACTCTGCTCCACCTTTTGCGCTTATAACCATGCAGGCGTTGGGCTTAAAGTGCAACAAGCTTACGTCTTCAAAGTCGTCTTTGTATAAAGGGGTTACGGCAACATTTTTAAAACTAGGATGCACCGTACTTTGCATCAAGTTTGTTTGCAAACGCACGTGCGTTCGATCATCTGGCTGAAACTGCCATAACTTTACAAATATAACGCAACCATTTTCAGACCCCGGTTTGTGCTTTGATTGCGGTGGATTACGGATATAAGAACCTGCCGCAAAGTCACCATGCTCATCTTGAAATACCCCTTCAAGCACAACAAACTCTTCACCGCCTGTATGTACATGCGGCGAAAATTCACTGCCAGGTGCATAACGAACAATGGTCGTTGCGCGAGCAACTTCGTCGCCCACTCTATCGAGCGCTCGTCTATCAACACCCGCCATTGGCGATGCAACCCACGGGAGCGATTCGCTATGTACCACAACTCGTTTACTAAAATCGGCAGCTATTTTCATATTTGGCTCCTAAGCGTAACTTCACTTAAATTTTAAACTAATAATCTAACTAAGCTGCAACACTTGGGCGTTTTGCTACTTTTTCTTGCCATGCAACTAAATGGGTTAACTCATTCGGGATTGCTATTTGTGCAAATCCAGCAAATACCAGCCCAGCATACAATGTAATATCAGCAATACTAAACTGCTCACCGCCAACAAATGCCGATTGCGCTAGTACATCATTAAAATAGCTAAACCCTTGGCGCGCTTTTTCGCCTTGTTTTTCACCCCAAGCCACATTTTGATATGTTTCAAGCTCAGGACCTAAGCCATCAGTTGCATGATGAAAGTAAGTTGCCACAGCGTCAAGCACCATAGATTCTGCACGCTTTTGCATCATGTTAATTACTGCACGCTCTTTTGCGGTTTCACCCATTAAAGATGGGCCTTCAAATGCGGTATCAATATACTCAGTAATAGCGGTACTTTCTGATATAAACGTGCCGTCATCTAGCTCTAATACGGGTACACCTGCTAATGGGTTTTTAGCTAAAAAGGCTTTTGTTCTGTGTTCACCATTTAATAAATCAACAGCTACAAACTCAACACTTGAAGTGGCATTTTTTTCAGCTAAAGCGATACGAACACGAAGTGGATTTGGAAAGTTTTCTACATCATAAATTTTCATAGCAATCTCTACCTTTATTGTTTAGAAGTGAATTAACGGCGCAACCTACCTACCGATAGGTAATTTATAATATTAAACTAAATTTAAGTCAACGTTTAAATTTTTCTGATTTATGGGATTTAACTTAATTCATAATAAAATTTGGGGGTTGCTTAAAAGTAAAAACACTTGTAAATAACTACCTACTGGTCGATAATTTTACTGTACCAATTGCATTAAATAAGCGTTCTATTATTGCGCTAAGAAAATAGTGCAATAACAAAGCGAAAGTTATGGCAACTAGTTGTTATTTATTAATAATTTTTAACGCGGTTAGTAAGTTGTTTTATGCGATACAATGATCATGTTTTAATAAAATTGGTATTGCTACGGATAGGAAATATTAAAAATGAGTAAAAAAGAAGCTTTATTAAAAGCAGCTGAAAACAAGGTGCGCCTTGGCGGGTACAGTAATTTTAGTTTTAGAGAGCTCGCCAGCGAAGTCGGCATTAAAAGCGCCAGTGTGCACTATCACTTTCCAACTAAGGCCGATTTAGGTGCAGAGCTTGCTCATCAATATACTGATTCTTTTTTAGCTGCGTTAGGCGAGCCAAGCGAGCTTAAAGCAAGCGGTAAAAATCCTATTGATGTGTACATACAGCTTTTTAGAAGTGCATTAGTAACCGATAAAAAAATGTGTTTATGCGGGTTGCTAGGAGCCGAAAGCGATAGCCTTCCAGATAAAGTACGCCTTGAAGTAAAACGCTTTTTTAATCAAAACCTAACATGGCTTAGCGCTGCGCACTTAGCTAATGGTGAACTCAACCCTACTAAAGCGGCTATTCAAACAGTGAGCTTGCTTGAGGGCGCTATGATGATAAGCAAAACGCTCGACGATAATAGTTACTTTGAACTTGCAACTCAGTAATACCTAAATTTAGTACACAAAAAAAGCGAGCTATTGATTATCAATAGCTCGCTTTTTTAATGCTTGAAATAACTTATGTGATTATTATACCGCTGTTGGTTTAACTTTATGCTTAGAGTGCACAATTGCTAAAACAATTAAGCCAATCACTGTTACTACAGCGCCAATAGGTTTACCTAAATCGCTTGATAAGTTAAGGCCAATTGCTGCAGTGCCAATATAAGAAACCGTTACCGCTGTTGCTATAACAGCAGGAACGCTGGCAATCCAATGGAATGTGCCACGGTCAAACAAGTACTTAGTGGCAAGCCATAATACGCTTGTAGAAAGCAGCATGTTTGAGAATGCAAAGTAGCGCCAAATTAATGAAAAATCGAGCTTCGTCATAAAGTACGCAATCGTCAGTATAGGAACAGCCAATAATAAGCGGTTACGTAAACTTTGTGGAATATTAAACGCATCAACAACAGTTAAACGTAATGAGCGGAACGCTGTATCACCAGAAGTAATTGGGAATACGGCTACTGCAATAATTGCCATTATACCGCCAAATACGCCTAAGTAACTGTTAGCTACATGGTTTACTACTAAACCTGGACCACCTTGATCAAGCAATGCTTTTAAGCCTGCGTAACCCTCTGGGAACGCTGCAATACCAGCAAGTGCCCATACACAACCTACAATACCTTCACACATCATAGCGCCGTAATAAACTGGACGTACGTATTTTTCGTTAGTTAAACAGCGCGCAATAATAGGCGCTTGAGTAGAGTGAAAACCACTAATAGCACCACAGGTAATTGTTATAAATAACAATGGCCATGTTGGTAGTCCATCTGGATTTGGCTCTAAAAAGTCATGTGCGTGATCAGCTTCAAAGTAAGCTAAAAAGTCACTTGGTACCGGTAAGTGCGGCGCATTAATAAGTAATGAAATAGCAATTGCCACTGTCATTACAATCATTAGCGCACCAAAAATTGGGTAAAACTTAGTGATAATTTTATCAATTGGTAGCAAGGTCGCTAAAAAGTAATACGCTAAAATAGCAAGTACCCAAAAGGTGTTGTTTGCCAGTATTGTACCTTCAAAAAAATCAAGGTTACTTAGCAAACCTGCAGGGCTCATAATAAATACTACACCTACAAAAAACAGTAGCATGGCAGTAAATACAAGCATAAAGCCTTTAAATACGACGTTGTAATAATGGCCTGCGATTTCTGGTAGGCTTTTACCGTCTTCTTTTATACTCATTACACCTGAGAAGAAGTCGTGTACAGCGCCACCTAAAACATTACCAAGTACAATCCATACTAGTGCAACTGGTCCGTATAAAGCACCTAAAATTGGGCCAAATATTGGGCCTACGCCAGCAATGTTTAAAAACTGAATTAAAAATGCTCTTACAGGGTGAATAGCGACGTAATCCACACCTTCGCTAAAGCGTTTTTGTGGTGTGTCAGCAGTTGAATCCAAACCGGCTTGTTTTTCAACAAATGGGCTGTAAAACTTATAGCCCAGTATTAAAATAGTGAGGCAGATAAAAAAGATGATCATAAAGCACGTTTCTCTTTTTGTATTTGTATTATAGAGCGCATTGTGTGTCGCCCCGCCTTTTCAATCCGTGAATAATCGACGAACAATAACAAAGCTTCAACCCTCAAACAATAAGACGTTTAGCTAATACAATAATCGATATAAGCCACTATTTACGCAACCTGCACACTTAACGTTCCACATTGAATATTTATTACACGCGTCTTATTTTGGGCACAAAAAAAGCGGTTAAACTTTTACGTTATAACCGCTTTCACACACAATGTTTTTTAAAGTGGGTTCATAAACTCACTAATTTGTTGATGCGTTAAAGTAGGTGTTGCGCCAGAACTTTCGGCGACCATTGCTCCAACGGCACATGCAAAGTCTACGGCATATTGCGCGTCGTCGTTGCTACAAAGCTGATAAATTAACGAACCTAAAAACGAATCCCCTGCGCCAACAGTGTCAATTACGCTAATTAAATAACCTGAATTATAAAAATTATCGCCTTTGATTGTTAATAAAGCACCGTGGCTACCTTTGGTTACACATAAGTAATCGGTATTTGTTTGCTGTGCTATAAACGCTAAATTTTGTTCAAGCGAATGAAACTTACAACCCATCGCTTTTGCTATTTCGTATAGCTCTTCATCGTTTAACTTAATAAAGTCTGCTTTATTCATTAAATCTACAAGTGTTTCTAACTTGTAATGCGGCGCACGTAGATTTACGTCAAATACTTTAAAATTTGCTACATCAACGAGTTGATTTAACGTTGCTAAAGACGCTTCGCTTCGCCCAATTAGGCTGCCAAATACAAATACATCGCTACTTTTAACTTTACTAAGTAACTCATCGGTAAGCGCTATATTATCCCACGCAGTATCTGCCACTATTTCATAACTTGCAGAGCCACCATTGTCGAGTGTTACCTCAACCGTGCTAGTTTTTTTATCACTGTTAATAGCAATGTACTCGCAGCTTACGCCCTTGCTAGTAATTTCGCCTAGTAACTCAGCGCCTAACTCGTCGTTACCAACAGCGCTGATCATGTCGGCTTTAATGCCAAGTGAGTTAATACGCACACACATATTAAGTGGCGCGCCACCTAAGCGTTTACCTGAATCAAAACAATCCCACAGCACTTCGCCAAAACAGCTAACACTTACGTTTTCGCTTGATTTATGATTAATTAAAATGCTCATAATTAGTTACTCTTTTGCTCAAGTACGTTTTTCATAATGGCTTTAACTTTACTATTAGGTGCATACAGCGCAGCAATCGACTTTTTATATTCAGCAGTAAACGTTTCGTTATGCTCAAGCTTACCAAACAAGCTCGTTAACTTTAAAAATGCAATCGGGCTAGTTTGAGTCTCTTGCGCGTAAGAATTAAGCTCTTTGTGCATCGCATCTTGAATTTCAAGCTGCTCGCCGTTTTCACTTAAACCTTTATCGCTGTATAAACACCAAGTAGCAATAACAAGCGTTGCCAGTGATACATCTCGACCTTGTACTAGGTTTTCGTTAATTGTGGCAATTAAAAACTTAGGCAGTTTAGCTGAGCTTTCACTACAGATACGCGCTAGGCTGTCTTTAATATTAGGATTAGCAAAACGCTCTATTAACGTATCTTTGTAGCTTTCAAGGTCAATGCCTTCAAGTGGTTCAAGATTTGGGGTTACTTCTTTATCCATAAAAGCACGTAGGTATGTGGTAAATAATTCATCCGATACCGTTTCGTCAATAGTGCCATAGCCATGGATTGAACCTAATAAACCAAGTACAGAATGCCCTGCATTAAGTAAGCGTATTTTCATGGTTTCATAAGGCGTTACATCAGTAACAAACTGTGCACCAACAACGTCCCAATTTGGGCGAGAGTCACTAAATGTGTCCTCTATTACCCATTGTGTAAACGACTCACAGGTAATTGGCCACTCGTCGCTAACACCATATGCATCAACCACGTAATCAATATCACTCTTTTTAGATACCGGAGTAATACGGTCAACCATCGCATTTGGAAACGATACGTTTTGCTCAATCCACTCACTTAGGTTTTTGTCTTGCTCTGTAGCAAAGGCTAAAAGCATTTTGCGTGTTACGTTACCGTTGTGCTGAATGTTATCGCACGACTGTACTGTAAACGCGCCTAGGCCTTGCTCTTTACGCAATTTTAACGCAGCAGTAATGTAGCCAAACGCTGTAATTGGGTCGTTTGGGTTATTAATGTCGTTAATAATATCTGGATTACTGGTGTCAAACTCGCCCGTTGCAGGGTTAAAGTTGTAACCGCCTTCGGTAATAGTAAGCGACACAATTTTAGTATCGCTGTGCGCTAGCTTATTAATTACCGCTTGTTTGTCCTCTGGAGCAAACAAAAAGTCGATCATTGAGCCAATTACTTTGTTATCTATTGTACCGTCTGGGTGTCTAACCGTAAGCGTGTAAAGGTAATCTTGCTGCTTTAAAATATCACGCAGACCACGGTTACCCTCTAAAAGGCCAACACCACATATACCCCATTGCTCAGAGCCCGGAGTTTTTAAAAGCTCGTTAACATACACTGCTTGGTGAGCACGATGAAAACCGCCCACACCAATATGTACAATACCGGCTTTAACTGCGCTACGGTCGTAGGTTGGTGTATCAACATGGCTTGGTAATTGAGCCAAGCTTTGTTGGTTTAGCCCTGTAACTAGAGCGTCAGTGTGTTGATGTTGCGTCATGGTGCGACCTTACTAAACAAAGATAAAATATAAATTACGATACTGTATTACGATGCTGTATTGAGTACTTTATGGCGTTTTAACGACCAGTACGCAGTAACAAAATAAATAACAGTACAAATAAAACAGGCTATTTCGAACTGCGATTTATTAGCGCTGTACATATTCATAGTTTCACTGAAAAACATCACTTGGCTGGCAAATATAAAAATAATAACCAGTGAAACCGTAGAAACCGCGTTAAGTACTTTTGTAAATACAGAGCTGTCAATTACTGGCTTTGGAATGTCTTTAGCCTCAGCAGCTTGATATTCTTTAATATCACGTTGCTCTTGCTCTTCTGCTTCAATCTCTTGTGTGTAATCGTCACCAGCGCCGTATTTTTTAGCTAAAAGCGTGTAAACAACAATGGTGAAAATCCATGTAGGAATAAACAAGTAGTAAAACGACATTACATCAATTGCGTTTAAGCCAAAGCCAAACACAAGTGCTAACGCCCAAGATGCTATAGCCGGTACGCTGCGGGTAATATTTTTATATTTAGCCCAGTAACGTGTTAGGCCAATTTTAGGAAATAACACATGCTCAGCAAACACAATGCCGCCTACTGGTACAACTAATAAGCCTGCGTAGGTAAGTAGCGGAAGCATTTGAGAAAATACAAATGGGAAACACGCAATAATTACGGTTACAACACCTACAATAGCGGTGGTGCGTTCACGTGATTGATTAACAAATATAGATTGTGCTGCAAGGCCTGCACGGTAAAGGTTTGCGTTAGCTGTAGTCCAACCGGCAATAATTACAATAACAAAACCAGTCCAACCTAATGCATGGTATGCAACATCGCCCGGATCAAGTGATGAAATAGTTGTTTTAAGTAATACCGCAACACCTGCGCCCATAATACCGGCAGAGATCCACGCTAAGTAATGACCAAAAAACATGCCCACACCAGAAAACAAGCCATAGCTTTTGCGTTTAGCAAATCTAAAAATAGCCATGTCGATTAAACCAAAATGAGTAATTGAGTTAGCAGCCCATGCAAAGCCAATCACTTCTAATAGGCCAATGCCCTTTTCACCATCGGCGTTGGTGCCCGTCCATATGGAGGAGTCGCCTATGGTCATAAAGTCGCTAAAGCTACTTAAAGAGGTAGAACCTAATACATGATTTGAAAGCTCAGGGAATAACGCGAACGAGCCTGCAATAAATATAACAAATAGCCACGGCGCACACAGCTTTGAAAAGTCAGCAACCGTAGAAAAGCCATACATCGCAACAAATACAACAATAGATCCAACAGCTAAAACAATGGCTACAAACCAAAAGCTATTTGGATACCAATCAAGTTGCGCAGGTATATCAAACAAAAACCGCACGGCGGTGGAGGATACCGTGATCATAGCGGCCGATATAACACTAAAAATAACCACGTTAGCCCAGTTATAGAGCTTGGTCATTGAGTTACCAGCAATTTTGTTTAAGTAGTTATATAAACTTAAGCGGGTTTCTACTGCAATGGGTGCAGTAATCAGCCACCAAGAACACATTGCTAACAGGTTACCTATTAATAAACCAAGTAGAATGTCGATGGTTGAAGCGCCTAATGCAACAAACGTTGCACCAATAACAAATTCAGTAGCCGCAACATGTTCGCCAGCGTATAGCCCTGCAAAATGCTTCCAGCCGTGAAGCTTATTATTAGCAACAGGAAGTTGCTCTTCGTTTACATCTTTAAATGTTTGTGTGTGTGGACTCGTTGCCATGGTATTTCCTATTGTTAACAGCAAAATATTTGATACCAATCTGCATAACTATTTGAATAATTTAACGAGTTAAATTACCCCATAACGTCGTTAAAAATTTTATATTTAGAACAACTAGATATAAAAATTTTTGCCTAGTTACAGTGCAATTTTCTTATCGTTAAATAAACCCCATATTCAAGCAGATTGGTATAGTACCTAAATACTTTGCCTTTTATAATTTGGCTTATAAACGCATGATGTTTTGCCATGTTTTGTTTTATTTTTAGTAAAGCAAAACCATCTACATTTATATTTTGCGTTTGCTTGCCTGTCAGTGTATAGGCGAGCAAATCACGTTTAAAACTTTGTTGATTTAAAAAGCCGCGTGTTTACTACTTTTTAAGTGCAGGGTATGCACTAAAAAATCTTGCCAATGCGTTAAATGATCAACATTTGGGTAAGCACTGTGTACATGATTAACAGAGCCTTGCATATGTTGCCCACCGCTGTAATGCAGTACTTGCATATTGGCGTCAATTCCTGCGTTTACGCCTGCTTTACTGTCTTCAATTACTAAGCAATGCTCTGGCTTTACACCCATTTGTTTAGCTGCATGTAAAAATAAATCGGGGGCTGGTTTGCCACGCTTAACTTCGCTGCTGGTAAAAACCGTATCGCTAAAGTACTTGCTTAAGCTCACTACGCTCAACGCTTTTGCGGTGCGTGCTGGGCTGCTGCTAGTAGCTATACAAATAGGCACAGCTAAATTGTTAAGTACGTCTTTTATACCGTCAGTCGTGGTTAGTCCGGTTTCAAATTCGTTTAACAGTGCCTCGCGGTAGTCACCTTCAAAGCTTTCAGGAAGAGTGACATTAAATGCATCCGCTATTTTTTGGCTTACTGTTTTAAAGTTGCAGCCTAAAAAGTGTTGCTGTACATAAGCGCGGTCAATCTCAACGCCTTTTTCAACAAGCATATTAATGAGTACTTGTGCGCTTAAAATTTCGCTATCAATAACAACGCCATCACAATCAAATATCACTAGCTCAATATTAGTATTCATCTTGTCACCTTATTCAAACTGTTTGGTTTAGCTAATTTAAGCATAACGAGTTAAGCGCGATTAATATTGTGCAACTTTTTAGTACAACCCAACCATGGGCATAAGCCCACAGATTGGGCATATTCCCTTTATTGCGCGAATATGTCAACACGCTGTAAGTATAAAACGCACTAACGTGGTGAAAATACCGCCAGATAAAACTAAACACCTTTGTATTTAATAAATTTTATAAAAGCATATTGTGACTAAGGTCGTAGTAAAAAAATTACATTAATGTAAAAAGTGTATCTGCAAATTCATTTCATCTGTTTTACAAATCACATCAATCTAATTAATCAGTTTTACCGAAGTTAATAAAATTAATACTATCGTTAACAGATTAACAGCCTGCACCACTGCCGGCACTTTTAAATAGATGAGGTCGACAATGAATACTCAAATAAACAAAACAAAATTAACACTCACTGCACTGGCACTTGCAATAGCATTACCGGCAAGCGCAGCAACAACTCTTACTAAAGATAACGGCGCGGCTGTTGGCGACAACCAAAATTCAATGACTGCTGGCGAGCGCGGCAGTGTATTACTAGAAGACGTGCAACTAATTCAAAAACTGCAACGCTTTGCACGTGAGCGTATTCCTGAGCGTGTTGTGCATGCTCGTGGTACTGGCGCACACGGTGTGTTTGTAGCATCAAAAGAGCTAGATGATTTAACAATTGCAGCACCGTTTGCACAAGCTGGTAAAGAAACAGACGTATTTGTTCGTTTTTCATCAGTAATTCACTCAAAAGGCAGCCCAGAAACACTGCGCGATCCACGTGGCTTTGCAACTAAGTTTTACACAGACCAAGGTAACTGGGATTTAGTAGGTAATAATTTACCTGTGTTCTTTATTCGCGATGCAATCAAATTTCCAGACATGGTTCACTCTTTAAAACCATCTCCGGTTGATAACATTCAAGATCCTAATCGCTTTTTTGATTTTTTCTCGTATGAACCAGGTTCTACACAAATGCTAACGTGGGTTTACAGCGACTACGGTACACCAGCAAGTCTTCGTAAAATGGATGGTTGGGGTGTACATGCATACAAAATGATTAATAAATCGGGTGATGTTAAATACGTTAAGTTTCATTGGGTAAGCCAACAAGGTATTGATAACCTTGACGCAAAAGAAGTAGCTAAAGTGCAAAGCCAAGACTTCCAACACTTAACACGCGACCTTTACAGCGAAATTGGTAAAGGCAACTTCCCTAAGTGGGATCTGTACATTAAAACGCTTGATCCGTCGCAGCTTGATGATTTTGATTACAACCCATTAGATGCAACAAAAATGTGGTTAGACATTAAAGAAACTAAAGTAGGAACAATGACCCTAAACCGTATGCCAACTAACTTCTTCCAGTCTACAGAACAAGTAGCAATGGCACCGGCAAACATTATTCCAGGTATTGAGCCATCAGAAGACAGACTATTACAAGGTCGTATGTTTTCTTACGCTGATACACAAATGTACCGCCTGGGTGCTAACCACCAGCAACTGCCAATTAACCGTGCAAAAGTTGAAGTGGTTAACTACAACCAAGACGGCGCAATGAATATTGGTAACACTACAAGCAATGTGAACTACCAGCCAAGCCAAGAAAACGTAGCTGAAAACCCAATTGCACGTAGAAGTAACACAGAGCTAAAAGGCTTTGTACAACAAGCTGCGATTAAAAAGCAGCAAAACTTCGCGCAAGCAGGTGTTATATACCGTGGTTTTAGCAAGCAAGAACGTACAAACCTAATTAATAACCTAGCAGGCGATTTAGGCAAAGTGCAAAACAGCAGTGTTAAACACAAAATGCTTAGCCACTTTTACAAAGCTGATAGTGAGTACGGTACACGCTTAACTAAAGCTGTAAACGGCGACCTTAAAATGGTTAAACAACTAGCAGCTAACTTATAAGCAACTAGTTAAAAGCAATTAGTCCCAACTAAATAGCTATTTAAACCACAACCATGAGGAAGGAATAAACCCCTTCCTCTTTTATAAGAGGCAATGGTTATGCGTAATTTATTAATTATAGTCGCTCTATTTCTGAGCTTTACCAGTAGCGTTTACGCTCAAAATACGTCAGATACACAAACACCCAGTACGCAAGTTGAAAACCAACATTCTGCAAAAACTCAATACGATAGCTTATTTGCTTATTACTTTGCCGCAGCACGCACAAACGACACAGCTGTAATAGAGCAATTTGTAGATGCTGGTATTCCTATCGACAGCTACAACAACAAAGGCTACACCGCGTTAATGATTGCCACTTATCACGGTAATAAAAACACGGTTAACACGCTTTTACACTTAGGTGCCAATGCCTGTTTAGAAGATAACCGTGGCAACACAGCGCTAATGGCCGCTATTTTTAGAGGTGAATTTAGTATCGCTAAAACGCTCGTATCACTTGATTGCGACAACGCGCATCAAAACAAAGCCGGTCAAACAGCCGAGCAATTTGCACAAACATTTGGTCAACAAAAAGTTATAGAGTTACTAGCGCAGGTAAATAATGCAAAATAATCTGCTCGCAACAAAAAGCCCTAAAATAATAGGGCTTATTTTTAATAATTAGTCTTATGTTGCAGACGCTATTTGAGGTTGTTTAGGCTTTTCTCGCGTTACAAAGTAGCAAATTAGCGAGCCCACTGTTACCAGCACAACCCCTTGCCAAAACGAAGCACTCAGCGTAATAGATAAATACAACGCCGAAATAATAGTAGAAAACACCGGTGTAAAGTACGAAAGCGTTCCCAAAAGCATTAAGTTACCGCCAATAATAGCTTGATTCCACAGTGCATAACCGCTCCCCACGACTACACCAGCTAATAGCAATGTTATGCTTGAGCCCAGTGAAAACGTTAATGGCGCTTCATTACTAAAACCATATTGCGCCCACTAAACTCATTGCCGTAACAGCAAAAAATAACGTAATGGCATTTTTACCATTACTCAGCTTTTGCGTTACTACGCAATAAATAGCCCATATAAACGCTGCAGCTAATGCCATTAAGTAAGTAGCAGGATTATCAGCAAAGTTAGTAACAAGCGTATCGAGTGACATTTTTTGATCGCCCGTAATACACCAAGCAACGCCTAAAAAAGCAATGATCATGCTTGGGTAAACCCAGTAACTTACTGTTTTACGAACAATAATAATAGAGAGCAATATAGTCAGCGTGGGCCATAAATAATTAATAACCGCCATTTCCATTGCCTGATGACGGCTATTTGCCATACCAATAGAAAGCGCCAAACAAATTTCGTACGATACAAATAATAAAGTACCTACTCCCAAGTAACGTTTCGAAAACCCACTAAACTTGGGCACTCCCATAACCAAAATTAAAAATATCGCACTGACAGAATACATAGCCGCAGCACCACCAATGGGGCTAAACAACTCAGAAATATCCCGTAGTAATGCAACTAAGCAACTCCACAGTAATATTGCAGCAACTCCATATAGTGTATATTTATTTTTGCTTATAAAGTCCATTTACCAACCTAAAAGTACTACTCGTAAATTTGAAACTAAACTAACAGTAATTATTTAATTAAACAATAAGGGTCTGTTGTTCTTTCAAGGTTAAATTTGCAGCAGCCTGTTTGGTATTTAGGCAAGGCAGAGCCTATATAGTGTGGTTATTCCCCATTAATGGGCGATAACGTAGCATTAATGCCAAACAGGCGCTGCCCAAAGGGTTCTTCCTAGGGGCTACTTACTCTTTGTTGCTCGGTTTTTACTTAGCCCACTAGGTTACAAATCTCGCGCCGCGATTAAATAGCCCCTAGTTTGAACAAATTTTAATCCGCAAAGATCAACAGACCCTAAAGTTAATAGCTTAAACCTCTCGTTTGTTTTTAGCATTCACCCTTTTTAGTAATTGACCTTTTGGTCAGTAAAGCTACAATCAATCAATACGTTAAACACGCAAACTTTATAATGACCACACAAATAAAGCCAAATAAAAAAGAAGTCACACGCGAGAAAAACCAAAAACTAATTTTAGATGCCGCCGAGCAATTGTTTTCGCAATTAGGTTACGACGGAGCAAGTATGAGCATGGTTGCTAAAGAAGCGCAGGTGCCAAAAGCTAATATTTTGTATTACTTTAAAAGTAAGGATGGTCTGTACGAGTCTGTGATTGACCGCATAATAGCTAATTGGAACTTAGGGCTTGATAACGTCACAATTAACGACGATCCAGCTACCGTGCTTTATAACTATATTAAAAGCAAAGTAATACTGGCCGTAAATCAGCCAATGCAATCTCGCTTATTTGCCAGTGAAATACTGCGCGGTGCACCCTATTTACAAAACTACTTTAGAACCAATACCCGCCCTTGGGTTAAACAAAAGGTTGATGTACTTCAAGCATGGATGGACGCAGATAAAATGGATAAGGTTGATCCCTACCATTTGCTCTTTACTATTTGGTCTACCACGCAATATTACGCCGACTTTCAGGCTGAGGTTTTACTCGTAATGAACAAATTAGAGTACGACGAAACCGATGTGGCACAAATTACGCAATCAATTGCCCACATAATTTTAAAAGGTATTGGTCTTAAAATACCTGAGCAAAGTGAGACTTAACCCATGACATCCTTTACTACACCCGATTTATTTGACGATCATCGCGATAACGTGCAAGTAGCAGACAGCGGCCTTTACCACTTTGGTAAAAAAACCACGTTTTATGGCAAAGTAGTTACCGTTACCTGCCCAGAAGACAACTCTTTTGCCGCCGATATATTGCATGAAAATGGTAAAGGTAAAGTGTTAGTTATAAACGGGTTTGCGAGCAAACGCTTTGCGTTTATAGGCGATATTATGGCTGAGCGTGCCCTAAATAATGGCTGGGAAGGCGTAATAATAAATGGCTGTTGCCGAGATATTGAGATACTTGCCACGATGAACTTACCTGTAATGGCGCTAGGCTCTACACCGCGTAGTACCTTAAAGCGCGGCTTTGGTGATAAAAACCAAGCTGTTACCATGCTTAGCACCACTATTGAACCTAACGATTGGGTTTACGCCGATATTAACGGTTTAATCATCAGTAAAACGCCCCTTATTTAGCACTCAAAACCATATAAATAGAGACCAACTTGGTGCACCTACGCACCAAGTTGGTTTGTTTTAGCTCATTTTAATCTCACTATTTCTACAGCCCACATTTACAAACCTCATACAACCCAATAAAACCTGACCAGTTGGACAAGATTTTAATTTATGGCATTCCTCTTGCTTAGGTTTTAAACAATATAATAAGCTAAACGATTAAAAAGCGGATCAGGCTCTGTAAAATAAAAACAAGATGTTACGCAGTGAGCTGAAAAATAATAAAAATTAATCCGTCTTTTTAATCACTCTAAATCTGAACTGCTTGGTCAGATTTTTTATAACGAGTGGTGATATGAGTACCAAAAATAATAATACGACCGGTATTTTTTGTGACCATGGTCCTACCCTGTGGCAAACAAACCAATCTGGTCTACTTGCAAACAATCGCTTAGCTGTAAAAGATGTATTTGCAGTAAAGGGCGAGCGTAACAGCGCAAGCAACCCACACTGGTTTAAAACAGCTAAACCGGCTCAAAATACGGCAAGCTCGGTTACTAAGCTCATGACCGCTGGTTGTAACTTTATAGGCTTTACCCACACAGACGAACTGGCTTATAGCTTAGAGGGTAATAATATACATTATGGCGCTGCGCAAAATCCTAAATTAAAAGGGCATGCCTGCGGTGGTTCGAGTATGGGGTCTGCTGCATCCGTTGCTGCAAACTTAGCTGATATTGGCTTAGGCACCGACACTGGCGGCTCAATTAGAATACCCGCCAGCTATTGTGGTTTATATGGCATAAGGCCAAGCCATAACGTGGTTGAAAAAGACGGCCTAATACCGTTGGCTCCGCCTTTTGATACCATAGGTTGGCTTACCCAAAGCGCCGAGCTATTAAGCGATGTAGGTAATGTACTGTTACCAAATCAAGCTATTAATAACGTTGATACCTTAGTTATTTGCGAGCCGTTATTTGAACTCGTTGACCCTGCTTTACAAGCCCCACTTAAAAAATTGCTTGAAAAAACCAAGCCTAATTTTAAACACCATAAAGAATTTGAACTACCTAACAGCAGCTTATTAAACGAACTGGCTGATAGTTTTAGAATACTGCAAGGGCGAGCAATCGCAAAAACGCATAAAGATTGGCTTCAATTGCAGGGGCAACTTCCCCAGTTTGCGCCAGCAATTGCGGCACGTTTTAATATGGCGCTTGCCCTAACTGATCAAGAAGAACAAGAAGCACTAAAAGTACA
The DNA here is from genome assembly GCF_037162545.1 of Pseudoalteromonas sp. B131b. Lineage (NCBI taxonomy): Bacteria > Pseudomonadati > Pseudomonadota > Gammaproteobacteria > Alteromonadales > Pseudoalteromonadaceae > Pseudoalteromonas > Pseudoalteromonas sp. B131b. The sequence goes on along the minus strand of NZ_JARLUZ010000002.1, from coordinate 9,925 downwards.
AACCCAATGGCAAACACTAATAGCTAAAAACCTAAATACAAACAGCTGTTTATTTTTGCCAACCACACCCACAACCGCACCTAAATTAGGCGCCGACACAAGCGCCTTACGCATGCAAATTATTACGCTTTCGGCAATTGCAGGGCTTAGTGGCTCAGCGCAAGTGCATTTACCGCTGGCTGATTTAGCAAATGATCATCCGTATGGTTTTTCATTAATGATGAGCCACGGTAACGATAAAAGCCTACTTGCTTGCGTTAAGCACCTAGCTGCACACTTTAAACAAGGCACAACGGCATGACCACACACAACATTGCATTTACCGCATCTCATTTTTCGGCCACTGAGGCGGGTATAAATATACTAAAACAAGGCGGTACAGCTACCGAGGCTATGGTAGCGGCTGCCGCTGCGATTAGCGTTGTATATCCACATATGAACTCAATTGGTGGCGACAGCTTTTGGCTTATCGATAACCCAAACCAAAAAACGCCTACCGCTATTGACGCCTGCGGCCGCGCAGCAACTAATACAACGCCCTATAACTCGCTCACACAAATACCAGAGCGCGGCGGATTAAGCGCACTGACTCAAGCGGGCACAATACGCGGCTGGCAAAAAGCGCTTGAACTAGATGAGCATGCAGCACTACCACTGTCAAAAATTTTAGCACCCGCTATTGAGCTTGCGCGCGAGGGCTTTACCGTAACAAAAAGCTTGCAAGCAGGCTGCGAAAAACTAGCCGCTGCTAACAATACCAATGACGCATTTAAAAACCTCTTCATACCCAATGGCAAGCCCTTACAAGCAGGCCAGCATTTTAAAAACCCTAAACTTGCAGCAACGTTTGAATACCTAGCAAAGCATGGTTTAAACGTATTTTATGAAGGCGCACTTGCCAACTCATTTGCCGCCGACTTAGCAAAAGCAGGCAGCTCAATTACAGCAGGTGACATTGCAAATACTAAAGCCGAGGTAGTTACTGCGCTAAATGCAAACCTCAGTGGTATTGATTGCTACAACTTACCCGCGCCAACACAGGGCGTGCATTCACTACAAATAATTGGTTCCGTAAATAAGTTAAAGCATTTAGCTAAAACCGATGCCGACTGGACGCACTTAATTGTTGAGGCAACTAAGCAAAGCTTTACGCATCGCCCTACCCTTTGGGCTGACCCTGATGTGTTAGGGGATGATTATAAAAACGCACTAACCGATAATCGCTTAAGCGAACTTGCTAATAATATTGATATGAGTAAAGCCAAAAAATGGCCATTTAACGCAGAGCCTGGCGATACTGTGTGGATGGCAGCCAGAGATAAAAACGGGCAATTAGTCAGCTTTATTCAAAGTATTTACTGGGAATTTGGCAGCGGAATATTAATGAGTGAAGGCGGCTTTGTGTGGAATAACCGTGGTTTAAGCTTTAGTTTAAACAATCAAGATACCAACGCCCTTGCTCCAAATAAAAAGCCCGCTCATACACTTAACCCAGCAATGGCAAAGTTTAGCGATGGTCGTCGACTTGCTTACGGAACAATGGGCGGTGAAGGGCAGCCACAAACTCAAGCCGCTGTTTTTGCAGGCTACGCGTGGCGAAATAAATCAATAAAACAAGCAATTAGCGACCCTCGTTGGTTACTTGGACGCACATGGGGCGATACAAGTACAAATTTAAAAATTGAAAAAGGGTTAGTTTTTCATATAGAACATGAATTAAATCAACGTGACCACGATTGGGTAAGCGTTGATAATAATAACGAAATGATGGGGCACGCTGGGGCGATTTTAGATACACCTACAAGCCTTGAAGCTGCAACAGATCCTCGTTCAGATGGACGTGCAACAGTAACTACAGCAGGAACACAATGTCAGAAATAATAAATCAATGGCCAATTATAGTAGCCTTAATAGCAACCGGTATTTTTGCCGGTATTTTAGCAGGACTTTTTGGTGTAGGCGGCGGTATTGTTATCGTCCCTGTGCTGTATTTTTTACTGCAAGGTTTTGGCGTAAGCCCAGAGTCGGCAATGATGATAGCCACCGCTACATCACTTGCAACCATAGTACCTACTTCGCTTTCATCTATTCGCTCGCATCATAGCAAAGGGAATATTGACCTTGCGCTAATAAAATACTGGGCACCATTTATTTTAGTTATGGCCGTTGTAGGCAGCTACTTAGCGCACTCAATACGCGGTAATGCACTGGTACTTATGTTTGCCTGTATTGCTATTTTAGTCAGTTTAAACATGTTATTTAGAGCCGGCGCACCCGCGCTTGTAAAGCAACTGCCAGGTAAATTTGGTCAAGGCGTTATGGCAAGTATTGTAGGTGGTTTGTCGGTAATGATTGGCATAGGTGGCGGCACTATTGGCGTACCTATGCTAAACGCATTTAATGTACGCGCCCATGTTGCAGTAGGTACTGCAGCCGTTTTTGGTTTATTGATTGCGCTACCTGGCGTTATTACCTTATTAAGTATTGGCACAACGCCAACCGATGCTCCCCTTGGTACTTGGGGATTGGTAAACCTCCCTGCCTTTTTTCTTATTATTCCGCTGACTATTTTATTTGCGCCTATTGGCGTAAAGATTGGTAGCAAACTGGATCAAAAACAACTAAAACGCGCCTTTGCCGTTGTCTTAATGATAACCGGCGTACGCATGCTTATTCAGACTCTGGGAGCCTAAAATATGTTTAATAACACGCAAGTTCAAACCTTAAACCCACCACAGCGTTTATTAATGGGACCAGGCCCAATTAATGCCGACCCTCGTGTTTTACGTGCTATGTCGGCGCAGCTTATAGGTCAATACGATCCAGTAATGACCGGTTTTATGAACGAAACCATGGCACGTTACCGCGAAATTTTTAAAACAAAAAACGAATGGACCATGCTAATAGATGGCACATCGCGCGCTGGGATTGAAGCCGTACTGTGCTCTATTTTGCGCCCAGGCGATAAAGTATTGGTGCCAATTATGGGGCGTTTTGGGCATTTACTGGCTGAAATTGCAGAACGCGTTGGCGCAAAGGTGCACACAATAGAAGTACCGTGGGGCGAAGTATTTACCCCTGAACAAATCGAAAAAGCCATTGTTGATGTAAAACCCCATGTGCTTGCCATGGTACAAGGCGATACATCGACCACCATGAACCAACCTCTTGAGCATATTGGCGATATTTGCCAAAAGCACGATGTACTATTTTATTGCGATGCCACCGCATCCATTGTGGGTAACGAACTTCCTGCCGATGAATGGAAACTCGATGCACTTTCGGTTGGTCTGCAAAAATGTTTAGGCGGACCGTCTGGTTCAGCACCTTTAACACTCAGTGACAAATGCGCCGAGTGGATCCAAAAACGTAAGAAAGTAGAAGCAGGTATTCGCACTGCCGATCATACCGACGGCACAGAGCCATTTGTACGCTCAAACTACTTTGATTTAGGCATGATAATGAATTACTGGGGCGAGGAGCGCCTAAATCATCATACCGAAGCCACCAGCATGTTGTATTGCGCCTCAGAATGCGCCCGCATAGTCATTGAAGAAGGCGTAGATAACTGCGTAGCGCGCCACAAATTACACGGCGATGCCATGCTAACAGGCATTCAAGCGCTGGGCTTAAACGTATTTGGCGATTTAAGGCATAAAATGAACAACGTACTGGGTGTTTATATACCCGAGGGCATTAATACCGACCACGTACGCGGACAAATGCTAACCGATTTTGGTATTGAAATTGGCACCTCGTTTGGGCCACTGCATGGCAAAATTTGGCGTATTGGCACTATGGGTTACAACGCCCGCAAAGATACCGTACTACAAACACTTGCAAGTTTAGACGCTTGCTTACATGCCAACGGTTACAAAGGCCCTAAAGGCGAAGCCGCCATTGCAGCCCTTGCTCACTATAAATAAAAAAGGATTTAGCATGACGATTGTAAGCCCACAACACAGCCCTTTATTAGATAAAGAACTTGCTGATGAATACGCAACACGTGCTTTATCTCGCTGTAAAACTCTCAGCGCACTATCGCAAATGCAAGGCGGTATTCACCGCGTGTACTTATCAAAAGAGCACAAAGAGTGTAACGCCGTTACTGCATCATGGATGGTTGAGGCGGGCATGCAATCGTGGCAAGACGAAGTGGGCAACCTTTGGGGACGACTAAAATCATCAAACCCCCATGCTAAACGTTTAATTATAGGATCGCACCTAGACACCGTACCAAACGCAGGTGCGTTTGATGGTATTTTAGGTGTACTACTGGGGATAGAAATTGCAGCGCTTGCACATAAGTTAAAGCTCGACCTGCCCTTTCATTTAGATGTAGTGGGCTTTTGCGATGAAGAAGGCACCCGCTTTGCCACCACTTTAATTGGCTCAAAAGCCCTCGCTAACGAATTTGACCCACAGTGGCTAAACATTGAAGACACAAACGGCATAACTATGCGCCAAGCCATGCTCGACTTTGGCCTAAACCCTAACGACTACGCAAAAGCTGCACTTAATAAAAACGAATTACTAGCTTACTGGGAAACTCATATTGAACAGGGCCCGGTGCTCGAATCGGTTAATCAGGCGCTAGGCGTTGTAACTGCAATCGCAGGAGCAAAACGCGCCATGCTTACCCTAACAGGGCAAAGCGGTCATGCGGGTACAACGCCAATGGACTTGAGGCAGGATTCATTAGCAGGCTGCGCTGAATTAGTAACCGAAATTGAAAAACTAGCAAGTAATGCTAAAAATGGCGAAGTTGCCACCGTAGGGCAAATACAATCTCGCCCTGGGGCTACAAACGTGATTGCAGGCAAAACAACCATAAGCCTAGACGCACGCGCACAAAGCGACACAGATCTCGCTAACTTATTAAGCGCCATACAAAGCAGCGCACAATCTATAGCAAGCAAACGCAATTTAACGCTTGATTGGCAATGGACGCATGCCGCCGATGCCGTAGCGTGCGACACCACTATTCAGCATTTGTTTTCAAGCGTATGTAAACTCAATAACCAAGCATCGCCTTCACTTGCCTCAGGCGCAGGGCACGATGCAATGGCAATCGCTCCTATTTGCCCTGTTGGCATGTTATTTATACGCAGCCCTGGCGGTATAAGCCATCACCCAGCAGAAGCAGTTATCGACAGCGATGTAACAAAGGCACTCAGTGTAATGTACAGCGCGCTTTTACTTTACGTGAAAGAGTATGAGTGATTTTAAGGTAATCGAGTAAACCAAGTATATTAACTTGGTATGCTTAGGGGCTTAAACCTCCTCAAAGTCATTTGGAGGTTATTACTGAAGGCAGGTAAATGCAGGAAAACATAGGAATATACGTTATTTAAAGTAGCTTTATCGGGCTGCCCTTTGCTCTTTTAGGCTAAGGCGTTTATGTGAGCTATATACATGTTGAATGTTTGTACCATTGACCAAATATGCATCCATTTCAACGGTAATTAGCCCCGATAATGGCTTGATTTCTAGAACACCCAACTCACCTAAATTTGCAGATAGCAAAGTATTCTTGCTAAAAGCGAACAAAGTTTTGTCAGTATCTCGTAAGTCACCATTTACATATAATTTAGCACCACTAAACCAAGCGTTAATTATTTTAACTTTGATTGACTTAACAGTAAATTCAAAGGATTTTCTCATCAGACCTCCATACCCAGAAATGTAATTATTATACTTTATGTTTTTATGTGTTTGGCGCACAAACACTTTCTTTTAGCACCCGCTTAGTCGATGCTGGGTAATTTTTTAGTGCAGCCAAAGGGCGAATTGGTCGCTGCACCAAATTACCTGAGCAGTTTGAGCACACGTTATTTAATACCGTTTGAGCACAGCCAGAACAAAATGTGCATTCAAATGAACAAATAAAAGCCTCTGTGGACTGTGCAGGTAGATTCTTATCACAACATTCACAATTAGGTCTTAAATCTAACACTTAGAGCTCCTTCTTATCCACCCAATACTGAGTAAATATCTATTACCTTTTATAACTTTTGATACCTGATGCTCACTTACATCAGGCCGGAATAGCTTAACCCGCTTTGTTTCAAATATCGGATCACTGCAAATAAACTCACCACCCAAATCTGCTTTTTTAAGCACTATATTCAATCGATAGTGTTTACCAGATTCAACTTTGTCTGTGTGTGGTGCTATTTCACTTCCTTGTGGGAATTTAAGCAAATATGTATCAAATTTAATTGGCCACGTAGCACCACAAATCAACATTTTATCGTAGCCTGATTTTTGCCTACCTCGCTCCCAACAAAATAATTTACTCAAAAAAACATACAATCCCTCAAAACAGCTAACAAACAGTAAGTTAACTCGTTTTTTTATTTTTATTGATAAACAAACCATAGCCGAGTTCATATTTTGATTCAATCGTTTACTGTATTTTACGTGGGATATAAAAGGGAGTTTTAATGGTGTTTTGATTGGCGTTTTAAAAGACATTATGGTGGCTATAATTACCTAGAAAATCAAAATATAGCCACCCGTTTTACTTTAATGCTTATTTAAGGTCTTATTTAATCGTTACCTTTGCATCAGTTACCCATGTTTCAGTTATAGCTTCATCATTTTTATCAACTAAATACGCGCGTATGTTCACCGGATTGTTGTTAGCTTGTTTGTAGTCAAACGCTAATCGCCATTGGTTTGTACCAACTACCGGATAAACTCCAATAGGTTCTAGTATTTCACCATTGCTGGCTTCAACAATCGGCTTTATACCACTTTTGTTATCTAAGCCTTTAAATACTGGACCTTCAAAATCAATCACCATTTTGTTAACGCCTTCAGGGATTGGCTGGCCGGGGATCCCGCCTAAGCCTTGGCGAGTATTTACAACGCTTGCAAGCGTTTTTGATTTTGGATCGAGTGGACGCCACTCAATATCATAAGAAAAGGTAAACTCGTCGCCTTTGCGCGCCTCTTTTTCGGGCACCCAGTAGGCAACAATGTTGTCAAACGTTTCATCTTTTGTTGGAATCTCGATTAACTGAACTGCGCCTTTGCCCCAATCGTCAGTAGGTTTTATCCACGCTGATGAACGCTTATTATAAAATACGCCGTCGTCTTGGTAGTTATTAAAGTCACGATCTCTTTGGATTAAACCAAACCCTTTTGGGTTCTCATCAATAAAGCTATTGGTCGAAACCGACTGAGGATTATTTAACGGGCGCCAAACGTATTGACCCGATCCTGTGTGAATCGCCAGGCCATCGCTATCGTGAATTTCTGGGCGCCAATCTTTAGCTTCTGTTTTATCTTTTTGTGAGTACCAATACATACTGGTTAACGGTGCTATGCCTAAGCGTTTAACATCGGCGCGCATATACAAATTAGCGCTCACTGAGGTGATATGGCCTTTGGCTTCTTTGTTATCTTTACTTAAACCAAATCGATAAGCACCAGTAATAGAAGGCCCTTCAAGCAATGCCCAAACAGACACACTTTCACCTTTTTTCTCTGCAGGGCCAATCCAAAATGCAGAAAAGCGCGGAAATTCTTCTGGTTGATTCATGCCCGTATTAATCGCGATACCTCGAGCCGACAAACCATATTGCCCGTCTGGCCCGTCGGTACGAAAATAAGACGCGCCTAAAAAAGATATCCAATCTGGTTTCATATCTGGGCGCATTATTCTAAAGCCTGCAAATCCAAACCCTTCTGGGAGATCGTAAGCTGGGCTGTCATCAGGCATATCAAAAACGTCATTACTAAAAGGTACATTTTGCACCTGATTTTTATCGTCTCTGATGTAAATACTTACTGGCTCAGGAAAATATCGCCCAGGATAAAATAATTGTACGGGCGCCTTTTTTCCACTTGGATATAAGGTTTCATCTTCTTTAAAGCGTATTTTCCAATGTTCGTCATACGTAATTTTATCGATTAACTCCGGCGCTGGCACCTTGGTTTCTGTATAGGGCTTTTCGGCTGAGGCTTTTGCCAGCGCTTTTAAGTCTTCGAATGAAAACTGCGTTTTATCTACTGCTTCTGTCGCGTAAGACGACATCGAAGTGCTAAAAATAATTGCGATAAATAACTTTAATTTCATAAAAAGAATGTCCAATAAATTGAGTCAAATAAAAATGGGAACGCTGCACGAACGTATGTTTAACTTAAAGTTCTGTATGGATATTACGTGACGTAATATGAACTAGCGTTTACTAAAGTATTGTTATTTAACTCTTAGTTAATTTTTTAGGGGCGGCGCGTTTAATGATATCGCTGAAGTGAAAATAAGTGGGGACAGCGCAATTTATTATTAGATCGCTGGTATTCAAATGGATAAGGGTTGTATCTAGGTGGTGGAAAACAAAGAGGCTCACCACTTTTAAAACTTGCAATTAATGGCTGAATTTTACTTGGGCCTCACTTCAGGGCATGTTTTGAGGTTAATTTTTCAATGGCATCTTTAGCTTCTTTCAAACTTACACCATGAACAGATCTATAATATTTTATTGCTCTAACTTTATGACCTGATTTTAAAGCAACAATAACATCACCTTCAGTTACGCTGCCATGCTTAGGTATTGAGTTACCAAATATTAATATAAATAAAACTGCAATAACCGCTAAAACACCCCAAATATATTCAATTTCCATAAATATCCTCGATGTTCGAAAAAATAATGAGCCTGTAGATTAACTCATTTTTTTATTTGTTTTTATTGATAAACAAACCATAGCTAACAGGGCGGGATCACACTTTGTAAATAAACAAATTTTATGATCTAATACCATAAATTTAATCACCTTAAACTTATTATGTCACTCTTCTCCCATTTAGAACTCGTCAAAGATAATCGTTCACATATAAATCAACACCATAACTTAGTTGATGTGCTTTTTCTTATTATTACTGCCGTTACATCAGGGTGTGAAAACTGGCAAGATATTGAAGTCTATGGCGAAAGTAAGCTTAATTGGTTAAGAGGATTTCGTTCTTTCAAAAATGGCATACCCACTCGACATAGTATTGCTCGGATTTTTAGAACCGTTGATACTGACTCATTACTACTCGCGATGTATAGCTGGGTCAATCAAAACCGCGTTAAATCAGCGCATCCTGTCATTGCCTTCGATGGCAAAACTATTCGCGGAGCAAGTAAACACATTGCTGATAAATTACACCTCGTCTCAGCATTTGATTGTGAGGCAGGTCTCACATTATTCCACCAAACAGTTGGCAGTAAGACGAATGAAATACCGGCAGTTCGGGATTTATTGAAAATACTCGATATCAATAACACCGTCATTACACTTGATGCTTTGCACTGCCAAAAAGAAACGCTAAAACAGCTAATTAGCAGACATGCAGATTATCTAGTGCAAGCAAAGGGTAATCAAAAGAAACTTTATAGCGCGATTCAAGATGCATTTACACACCAGTATGAATCTGAAAACTCAGAGATACTTAGTCATGTAACACAAGATGCAGGGCATGGGCGAAAAGAAGTACGCACGATAGATTGTCTTGATGCGCGTTTATTACCGAGTGAAATTAAAGAGAGCTGGCCATCAGTTAGGACAATCGTTGCGGTGCAGCGAGAGCGAACGAAGGGTAATAGAACGAGTATTGACACACATTACTACCTAACATCGTTGACAGACAATATATTGATAAGTAAAGCAATAAGACAACATTGGCTGATAGAAAATCAGCAACACTGGATACTGGATGTCGTATTTAAAGAAGATGCCTGTCAAATAAATGAGCCATTAAGTGCGCAACATATGGCACTATTTAGACGCGTCGTTAGGAACATGATAAAGCAGCATACGAAAAGCAAGGGGTCAATAAGAAGTAAGTGTGTAAGAGCTTGTTATGATGATGCTTTTAGAGAAGAACTTCTTTTTGGTTAACATTTTTAACAAAGTATGCTCGCGCCCT